>JANRKD010000017.1:0-31911 GCA_033763655.1 Alphaproteobacteria bacterium
GGAGGGAAACGCAGGGAGGGAAGAGTCGAGTGGTTAGAGTCGAGTGGCGCCACCCCTGCCCCGCGCGTCATTGCGAGCGAAGCGCGGCAATCCAGCGTGGCCATCATTCTTTCCCGTGTCATGCCGCCCGATGACGGCATCCATCTTTAAGGTGGACCCCGGCACAAGGCCGGGGTGACACGTGGGGCTGGTGCGCTCCATCGCCTCGGCGAAGGTAGACCCCGTCATACGACGGGATGACATGTGGGTGGTCGGGGCGAGCCGGGATGACACGTGGGGTTGGGCGCTGTAGGATGTGGGCTGTAGGTTGGGTGCGTAAGCTGTGGTTGGCGCCACTCACTTTTTTACTACGCGACTCTCGACTCTTCCCTTCCCGCTGCCCTCACCCCGGCCCTCTCCCGCAGGCGGGAGAGGGGGCGACTCCCCTCGTCAGCCACCGTCCTCTATTCACTTCCTTCCTTCACTGGCTACTGCCTACCGGCTACTGGCTACTGGCTACTGGCAGCCCCTTTACCGCTCGACTCTTCCTTGGCTACCCAGCCCCGACCCGCCCCACCACATAAAGGTTGCCGCGCCGCTACTCCCGCGCCCCCGTTTTCGCGGGGTAGGCGCACCAGCGCGCGACGCCGCAGCGGGCGCATTCGGGCGTGCGGGCCTTGCAGACATAACGCCCGTGCAGGATCAGCCAGTGATGCGCATGTTTTTTCCAGCGGTCGGGGATGGTTTTCTCCAGCGCCAGCTCGGTCGCAAGCGGGGTAGTCGTCGTGCATAGGCCGAGGCGGTTGGCGACGCGCAGCACATGCGTATCAACCCCGATGGTCGGCAACCCCAGCACGCAATTAAGCCAGACATTCGCCGTTTTGCGCCCCACCCCGGGCAATGTTTCCAGCGCCGCACGGGTGGTGGGCACCTCCCCGCCATAGGCTTCCATAAGCCGCACGCTAAGGGCAAGGATATTTCTGGCCTTCGTATTGAACAAGCCAATGGTCTTAATGTATTTTTTAAGACCATCCTCGCCCAGCGCGCACATAGCTTTCGGGCTGGATGCGCGTTCAAAAAGCCTGGGGGTTGCCTTGTTCACCCCGACATCCGTCGCTTGCGCCGAGAGCACGATCGCCACCAACAGGCAATAAGGGTTGGGGGCCAGCAGCTCGGTTTTCGGGTGCGGGTTTGCCGCCGAAAAATGGCTAAAAATCGCTTCGATGGCAGCGGCAGAGAGTGTGCTGCTACGGTCAGGAGATGAGGCTTTGGCCATACGGCATGTTCGAGCAGGTCGCCACCGCTTTTTCAAGCAAAACCGCCTGCATTTTTCATAAAACTGTCACATATGCCGCCGCGCGCCCGTGTTATACTTCTCGTATGGATGAATCTAGCACCATTGCTTATCAACGCCCCTCTCTGATCGCCAGCTTCATGCGCGGCGCGCTGTCGAGCGGCTTTAATGGCGTGTTGATGTCGGGCGTTATGGCGGTGGCCACGGTGTTACTCGGGATTGCGACATTAAGTTCAGCCTTTGGCGCTGCCCCTCTCGTGATTCTAACCGCTGCTCTTTTTGGCGGTGTCATGGCCGTAAAACATACCTTGTCCGGCCCTGCGCACGCATCCACCGGGCCGGGCTTTATTCCTATCCCCGTCCCCGTGCAGGGCATCAATGCGCCGGCAGTACCGACACCCGCATTAGGCCAGACGATAAGCGCCGATATCGCCGAAGCACCCGAGCAGTCCGGCAAAAACTGGGCGGCGAGCGTCAGCCAGAATGGCGACACCCAGAGCCGCATCCAGCAGATTATTACCAATGGCGCCTTAAGCGATAAAGACCGCGCCGGGGCCATCCTCGCCGCTCGCGAAGCCAACGCCGGCACCGATATGGCACGCGGCGCTTAGCCGCCAGTCACCAGTAGCCGGTAGCCAGCGAAGAAAGCGAAGTGAATAGAGGACGGTAGCCAGCAAGGGTAGTCTCCCCTTCGCCACCCGGGGAGTATCCCCCTCCCGCCTGCGGGAGGGGTTAGGGGAGGGAAGCGGCAAGGCAGAGTCGCGCGGTGAGAGTCGCGAGTCGCGTGGCGGGCGCGGGGCCGCCCTCACCCTCTCCTCTGTCATGCCGTCTTTATGACGGCATCCATCTTTTTTGAAGTAAGGTAGACCCCGTCATATGACGGGGTGACAGGTGGGTGGTCGGGGCGAGCCGGGGTGACACGTGGGGTTGGTGCGCTCCATCGCCTCGGCGAAGATAGACCCCGTTATTCAACGGGGTGACAGGTGGGGGTTGGGGGTGACACTGGGGACACAGTAAAATCATTGCGTCCCCAGCGCGACCCCTTCGCCCTTGCTCTCTGCGCTCTGGGGGGTGGGTGACACGTGGCGGTTGTCGGCTGTGGCTGGCCTGCCACCGGCCACTTCCCTCTCCCTTGTCATGCCGTCTTTATGACGGCATCCATCTTTAAGATGCCAAATCACGTTTGGCATGACACATGGGGAGGTCGGGCGCTGGAGGCTGTGGGCTATAGTTGGGTGTGTAACCCGTGGCGCTGGAGGCTATAGGTTGGGTGTGTAAACTGTGGGCTGTGAGTTGAGTGTGGGCTGTAACTCGTGGTTGTCGCCACTCGCCTTTACTACGCGACTCTCGACTCTCGCCACCCGACTCTTGCTGCCGCTTCCCTCACCCCAACCCTCTCCCGCAGGCGGGAGAGGGAGCGACTCCCCTCGTCAGCCACCGTCCTCTATTCACTTCCTTCACTTTCTTTCTTTCTTTCTTCACTTCCTTCACTTTCTTTTTCTTTCTTTCTTCACTTCCTTCACTGGCTACTGGCTACTGGCTACTGACTACTGACTACTGGCTACTGGCTACTGACTACTGGCTACTGACTACTGACTACTGGCAGCCCCTTTACCGCTCGACTCTTCTCTTGCTGCCGCTAAAGCTGAGCGACGATGGCCGGATCCTGTGCGCGGCCCTCGTAGCGGCGGGTGCCTTCGAGCGTTGCAGATGGTGCGCCGGGCGTTATCGATACCTCCGCCGCCGCCCTATCGGGCCAGTCTGCCAGCGTCGCCCCGTGGCCCTGCGCGCGGTGCTGTCTGCGCTCCTCCTGCTTACGTGCGAAGAAATGCCCGCCGACATAGAGCAGGCTGGCCGCAGCGGCGGTGGCGAACAGGTCGAGGGCGCCGATCTGGCCCAGCAGGTAGGTACGGCTCGGCACCATTTTATGCTCTTTTACCACCTGCACCGGTTTACGAAAAAGCGTACAGATACCCTCGGCAAATTCGTGCTTGAAGGTTGCAAATGTCTGCGGAAACGCCCAGCTGGCGCCGGTGAAGGTCGCAAACACGGAAAACCATGCCATAATCCGTGCTTTGATAAGGCTTCCCCAGGTCTGCTTCGGCTTCTGCTCAATCTCTCTGGTGGGGGTCGTATCGCCAAGGATGGTGTTCAGGCCGTTGACCGTGCTGACCTTATGTTTTTCCGCCAGCCCGACCGGCAGCAGCATCGCGTTGCCGCCCATCATGAGCACGGTGGTCATCACCGCATCCTCGGCGGCGGCGGCGCTGGTTGGCTTGGAAAGGCCGCGCTCCAGCAGCCCGCGCACGCCGCTGACAGCTTTCTGATACCAGACGCCGCCGGCGGCTGTGTGTTTGAGCAGGTAGGTCAGCGGCACGGTGGCAATGAAGGTGCCTACGCCCGCAATGCCGCCATAAACCAGCCAGTCGAAAAGCCGCTCGCCTTTCGATTTGGTTCTTTTGGTGGCAACCTCGGGTTCAGCCACGGTTTCAGGCGATGCTGCTTCGTTCAAACGTCGGACTCCTTCATCCTTGATTCTAGCAAGAACGCCTGAAAACAGTATGAAGGTTTGATGACAACTTGGCTTGCAGCGCCCGGAAAACCGCGCGTCGGCGGGCCTGTCTTTTTATCCGTCCGGCGCAAATAATGCCCCGGCGGCCTGACCCATGCAAAATTACACTTGGCAGGATGCCAACATCGCACTAGCGTCGGCGGGATTTTATACGCCGTCGTGGCATCACTTTTCTTTTTTTTGGGAGATTTCTTATGCGTGCACTTGTTCTGGGCTTGCTGGCCACCACCTTCCTTTCGGGCGCCGTTGCCGCCGCGCAACCCGCTGCCGCCGCACCTTTCGGCGAGGCCAGCGCCCCGCTGACAACCGAAGAACTCGCCGGCATCAAGGCGGAAGCGGCAAAAATCAAAAAAGAGCGCGCCGCCGCCGCCGAGCGCGCCCGCAAAAAACGCGAGGAAGCCGCCGCCAAACGCGCGGCCGAAAAAGCGGCAGCGGAACAGGCTGCAGCACCTGTCGCCGAGGAACCCGCCATCTCCAGCGCCCCGGTGGTGGAGGATGTGGCTGCCCCGGCCCCGGCACCGGTGGTGCCTGATGCTGCAGTGGCTCCCGTCGCTGCGCCGATGGTGCCGGAAGCCGCTGCACCGGCGGCCATTATCCCCGAGCCAGTGGCTCCGGCAGCACCTGCCGCAAGCGCACCGATCATCCCCGCACCGGCGGCACCTGCAGGGCACTAGCTGGGAGGGCGTCACAGCTGACAGCGCTACCACCCTCTGTTTTTCATTGGGTGGCAGTGGAGTGTCGCGCACTCACTCGCAATGATGCTAGCGCGGGTGCGGGCCTATGCTTTCACTGACGAGGGGAGTTGCTCTCCTTACTGACTACCGGCGACTACTCTCTCTTTCTGCATTTCCCTCCCCTAACCCTTCCCGCTCGCGGGAGGGGGCCGGGGTGAGGGGCTGCAGAGGTTGCCGGTCACCCCAACCCTGCCATTTGTCATGCCAAACGTGATTGGCCATCCATCACGGTGCGTCTGTGCCGCGAGATTTTCACAAAGAGGCTGGATGCCAGCGTAAAGCTGGCATGACAAAAGATGGGGAAGTGGCCGGGGAAGCCAGCCATAGCCGCAACCGTCACCCCAACCCCACATGGCACCCGGCATTGATTACGGAGTCTGCCGTAAGACGGACCCGCGCCATGAGGGCGGTATAACAATTCCGGCAGATGGCGTTCAGGCGGTTTTAATCGCTGCCTGTGCTGCCGCAAGGCGTGCAATCGGCACGCGGTAGGGCGAACAGCTGACGTAATTTAAGCCCGTTTTCTGGCAGAAGAGAATGGAGGCCGGGTCGCCGCCATGCTCACCGCAGATACCCAGCTTGATGCCGGCGCGAGTGGCTTTGCCACGCTCGGCAGCCAGGCGGATTAACTCGCCGACCCCGTCCTGATCGAGGGTGACAAAGGGGTCTTGCTCGACCACGCCTTGCTTTTTGTAATGTTCGATGAAGTTCGCGGCATCGTCGCGGCTGATGCCGAGCGTCGTCTGGGTGAGGTCGTTGGTGCCGAAGCTGAAGAACTCCGCGTGTTCAGCAATATCACCTGCACGTAGCGCGGCGCGCGGCAGCTCGATCATGGTGCCGACCTGATAGGCCACTGTGATGCCCGTAGCAGCCTTTACTTCAGCAGCGGCGGTATCGACAATCGCTTTCATCAGTTGCAATTCCTTCGCTGTCATCACCAGTGGAATCATAATCTCGGGCAGAACCGTCTTGCCCTCTTTCTGCACCAGCGCGGCGGCCTCGAACAGCGCCTTTGATTGCATGGCGTAGATTTCCGGATAGGTGATGCCAAGGCGGCAGCCACGGTGGCCGAGCATCGGGTTGGCTTCGTGCAGCTGGCTGGCGCGGTATTTGACCGCTTCGAGCGTCAGGTGCGAGGCATCGGCCACTTCCTGCATTTCGGCATCGCTATGCGGCAGGAATTCGTGCAGCGGCGGGTCGAGCAGGCGGATGGTGACGGGTAGCCCGTCCATGATGCGGAAGATTTCGGCAAAATCGTTGCGCTGCATCGGCAGCAATTTGGCCAGCGCCGCTTCCCGCGCTTTTTTGGTTTCGGCGACAATCATCTCGCGCATGGCGACGATGCGCTCGGCATCGAAGAACATGTGTTCGGTGCGGCACAGCCCGATGCCCTCGGCGCCGAAATTACGCGCGGCGCGGGCATCGAGCGGGGTTTCGGCGTTGGCGCGCACTTTGAGGCTGCGCACCGCATCCGCCCAGGCCATGACGGTCGAAAAATCGCCCGAGAGGTTGGGTTCGACGGTGCCGACCTCGCCCAGAATCACTTCACCTGTCGAGCCGTTCAGGGTGATGATTTCGCCTTCACGCACGGTGAGGGTGCCGGCAGAAAATTCCTTGCGGGCGTAATTGATGCGCAGTTCCCCTGCGCCCGAAACGCAGCATTTACCCATGCCACGGGCGACGACGGCGGCGTGGCTGGTCATACCGCCGCGCGCGGTGAGGATGCCTTGCGCCGCATGCATGCCGTGGATGTCTTCGGGCGATGTTTCAATCCGCACGAGGATGACTTTTTCCTTGAGATTGGCGGCATGTTCGGCCTCATCGGCAGTGAACACCACCTTGCCCGAAGCCGCGCCCGGTGAGGCAGGAAGCCCGCGCGCGATGACGTGTTTTTTGGCGTTCGGGTCGAGCGTTGGGTGCAGCAATTGGTCGAGCGAAAGCGGGTCGATGCGCAGCAGCGCTTCCTCGCGCGAGATGAGTTTTTCCGCCACCATATCGACTGCGATTTTGAGGGCGGCCTTGGCAGTGCGTTTGCCGTTGCGCGTTTGCAGCATCCAGAGCTTGCGGTTTTCGACCGTGAACTCGATATCCTGCATGTCGCGGTAATGGGCCTCAAGCTTGCGGTAAATGGTCACGAGGTCGGCGAAGACGTCGGGCATGACTTCTTCCATGCTCGGCAGGTCGCCGCCATCGGTTTTGCCGTGGATGGTGAGCGGCTGCGGCGTGCGGATGCCCGCCACCACATCCTCGCCCTGCGCGTTGACGAGAAACTCGCCATAGAACATGTTTTCGCCGGTGCTCGGGTTGCGGGTGAAGGCAACCCCGGTGGCGCAATCATCGCCCATATTGCCAAAAACCATGGATTGGATATTGACCGCTGTGCCCCAGCTTTCGGGGATGTCGTGCAGGTTGCGGTAGGTAATGGCGCGCGGGTTCATCCAGCTATCGAATACGGCGCGCACCGCGCCCCAGAGCTGCTCGTTCACATCCTGCGGGAAGGGGCGCCCGATATGCCTGTTGACGGTTTCCTTGTATTGCGCGACCAGCTCTTTCAGGTCGTCGGCGGAAAGGTCGGTGTCCTGCGAAAAATCGCGTTCGTTCTTCATCAGGTCGAGCAAATCCTCGAACACGTCGTGATCGACGTTAAGCACCACGTCGGAATACATCTGGATGAAGCGGCGGTAGGAGTCGTAGGCGAAACGCGCATTGCCGGTTTTTGCCGCAAGGCCTTCGACAGTCGCGTCGTTCAGGCCGAGATTGAGGATGGTGTCCATCATCCCCGGCATCGAGGCGCGCGCGCCCGAACGCACCGACACCAGCAGCGGGTTTTGGGCATCGCCAAAGCGGCGGCCAACGATTCTCTCGATAGCCTGCACGCCGGCTTCGACCTGCGCGGCCAGCGCCTCGGGGAAGTGTTTGCCCGCGGCGTAATAGGCGACGCAGACATCGGTCGGGATGGTGAATCCCGGCGGCACCGGCAGGCCGAGCGCGCACATATCGGCGAGGTTCGCGCCCTTGCCGCCGAGTTGGTTTTTCATCGCGGCGGAGCCTTCGGCCTTGCCGTCGCCAAAGCTGTAGACAAGTTTTTCAGGGGCGGCAGTCTTTAATGCGGCAGATGTTTTCATGCGAGTCTCCCTTTATCCGTCATCGCGAGCGTAGCGCGGCGATCCAGTGCGCCGAGTCTTCGGCGCAGAAATTTCTTTTGTCTGGATTGCCACGTCGCTACGCTCCTCGCAATGACGGTTCATGTTATCCCTCAATTTTGCTGAAGTCAGCAATGCTGTTGGCGGCATCGCGTACGGCAGCGAGCAAGCTGAGGCGCGCCTCGCGGAATCCCTCCTCGGTGACGAGCACCGCCTCGAAGAAGGCGTTGATGGGGGCGGTGAGTTGCTCCAGATTCCGTAGGGTCGTGTGCCCTGTATTTTGTACAAGCTCCCAAAGTTTCTGTTCCTCGGGTTTGCTCAGCGCAGCGTGTTTTTGCGGGTTGCTTTTAATGGGCGCCTTATCTTTTTTCTCTTCTGCCGCTAAAATATTCATGCTGCGCTTGATGGCGGCGAGGGTGGCCTTGCCAGAGTCGGTGGCGAGCCAATTAGCCAACGTGCGGGCACGGGCTGTGATGGCGACGACATTCATTTGTGTATCGATACCAAGAAGGCTTGCCTCAATCACATCGTGGCGGACAAAGGTACGATCCATAGAATGGAGCATGCTTTCTCGCATGAGGTTAAGCAAACGATCACGGAGGAAGGCAAGGACGTCTTGTTTTGATTCATGCGTTTGAACAAGCGGCGCAAGGTCTAATTTCCACTGATAATGGTCGATAATCCGCAACACGCCAAGTGCCGCGCGACGCAGTGCCAGCGGGTCTTTGCTGCCGGTGGGTTTTTCGCCCGCCGCAAAAAGCGAGATGATGGAATCGAGCTTATCGGCAATGGCGACGATAGCGGCAAGAGGCGTTTCAGGCACGGAATCCGTGGCGCCCAGCGGCTTGTAATGGTCGCGGATGGCATCGGCAATCTCGGATGATTCCCCTTGCGCCGTGGCATAGTAACGCCCCATAATTCCCTGAAGTTCGGGGAACTCGCCGACCATGCCCGAGGTTAAATCCGCCTTGCATAAATGGGCGGCGCGGCGGACGGAGGCTTCATCAGGGATACCCCCCACCAAATCACGAGAGTGATTTGGCTCCCCCTCAGGGGGGGAGCGAAGGGAAGAAGCAATTTCTACCGCCAGCGCCTCAATCCGCGCGACCTTCGCATCCATCATACCGACTTTGGCGTGGAAGACCACGTCGGAAAGTTTTTTGCCCCAGTCTTCGAGGCTGGTTTTGCGATCCTGCTCCCAGTAAAATTCGCCATCCGCCAGCCGCGCACGCACGACGCGGGCGTTGCCTTCCTTCACTTTCGCGCCACCATCCGCCGTGACCATATTGGCGACGGTGATGAAGCGGTCGCTCAGTTTGCCATCCGCCGTTTTCAGCGCGAAATAACGCTGGTGGGTTTTCATTTCCGACACCAGCACTTCGGGCGGCAGGGCGAGGAACTTTTCGTCGAACCGGCAGAGCAGCGGCACCGGCCATTCGACCAGCCCCGTTACTTCGTCGAGCAGCGCTTCGTCTTCCGATACGTGCAATTTTTCTGCGGCGGCGAGGGCAGTAATTTCGGTTTTAATCTGCGCCCGGCGCGCGGCGTAATCAACGACGACGTTGGCGCTTCTGAGCGCGGCTTCATACTGTTCGGCGTGGGGGATGGTGAGCGCGTGCGGCGCCAGAAAGCGGTGGCCCTCGGTGACATTGCCGGCAGCGAGATGGGCGAATTGAAGCGGCACTACGGCATCATCAAGCAAACAGGCAATGCGGTGCAGTGGGCGCACCCAGTGGAGCGGGCGATTGCCCCAGCGCATGGATTTTGGCCAGCTAAAGGTGGCGAGGGCATTTTCGCAGATTTCTTTTGCCACGTCGGCCACGGCGCGCCCTTTACGCTCGATGGTGGCGTAGTAATAGCCGTCGCGCTGTTCGCACTGGTCGAGCGCGAGGCCGCTTGCCGCAAGAAAGCCTTTTACGGCCTGCTCGGGTGCGCCGATTTTTGGCCCACGTTTTTCTTCGCGCAGGTCTGGCTGAATGAGCGGCAGGCCAAAGCACTGGATAGCCAGGTGGCGGGGCGATACAAAGGTTTTTACCTCGCCCGGCTTAAGCATATTTTTTTCGAAGCCCGCGAGCATCAGGCGCTGCAATTGCTCGGCGGCGCCGCGCTGCATGCGCGAGGGGATTTCTTCGGAGAATAGTTCGAGGAGCAGTGTGGCCATTAGCGCTTCGCCCTTTTCGCGGCGGGTTTGCGGGCCGACGCCTTGCGGGCGACGGGCAGAGGTTGCACATGCCTGCCGCCGACGGATTTGCGGGCGGTTTTGGCCACCTGATTGTTCGCATCGACCAAAATCACTTTCGGCTGGTGTTTTTTGGCTTCTTTTTCTTTCATCCGCGCATAGGCGCAGATGATGAGCAGGTGGCCTTTTTTAATTAGGTGCGCGGCCGCGCCGTTGATGGTGATTTCACCGCCGCCGCGCTTTTTGGCAGGGATGGCATAGGTGGTCAGGCGTGCGCCGTTGTCGATGTCAAGGACATCGACCTGCTCGTGTTCGAGGATGCCCGCCGCCTCAAGCAGCACGGGATCGACGGTGATCGAGCCGTTGTAATGCAGATCCGCTCCGGTGCAGACGCAGCGGTGGATCTTGCCTTTCATCATGGTGAGGATCATGCGTGCCCCCCTTGTCCTTGTGTGGTGACCCATGCTTCGCAGCAGGCTTTGGCGAGGGTGCGCACACGGCCAATATAGGACGCGCGCTCGGTGACGCCGATCACACCGCGCGCATCGAGCAGGTTGAAGCGGTGACTGGCCTTGATGCACTGGTCATAGGCGGGGAGGGCAAGCGGGGTTGCGGTATCGTCGCGTTTGAAGTTGAGCAGCGCCATGCATTCGGCTTCGGCCTGTTTGAATTGCTCGAACAATTGCGCGGTATCCGCCGCTTCGAGGTTGTAGGTCGAAAACTCAATTTCGTTTTGCTTGAACACATCGCCGTAGGTGAAGGGGTGCGGTGCCGCGCGCTCCGTCGCTCCTCCTCCCTTGCGGGGGAGGCTAGGAGAGGGCTTCGTTGTGGCATCGGTCGATGGTTTACCTTCAGGCACAAAATTCCAGCCTAAATCATAGACGTTCTCGACGCCCTGAATATACATGGCGAGGCGCTCCAACCCATAGGTCAGCTCGCCTGCGACGGGGTTGCACTCGATGCCGCCGACCTGCTGGAAATAGGTGAATTGGGTGACTTCCATGCCATCGCACCAGACTTCCCAGCCCAAACCCCATGCGCCGAGCGTTGGGGATTCCCAGTCGTCCTCGACAAAGCGGATGTCGTGCAGCGCGGAATCGACCCCCAGCTCCTTGAGCGAATCAAGGTAAAGCTGCTGGAGGTTGTCGGGCGAAGGCTTGAGGATGACTTGAAACTGATAATAATGCTGCAGGCGGTTGGGGTTTTCGCCGTAGCGGCCATCCTTCGGGCGGCGGGAAGGCTGCACATAGGCGCAGTTCCACGGCTTGGGGCCAAGCGCGCGCAAGGTGGTCGCGGGGTGGAAGGTGCCTGCGCCCACTTCCATGTCATACGGTTGCAAAATAACGCAGCCCTGCCGCGCCCAGAAATTCTGCAAGGTGAGGATAATGTCCTGAAAGCTTTTCATGCGCGCGTGTTTAGCGCGCGGAGGCCGATGACGCAAGTGCGAAGGCGGGGATGTGCTCAGGCTGTCTGGTCAGCGGGCGCAGCGGTTAATCCGCGTTCGTGGTTTCGATTTCCGGCCTGCGGGCGAGGCGGGCGGTGAGAATATGCTCGCAGGCTTTGAAGAGGAGGTAGCACAGGAGGCTGAAAAAACCGTAGCAGAGCAGCATGAAAAACTGCTTCAGCCCGCCATCGAGCAGGCCGGTCACGCCGTTTTCCTCGATGAAGGTGAGGTTGGCGCGCAGCAGGAAAAAGAAATCGTAGGAAAGCAGGCCGAAAATAATCACCGACAGGGACATGGTTGCGAGGGTAATCGCCCAATGGCGGTGTAGCAGCCAGTCGCGCGCCCGCCGTATTTTTTCACACAGCCTACGCATGGCCGACGGTGGTGCTAAAGAAGGCCATGTCGATGCCGAGTGATTTGCTGGCGGTGGCCCATTTCAGGTCGTTTTCGGTGTCGAACATAAGTTTCTCGGTGGCGGGGACGGTAATCCAGCCGTTGCCCTCGATTTCGGCCTCAAGCTGTCCGGCGTCCCACCCGGCATAACCGACCACCAGCGCCGCGCGTTTCGGTCCGCGCCCGGCGGCAATGTCGGCAAGGATGGCGCTCGAAGCCGTAATCGCCAATTCGCCGTTGCGGACGAGCGAAAACTCGCGGAAATAATCGGTCGAGTGAATGATGAAGCCGCGCGCACGCTCCACCGGCCCGCCGAAATAAAGCGGGATGTCGCGCAGGTTGGCCTCTTTGGGTAAATCCATGCCTTCGAGCAGGGCGGTGGTGTTGACCAGTTCGAGCGGCTGGTTGACGATTAGCCCCATGGCGCCTTCGGCGGAGTGGTTGAAAACATAGATGACCGATTTCTGGAAGCAGCCCGATTCAATCACCGGGGTGGCGACCAGAAACTGCCCTGCGAGGTAGCCGCCCTGTGCGGTCGCATCGAGGATGTTGGGGGCGCGCAACCCGCGCTCACTGACGGTGATTCCAGCCGCGGGCGAGGCATCCGGAGTAATCATGGTTTTTACCTTGCGAAAGAGTTTCATGGTGTCGTGTCGCCCTCAGGTTTTTGCTTTTATCGTCGTTTCAAATTACCATGTAGGGGCGAGGTCGCCAAATACAATAGTGCGCTGCACACGGAATAATTTTATTGATTTTGCGGGCCGCTTTTGAAGCGGGTGAGTTTTGGTAGCATCCATGCCGGAAGCGTCGCGCGGTAGGTGATGTTATCCACTGTGGCCATGCCGTTTTCAACTTCGACATCCTCGAAGCGCAGCAGGGCGAGGCGCGGCGGCATGGTATCGTGTTCGAGGAGATAAAAGCCGCGCCGCGCGATGTTTTTGTAATGCATGCGGGCGGTGACTTCCTGTCCGACATAACAGCCCTTAGTGAAGCTGATGGCGTGGAGTAAATCGTAGCCCGCATCCATCGCCACCACCTGCTCGGGCGCAAAGTCGCGGCCCAGTTCGGGGATGCCAAGGGCGAGCGTGGGGTGGTCAGAAAGCGGCGTGGCGTAGCCGCTGGTCGGGGCATAAAGCCGGTGCGGCAGTTCGGGGTGGCGCGGATCGGGCAGGCCGGTTGCATCCTGCGTGACGGCGAGTTCGGCGCTGGCGTCCTCAATCGTCACTTTCGCGCGCAGTTTATAGAGGGCGAGGCGCTTGATGAGGGCATCAGCGAACGCGGCGCCGGTATCGAGCAGGATGGCGTTATCCCAAGCCACCACGAACATGTCGTTTAGGATTTTTCCTTGTGGCGAAAGAAGTGCGGCGAACTGGATTTTATCGCCGTTCAATTTAGCGATGTCGTTGGTCAGGATGCCTTGCAGGAATGAAACGCGGTCGTCGCCAGTGATGCGGATAATGCTGCGCGTGGTGTTCAAAAGAGGGGTCATACGGGTGTGATATAGGGCGTTAATGCGGTTTGTAAACGCCCGGCCATGGCCTCCATGCTGTATTCGTGGGCGACAAGGCGGCGTCCCGCTTCGCCAAGGGCGGCGGCGCGGGCCGGGTCGGCCAGCAGGGCGGCGAGGGCATCGGCCAGCGCTTCGGGGTCGGCCCGTGGGACGAGGAGGCCATCCACGCCGGGGTGGATAATCGCGCGCGGGCCTTCGGCATCGGTGCTGATGACGGGTACGCCGTGGCTCATTGCCTCGATAAGCGCCAGACCAAAGGCCTCGCTGCGGGAAGGGAGGATAAACAGGTCGATGGAAGCAAAAAATGCGGATTTATTCTGTACCCAGCCGATGCGGCGGAGGCGGCTTTCCAGCCGGTGGCGGGCAATCAGGCTGTCGATGCGGGCGGCCTCTCCGCCCTCGCCGCCGAGGATGGCTGTGAAGGCAATGCCGCGTGCCTGCAGCAGCGCGAGCGATTCGATCAGGGTCGGAACATCCTTGACCGGGTGCAGCCGTCCCATGCTGCCGATGACCGGCGGTGTGCGAAACCCGCCGCGCGGCGCGGCAGGCGGCAGGCGCACCATGTTGGGGATGCGGTGGATGTTTTTTGCCCCCGATAGCCGTAAATGCTGTGCCAGATGTGCTGTTATGGCGAAACAGGCGTCGGCTTTTCTGAAGCGTTTGGTTTTATAGTTATGCGCCACGGCGATCACTTTCGGGGCGTCTGCCGCGTTAAACGCCCGCAGCGCCAGCGACAGGGCGCGGTTGCCATGGCAGATGACGGCGGTAGCGGCGCTGCGCCGGGCGAGGGTGCGCAGGCGGTGGGCGGCGAAAAGGTCGAAGCGGCCATGGGTGCGCAGGGATTCGTGGGCCACCCCGGCGGCGACCATCGGCGCTTCCACCCACGCCCCGGGCGCAATGACGCTCAGGGCCGGGATGTTTGCTTGCGCCAGCGCCTGCGCATAATCGAGCGCGGCCTGTTCCAGCCCGCCCCGGTGCTTGCCGAGCATAAGGTTTATGATGGTCATCCGTCCCCCGTTGCGCCTGCGAACGGGCAGGCTCTACGCCTGTGTAGCCTACCTGTGCGCGGCTGGCGATGGAAGATTAATGAATGGCGATGGAGCCTTTGACCAGCCGGAACTCCGCCGGGGCGACAATCTGCGCATGCATGACTTTCACCGAATGCAGCTTGCCGTCGAGCTCGCGCTCCCAGAAGGCGAGGAATTTTTTCAATGTTGGGAATTTCGGTGCGAGGTCGAGCTCCTGCCAGACATAGCTCTGCAGCAGGGCCGGGTGGTCGGGGAAATGGTAGAGGATCTCGGCGGTGGTCAGCCGGTAATCGCGGAGCATCAGCTCCAGATCGTGATGCGCATTGGCCATAATTTCTCCGTCCATACCTAGACATGTCGCACGCCTGTTTGGCGCACAGGTCTTACGGGCTCAGTATAGCAGCAAAAACCTTAAAAAACTATGAAGAAGTGGCGCTCGGCCTATGGCATCCGCAGAAACAGGTAGCAGGTTCGGGTGTCGTTGCCCGTGGTATAGGTGGCGGTGGGCAGGTCGCTTGCGGCGCAGTTGGCAAGGGCGGTGCTTTTCGGGCTGGTCACATTGCCCAGTGCGGGCAGGCCATCGTCGAATTTGTCGTCGATCTGGTAGGCCTGTTTCGGGGTGAGGAAGGGTTGATCGGGAATGGTGGCGGCGGTGCCGATAACGCCCGCCACGCGCAGGAGGTTGCCATAGAAGCCGTCGAAATAGAGCGGGTCGCCGCTGACGACGCCGTCGAGCGCGTCGGGGTGGTCGAAGATAAACGCCGATGTATCGACCGCCCCGCCGACGACGTTCAGGCCGATAGTCGCCCCGCCGTTGGCGTTGACCGCGCCGGTGTAGGTGCCTTGAATGAAACCCGCGAGCGCCAGGTGCTGAAAGACATAATAGCGTTCGAGCGGCAGGGCGACCACGCCCGCGCGGATGAGGCCGTTGCCGTCGCCGTTGCCCGCCCCCGTCCAGGCGCTGCTGGCGACGCTGTAATCGCCCGGAGGCGCGCCATAGCGGTCCTGAAACTGCCCAAAGGCGGTGATGAGGATTTTGCTCTCATTCATCAGGGTGCTGAGCCGGGCGTTGCGGCTGTAGCTGTTAAAGCTTGCAATCCCGCCTACCAGCAGGCCGATAATCACCAGCACAATCGAAAGCTCAATCAGGGTGAAGGCGCGTGTGGTGCGTCTGGAGGGAAAGGGGGTTTTCATGAGAAGCTCCGTTGGATGGCCCATGGATTGTTCGCAGGTTAAATCAAATGCAACCAATTGTCATACGGATTTCTTTTGTGTTGCGGCATGCGGCTTGCTAGAATGAGGGCGATGCAAATGAACCCGACACGAACGACGCGCCACGGGCGGCTGGTTGTGGCAGCGCTGGCGCTGGCCATGGGCATGCCGGTCGGCGCAGTTGCCAGCGTTGACCCGCTGATTGATGGCGCGCGCCAATGCACCCAGTATTTCCCGGTCGAGGAAAAAAGAAAAAATATCCCCACCCACCTGCTGGCGGCGATTGCGACGACGGAATCGGGCCGCTACCATAAGGGGTTGGGGATGAGCGTGCCCTGGCCGTGGACAATCAACGTCGATGGCAAAGGCTATTATTTTAACAGCAAGGCCGAGGCCATCGCCCAGACCCAGAACCTGATTGCCAGCGGGCGTCGCAGCATCGATGTCGGCTGCATGCAGGTGAACCTGAAGCATCACCCCAAGGCGTTTGCGAACCTGAACCAAGCGTTCGACCCGGCGGCCAATGTCGCCTATGCCGCCACCTTCCTGCACGATAATTACGCAACGCTGGGCGACTGGATCAAGGCCACCGCCGCTTACCATTCGCGCACGCCGGTCTATGGCCAGCAATACCTGCTCGATATCGAACGTAGCTGGAACCGCATTGTCGGCAAGGTGGCGCAGGCGCGGGCCAGCAAATCCGGTGGCGTGGCGATGGCGCGGGCGGATGCGTCACCCCCGGCGGCGACTGCCCGTGCGCAGCAGGCGCCACGGGTGATTCGTGCCGCGTCGCCGATGCGCGAGGCGCGTCAGGTGCGGGTGATTCAGGTGAATGATGCACCCACCCGCGCCCGCAGCGAAGTGCTGGTGGTGCGGGCGGATGCGGCGCCGCGCGCGTCGGCTCAGCCGCTGGCGGTGGCGGATGCCTCGGATTCGGGGGTGATTATGCCCACTGCAACGTCGTCGGCGGCCCCGGTGCCAGCCCCTGAAAGGGGTGATTCCGTGCGCCGCGTTAGCCTTGACAGTGGCGCGGTTTCGGCGTTACCTGTGGCGCGCGCGGATGGCGCGCGGTTCATTTTTGCCAATTAGGGCATGTATGTTTGAAACGATTGAAATCAGCAACGAAGAGGTCACCTGCGATGGCGGCGGCGGGGCGCTCGGCCACCCGCGCGTTTTCCTGCATATCGACCACGCGCGCGGGGAAAAAGTGGTCTGCCCGTATTGCAGCCGCACCTATGTGCTGCACCAGCCGCGCAGCGGGACATTCGCGTGATGTCGCCGCTGGGCATGTTCCTGTTGATAGGGCTGATGCTCGCGGTTGTTGGTGTGTTGGTCACAGGCATGGTGCTGATGGTGCGTGGCGGCGAAGCCAACCGCAAATACGGCAATAAAATGATGGTGACGCGGGTTGCACTGCAAGGCGCGGCACTGGTAGTGGTCGGGCTGCTTTTGTGGCTGCGGCATTCGTCTTAGCCCTTGCTTTTGATTGCAAAGTACGCGAAAACTTGCCTCCGCAAAGGAGTGAGCTATGCGCATACTGGTTCCGGTCAAACGGGTGGTTGATTACAACGTCAAAATCCGGGTGAAGGGCGATGGTTCGGGTGTCGAGCTGGCCAATGTCAAAATGAGCATGAACCCGTTCGATGAAATCGCCATCGAAGAGGCAATCCGCCTCAAGGAAAAGGGCATTGCGACGGAAGTCGTGGCGGTCAGCATCGGGGCTAAGCCGGTCGAGGAAACCTTGCGCACCGCCCTGGCGGTCGGCGCCGACCGGGCGATTATCATCGCGACCGAGGCGCGTATCGAGCCACTGGCCGCGGCCAAATTACTCAAAGCACTGGTCGATAAGGAACAGCCGCAGTTGGTTATTTGTGGCAAACAGGCGATCGACGACGACGCCAACCAGACCGGGCAAATGCTCGCGGCGCTGCTGGGGTGGCCGCAGGCGACGTTCGCCTCGAAGGTCACGATCGATGGCGGTGAGGCCACCGTCATCCGCGAGGTCGATGGTGGGTTGATGACGATTGCAGTGACCTTGCCTGCAGTTATTACGACCGATCTGCGCCTGAACGAACCGCGCTATGCCAAGCTGCCAGACATTATGAAAGCCCGCGCCAAACCGCTGGCCGGCATTACGCCCGAGGAGTTGGGGGTCGATGTGACGGCGCGCACGGCGGTGCTGAGTGTCGCCGAACCAGCCAAACGCAAAGGTGGCGGCAAGGTGAAAGACGTCACTGAACTGGTCGATAAACTGCGCAACGAAGCGAAGGTGATATGAGCATTCTAGTCCTGGCCGAGCATGACGGCAAAACCATCGTCCCCGCCACGCGTGCCGCCATTGGTGCCGCACAAAAAATCGGCGGCGAGATTCACCTGCTGCTTGCCGGACATGAGATTGCGGCGGTGACGCAAGCGGCGGCGGCGCTTCCCGGCGTCGCGCAGGTGCTGGTCGAGGACGATGCGCTTTACGCCCACCCGCTGGCCGAAAATCTCGCGCCGTTCGTGACGCAGCTCGCGGGCGGTTATACGCATGTGCTGGCGGCGGCGACATCGTTCGGCAAGGACGTGCTGCCGCGCGTGGCGGCATTGCTCGACATGCAGCAGATTTCAGAGATTACCGCCGTGATTTCGCCCGACACGTTTGTGCGCCCGATCTATGCGGGCAATGCGCTCGAGACGGTGCAATCGAAGGATGCGATCAAGGTCATTACCGTGCGCGCGACCGCGTTCGACAAAGTGGCGGAAACCGGCGGCAAGGCCGAGATTGTCGATGTGCCTGCGGTGCCGGTCAAAACCCTCTCGCGCTTTGTTGCGATGGAAGGCGCCGCCTCCGCGCGGCCGGAGCTGACCTCGGCGCGGGTGGTGATCTCCGGCGGGCGCGGCATGGGCAGCAAGGAGAATTTCGCGCTGCTCAATGGTCTGGCCGATAAACTCAATGCGGCGCTGGGCGCTTCGCGCGCGGCGGTGGATGCGGGATTTGTCCCCAACGACTGGCAGGTGGGGCAGACCGGTAAAGTGGTCGCGCCCGAGCTGTATATTGCGGTCGGAATTTCCGGCGCGATTCAGCATCTCGCGGGGATGAAGGAAAGCAAGGTTATCGTCGCTATTAACAAGGACGAAAACGCCCCGATTTTCGACATCGCCGACTATGGGCTGGTTGGGGATTTGTTTGTTATCATCCCCGAGCTGGAGAAAGCGCTGGGGTAGCGCTGCCGTTAGCAGCAACTATTGCCGAGTAGATGGCGACGACGGAGGAATACCCGCTGTTTGTGGCTGCGTTCATGCAGCGCGTTGTCAGGTTTTGGGGATCTTCGGTGGTAATTTTTACAATGCTGTAGTTTGGATTATCCGCGTCCGGCGTCACACTGCATGGGACATTAAGCGCCTTGAAATTTCGTGTGAAATATCCGTGCAAAAAATTGGCATGGGGAGTGGTGAATTTTGCAACCCAGTGGCTGGGTTCAGTTTCTCTCCACCCACCCCTGCCCTCGTGGCTTTCTCCACCCCCAAAACATTGTCCGAGCCGTATCTTGGTGGCATGCTGCGGGGGCGTTGATGAGTCGGCCAGCTTCTCGCTGGAGGTGGGGAAGTATTTTTTGGACCCATCTTTTGTTGTGGTGTCCGACATAATGACCTGCTTTACAGATTCTGTTTCAACGCAATGTGCCTCAATGTATAGCACGCCCGTGCTGCCGAAGTATGAAGATATGGTGACAATTGCCCGCGACGGCGCTGCCGCTTACGAGTGCCATTTGCGGCGGTGGGGTTTCACTTTCGCGCCGGTGAGTTTCACCGCTTTGAGGATGGCAGGCATCTGCCCGGCGTCGATGGTGGCGATGTAGCGGCCACTGCGCAGGGCGCTGACTTCCCCCGCGACGGTGATGTGGTAATCGGCGAGGATTTCCTGAATCCCGACCAGATGCGTGTGGTTGATGCGTGCCTCGAAGCGGCCGTCGCGCTTTTTCCACTCAACATCGGTGAGGGAGCGCAGCATGGCTTCGATCGGGTCTTCGTAGGGCATAAAACCTCAGGACGGGCGGTGATACCACGGCGTATAGCATGCGGTGCGGCCGTTGCCCAGCCTGTTTGCCGCCGCGCAAAACGCGTTGCCAAGTGCCGCGCTTTACGCCAGCATGCGCCGATGACATCAGCGTTCAGCCTTGCCCTTGCCCAAATCAACCCCACCGTCGGCGACCTTGCGGGCAATGCCGCGCGCATGCAGCGCATGGCGGAGGACGCGGCGACTCAGGGTGCTGACCTCGTGCTTTACCCCGAAATGTGCCTGACCGGCTATCCGCCCGAAGACCTGATATTGATTCCTGCGTTCCGCGAACGGGCGATGGCAGCGGCGCGGCAATTGGCGGTGGCAACGAGAGAACTTCGCTGCGACTTAATGTTTGGCAGTGTGTGGGTCGAGGAGGGCTGCATCTACAATGCCAGCCTGCTGGCCGCGCGCGGGGAAATCACCGTCATCCGCAAAAAGCACGATCTGCCCAATTACGGCGTGTTCGATGAAAAGCGGGTGTTTCAGGCAGGCCCCGAGCCGCGCGTGGTGGTCTGGCGCGGGATTACGCTCGGTGTGCTTATCTGCGAAGAAGTGTGGGACGTCAACGCGGCCACGGCGCTGGCCGCGCAGGGTGCGGAGATATTGCTGGTGCAGAACGCCTCACCCTACCATATCGGCAAAGCCGGGCAGCGCAAAAAGGTGGTCGATGCCGCCGTCGCCGCGACCGGCCTGCCGCTGGTCTATGTCAACCTTGTCGGCGGGCAGGATGAGCTGGTGTTCGATGGCCGCTCCTACGCCGTCGGCAGCGAGGTGAAGGATGTCGCGCGGCTGCCGGCCTTTCAGGAAACGCTTGGGATGACGCGCTGGGAAAAGGACGGCAGGGGCTGGCAATGCGTCGCCGCGCCGATGGTCGAAATCTCGACCGACGAACGCACAATCTATCATGCGTTGGTGCTCGGCTTGCGCGATTATGTCGGCAAAAATAACTTCCCCGGCGTGGTGCTCGGCCTTTCGGGCGGGATTGATTCGGGCGTGACGGCGGCTATTGCTGTTGATGCGCTCGGGCCGCAGCAGGTGCATACGCTTCGCCTGCCGTCGCCCTTTACCAGCGAGGACAGCCTTGAAGATGCGCAGCAACTGGCTGCCGCGCTCGCCATCCGCATGGACACGGTGCCGATTACGCCGCTGATCGACACCGCGCGCCAGACCCTCGCGCCGCTGTTTGCGGGCCGCCATGCCGACACCACGGAGGAGAATATCCAGGCCCGCCTGCGCGGATTGCTGCTGATGGGGGTGAGTAATAAATTCGGCGCGATGGTGCTGACGACGGGCAATAAATCCGAGATGTCGGTGGGGTACGCCACGCTTTATGGCGATATGTGCGGCGGGTTTTCAGTGTTAAAGGATGTCTATAAAACCACCGTCACCCGCCTCGCGCACTGGCGCAATGCGCAAACGGCAGAGTCCCTGGCGGCGATGGGGCTGCGCGGCGCGGCGGGGGAGGTGATACCGCCACGGATGATTGCCAAACCACCCACCGCTGAGTTGCGCCCCAATCAGCGCGACGAGGATTCGCTGCCGCCCTATGCGCTGCTCGATGCGATTCTGCGCGGGCTTATCGAGCGCCAACTTTCTGTCGCCGAACTGGTGGCTGAAGGGATGGATGAGCCAACAGTCGAGCGCGTGGCGCGGATGGTAGCCGCGGCGGAATATAAGCGCCGCCAGAGCGCGCCGGGGGTGAAAATTACGCCGATGGCCTTTGGCCGCGACCGCCGCTGGCCGATTACCAACCGCTGGCAATTCGCCTGATTTTTGTGCTGAGGCTATGTGGCGAGTGACCGGCCTTACGCAGGGTTGGTGTAGGCTATCCGCGTGATTTTTACCCCGCCGCTGCATCTTCATCAAACTGTCATACACAGCCCACCACCGCATGGGTTAAGGTAGGTTCCTGAGTATAACCAAACGATGGAGTGTGAGGATGAAATAAATATACCGCATGTTGGTGGGTTAACGCCTTCTAATATTGAAGGTGCGGCGCGTGCAATCAGTGAGGAAGTAACTCGCGATGCTCAACGGGAACAAAGGCAGAGAGCTGCTGCTCAAGGAAACACTTCCTTCACAGCGCGAGTCCCACAACCTGAAGAAACCCATGTGGCGGATGCGACGGCTCCTGAGCCGACAACAGGCCGTGGCCGCTAATCAAAGCACAGGGGAAAACGAAGGGGACACAATGATTTTGTGTCCCTCGCGCTTTCCCCTGTGCCTCCGCCTGCGTGCATTGTCCTAACCAGACGCTTCCAGATGAAGAATTACAGGATCAAAAATGAGCACCCATAGCAGCTTATTCGCGAAGGCCACTGGCGAAATTTCGGATCAGATGTTCAGGCAGTGGCAGGCGCGACAAAAGGAAGGCAATCTTACCCCGTATGTGTCTCGCGATGAAGCCGACGCCTCGCGGCCAAACAGAACCAAAGCCATCTTCAACGATAAAATTATGTTTTCGGAAGATGTAGAGGCTACGGCGGCTGAGATTAGCAGGCAAGCAACTGAAGAAGCCAGGAGTCGCAATTGGCTCAAGCTGCGCAATGCGGCGCTTGATCGCCTCATGATGAGTATCGGCGAAGAAGGCGTTATTTTACTTGAAGAACGTTGCTCTCCTGAAGAAAAAGACCATATCACCGATTCCTGTATGGCACAGTATGAGGCGATGAAATTTGGGGGCAAACTCAATAGTATCGGTGCCAGTGGGGAGAACGTACCCAATCTTTTTGATCTGGACAAGTTGGGGATACCGGAAAGGCTTCTCTCCCGATTGAAAGAATCGCAGAGTTCTTTTGCAGCGACCGCAGTCCTCAGTCGCCTGCAGCAGGCGGCAGAGATACATCTTGTAGCGCAAATTGGCCAAGAGGCCATGAAATCTCTTGAGAAGCGAGATGATTTCGATGAGGTTATCAAAGGGGTGATGCGACAACAGGCGGAATGGCAACTTAATGGTGGACCGCTTGACCATGAAGGCAAGCTGAAGCCGATTAATCTGGCAAAGCTTGGTCTGAGTGATAAGGAGCTTGCGGAGATTAATGGAGGTAACGCGGGAAGAGTGCCTGTAGCAGTTGGCCCGGCAACTGCTGAGCAGCTTGCGCGGCGTGTTTCAGCCACAACAGTCCCGCTTGCTCGCGGCTAAGCGCGTTCGCCTCTGGCCACACCGGCTAGCTGTAACGAAGGGGACACAATGAATTCATTGCGTCCCCTTCGTTACAGCATGAGCCCCGATTGCGCCGCCGGAGGTCTTTTGTCACCCCCGAAGGAATCCCCCCACCGAAACGCTTCAAGGAGCGTTTCGACTCCCCCGCAAGGGGGGAGTGGGCGGGGGTGCCACGGGGAGAATGCGGTAGCCAGTAGCCAGTAGTCAGTTGCCAGCAAGCGAGGGGGCGCCACCTTTGCCACCCGGGGAGTATCCCCCTCCCGCCTGCGGGAGGGGTTAGGGGAGGGAAGTGCTGGTGCCGGTTGCCAGAGTTGCGGGTCATTGGCCACTTCCCTCTCCCGTGTCATGCCAGCGCAGGCTGGCATCCAGCCTCTTTTAGGAAAATCTCGCGACGTAGACACGTCGCACTGGATGCTGAAACACGTTTGGCATGACAGGTGGTGGGGTTGGGCGCTGGAGGTTATCGGCTGTAAGCTGGTGGCTATCAGGCCCTCACCCCAGCCCTCTCCCGCAGGCGGGAGAGGGAGCGACTCCCCTCGTTGGCCACCGTCCTCTATTCACTTCCTTCCTTCACTTTCTTTCTTTCTTCACTTCCTTCACTGGCTACTGGCTACTGGCTACTGGCTACTGGCAACCCCTTTTACCGCTCGACTCTCGACTCTAACCACTCCCTTCCTTCACCACTTCCTTCACACTCGCCCATTGAACTTCGTGTAAAAATCCTCTAACCCCCACAGGGATTAGAGGATTTTTTTTGTGCACTGGCCTGTCGCCCTGCCGTTTTTTGGTAAGGGGGTGCCGTGATGGACACGGTATGACAGGCGAGGGTTCTTGTGAAGGATACCGTTCAATGACCAAGCCTGTACTCGTGCGTTTTGCGCCCAGCCCCACCGGCTGGCTGCATGTCGGCAATGTGCGCACCGCGATTGCCAATTACCTGTTCGCCAAATCCATGGGCGGTAGGTTCATGCTGCGGGTGGACGACACCGACCGCGCGCGCTCAACCGCAGAGTATGAGCAGGGGCTGAAGGACGACCTGCAGTGGCTGGGTGTGCAGTGGGATGTGCTCGAAAAACAATCCGACCGCTTTGACCGCTACGAAGCGGCGAAACAAAAACTCATCGCGGCGGGACGCTTATACCCGTGCTACGAAACTGCCGAGGAAATCGACATCAAGCGCAAAATGCTGATGGGGCGCGGGCTGCCGCCGATTTACGACCGCGCCGGGCTGACGGAAACGCCCGAGAAACGCGCGCAATATGAGGCCGAGGGGCGCACACCGCACTGGCGGTTCAAGCTCGATGCGGCGCCGATTATCTGGGACGATATGGTGCGTGGCAAGGTCGAGTTCGATGGCAGCAAGCTGTCCGATCCGGTGATGTTCAGGGAGGACGGCGTGGTGCTGTTCACCTTTGCCACCAGCGTCGATGACGGCGAGATGGGCATCACCCACATTATTCGCGGCGAGGACCATGTCAGCAACACCGCCATGCAGGTGCAGATTATGCAGGCGATGGGGCATGAAATCCCCATTTTCGGGCATATGGCGCTGCTGAAAATGAAGGAAGGTAAAATCAGCAAACGGGTCGGCGGCGGCGATATCCGCAGCCTGCGTGAAGGGGGAGTTTTCCCGCTGGTGCTGATGAGTTACCTTGCGAAAATCGGCACGTCGGATGCGATTGAGCTGGCGGAGTCGATGGCGGCGCTGGTGGAAGGGTTTGCTATCAGTAAGCTTGGCCGCGCCATGGCCAATTACGACCCCGCCGAGCTGGAGCGGTTGAACCAGAAAATGCTGCATCATCTGCCGTTTGCGCAGGTGCAGCCGCAACTGGCGGCGCGCGGCATGGAGAGTATCGACGCCGCGTTCTGGGAGGCGATTAAGCCCAACCTCACCACGCTTGACGATGTGCGCGACTGGTGGGATGTGCTGCACCAGCCGATTACGCCGGTGATCGCGGAGAAGGATTTTGCTGATACTGCCGCTGCGAGTTTGCCCGAGGGTGAGTGGAGCGAAGCGAGCTGGGATGTGCTGGTCAACGCCGTGAAAGAGAAAACCGGGCGCAAAGGCAAGGAATTGTTCATGCCGCTGCGACTGGCGCTCACTGGCCGTGAGCATGGCCCCGAGATGAAGACGGTGCTGGCACTGCTGGGCCGCGACCGCGCCGAAAAACGCCTGAAAGGCGAGGTGGCTTAAGCATGACCCTTCGCCTCTCCAACACCCTTACCCGCACGGTGGACACGTTTACGCCCATCGACCCTGACCATGTTAAGATGTATGTCTGCGGGCCGACGGTGTATGCGCGGCCCCATATCGGCAACGCGCGCAGCGTGGTGGTGTATGATGTGCTGTACCGCTTACTGCGGCATGATTTTCCGCAAGTAACCTTTGTGCGCAACATCACGGATGTGGACGATAAAATCAACGCGGCGGCGGTCGCGCGCGGCATCAGCATTCAGGAATTGACGGCAGAAGTCACGCAGCAATTTCATGACGACATGGGCGCGCTCAACTGCCTGCCGCCGACCGTCGAGCCGAAGGCGACGGAGCATATCGCGGCGATGATTGCACTGATCGAGCGGCTGATAGCAGGCGGATTTGCCTATGTGGCCGAAGGCCATGTGCTGTTTCGGGTGCAAAAGGACGCGCAATATGGCTGCCTCAGCCGCCGCAGCGTCAAGGACATGGTGGCCGGTGCGCGGGTGGAAATCGCGCCCTACAAGGAGTATGCGGGCGATTTTGTACTGTGGAAACCCGCCGGCGAAAAAGACGATGCGAGCAGCAAATTCGATTCGCCGTGGGGTGTGGGCCGCCCCGGCTGGCATATCGAATGCTCGGCGATGAGCGCGACCCATCTCGGGACGGATTTCGACATTCATGGCGGCGGCTCGGACCTGATGTTCCCGCACCATGAAAACGAAATCGCGCAATCGACCTGCGGCAACGCGGGCAGCCATTATGCGAAATACTGGGTGCATAACGGCTTCCTCACCGTCAACGGCGAAAAAATGAGCAAATCGCTGGGTAATTTTATCACCGTGCGCGACCTGCTCGACAAGGGCGTCAAGGGCGAGGTGATTCGCTTCGCGCTGCTGGGCACCCGCTACAACGAGCCGCTCGACTGGAGCGACAAGCTGCTTTCCGATGCCGAAAAAGTGGTCAACCGCCTTTACCGCGCGGCGGGCGGCGCGGCGCGCGGCGGCACTGTCCATCCCGGCATCCTCGACGCGCTGCGCGATAACCTGAATACGCCCAAAGCGCTGGCGCTTCTGCAGACGCTCGATGACGAATCCCTGAAGGCGAGCGCAAACTTTCTCGGGTTCTTGCAACAGACGGACGAGGCGTGGTTCCGGGGCGATTCCTCCGGGGAGGACACGCTGTGGATCGAGCTGCAGATCGAGGCGCGCACATCCGCCAAAAAGGCGCGCGACTTTACGCAGGCCGATGCTATCCGCGAGGGGCTGAAAGCCCGGGGTATCGTGCTTGAGGACAGCGCATCCGGCACGACATGGCGGCGGGTATAAGGAGGAAAAATGACAAGTTTCATGATTGCATCTCTGATCAGCCTTGCGCTGATACTGACATGCTCGTCGCTGTTCTACGAAGTGCTGGCGCATGTGTGGGTGCGCCTGCCAAAAATCGAGGGGCGGCCCCGGCTACAGATTGTTTTTACCATCTTCGCCACTTTTTTTGGCCATACGCTGTGCATCTGGATTTTCGGAGTTACCTACTACCTGCTCGACAAGCTGTTCCATTTCGGCACGCTGGGCGGCAACATCACGCATGAATTGCTGGAATATGTTTACTTCTCCTCGGTCAGTTACTCCTCGCTCGGGCTGGGCGATGTCTATCCCACGGGCGGCCTGCAATTGCTGGTCGGCGTCGAGGCGATTCTAGGCCTCGTGCTGATTGGCTGGAGCGTTACCTTCACCTACCTCGTCACGGAAAAATACCTGTTCCACCGCCGCACCCCCTAGCGGTAAGCGGCATTCGGGCAGGCGGGTGAGGGCGTGGTAGCCAACAACCCCCAACCCCCACCTGTCACCCCGTCGTATGACGGGGTCTGCCTTACTTCAAAAAAGATGGATGCCGTCCTACGACGGCATGACACGGGAGAGCGTGATGGCCAGTGACTGCGACAGGTGACTGATGAATGGGCACGGGTGGCTGGTAACTACCGCTTCCCTCACCCCAGCCCTCTCCCGCGAGCAGGAGAGGGGGCGACTCCCCGGGTGGCTGGTATTCACTCCCCTTGCTGACTACCGGCTACTGGCTACCGCCCACTCCCTGTGGCACTCCCGCCTACTCCCCCCTTGCGGGGGAGTCGAAACGCTCCTTCAAGCGTTTCGGTGGGGGGATTTTCAGCGCTGAGGTAGGCACGGTAAAAGTTGCATAACCGGGTGGTCTGCAATTGCCACTCACGGCGCGGCGTCGGGCGCCCCGGCGAGGGGAGAGCAAAGGAAGGCGCGCGGCGGCCCATCGACCCATCGGCAATTGTCACCTAATCTTCACACTCCCCCGCGCGGGGGTTGGGTATAGTGCCTCGTAATCACCACCCTGATTTATCCCGCAACCGGAGAAACCGCCATGACTGAACAGGAAGAAAATCCACTGAAATATCTGAGAAATGCCTTTTTATATTGTGGCGATGACTTTCAGATAAAACTGATGTTTGTCGATACGACCGACGAACAGATTCAGGCATTGGCGAAGGCGTTGCTGGGTAACTATAGGGGAGAAAGATTCGGCCAATCCATACAAACCGTTGAGCCGGACGAAGACACGCAACGCAATATCCAAGCAACAACTCCGGCGGGAGAGCGGCGCGTTTTTAAAACCGTGCGTAATTTTCTGCCCATTCGCGGCAGCGCAGAATGGGAGAATCTAAATTCTGCTGATACGGATTATATTTCTCAGCTTAATAATAGGATAGCTAACGCAACGACGTGGATGCAATCACCACCGGCGCAAAGGGCGATGCTTTCGGCGCAAAGGGCGATGCTTTCATTGGCAAGACATGATGCGCGTCTCGAAGGGGTGCTTTACGGAGTGCAGGCAGAGTTCTTCTTTGAGGGTGGGGTGATTTATGGAATCGTTCCTAAAGATAGTGCCGCTAAGAACTTAACTAATATCAATAAAATTGCAAGTGAGCTCGGAAACCCCGCTGCTTGTATTCACATCATTGAAAATGACGGAGTGCTGTGTGCAGATTTTCGCGAATCTATCTCCGCACACACCACATTAAGAAACGCCGGGTTCACGCTCCATAACTCGCACGAGGAGGCTGTGGCGGCATTGAGGGCGCGGCTTGCCGGGGCATCCGCAACGGAGGTTGGCGGGGAGCAGCGCACGGCGGGCGGTGAATCCCCCTCCGATCCCGACAGCATTCCTGCGGGCGCCGGGGAAGATACTGGCTGGGTGGAGAAAGTTGGCAAAAGCGGCGAACGGAGCGGGCGCGGCGGCGGCGACCGGACTCCAGACGCCTGATAAAACCCCACGCGCGTGCATGGCGCGCATGACAAAGCAAAAACATCCCGCTATAAGCGCCCTATGGGCGAACGGATCTATCTTTATGACTCCACCCTGCGCGATGGGGCGCAGGCACGCGGGATTGATTTCACCGTCGCCGACAAACTTGCCATCGCCGCCGAGCTGGATGCGTTCGGGATCGACTATATCGAAGGCGGCTGGCCCGGCGCCAACCCAACGGACGACCAGTTTTTTGCGCAGGCCGCCCCCACGAAAAAAGCGAAAATCACCGCCTTTGGCATGACGCGGCGCGCCGGGCGCTCGGCCAGCAACGACCCCGGCCTGCAGGAGGTGCTCGCCGCCGATACGGCCAGCGTCTGCCTGGTCGGCAAGGCCTGGGACTGGCAGGTGGAAGCGGCGCTTAAGGTCAGTAAAAAAGAGAATCTGCGGATGATTGCCGAATCGCTGGCGCATGTCGTGGCTAAAAAGCGCGAGGCGGTGTTCGATGCCGAGCATTTCTTCGACGGCTACAAGGCCAACGCCGCTTATGCGCTCGACGTGCTGCGCGCGGCGGCGGAAGGCGGCGCGGGCTGGCTCATTCTGTGCGACACAAACGGTGGTAGTTTGCCCAGCGAGATTTCTACCATCGTTACGGCGGTAAGAAAGGCGCTGCCGCAGGCGCAGCTTGGCATCCACTGCCATAACGATACCGAGCAGGCGGTGGCGGGTTCACTGGCGGCGGTCGAGGCGGGCGCGCGGCAGGTGCAGGGCACCATCAACGGTATTGGCGAGCGGTGTGGTAATGCCAACCTCGTGGCCATCATCCCGACGCTGATGCTCAAAATGGGCTACAAAACCGGCGTCAGCGAAAAGCAACTGGCGCGCATCGGCCATCTCTCGCGGCTGGTGGATGACCGCCTGAACCGTGCGGGCAACCCCCATGCCGCCTATGTCGGGGCGAGCGCCTTTGCGCATAAGGGCGGGCTGCATGTCAGCGCGATGAGCAAGGACAGCCGCAGCTATGAGCATATCGACCCGGCTATGGTCGGCAATACACGGATGATTCTGGTGTCCGATAAGGCCGGGCGGGCGAATATCCTCAACCGCCTCGCGCAGATGGGCATCGCGGTTGACGCCGAGGACGCCCGCGTCGCCGAGCTGGTGAAAGCGGTGAAAGATCGCGAGGCGCTGGGCTATGCCTACGAAGACGCCGAGGCCAGCTTCGAGCTGATGGCGCGGCAGATGCTTGGCAGCGTGCCGAGCTATTACGATTTGCACAGCTTCCGTGTGCTCGACGAGCGGCGGGTCGATGCGAAGGGCAATCGCGTCACCATGAGTGAGGCAACCGTGAAACTCACCGTGCAGGGTGTGCTGAAAATGACTGTGGCTGAGGGGAATGGGCCGGTCAACGCGCTCGATGCGGCGTTGCGCAAGGCGCTGATTGCGAAGTATCCGCAGCTTAAATCGATGCATCTGGCGGATTACAAGGTGCGCATTCTCACTCCGTCGGAAGCAACCGCCGCGCTGACACGGGTGATGATCGAAAGCCGCGACGACGAAGGAAAAAGCTGGACGACTATCGGCGTCTCGCACAACGTCATCGACGCCTCGTTCAATGCGCTTTATGACGCGATTGCGTATCACCTGATGAAGCGCAAAGCCAAAGCGGCATGACTCCCTCCATCCTCCTTACTTGCCCGCACACTCCTTTTGTCATGCCAGCGAAAGCTGGCATCCAGCGTGCGAAGCGCAGGCAAAAATACTGTCCTTCAGGTGGCAGATATATAGTATCAAGCGGCGAAGACTCGCCGCGATGGATCCCCGCCTTCGCGGGGATGACAATCGGATAGGTTTGCGTTTATAGAGAAGCAATGAAAACTCCCTCCATCCTCCTCGTCCGCCCGCAGATGGGCGAAAACATCGGCGCGGCGGCGCGGGCGATGGCTAATTTCGGCCTGAAGGAACTTCGGCTGGTGGCTCCGCGCGATGGCTGGCCGAACCCGAAAGCCAGCGATACGGCGGGCAAAGCGCTCGACATTATCGACGATGCATCGGTGCATGAAGATGTGAAATCGGCGCTGGCGGATTGCCAATTCGTGCTGGCGACCACCGCGCGCGAACGGGCGATGAACCTGCCGGTGATGGAAATGCGTGAAGCAATGCAGCTGTTGCGTACGCGGGCGGCGCGCGGCGAAAAATGCGCGCTGATGTTTGGCCCCGAGCGCACCGGGCTTGAGAACGAGGATATCGCGCTTGCCGATGCGGTGGTGAGCATTCCCGTCGCGCCGGAATACACCTCACTCAATATCGGGCAGGCGGTGGTGGTCGCGGCCTATGAGTGGTTCATGACCGTTGCCCATGACGCCACAGGCGGTGAGGCGGCAGCACTTCCCGCTGCACCGCGCGCGCAGCTCGAAGGCTTGCTCGGCCAGTTGGAAGCAGCGCTCGATGGCGTCAATTTCTGGCGGGTGCCCGAGAAAAAAGACATCATGTGGCGCAACCTGCGCGCGACATTGGTGCGTGCCGGGCTGAGTGAGCAGGAAATCGCCAGCTGGCGCGGGGTCATCCGCGCGCTGCGTCAGGGGGAGTAAGCGGTCGGTAGCCAGTAGCCGGTAGCCAGTAGCCAGTAGCCGGTAGTCAGCCCTCACGCTCTCCTCTGTCATGCCGTCGTATGACGGCATCCATCTTTAAGGTGGCCCACGCAATCCATGCGGGGTGACAGGTGGTGGTTGGGGCCACTCGACTCTCGACTCTTCCTTCGTCGCTTCCCTCACCCCAGCCCTCTCCCGCTTGCGGGAGAGGGGGTGACTCCCCTCGTTGGCCACCGTCCTCTATTCACTTCACTTTCTTCCTTCACTTTCTTTCTTTCTTTCTTTCTTTCTTCACTTCCTTCACTGGCTACCGGCTACCGGCTACTGACTACTGGCAACCCCTTTTACCACGCGACTCTTCCCTTGCCCCCACAATGTCATCAAACCTTCACAATGGTTAAAGGCAAAATCGGCTATAGTTAGGCTAGGAAAAACTATGGCTGAACCCGATACAGAAGCGAAAACCGCCCCTAAACCCAGCGTGGCCGCCAAAGCCGCAGAGGAGATTGCTGCGGTCAAAACCGGGCATGATCCGCTGCGGCCCTTCCGCTATGCCCGCGCCTTCATCGGCGGGACATTGCAGGACGGGCTCGACGGCATGTCGCGCTATGGCCGCAAAGGCCTGTGGGTTGGCATGGGGCTGGGGGCGATTGCCGCCGTTGCCACACAGACTTTAATTCTACCGCTGACCCTGAGCGTGGTTGGCGGCCTGGCGCTCGGGATGGTGGCCGGCGGCGTCAGAGGCTTTATCACCGGCGGCTACAAGGCGATTGCGCGGATGCATCGCGGCGAAGTTTATGCCGAAGATCTGGTGCAGCGTAAGAAAATCCAGACCATCGCCCCGCCGAGCCGCACCGATTACCGCGCCGCCTACAACGCCCGGCAGAACCGCAATGCCTATGTGACACAGCAGGTGCTCGAGCGCGTGAATGAGAATACCAATGATTTCAACACCTACTGGCGCAATTTTGTTAGCGGTGCGCCCAATAATCCGGGCAGGGGGTTCTGATGGCGGACGCTTCCGAAGCGCCTGAAGTGCCCGAAACGGCGGAATCCGCGCCGGGTGCGGCGCCTGCGGCAGCGGCCCCCGGCGGCAATTTTTTCACCAACCTTATCCGCGCGCCCTTTGAGGCGGTCGGATCGTTCATTGCCGCGCC
>JANRKD010000018.1:0-39688 GCA_033763655.1 Alphaproteobacteria bacterium
GGTATCCCACGACAGAATTTTGGACTATTTTTGAAGGAGTGCGAGTGGCGTTTTAATAACCCCAATCCAAAAAGCCAATTAAAGCAGCTCAGACAATGGGTTGATGAGAAGCTAACCTAGTTAGCTGGTACAGCCCCTTTCGGTAAACCGAGCAATACGCGCCCCTGGGTCAAAGAGAGCTGACCGCCCGCCTTCGGCCCCCACCCGCGCATCGCACGCACCGCCGCGCACGAATCGCTTGAAAAGCCGGCGGCGACACACTAGGCACTAGGCATAAGCACTAGGTATCAGGCACAAGGCAGCCTGTCACGGTGTGCCGGTTTAGCTCAGGGGTAGAGCAGCGGTTTTGTAAACCGAAGGTCGCGGGTTCAATTCCTGCAACCGGCACCATTACCTTAAGTATCAATGTGATACAGCCTATTTTCGCTGGTGAGACATACCAGTGAGACATTTGTATGCACATCCCAAACGACCTGACCGCCTCGTGGCATGGCCTGTATTATTTTCGTTTTTCTATTCCCGTAATCACTGCACCGGCACCTCCCGTCGCGTTTTTCGGGTGGCGGGGCGGCGGCAATCTGGCATCATGGCGGCATGGCCACGAATCTCTATCACCTGCTCGCCTTCCTGCCCGCCACCGAGGCCTGGGAGATGCCCCCCGCGCTGGAGGCGCTGGCACAGGCACTGGTCAGCAGCGGCAAACTGCGCATCAACGCCGAGCATGAGCGCAATTTCGTGCGCTATGGCAGCGCCGTCAACGACCTCACATTCACTGCCCGCGAACTGACCGACCCGCAGCTCGGTGACGCCACCCGTGCGCGCGTCGCCCGGCTGGTTGCCCCGGCGATGGGTGCGCAGGGCCTTGCCGATATCTGGGATCACCTGCGGCGCGAGCTGAAAAAAGCCCGTGGCGTGGCCGCCGAAAAGGAGATCAAAGTAGCGCGGGTGCTGGTGCAATCGGCGCATCCGGCGGTGATTCACTTGCTGCTTAGCAGCGGCACCGAGATTTTCGTTTCCTATTTCCACAATGTCGCCGACCTGATGGCGGTGCATGCATGGCAGACGCACGGCACATCAAGCGGCCTGCAAGCGACTGAGGGCGAGGGCACCGCCGTCTATGTTTCCGCAGGCGGCGACCCGTTTTTCGAGGGCACACAAAAAACCTATGCCACTGACGGTTTTCCGGCGCTGGCGCGTATGGTTGTCATTGCCGGGCAGGAGCTGGGGCATTTCGCCGATCTGCGGCGCAGTGCGGCAGGCATCACCGGCCGCCACTCGACCGACGCCCACCATAGCCGCCTGCGCGCCAACCCCATCGCGGCTGCCGGTCGTCTGGCCGATATGCGCCGCGTGGCGGAGTTGACGCACGCCTATCAGGCCGCCGGACTGGCGCGCCTGCGCCGTACCGAGACACGGCTGGCCTTTTACCATGCCCGCCTGCGTTATAGCCCCCCATGGCTACTGGCGCAGGTCTGGCGATTCACACGACAAGCACAGCTTATACACAACTGCAAAAGGCAAAAACTACTGCATCACTTCAATACCTTACCAAGATTATACTTGGGCGATGCCATTGAGCAGTACCTCGCCGATATGGGCTTTAACCTCGCCCCGGATGCCGAGGTTTACCGCAACCCCGACCCGCTGGTCGAAGAAGCAATTGCGGTCATCGAGGCAGTGGCGCGCGTGCCGCAGCAGGAGCATAAATGGGGGCGCGCGGCAGTGCAGGCGGCGTGGCCGGAATTGCATCGTTTCTATTACGGCACGGTGATACCTGCCTGCGAAGCGGCGGCGCGCACGCACACCCCGGATTTTATAGGAAACAAAGACATTATTATCAATTCAATACAAAAGCTTGTAATTTCATTGCGCCGCCGGATTCGTCCCCGTCCCGCCTATTACCCTTGATGGGATTTTACTTCCTCCACGTCACATTCCCGCGCAGGCGGAAATCTTAACGTTCTTCGGCAATGAATAAAGGGATGGCGAGCAAGCTGCGCTGCGTCGCCTTCTATAGCGTCCGCTGGCTGGAGAATCGCCCGGGATCCTTAAAATAAGCGCTCCATTGTCATGAAACCGTCATCAAAACAGGGTAGGATGAACAGTGAAGGAGTCCTGAAAGGATTATGGAAGAAACTGCCGAACAACTACAAGCCAAGGCCAACGCCGCAAAAGCGCGCGAGGACAAGGAAAATGAAGAGCGCAGCAAAGGCCTGTTGGAATTTATCAAGGGCCTGCTGCCTGAGTTCAGTTTCTTTAACCTCCTTCTTTTTGGCCTCGTGTTGACGGGCGCCTATTTCCTCGGGCGCACCGAGGATGGCAAGAAATTGCTTGGCCAGATGTTTGACCCGGAAACGGTCGATCACTTCTTTGCTAAAGGCGATGAAATGCTTCTCGGCCTGGCAAGCGCCGTGGGCATCAATGTTGACATCAGCAAAACGCTTGAGGCCATGCCGCTTGATCAGGTGCGCCGGAAGCTGACCGAGAAGCAATTGCCCGCCGAGTTCATCGCCATTCTCGCTAAAGATGAATCAACATGGAAAGCCGTGGTGCAAACCGTGCGCGCGGCCAATGGCGGCCAGTTCGGCCTGGCCGACCTGACCAACGAAAAAACCCTCCTTGGTCTGGCTTACCAGCAACCGCATCTGGTGCGCGCCCTGCTCACCTCCGCCCTTAAAGCCGATACGGCAAGCACAGGCGAGATGGGCGATAAAATCAAGACCACGCTATTGAACCTTATCGCCAGCGAACGTTTCGATGTCATGCTTGCGCCAGCCCATCGCGCCGCCACCTTCAAAATGATTCAAGACATCTGGCCCGAAAAGGCGCCCATTCCGGCGGACATGCTTACCACGCTTATGGCAAAAAATATTGGCGAGGACGGCAAGCCCACCCCCGCCCTGCGCAACCTGCCGGCGGCGTATGTCCGGGGCGATTTCCAAGCGCTCTTTGTTGCGTTTACCGACAGCGCCGGAAATCCCTCCCTCGCCAAAGCGGTGGATGCGTTGCTCAGCGCCGATACGCGCGCGCTCATCCGTCGCGTGGGTACGGGCAACATTGCCGCACTGGCGGGCAATACCATGCCGCTGCTCAGCGAGAAAAACCTTGAAGCCCTACTCGCCTTCGGTGATGCCATCGATGCTGAAGTTGCCAATAAAGGCGCCAACCGCCCCCACGCCCAGGCGGTGGTGACAGCGCTGGCCAATATCGCGGGCGGCACCGACCTGCCCCAAACACTCGATGGACTCACTGCTGAGCAGATATCGGGCTTCTTTGCCGTACCGAGCAATCAGGAAGCCATGGCCGCGCTGCTTAAAAACATCGATACCGCCACCCTGCCCGCGCCTGCCCGGAAGCAATTAACCACCCTCAGCAAGAATTGGGGCAACGCCGATGCGGGGGTTGCGGAAGTGCTGGCCAGTAGGCCCGATGTTGCATTTATCCTAAATGGCCTGCGGGGCAGACTTACGGACATTGAAGATTTTGCCAATCGCAGCGCGGATTTACTTGGCCTTCCGCTTGCCACGAAATTAAGTGTTGCTGCATACTTTGCCGATGCTAAAAAAATCCGCGAAAACAGCGACGTTGTTGCGGCGGTCATGCAAACAGCGCTGCCGTCGCACCCGGCGACCGTAGCAGTCGCCAGTCGCTAAGCAGCCTTTCGGCCTTACGCGTTGAATCTCCCGCATTTTTATGCTATGCTGCCCTTGTCCCATATAGGGTAGGGCGTCCCGAGGTAGGGGTCGCCGTCGCGACAGGTAGGAGCAGCATGTAGGCCGACGTTCGTCAGGTAGAGGGCGTTCCTCGGAATCCATGAGGCTTGCTATGGCCCTCGTTGGCCTGAGCGAAGCACGCGCTTTTCCGGCACTCGCGGCGTTTGCACGCAGCCGCGAGGCGATTGCCGCGTCCGGTATGCGGATTGAAACCGGCACGCGCTTTCGCACTGTCGGCGAGGATGTGGCCAATGTCACCAGCGCCGCGCGGCTCACGGCGCAGACCACCACATTGCGCAGCGCACTGACCAACGGCGCGAGCGCTACCAGCCTGCTGCAGGTCGCGCGCGAAGGCCTCGACCGGATTCGCACCATCCTCGAAACGCTGGAAACGCTCACCACCACCGCCCAGCAAACAGGGCTGACCACCCGCGATTACGCAACGCTTGATGCTCAATTTCAAAGCGCGCAGGCGGGCATCGATGCGATTGCCACCACCACCCGCTATAACGGCGCGTTATTGCTCGACGGCACCGCCAGTGGCGCAGGCGCACCGGTCTTCCAGCTGGGTTATCCGGCGGGCAGCACCGTCACCGTCGCTATCCCCGATATTACATCGGCCAGCCTGTTTCCCGCGCCGGTCGCCATCAGCGACGCTGCCAGTGCCCTCACCGCCGCCACCAGCGTTGCCACGGCACTCGGTGCGATTGATACGGCCATGGCCGCGATTGAAGCCAGTCAGGTGCAGATCGACACCGCCGAAGCCGTGACGCGGCGCGCGGTTTTTCATATTACCGAAGCGGCAGAAAGCCTGATTGGCACCGACATCGCCGCCGACACCGCTTCGCGGGCGCGCACCAGCCTGCAACAACAGACCGCCGCCGCACTCATCGCCCAGAGCATCGGCCTGAACAGCAGCCTGCTCAGCCTCGTAGAGGGATAGCGGTCGCGGCGGGCCGGGGCGTATGCCCGAACAGGCGCATCAGCGTAAAAATCACCAGCAAGGTCGTCACATAGACCGCCAGCTGCATGCCCGTCGGGCGATCGGTGTAGCCCACCAGCGTATGCAGGGTTTTACCCAGCACGCTGCTGCTCTCGATGAAGGCGGAACTGTTCCAGACCACGTCGCTCAGCGCGGTGATGATTTGCGCCTGTTCGAGTAGGGCCGCTGCCTGCGCCGCCATGCCCGCCGCCAGCAGCGCAATCAGCGCGCCCGTCACGGCGAATAGCCGCCGCATCGGCACGCGCAGCAGGCCGAGATACATCAGCACCCCGAGCGCGCCGCCAAGCAGCACGCCGAGCACGCCACCCAGCGCCACCGAAGCCACCGGCTGCTGGCCGGAAATAAGGATGCCGTAGAGGAACAGCACCACTTCCGAACCCTCACGCAGCACCGCGATGCCGACAACCACCGCCAGCGCCGCCAGCGAGCGGCCCCCGGCGGCGACCGCGCTGCCGACATCTTTTACATGCGCTGCCAGCTCACGGCCATGCCGCGCCATCCAGACATTGTGCCAGGTAAGCATGGCGACGGCGAGGCCGAGAATGCCGACATTGAACAGCTCCTGACCGATGCCCTCCATGGCAGCGCTGATCGCCCCCGCGAAGGCGGCGACAAGGCAGGCGCCGAACAGCCCGGCCACTACGCCATAGCTGACCCAGGCGCCCCGACGCGCCACGCCGCGCGTCGCGCTCATGACGATGCCGATAATCAGCCCGGCCTCAATCATTTCACGAAAGACAATAATCAGCGTCGCAAGCATGGCGCGTTCCCTTAAAAATGCAGTTCGTATTCGAGATGCAGCAGCGCGTCGCCATCGGGCGCGGCATCCGAAACCCCGACGAGGTAGCCGACGCGGTATTTCAGCGAATCGGCCTTATCGGTCAGGTTGAGGGGGATCTTTCCGTAGGCCGCCGGGCCGATAGCGTGCTTCTGCTCGTTGAAGCTGCCGGTATGTTTCAGCTCGCCAAAGTCGCTGCTGATTTCAAACCCCGGCTCGAAAGTTTGAGTGTGGCGGTAGCGGCTGCTCCAGAGCAATTTACCTTCGAGGGATGCCCGTGGCCCGCCCCCTACCTCTTTTTCCGCTTTCGCGTTCAGCAGGTGCGAGGTGCGGCCAATTTCTTTGGCCAGCAACAGCCGGGCTTCCATCTTGTCGGCCTCATCGCTTTCGGGCGTCCATTCGTAGGCAAGTGACGCCCCGGCATCGACCCAGTATTCGCCGCGATCGGTGAACTGGAAGATATTTTCCCATTCCACATCGCTGAACTGGAAATTATCCTGCGAGGGCTTGCTGAATTTCCCGTAAACTTCGGTGAACCAGTAATCCGTGACGCCATAGCCCACAGCAAACTGGTGCTTTTGCGCGTTATCTTTGCTGTCGTTATTATCGTTGCTGACGCTACCGAAATATTCCAGCTCCAGCTCGCCTTTGGTCACATACGGTGCGTAGATTTTGTCGGCGGCATAGGCATGGCTGACGGTGCTGCACACGGCGGCCAGCAGGGCCGCGCGGCGGAAATTAAAAAAACGATTCATACAAACAGCTTTCTATAGAGACAATCGAGGTTAAATATCTGAAGCAGCGTCATGGCTATTTCGCCGTGATGGTGCCTTTGGCTTTATCGGCGTTGAATTCGTCGAAATAACGATAGGTGCCGGCATCGAGCGGGCCAACGAAAATCTTTATCTGGCCACCGGCGCTGATGATTTTTTCGCGGTTCAGGTCGTAGCTTTCAAACTCGGCAGCGCGACTGTCGGCGTTTTTCACCGTGATGGCGACTTTCTCGCCCGCCGGCACTTCCAGGTTCGCCGGGGTGAATTGCTGATTCTGGAGGGTAATCGTATAATCCGCCGCGTGGGCGAGCGGTGCGGCAGCCAGCACCATGGCCATAGCACGAAGCACTGTATTTTTTATCAACATAATAACTCCCATGTCGGCGTCCAATGAATGAGAACTATTCTCATCCGTTACGACACTGATAATCATTCGCAATGGCGCTGTCAAGCAACTTTTATAGGTGTTTGCATTCTAAAGTCAGACACCTATACGAAGGTGGGCAAAGGCCATCGGAATGGCGCTAAACCCGCACCCCGTGGCTGGAAAGGGCAGTGTGCATGGCATGCATGACTTTGGTGAGGCCATCGGCGCAGGAGGCTTCGGCGCGGGCGGAAAGGGCGGCCTGCGTGTTGCTGGCACGGATCAGCCACCAGCCGTCAGCCGTCGTGACGCGCACCCCATCGAGGGTGACGGCCTGCGGAAATTGCGCTTTGAGGGCGTCGATAATCGCAAATTTCTGGTCGTCGGCGCAAGGAAGACGTATCTCCGGGGTGGCGAAAATTTTTGGCAGGGCATCGACCAGGGTGCTTAATTTCTTGCCCGATTCCGCAACAAGACGCACCAGCCGCAGCGCGGCGTAGATTCCATCGTCGTAGCCGTAATAACTATCGGCAAAGAAAATATGGCCGCTGGCCTCGCCCGCGAATTTCGCGCCGGTTTCCGCCAGTTTGGCTTTGATATGCGCATGCCCGGTCAGCCAGAGCAGCGGCGTGCCGCCCTGCGCTTTCACCCGCGCGAAAAAATGGTCGGAGGTTTTGACATCGGCGATGATGGTTGCGCCTGCCTCACGCGCGAGCACATCATCCGCCAGCAGCATCAGCAAATGGTCGGGGGCAACGATGCGGCCCAGATCATCAACCGCACCGAGGCGGTCGCCGTCGCCGTCGAAAGCGACCCCGAGGGCAAGGGCGCCCTGCCCGGCGATAATGGCGGTCTGCAGGTCGGCGAGGTTCTCCGCCACGGACGGATCGGGGTGGTGATGGGGAAAGCGGCTGTCATCATCGAGATAGAGGGTGGTCTGCCCGGCTTTGGCGCCACGCAGCAATTCGCTGATGATGCCCCCGGCGACGCCGTTGCCCGCGTCCCACGCCACCGACAGATGGTCGAGCGCGCCGCCTTGACCGAGCGCCTTGTGCAGCTCGAAGAGATACTCGTCGCGCAGGTCTACTTCCTCGCGTTTGCCACGCGAATGCAGCAGGTTATTATCGGCGATGCGGTCGCGCAGCGAGGCCAGCGCCTCGCCGAAGAGGCTTTTGCCGTCGCACATGAACTTGGCGCCGTTATGCGTCGGCGGGTTGTGCGATCCGGTCACCATCACGCTGCCATCGGCGTCGAGATGGTGGGTGGCGAAATAGCACAGCGGGGTCGGCCCGACGCCCGCATCGAGCACATGGGCCCCGGCACGCAGCATGCCCTCGATGAACGCCTCTATCAGGTTGGGCGAACTCTCGCGGCCATCGCGCAGGGCGACAATCAGCGGGGTACGGGTCTGGCAGGCGTCGGCGACATGGCTGGCGAACGCATGGCCGATGGCAAGAAAATCGGTGGCGGAAAGGGTTTCACCGACAATACCGCGCACATCATAGGCGCGAAACAGCGAACGGGCGGGAAGATGCATAAGAACAAAGCCTTCGGAAGGGGAAAAGGAATCAGGCCGCGACCGGGTTTGTCGCCGCCGCATGCGCCGCATGGGGCGATGATTCGGGGGGGTGGGCAGGGATATCGGCAGGCGCCTTCGCCTTTGCGACAGGCGCAATGCGCGGATCGGTCAGCACGTCGCCGCGGTTGCCCGTGCGCACCTGCGCGATACGTTCGTCGATGACCGGGATGCGCAGCGATTTAAGCAGATCACGCACTTCCTGCCGCGCCGCCAGATGCGACATCGACAGTGTGCCCGCCTTGTTGGTCTCGACCACATCGAGCACGGTCAGGCCCAGCAGGAACAGCTCGCGGAAAATCACCCGCTCGGAGAAGCCGGGGGCGACACGAAAACCGAGGCGGCGGGTCAGATCCTCCATCACTTTGGTAATCATGCGTTTGTTGCGTGCGTCGATATTGCTGAGGCGGTTGCGCATCACCACCCAGTCGATCGTGCCGCCGTCGCGCTTGGCGCGCTGGAGTTTTTGCTCCCACAGCATTTCGCTATAGATGCTGGGCTTGACGATTTTCATCGAGATACCATCGACCGAGGCCAGCACATCAAGATCGACAAAACTGTCATTGACCGGGGTGATGACCGTATCGGCATAGGAATGGGCGAGGCGCGAGAGGTAGGTGTCCGACCCCGGCGAATCAATCACCACGAAATCGCAATTGGCCAGCAGGCGGGCCAGCGCGCGGGTGAAACGCTCGCGCTCGTCGGCCTCGGCCTCGGCAGTGGTGGCAAAGGGGCTGCGGTTGATGACCACATGCGCGGGCAGCGGCAGGGTGGTCGATTCCGCCTCCATGGTCGATTTGCGGTTTTCGATATAGCGCGAGAGCGAGCGCTGGCGGGCGTCGATATCCATACTGCCGACCTTGAAGCCAAGGCGCAGGAGGGAGACGATGAGGTGCATGCTGGTCGTGGTTTTTCCCGAGCCGCCTTTTTCGTTGCCAATCACCAGAATATGGCCGCGGGCAAGCGGGGCGTCGAGGGGGGGAGTGCTGGTCGGTTGCATCATCGGAGTGCATCATTTTTTGTTTGATTGTGACAAATTAGCCGATGCATTCCCTGCTGACAAGCAGATAACACATTTCCTGCGCGCTCTGGTTGAAAGCGCCCCGCGTGCATGATATTCTCCGGCAATGCCGATTGCCCTGCCCATGCTGTTCACCTACGCCCTGAGCGCCTGCATGCTATGGGTCGTGGTGTCCGACGCCACGCGGTACATTATCCCCAACACCCTCAATCTGGCGCTGCTGGTGCTGTATGTGGCGGCGGCGCTGCTTTTGCCGGTTTCGCCCTGGCTGCCTGCCCTGTGCGCGGCGGCGCTGATGCTGGCGGTCGGCCTCGGCCTGTTCATGCTCGGGCTGATGGGCGGCGGTGACATCAAGCTGCTGGTAGTGCTCAGCCTGTGGACAGGCTGGGGAGTAACGACCTCGCAGTTCATTTTCCTCACCGCCATTTTTGGTGGCGTGCTGGTGTTCGTGGTGTTGATGCTCCGCGCCGTCATTGCCCCAGTATGGGTCAAAACATTCCCCCGGAGAAACCTGCCGCGCCTGCTCACCCGCAAACAGCCGGTGCCTTATGGGCTGGCTATCGCGACTTCGTTTACCTGGCTGTTATGGACGGGCGCCATCGCCGGACTGAACGGCTGAGGGCAGTAGCCAGTAGGGAAGAGTCGAGCGGTTAGAGTCGAGTGGCGCTGCCGCCGCCGCGCGTCATTCCCACCGCCGAAGCGCCCAACCGTGCCATGTGTCATGCTGAACGTGTTTCAGCATCCATCACGGAGCATCTGCGCCGCGAGATTCTCTTAGGGGCTGGATGCCAGCGTAAGGCTGGCATGACAAAGGATGGTGAAGTGGCTACTCCCTCGCTGGCAACGGGCTACGCTGATTATCGGCTACCACGCCCTCACCCCGGCCCTCTCCCAAGGGAGAGGGAGCGACTCCTCTCGCCGGCTACCGGCGACTGACAACTTTGCCGATGTGCGCTCGTGGGTTGTATCGGATGCAACGGTAGGCTAACCTGCACGTGGGGTCTTGCGGTTTCCACCCGTTACCCCGTCCTGCCACCACCCATTCGCCGTGCTGCCCATGAATAAACCACGCACCCGCCTTGCTACCGACGCCGCCCTTGACCACGGCGCGCAGGTGACGCTTACCGGCAACGCCGCCCATTACCTCGCCCATGTGCTGCGGCTTGGGGCGGGTGACGCGGTGGCGCTGTTCAACCGCACGCAAGGGGAATGGCACGCGACTATCGACGCGGTACGCAAAAAGGAGGTAACGCTGGCAGTCGGCAGGTGCCTGCGCGCGCCCGATACGGGCGGGGCGGCGCTGACGGTCTGCTTCGCGCCACTCAAAGGTGGACGGATGGAAACGGTAATCGAGAAAGCCACCGAACTGGGCGCGCGCGTGTTGCAGCCGGTCATTACCCGGCGCAGCGTTGTCGATAAGGTCAACCTTGCGCGCGCGATGGCGATTGCCCGCGAAGCCGCCGAACAATGTGAACGCATCGACTGGCCGGAAATCCGCGAGCCGGTAAAACTCCCCGACCTGCTGGGCGACTGGCCGGCGGATATGCCGCTGGTCTATGGCGATGAGAGCGGCAATAGCGATAGCATGGCCGCCGTGTTGAATAACCATGCCGCCTCCTCTTCAGCACTGGCCACTCCACCGCGCTGGGCGGTGCTCACCGGCCCTGAGGGTGGCTTTGCACCCGACGAACTGGCAGCGCTGGCGCGGGTGAAACCTGCCATCGGGGTGGGGTTGGGGCCGCGCATCCTGCGCGCCGACACCGCCGTCATTACCTTATGCGCCCTCACCATGCAGCGCTGGGGCGACTGGCACCAGCGTCCACGTTTTACCTTTGATGGAGAAGCCTGATGCAACCGTCTGCCCTACTGAAAGCGACGGCGGCCACGCCGGTGATGGAGTTACTCCGCCAGCGTGCGCAAACCCGCCGCGACGAGATCGAGACCTGGATGCAGGCACGGCGGATGGAATCAGGCGCGCCGTTTTATTCGTCGGTCGATCTGCGCCATGCGGGGTATAAAATCGCGCCGGTCGATACCAACCTTTTTCCGGCGGGCTTCAACCAGCTTTCGGCGGCGGCACGGGCGCGCGCGGCAACGCGGATGCAGGCGCGGCTGATGCGCTACCACGACCTGAAGCGCATCCTGCTCATTCCGGAAAACCATACGCGCAACACCGGCTATATCGACAACCTCGTGGCGCTGATTTCTATCCTGCGCGCGGCGGGGTGTGAGGTCGAGCTGGGCAGCTTAATCGCCACCGATGCCCCCATCGAAGTGCGCGGCTCGGGCGGGGAAATCCTGCGCGAAATGCCGCTGCGGCGCGAAGGCAGCCTGCTCAAAGCCGCCGATGCGTTCTGCCCGCAGCTGATTCTGCTCAACAACGATTTAACCGCCGGCCTGCCCGAGCAGTTGCGTGGGGTAGCGCAGCCGATTGTGCCGCGCCCGAGTCTTGGCTGGCACCGCCGCCGCAAATCGATTTACTTCGAGGCCTACGCCAAACTGGCGCATGAGTTTGCCATCGCTTTTGACCTCGACCCGTGGCTCATCAGCACCGAGCAGCATAAATGCGGTCAGGTGAATTTTGGTGAGCGGCAGGGGCTTGAATGTGTCGCGGTGGGCGTCGAGAAAGTGCTGCACAAAATCCGCGCGCATTATACCCGCTACGGCATCGCCGAGGAACCGTATGTCTATGTAAAATCCGATTCCGGCACCTACGGCATGGGTATCATGACGGTGCGTTCGGGTGATGAGGTAATCGAAATCAACAAAAAAGCCCGCAATAAAATGAACATCATCAAGGAGGGCGTGCAATCGACGGAAGTGATTATTCAGGAAGGGGTGCCGACGCTGGATACGGTCGGCACCGCCCCGGCGGAACCGATGCTGTATCTGGTCGATGGCTATGCGGTCGGCGGCGCCTACCGCGTCAACGATGCGCGCGACGCGCAGAATAATTTGAACGCCGCCGGCATGCGGTTTGTCGGCATGTGCGACGAGGGCGAGGCCGGAACAGTGGCGATGAGTGAGTGCGAATTCGGCGCGCTTGGCCTCATTGCCGAGCTGGCATCGCTGGCGGCCCAACGCGAGGAATACGGCGAGAGCTATAGTATTTAGTTAGAGTCGAGTGGTCACCGCCGCCGCAACCCCAACTGTCACCCCGTCGTATGACGGGGTCCACCTTAAAGACGGCATGATGAGGGGAGAGAATGGCGGCCAGACTGGATTGCCGTGGCTATCGCCCGCACGACAATGGCGCGGGTGCGAGCTTACGCCAGCGCCCCGCACCGCCGCGCCTTATTTCACCCGACTTTCGGGAAAAATAATCCGTACCGTGGTGCCTACGCCGACTTCGCTCACGAGCTGTAACTGCCCGCCATGCAGTTCGGCGAACATTTTGCAAAGCGGCAGCCCGAGGCCGGTTCCCTCGTGGCTCTGGCTGCGATGCACCTGACCAAAAACAGCGAGCGCCTGCGGAATGTCCGCCTCGGCGATGCCCACCCCCGTATCGCTGACGGCCAGATGCATCTGGCGATGGCTATCGACGCGGGCGCTGACCGTGATATGCCCGTTTGCCGGGGTGAATTTGATGGCGTTGCTGAGCAGGTTGAGCAAAATCTGGCGGATTTTGCGTTTATCCGCAACGAGGTGTGGCAGGTGATCGGCCACGTCGATGGCGAGGTGCACATGTTTGGCTTTGGCGCGCTCGGCCACAATGCGGGTGGATTCCTCGATGGCGCGGGCGATGTTGATGTCCTCCTCGTAGAGTTCGAGTTTGCCGGCCTCGCCTTTGCTGAATTCAAGGATGTCGGAAATCAGTTGCAGCAGGTGGGTGCCGCAGAGATTAATGTCCTGCACCCGCTCTTTCTGCTTGTCGTTCATCGGCCCGAAATACCCGGCACCGAGCATCTCGGAAAAGCCGATGACGGCGTTGAGCGGGGTGCGCAGCTCGTGGCTCATGTTGGCGAGGAACTCCGATTTGGCCTGGCTGGCGAGGATGGCGGCGGATTCGGATTCCTCGACGCGCATAATCTGGCGCGCCATGTTGAGGGCGAAATAGGAAAGCACCGAACCGAAAATGGTGAAGATGGCGAGGAAGGAAATATCCTTCATCCGCGCATGGCGCCAGCTTTTCAGGAAATCTTTCTCGTCGATGACAATGGTGATGAAAATGGGCAGGCTTTTGAGGTGGGTGTAGGAGTAGATTTTAATCGCGCCGTCGAACGTCTTGGTATCGGTGACGACCGACGGGACTTTCGCCCCGCCTTGCGCGGTGTCGCTGATGAAATCAATGATGCTGTCGCGGGTGCTGTCGTTGCCGCGCCCGGAGAAGAGGGTGGTGCCGTCCTCAAGCATCAGCGCCATGAAACGGTTGTTGCCCTGATCGACCGAGGCGAAGAAATCGCTGAAATAGGACGGATCCACCGCCGCGAGGATGATGCCGCCGAAGCTGCCGTCGAGCTTGTTAATCCGCCGGCTCATGATAATCAGCTGCGGGTGCAGGCTGCTGCGCGTGCGCTGTTGGCCGATGTAAATCGTGCTGTCGGCGTCGTCGCGCAGGGTGCGAAAGGCAGGGTCGTTCTCGACCGATTCGCTGTAGCGGTACCACTGGTCGTAGCCTTTTTTGTTGGCGGCGACCTGAACCACGCCCTGCTCGTTGACCAGCATCATCGCGGCAATCTGTGGGGTTTCCTCGACCCAGAGGCTGAAATTGTTTTTGATGTCGTGCGGCAAATTACCGCCAAACAGCGTGTTGAAATATTGCCGCTCGACCGCACGGTGCAGCACGAGATCGACCCCAAGCAGGGTCAGGTCCACCTGATCGGCAAGGATATGGGTGAGGCGGGTGGCGTTGGTTTTCCCGTCGGTGATGGAGTTTTCATAGGCCTTGGATGCCTGATAGGCGACGAAGATGCAGAACAGCAGCATGATGAGCGCCGAGAACGCAATCAACGTTTTGGCTTTCGGCGAACGGCCCCGCTCATCGCCGGAACGGGGCGCGGGCGGGGTGGCGGCGTATTCAGCTATATCGTCGGGTTCCATCGTGGGGTCACTATGCCTCAGGTAATGTTAAATAAACGCTAAGAAATCATTGCGATAAAATTAGGGAATAGCCCATGACAAAGCGCACCCCGTCCCCCAAAAATTATCTAACCTTTTGAATGTAATTAACTTAGTTGCCAATCGCCCGGGCCATCGCGGCGCATTTTTTTCTGGGTTTTTCTGCGAAATACGCCATAGTTATGCTACAATAGCACAGCTACAGGGTGGCATGGTCGCGCGGATACATACGGTTACCTTTCAGGGAATTGAGACGCTGCCGGTTGAGGTGCAGGTGCATCTGGGCGCGGGGCTGCCCGCCTTCACCGTGGTCGGCCTGCCGGATAAGGCGGTGGCTGAATCGCGCGAGCGGGTGCGCGCGGCGCTGGCCTCGATGGGCGTCAACCTGCCCGCCAAACGCATTCTCGTCAACCTTGCCCCGGCCGATGTGCAGAAGGAAGGTTCGCATTTCGATGTGCCGATTGCGCTTGGAATGCTGGTCGTGCTCGGGATGATTCCCGCCGATGCGCTTGAGGGATTTGTCGCGCTCGGCGAGCTGGCGCTCGACGGCCAATTGCAGCCGGTGGCCGGGGTGTTGCCGGCGGCGCTGGGGGCGGCGGCACAGAACAAAGGCATTATCTGCCCTGAGGGCAACGGGGTCGAGGCGGCTTTCGCCGGCGACGTCGATATTCTCGCGCCGTCGTCGCTGCTGGCACTGGTAAACCATATCAAGGGCCAGCAGGTGCTGGCGCGCCCCGAAGCGGCAGCGTGGGGCGAGGTGGCCGCCGGGCCGGATTTAGCAGAAGTGCGCGGGCAGGCCGTCGCCAAGCGGGCGCTCGAAATTGCGGCGGCAGGCGGGCATAACCTGCTGATGATGGGCCCGCCGGGGTCGGGTAAGTCGATGCTGGCGGCCTGTTTGCCCGGTATTCTGCCGCCGATGCGCGCCGAGGAGGCGCTTGAGACCAACCTGATTGCCTCGGTCGCGGGCAAGCTGATGAAGGGCGGGTTTCTAAGTCGCAGGCCCTTCCGCGACCCGCACCATTCCAGCTCCATGGCCTCGATGGTGGGCGGTGGCAGGCGGGCCGTGCCGGGGGAAATCTCGCTCGCCCATCATGGCGTGCTGTTCATGGATGAATTGCCCGAATATCCGCGCGGCGTGCTCGAATCGTTGCGCCAGCCGCTTGAGACCGGGCAGATTTCCATCGCCCGGGTGGAGGCGCACGTCACCTACCCGGCGCGCTTCCAGCTGATTGCGGCGATGAACCCCTGCCGCTGCGGCTACCTTGAGGATGCCGGGCGCGCCTGCAACAAGGCCCCGCGCTGCGCGGGCGATTACCAGGCGCGGATCTCCGGGCCGCTGCTCGACCGGATTGATCTGCATGTCGATGTGCCGGCGGTCGATACGCTTTCGATGCTGGCCCCGGCCCACGCCGAATCGAGCGCGCAGGTCGCCGCACGGGTCGCCCGGGCGCGCGCCGTGCAGCAGCAGCGCTTTGCCGCGATGGGGATTGCCGCGCAGACCAATGCGCAGGTCAGCGGCGACAACCTGCAGGCCATGGTGCAGCTCGACGCCGAGAGCACCCACCTGCTCGAACATGCCACACGCAGCCTGCAACTGTCGATGCGCGGGCTGACGCGGGTGCTGCGCATTGCCCGCACCATCGCGGATCTGGAGCAGGCGGCCGATGTTGGCCGCACGCACCTGGCCGAAGCCTTATCGTACCGCCAACAACCACAGGGGCGTTTTCTCGACGCCGCCTGACGGAGGAGTGTATGTTTGCCGAAGCGACCCTTGACGACTGCAGGAAAATTGCCCATCTGGCGGCCAAGACATTCACCGATGCGTTTGGCCATCTTTACCATCCGGAGAATCTCGACCAACATCTGCAGAAGAAATTCAGCCATGATTTTTTCGCCGACGCTCTGCAGGCGGGCAGCACCATCCTGACGGTGCATGACGATGACCGCCTGATCGGTTACGGCAAAGTCGGGCATGTGAGTTTACCCGTGAAGCGCCCCATCCCCAAGGGCGCACAGGAAATCCACCGTGTCTATATCGACAAGGAATTTCAGGGGCGCGGCCTGGGCAAGGCGTTGATGTTGCATATGCTCTCGTTGCCGCGCGTGGCAACCTCGCCGATGGTGTATCTGGGGGTATGGGAAGAAAATCTGAAAGCGCAAATGCTCTATAAGCAATATGGGTTCGAAGCGGTCGGGCGCTATCTGTATCAGGTCGGCGACCAGCACGACCGCGAGATTATCATGGCCCGCAAGCGGTAGGGGGCTTTCCGGCGCTGCACTGAAAAATGCTCTAATACCGCAGCAAATCGAGGTGGCCCGTGCGCGGCGCCACCGCGCGCCAGCATGGGGTATTAAACGTCATCACCGCGCAGGCGGAGGTCGGGAATTTCAGCAGCATCCGGTCGGCATCCGCCGGGGTGGCGCAGCTATCGACCAGCATGGCGAGCAGCCCGTGCGCGCCGGGGTTATGGCACACCAGCAGCAGGGTGTGCACCGCGTCGTCCGTCGCCTGCACCTGCGCCAGCAGGTCGCCCACCGTCGCAAGGTAAAGCTTGTCGCTAAGGATGGTCGCCACCGACGGCGCCATAATTTCGAGCGTCTGCCGGGTGCGCGCAGCGGTCGAGCACAGGGCCACCTCCGGCACGAGTTCCTGCTCTCTGAGCCATGCGGCCAGCGCCTGCGCATCAGCCACCCCGCGCTCGCTTAAGCCGCGGCTATGGTCGCCGCCGCCGTCCTCCTCGACCGCCTTGGCGTGGCGTGTCAGTATCAGTCGGCGCGCGCCACGCCGAAGCTGACCCTCTCCTTCAGCGGTGGCGGGTTGTGTTGCGATTGGCTTTGCGCTAGATTGCATGGCAGCAGTTTAGCACTTCACACCAATGACACAAGTGGGCCGCGCGCATGCCAAGCAAAAAAAATCCCGCCCCGAAACCCGATGCCGCCGTCATCGCCGCCCATTTCGCCAAACCCGAGCACCGCTTTATCAACCGCGAACTCTCGTGGCTGGCCTTTAACACCCGCGTGCTCGAGGAAGCGCAGAACCTGCAGAATCCGCTGCTAGAGCGCGTCAAGTTCCTCTCCATCTCTGCCGCTAACCTCGATGAATTCACCATGGTGCGCGTCGCCGGGCTGATGGATCAGGTCGATCACGGGGTGCATGTCCCCTCGGCGGATGGGCTAAGCCCCATCCACCAGCTACACCTTATCCACGCCAGCGTCGGCAAGCTGATTGCCGCGCAGCAGCAATGCTGGATTGATGTGCGCAAGGCCCTCGCCGCCGAAGGGGTGCAGGTGCTGCCGCCCGAAAAACTGCCCAAAGCCTTGAGCCGCGAGGATCTGGCATGGCTGCACGGCTATTTCACCGCCAATATTTTTCCGCTGCTGACCCCAATTGCGGTCGATCCCGCGCACCCGTTTCCCTTCATCCCGAACCTTGGCATGGTGCAGGTGCTCGAACTTTCGCCGCCGCGCCGGCCCGGCAAAAAAATGGTGGCGATGGTGCCGTTTCCCGTCGCCCAGCCCCGCTTTATCGAGCTGGGCGTTGGCAAACCGATGCGCCTCATCGCGCTTGAGGAGGTGATTGCCCTGTGCTTTGAGGATCTATTTCCCGGCTTCACGCTGCATCATTCGGGGCTATTTCGCATCGTGCGCGATTCGGATCTTGAAATCGAGGACGAGGCCGACGATTTGCTGCGCAACCTCGACATCGCCGTCAAAAAACGCCGCTACGGACAGGTGGTGCTGGTCAAAACCAACCGGGGGGTTTCGTCGCAATTGCTGCATTTCATGCTCGATCACCTGCCCGCCGATCAGACCGATGTCATCGAGGTGGATGGGCTGGTCGGGCTGGCCAGCCTCGGCGCGCTGTATGCCCTGCCCCGCCCCGATTTGAAATTCCCGCCCTTTTCGGTGCGCTTCCCCGAACGCGTCAACGACTACGACGGCGACTGCTTTGCTGCCATCCACGCCAAGGATATTATCGTCCACCACCCGTATGAGAGTTTCGACGTGGTGGTGCAGTTCCTCGAACAGGCGGCGGCTGACCCGAACGTCGTGTCGATCAAGCAGACCCTCTACCGCACCAGCCAGGATTCGCCGATTGTCAAAGCGCTCATCGCCGCCGCCGAAAACGGTAAAAGCGTTACCGCCGTGGTCGAGCTCAAGGCCCGCTTCGACGAAGAGGCCAACATCCGCCTCGCCCGCAGCATGGAGCGCGCGGGCGTGCAGGTCGTCTACGGGTTTGTCGAAATGAAAACCCACGCCAAGCTTTCGCTCGTCACCCGGCGCGAGCATGGCACTTTGCGTTCCTACGCGCATTTTGGCACCGGCAACTACCACCCGGCCACCGCCAAGGTCTATACCGACCTTTCGTATTTCACCTGCGACCCGAGCCTCTGCCAGGATGCGGGCTATGTCTTTAACTACATCACCGGGTATGTGAAACCGGTGAAGTTCAACAAAATATCGGTGGCGCCGCTGAACATGCGCAAGCACCTCATCAGGCACATCACCGCCGAAATAGAGTTCGCCCGCGCCGGCCAGCCCGCGAGCATCTGGGCCAAACTCAACGCACTGGTCGATGAGGATATTATCGACGCGCTGTATGCCGCCTCGCAGGCGGGGGTTAAAATCGAGCTGGTGGTGCGCGGCATCTGCGCCCTCAAGCCCGGTATTCCGGGTTTTTCCGAGAATATCCGCGTGCGCAGCATGGTCGGCCGCTTCCTCGAACACGCGCGCATTTACTGCTTTGGCAACGGCGCGGCGCTGCCTTCGCCAACGGCCCGGGTGTTCATCGGCTCGGCCGACTGGATGGCGCGCAACCTCGATTTCCGCGTCGAGACGATGGTGCCGATCGAGAATGCCACCGTCCACCGGCAGGTGCTCGACAAAATCATGGTGGCGAACCTGAAAGACGAGCGGCAATCGTGGCTGCTGGCTGCCGACGGCAGCTACCGCCGCATCAGCGACGACCCGCAGAGTTTCGCCGCGCATGATTATTTCATGACCAACCCCTCGCTCTCGGGCCGGGGCAAGGCGCTGGCGCAGATGACCGCGCATGCCGCTATGGCCACACCCGCACCCGCCGGCCGAACGAAAAAGCGCGGGGAGAAAAAATGAGCCGCCGTCGCGTATGACCATCACCTACAACATCCCCACCGCCGACCACCCGAAAGGGCTGATTGCCATTATCGACATCGGCAGCAACTCAGTGCGCATGGTGGTCTACCACGCGTTAAAGCGGGTGCCGCTGCCGCTGTTCAACGAAAAATACATGTGCGCCCTGGGCAAGGGGCTGGCGCGCACCGGCACGCTGAACCCCGAAGGGGTCAAGCAGGCGGAAGCGGCGATTGCGCGGTTTCTCGTCATGGCCAACCGCCTGCAGGTGGCCAGCCTCGACATCATCGCCACCGCCGCCGTGCGCGACGCCAGCAACGGCGACGCCTTTGTGCGCGGGCTGGAGAAAACCCACGGGGTCGCCATCACCGTCATCAGCGGCGAACACGAGGCGGCGCTGGCCGCCAAGGCGGTGCTTTCGTCGTTCCACGAGCCGTTTGGCATCTCGGCGGATCTGGGCGGCGGCAGCATGGAACTGGCCGAAGTGGCGCGCAGCACTGTTGGCCAGCGGGCCAGTTGCCATCTGGGTTCGCTGCGCATCCTCGATAGCGCCGACGGCAAGCGCGAGCGCATGGAAGTGTTGATTAAGAGCGAGCTGAAAGCCATTCCGTGGCTGAAACAATCCTCCCCGGCCTGCATCTATGCCATCGGCGGCGGCTTTCGCGCGCTGGCCAAGCTGCACATGAAAAAAACGCACTACCCGCTCGACCTTGTGCATGAATACCATATGAGCCGCCGCGCCCTCACCCAGATGCACGAAAAACTAATCGGCATGCCGCTAAGCGAGCTGGCTGCCGTTCCCGGCATCTCGGAAAAACGCGCCGCCACCATGGTGCCGACTGCCATGGTGTTGCAGCATTTGCTTGCCCTCACCGGTGCGCCGGAAGTGCGCTTTTCGGTCAGCGGCATCCGCGAAGGGTTTTTCTTCGACCTGCTCGACGCGCGCACGCAAAAGGAAGACGCCCTGCTGGCCAGCGCCAACGATCTGGCCGCCCTCATTGGCCGCACCGGCAGCTATGGCCGCGAACTCTACGACTGGATGACGCCGCTGTTTGCGAACGAGCCAATCGGCTGGCGCCGCATCCGCCGTGCGCTTAGCAAACTTTCCGAGCTTGCCTGGTCGATTGACCCGAACTTCCGCGCCAACTGGGCCTACCAGCGCATTGTCCAATCGTCGCTCAAAGGCCTCGACCACAAGGAACGGCTGATGCTCGCCCTCGCGCTTTATTACCGCTATCAGGCGCGCTGGAAGGGCGATAAATCCGAAATCAAATTGCTCGACGAGCGCGAGCGTTTATGGGCGCGCAGCGTCGGCCTTGCGGCCAACCTCGCCTTCCAGCTCTCAGGCGGGCGCGGCGGCAACCTCCACCATGCCACGCTCTCGTTTCACGACGGCGAGGTGAGGCTCGCGCTCGATGAAGAAGCCGCGCCGCTGCGCACCGAGGCGGTCGAAAAGCGCGTGCTTGGGTTGGGCGAGGCGCTCAGGGCCTTTTCCAACTTCGTCATGTAACGCGCCTTGCTCCACGCCTCGACCCCGAATTGCTTGAGGTGCTCGTTGACATACTGCGTGTCGAGCAACTGGTAGTCCGCCGCTTTCAGGATTTCAACCAGATGCACCAGCGCGATTTTGCTGGCATTGCTCGCGCGCGAGAACATGCTTTCGCCGAAAAACGCCCCGCCAATCGATACCCCGTAAAGGCCGCCCACCAGCTTGTCCTCTTCCCACACCTCGATGCTGTGGGCATGTCCGGCGGCAAACAGCGCTGTGTAAAGCTGCACAATGCTTTCGTTAATCCAGGTTTCGTGGCGCGTTGTCGTCAGGGTGCCACAGGCGCGGATGACCGCCTCGAACGCCGTGTCCACCGTCACCCGGTAGGGATGCGTTTTCATCGCACGTTTCAGCCCGCGCGGGATATTGAAGTGCGTGAGCGGCAGCACGCCGCGTTCCTCGGGCGAGAACCAGTACAGCTCGGGATCGTCGCGGGTGAGTGCCATCGGAAAATAGCCGTTAGCATAGGCCGTAAGCAGCATGTCGGGGGTGAGGGTTGCGTCGTTCATAGTAGGTCACATGGCTGTTAGAGTCGTTTGAATTTAGGATAAGGCGCGAGCGAAAACCGTGCGTTTTGAGAACCGTACCGCAAGCGTACATCAAAGTACGCGCGGAACGGAAGCGCAGAAACGTGCGGTTTGCAGCCGCGACTCATCCTAAAGTCAAATGACTCAATGCCTCAATCGCCCGCACATAGCCCTGCGCGCCGAGGCCGCAGATGCTTTGCCGCGCCACCGGTTCGATGAACGAATGATGCCGGAACGACTCGCGGGTTTTCGGGTCGCTCAGATGCACCTCGATGATCGGGATATTGATCGCGCGCAGGGCGTCATGCAGCGCCACGGAAGTATGGGTATAGCCGCCCGCATTGATAATGATGCCCGCCGAACTGCGCCCGGCTTCCTGCACCCAGTCGATGAGGTCACCTTCATGGTTGCTCTGCCGGAAATCGACGGTAAACCCGGCTTTCTGCGCTGCTTCGACGCATAATGCTTCAATATCGGCTAACGTTTCGCGTCCATAAATATCCGGCTCGCGCGTGCCCAGCAGGTTGAGGTTCGGGCCGTTCAAAATGGTGATAGTCTTGTTCATGCTGCCTCGTTTCTTGCGCTTATGCTGCAAATACCCTAAATATGCTTCATGCCTAACACAGCCACAACCCTTTCGCAAATCACCGTCAACGGCGCGCGGCGCCCGCGTGCGGGAGTGGGCTGCGTCAGCGACCTCGTCGCCGAACTGGCGCTTGACCCGCGCATGGTAGCGATCGAGCGCAACGGCGCGATTGTGCCGCGCAGCGCCTATGCCACCACCCCGATTATGGACGGCGACGCCATCGAGATCGTCCGCTTCATCGGCGGCGGTTAGCCATGTCGGGCATTTCCATCCCTCCCGAGAATAACGGCGCCGACGACGACCCATTCATCCTCGCGGGCCGCACGTTTTCGTCGCGCCTGCTGGTGGGTACCGGCAAATATGCGTCGATGGCGCAAACCCAAGCGGCGATTGAGGCCAGCGGCGCCGAAATTGTTACCGTCGCCCTGCGCCGCGTCAATCTCGCCGATACGGGCGCGCAGAGCCTGCAGGCCGCCATTCCCCCCGACCGCTACACCTACCTGCCCAATTCCGCCGGATGCACCACTGCCGAGGAGGCCGTGCGCACCCTGCGCCTCGCCCGCGAACTGGGCGGGTGGACATTGGTGAAGCTCGAGGTCATCGGCGATGCCGCCAGCTTGTATCCCGATATTGAAGAGAGCCTGAAAGCAGCCGAAATACTGGTGGCCGAGGGGTTCGACGTGATGGTCTACACCACCGACGACGTTGAAGCCGCGCGCCGGTTCGAAGCGCTCGGGGTGGCAGCGATTATGCCGCTTGCCGCACCGATCGGCTCGGGACTGGGCATCCGCCACCCCGAGCGTATCCGCCGGATTGTCGCGCAGGCACGCATCCCCGTTCTGGTCGATGCCGGAGTCGGCACCGCCTCGGACGCGGCAATTGCGATGGAGTTGGGTTGCGCCGGCGTGCTGATGAATACCGCGATTGCGCAGGCGCGCGACCCGGTGCAGATGGCGGTGGCGATGCGGCTGGCGGTTGAATCCGGGCGGCTGGCCTACCGCGCCGGGCGAATGGCACCGCGCGCACAGGCCAGTGCCAGCTCGCCGCAGACGGGGCTGATTACGGTAGCGGGGTAGATTTTCCTGACGGCGATTCGCAGGCGCCCTCCCCCACACGCCCATACCGTACTGAACGAAAAAGGCCCCACCACTTGCGTGATGGGGCCAGACTCACTCGGCAGCGGCGATGCGCCGCGCCGACGTTGCCTTACTTAATGGCGGCCAGATGCGATCTGAGCACAGGCAGCACATGGTAGATGGTCGAAATACCCATCACGATGTACAGGATCGTCAGGTTCATACCACCGAAGACGGCGGTAAGCAGATTGATCCCAAAGCCGGTCAGCGCAAAATGAAGCCCGCCGAAAATCACGAGGAACAACGTTATCACATGAATCATTTTCATAACAGTAACCTTACACTTTCTGAGGAATACCCTCATCTTCAATGTAGCAGAAACCGCGCAGAAAATCTGCCTTATTCGTCGCCGCGCCGCACCATAGCAGGGCGCTGCAGCATAGATAAAATGCTGCACGAATGCTGCGGTGCGAAGTCTTTGAAGCGCTCCGCGCGCTGATGGGGGTATCACCCCCAAACCCCTTCAGTTTTTAATGTGCCTACGGGGGGCACTAGTAAATGAATAGCCGATGGTTTCGCCGCGTAGGCCGTAAGGCCGAGCCGCTTGCAGCAGGGGTAAGGAGCGTAGCGACGTAGGGGACAAGGTCCCCTTCAATCAACACTAAGAGCATGCTACGACTTGGTCGTAGCGCCCGGGTGCGCGGCGTTATAGGCCGAAAGCAGGCGCGTCGTATCGACATGGGTATAACGCTGCGTGGTGCTCAGGCTTTCGTGGCCCAGCAACTCCTGAATGTCGCGCAGCTCCGCCCCGTTGCTCAGCAGGTGGGTGGCGAACGCATGGCGCAGGGCGTGCGGCGTCAGGCTCTCGGGCAGGCCATAGGCGCGCCGCAAATGCTGCACCCGCCGCTGGAACACCGCCGCCTGCAAAGGCCGCCCACGCAGGCCGACAAAGAGGGGGAAGGATTCGGGACGGTTGAACTTCGCTTCGTGATACGGCGATTGCGCGAGGTAGGCGACGATAGCCTGACGGATAATCGGTAGCAGCGGCACCTGCCGCTCTTTTTTGCCCTTGCCGAGGATGCGCAACGAATCGCTCGCCAGCGTGATGTCACCCAGCGTCAGCGCCAGCGCCTCGCTTACCCTGAGGCCACAGCCATACAGCAGCATGGCGAGGGCATGGTCACGCGCGCCGATCCATGGCGCATCCGGCTCGACCACAAGCCCATCGAGCGCGGCGCGGGTCTGCGCTTCGCTTGGGGCCTTGGGCAGCGGCTTGTCGAGCTTCGGCGTAGGCACCTGCAGCGCCGCAAGGTTGCGGATACCCGCCTGCTGATTCAGGTGCCGAAAGAACGTGCGCACCGCCGACAACGCCCGCGCATTGCTGGATTTGGCATAGCCGCGCCCGGCACGGTAGGCCAGCCAGCTGCGCACGTCGCGTTCTTCGAGCACGGCCAGCGTTTCAAGCGTCACCGCGTCGTCGCTATGCTGGTGGAGAAAGGCGAGGAAGCCCGACACATCGTGCAGATAGGCTTCGATGGAGTGGTTGCTGGCGCGGCGCACCGCCGCCATTTCCTTCAGCCAGCCGCGCAGATGCGCCTGCACGTCGGCGGCACTCGGGGTGGGGGCGGCCTGTCGAACGGGGGTGGTCATGCTGCTTCCTTATGCCTCGCGCGCCCGGCACATGGATACCGGCGACGCATCCTCGCTTCATGTCGTAGCCCGCCGCCGCCGCAAAGTAAATACCGGGACGTCGCCGCTACGCCGTAAAATCGCTCTCGGTCAGGCAGCGGTCGAGGACAATACTCATCACCTCGCCGAGGAAGCCAAGCATCTCGCCACCCTGATGCGGGTGGAAGCGGTCGGCGTGGCGCACGCCAAAGGCAAGGATGGCCGGGCGCTTGATGGTCGGCAGGTCGAGGCGCACCAGCGCGCAGGAACGCACCAGGCTCGAACAATCGGCGAATACCATTTCAAAGCCAATCGGCGGCTCGCCCTGCGTGTCGCCGATCAGCCGCACCGCCTCGCCGAGCAACACCGCGTTGGCCGTGCCGTTGGGCACAAAGCAGATGCCGGAATAATTATCCTCGTGGTAGTAGGTTTCGTACAGCCCGGCCATGTCCGATTCCATCGCCAGACGGACAATATCGACATCGAACCAGGTCATCAGATCGGTGGTCAGCACCTCAAGCAATTCCTCCAGCGTGCGCGCCTGAATGGTCGAAACCACGGCACGCTGCACCTGCTGCTGCACCGAGAGATTTTCGCGGGCGCTGGTCACCAGCCCGTGGAAACGGTCTTTCATTTTGCGCATGCCGCGCCGCAGATGGTCGATGGCGTAATACTGGAAATCAATCACGCCCCGGCCATGCTGCTGCTCGGGCGGGGTCAGCACCTCGAACAGCTCGGGGTGCTCGGCGAGGAATTGCGGATTGGCCTGCAGGTACTCGATGACCAGTTTTTTGGTCATTTCAGTGCCTAAAACGTCGTGTTGGGGAACGGTGCTCATGGCGGAACGCTAGCAGGTTTTTATGCAACAGGCACGGCGTGGCGGCGCCCGTAGGCGTCGGAAGCGGCGGATTTAACGGCAGGTGATGCCCCAAAGCCACCGCGTGGCAGCGGCCCTAAGTTTCGATAATCACCCAGTTGGGGCTGGCGCTGCTGAGGTTGCGGGTGAACACCCAGCTATCTTCGACCTTCACCTGCTGCGAGGGGTCGCCTTCAAGGATGCCCCCGGCCTCGTCGCGGATCAGGTGAATCTGCTCGCTGACAAAATCGACCGTAAGGGTGGCCTGCGTGCCGGCCAGCTTGGCGGCGACGATTTCCGCCTTGTTGATGGCGACCAGCGTCGTATCGTTAAAGCGTTTTTCCCGCTGCGCATCGTCAAGCGAGAGGGTGAAGCTCTTATACATCTCGGGCGAAAGCAGCATGTTCAGCGTCTCGCGGTCGCGTTTGCTGAAAGCGCCGATGACCATTTCATACGCCGCCCGCGCGCCCTGCAGGAATTCGTCGGGGCTGAAAGCGTGGTCAACGGCGCGCATGGCGATAAACTGCTCCGCCAGCGGCGCACGGTGGTTACTGAAATCCGCCGGCTTTTCGGCCAGCGGCGCGGCAGCGCGCAACAATGGCAACTGCACCACCCGTTCGCGCGTGCTCACCGGCGCGGCGCTGGGTTGCTGCGGCTCGTCGCGCCCACGCTGCTCGCCCAGCATGCTGCGGTAGCGCAGCAGGATGAACGCCGCAATCGCACCGATTACGATGATGTCGCCGTAGGGAAGTCCGCCGTCCATTTTTGCCTGCCTTACCTGCGCCGCCGGTTTCATTTACCTGTTTCATTTACCAGTCGACAGCGCGTCCCCTGTGATATAGACAAAACGCTGAAAAATACAAGGTGAAAGGCCGATAATGACCCAGACTCCCCCCCCTCCTGCGGCGGCAGATAAACCCGCCATTTTTCTGCGCGCGCAGTATATTAAGGATTTATCCTTCGAGAATCCGCGCGCGCCGGCAAGCATTTTCTCACTGCGTGACGCACCGCAAATGGACGTCTCCATCAACCTTGGCGCCCAGCGGCTCGACGAAAGCGTCTTTGAGCTTTCCATCCACATCGCGACCCGCGCGGTGGCCGAAAAAACTACCGTTTTCCTGTGCGATGTCGTCTATGCCGGTGTCATCGAGATGCAGGGCATCCCCGATGCGGCGCTGGAATCGGCCATTTTCATTCAGGGCGCGCAACTGCTTTACCCCTTCGCGCGGCGCGTCGTGGCCGACCTGACCCGCGACGGCGGCTTCCCACCACTCCAGCTTGAGCCGATGGATTTCGCCGCGCTCTACCAGCAGCGCGCGCCGCAGGCAACGTCGGCGACCGCCTGATGTTTTCCCGGCAGCAGATTCCCAATCTGCTTACCTTCGCGCGGGTGGCGGCGGTGCCGGTCTGCCTTCTGCTGATGCTGGCCGCCCCGGCATGGAACGCGGCGTTGCTGTGGATTTTTATCGCCGCCGCCCTCACCGACTTTCTCGACGGCTATCTCGCGCGCCGCTGGCAGGCCGTGTCGCCACTGGGCGCCCTGCTCGACCCGGTGGCCGATAAATTACTGGTGGCGCTGATGCTGCTCTACCTGCTGTGGGATGCCGCCGCCGCGTCGCCTGCCGCGCTGTTCCCACCGGTGGTGGTGATTCTGCTGCGTGAGCTTTACATTGCGGGCTTGCGCGAATTCCTTGCCAACCGGCAAATCTCCCTGCCTGTCTCGCGCGGTGGCAAATGGAAAACCGCACTGCAAATGCTTGCAATTGCGCTGCTGCTGGCGCGCGGCGCCTATGGCGACCTGCCGCCATGGACGGAGCTCGGCCTGCCGCTGCTTTACGCCTCGGCCCTGCTTGCCCTTACCAGCGCCGCCTCCTACAGCCGCGCCAGCCTGAAACATCTGCGCTAAGCCGCCGCTTTCGCGTGGGCACGGGTGAGGGCGCTGTAGGAAGCCATCAGCGTCCGGGTGACACTGCCCACCACGAATTTCTGGCCGTCAATCTCGCTCACCGGTGTAATTTCCGCCGCCGTGCCGGTCAGGAACACCTCTTGCACGCGCGCCAGCTCCTCGGGCTTGATATGGCGCTCATGCACGACAATGCCCTGTTCGCGCGCCAGCGCAATCACGGTGCGGCGGGTGATGCCGTCGAGGAAGCAATCGGCCTTGGGCGTGTGGACTTCGCCGTCGATCACCAAAAACAGATTGGCACCCGTCGCTTCCGCAAGATAGCCCCGGTAATCGAGCATCAGCGCGTCGTCGAAGCCGTGTTTCTCGGCCTTATGCTTGCTGATGGTGCAAATCATGTAGAGTCCCGCCGCCTTGCTGGCGACCGGCGCCGATTCGGGGCTGGGGCGTTTGAAGTCCGCATGCATCAGGCGGATGCCTTTTTCCTTGATGTCGGTTTTATACATGCTCGGCCATACCCAGCTGGCAATCGCCACATGGATTTTGGTCTGCTGCGCGGAAATCGCCATCATTTCGCTGCCACGCCAGGCTACCGGGCGGACATAGCCGTCGGTCATATTGTTGGCGCGCAGCACCTCAGCCTTCGCGGCTTCGAGCGTGTCCACGTCGTAGGGAATGGCAAAGCCCAGCAATTCCGCCGATTTGTGCAGGCGTTCGCTATGTTCCCGGCTTTTGAAGATTCTGCCGCTATAGGCGCGTTCACCCTCAAACACGCAGGAGCCGTAATGCAGGCCATGGGTCAGCACATGGGTTTTCGCCTCGCGCCAGGGCACCATCGCGCCATCAAGCCAGATCAATCCGTCGCGGTCGTCAAAGGGCAGTATCGTCATCGGGGTTCTCCTTAAGGTCGCAACCCAATCGCGCTGATCTGGCGGCCATAATCCGGCTCGGCACGAAGCGTCGCACGGCGATAGCTGAAAAACTGCCCGGGGTCACTGGCCGTATCCATAGCAAGGATGGCCACGCGCTGCAAGCCTGTGTCGCGCAACCGTGCGGCGACATACGCGGGCAGGTCGAACTGGTAGTGATCCGCCCGCGCGCCGGGGATGAAAAACCGCGATTGCTCCGAAACGGCAAAGCGGGCGCGAAATTCATCGCCGACTTCGTAGCTGGCCTGCGCAATGCACGGGCCGACCACCGCCGCGATGCCTGCGCGTGTCGCACCGAGGGTTTCCATCGCCCGCAGGGTGCTTTCGATGACGCCATGGACAGCGCCTTTCCAGCCTGCATGCGCCGCGCCGATGACCCCGGCAGCATGGTCGGCCAATAATATCGGCGCGCAATCGGCGGTTAAAATCCCAAGGGTCAGCCCGGCGATGTTACTGACCAGCGCATCGGCCTCAGGCGGTGTGCCGTCCCAGGGGGCGCGCACCACCACCGCCTCGGCGGAATGCACCTGATAAAGCGTGCAAAGTTTTTCGGGCGGCATGGCGAGGGCAAGCGTCACCCGCGCCCGGTTTTCCGCGACATCCGTCTGCCGGTCGCGACTGCCCAAACCGCAGTTTAGCCCGGCATACAGCCCGGCGCTGACGCCACCTTTGCGGCCAAAAAAACCATGGGCAATCGCCGGTGAATCAAGCAGGGGGTGGGTGTGAAATGGTGGGAGCATAAGGCAGTTAAACCATAGTTGCGCGCGGTGCGTCAATCCTGCCCGGCGGTAAACCCGGGCAGCTCCAGCCGTGGGTCGCTCGCAAAGCCCATGACCTTGAACAATTCGCCCATCGCGTGCGGCGAGATAAGGCGCTCCAGCCCGGCAATCAGCGGTTCGCGCTGGGCGGGCGTCGCCTGCCGCAGCAGCATCTCCAGCCGCAACTGCGCGCCCATGCGCAGGAGAAATTCGCCCTGATTCACCAGCGGCGGCACCCCGTGGCCCGCCGCGCGGGCGATGTCCATCAGGCTGGTGAAATCGACATGGGCAGTGATATCCGCCTCGCCGGGGGCGCGCAGTACGGGGTGGAACACATGCGCCCGTATCGCCTGCACCGTGTCGTGGTGCGCCTCGCCGAGATAGCCGTAATCAATAATCAGCCCCGCGCCGCCATGGGTGCGCAGATGCCCCGCCAGCTGGCGCATGATGCTGCGGCTCATCGGCGAATGCTCCATCACCGTGCCCACGGGAATGGCAGTGCCGGATTTGGCCAGCCCCAGCCCCGCTTCGGTGAGGGTGAACACAAAGCTCTGGCTGGCTTCGTCCCAGCCGACGCGGCGTTCGCGCAGACCGTTCTCGCTCATCACATATTGTTTCACCGGCAGCGCGTCGAAAAACTCGTTGGCGATGAGCAGGGTGGGGCTGTCGGGCAGCGCCTCCACCCGGTCGAGCCACTCGATGCGCGGGTGGGCATCGCGCAGGCGCGTGTATTGCGCGTGGGCAAGCACCGGGCTGGTCTCAATCATATGGATGGTAATGGCCTCGTGGAAGCCCGCCATGGTTTTGGTCGCCCGCAGCACATCCGCCATCAGCGAACCCCGCCCTGGGCCTAACTCAACGAGGCTGATCGGCCCGCAACCACGCTGCATCCACATTTGCGCGCACCACAGCCCTATCATCTCGCCGAAAATCTGGGATATTTCCGGCGACGTAATGAAATCGCCCGCCAGCCCGAACGGGTCGCGTTTGATGTAATAGCCATGTTCGGGATGGGCCAGCGCCAGCGCCATGTAATCGGCAAAGCTGATCGGGCCGTCAGTGGCGATTTTCTCGCGGATAATCGCGGTGAGCGGGCTCATCGCGCCACGCAGACACGGTGGAACCGTTGCCCGCCCCTGCGGCCGGAATGCACAGGAAGATAACAAATTAATTTACTGATTAATATCTCATAATCATTTTGAGTCATGCAATTTTCTTCCCCTCTTTGCGCATCCCGCGCAGGGCCAGCGCACCGCCGACCAGCAGCATCGGGACGGAGAGCCATTGCCCCATGCTCAGGCCCAGCGTCAGCGTGCCGAGCTGCGCATCCGGTTCGCGAAAAAACTCGACCGTAAACCGCGCCAGCCCATAACCGGCGATGAACACGCCACTGAGGATTCCCGGGCGTTTCATGGCGTCGCTGCGCGTGGCCAGCAGCCAGAGAAGCACCCCGAGCGCCAGCCCCTCCAGCCCCGCCTCGTAGAGTTGGCTGGGGTGGCGCGGCAGCGGCCCGCCGCGCGGAAAGACCATGCCCCAGGGCAGCGTCGTCACCCTTCCATACAGCTCGCCGTTGACAAAATTGGCCAACCGGCCGAAAAACAGGCCAACCGGGGTTGCGACTGCGAGTAAATCCATTATTTTCAATAGATTAATTTTAAATCTTCGCGCAAAAAGGGTAAAGGCCAGCGCCACCCCCAGCGCGCCGCCATGAAATGACATGCCGCCTTGCCATATATGCAGAACTTCTGGGATATTATCTATATAATAGGAAAAGTTATAGAACAACACATAGCCCAGCCTGCCGCCCAGAATAATCCCAAACACGGCATAGAGCACCATGTCATCGCGGGCGCGGGCAGAAAGCAGAGCGGGCGTGTGGCGTGCATCGAGCCGGAGGATGTAACGCTGCGCCAGCAAGATGCCCACCACATAGGCCAGCGCATACCAGCGGATGACCAGCGGGCCCATTTCAAACGCAATCGGGGAAATGTCGGGGAAGGTCATGCTAGCGCCTGATGGTTAGGGGTTTAGTAAATACTAACCCATGCACCCTAAAAATACTGGTCGTCTTTTGCGAGGAATGTTTGCACATAATCCTTCACCCCGTCTTCGAGCGAGTGAAACGCTTCCGTATAGCCGGCGGCACGCAGACGGCTCATATCAGCCTGCGTGTAATACTGGTATTTGGCGCGGATTTCCTCGGGCATGTCGATATAATGGATGGCCGGAGGCTTGCCGACGGCGGCGAAGGCAGCATTGGCCAGATCGGTGAAGCTGCGGGCCTTTCCCGTCCCGAGATTGAACAGCCCGTTCACCGCCGGGTTGCCGAGCAGCCAGATAATCACGCGCACGCAGTCCTTGACGTAGATAAAGTCGCGCAACTGGCCACCATCCTTGTAATCATCGCGGTAGGACTTGAACAGCTTCACCGGGCGGCCATATTTCGCATGCGGGTAAATCTGGCTGATGACCGAGCGTTGTTCGCCCTTGTGGTATTCGTTCGGGCCGTAGACGTTGAAAAACTTGAGGCCCGCCCATTGCGCGGGGATTTTGTCGCTGCCGCCGGCGGTGGCAATCGCCACGAACTGATCGAACAGTTGTTTGCTCCAGCCATAGGCATTGAGCGGGCGCAGCCGGGTGAGGGCCTCAATCGCATTGTCGTCGCTGAACCCGGCCTCACCCGCGCCGTAGGTGGCGGCCGACGACGCATAAATAAAGCGCTTTTTGTTCTGCGCCGCCCAGTTCCACAGCCCGCGCGACAGGGTGAAGTTGGTTTCGAGAATCAGATCGACATTGGTTTCGATGGTGCTCGAAATCGCCCCCATATGGATAATGGCGTCGAGGTCGATTTTGTTGGATTCCAGCCAGTAAAATACCTCGCCGGGCGAGATGATTTCATAAATGCGGTGTTTGCTGAGGTTGCGCCATTTTTCGCTGGAGCCGAACGCATCCACCACCACCACGCGGTAATCGGTATAATCGGCGAGTGTCCCGGCGATGTTGCTGCCGATAAAACCTGCGCCACCGGTGACTAAAACACGTTTCATAGAACCACCCCTGCCCTTTGTTCCAGCTTAGAGTAATCCGCGCCGGGAGTCGAGAGTCGAGAAAAAAGCATCCCTTGCCCCGCTAATCGCGCATTTCTGTGCAAAGGGCGCAGCTTAAAATCCACAAAACGATGCCGCCCCTCACGCGACCCTCGACTCCCGGCGCGGATTGCTCTAAGTATGCCCCATGCAGAAAGATTCCAAACTGTTCGAGGATTTCGCGAAAATGGCTTCAGGTGCCGCTGGGACGCTGATGGATCTGCGCCGCGAAGTCGAAACGCTGGTCAGCGATAAAATCGCGCGGCTGATGGCGCGCGGGCAGTTCGTCACCCGCGAGGAGTTCGAGGTGGTGCGGGCGATGGCGCAGAAAGCCCGCGAGGAAAACGCGGCATTGCGGGCCGAAATCGAAAAGCGGAAGGCTTAGCGCTTTTTCCAATGCACCCGGCGCGTGGCGCTCCGAAACACTACCACCCCTAGTCGCCATTCTCCACAGCCCCACCATATTTTGATGGATTTTTCAGGCCTGCTGTGTTTCTCTCGACTGGTGCCGCACGCGAACCGTGAAGAGCATGGACAGACCTTTCGGCCAAGCAACCCGGTCATTCTTTTGAGGAGAGCACATGTCCGCCGTTCAACTCGCCGATTTCACCTTTCCCTCCAACAACCCCCTCGACCTTGCCGAACAACTCATCCTCGACCGCGACTGGTTATGCGATCGCCCGGTGGATGAAGAACTGGTCGCCGAAGTGCAGGGCAGCTGGTGTAATTTCCGCATCTGGTTTGCCTGGCAGCCCGATCTTGGGGCACTGATTTTCTCCTGCGCTTACGACGCCAAAATCCCCGGGAAATCGCGCAGCAAAATCCACCCGCTGCTGGCCGCCGTGAACGAGAAAATGTGGCTCGGCCATTTCGACATGGGCAGCGAGGACGGCATGGTGATGTTCCGTCATGCGCTGCTGCTGCGCGGCGGCCAGGGCGTCACCAGCGAACAGCTCGAAGATTTGCTCGACATCGCGATGAGCGAGTGCAACCGCTTCTACCCGGCGTTCCAGTCGGTGCTCTGGGGCGGTAACACGGTCGAGCAGGCGCTCGAAATTGCCCTGCTCGACACGGTGGGTGAAGCGTAGCGCTTCCGGTTAAAAGCTATTTTCAAGCACCATTTCCGAGGTTTCGATAAAGCCGGGTTTGGGCCAGGCAGGCTGCGTCGCCTTGCCGATGGCGAGCATCATCCCCACCACATGATCGGCAGGCAGGTGGATGATTTCGGCCACTTTGGCGGCATCAAAGCCGATCATCGGGCAGGAATCATAGCCCATCGCGCGGGCGGCGAGCATCAGGGTCTGGGCGATAAACCCGACTGAGCGCATCGCCTCGTCGCGCTGCAATTGTTCGTTGTTCTCGTAGAACGGGCGGATCCACGGCACCAGAATATCCTGCGCGGCCTTGGGCGCATTGCGCCAGTAGCGGGCGGGGTTTTTCTCCCATGCCTTGACGTCAGCGCAAATGACGTAGAGCAGCGAAGCGTCGGTCACCTGCGCCTGATCGACGGCGGCGGCGCGAATCTGCTGACGCAGGCCCGCATCGCTGACCTTGACCAGCCGCCAGTGCTGAATGTTGAACGATGAAGGGGCCTGCATCGCCAGCTCGATCAGCTGCGCCTCTTCCTGCGCGGTGAAACGGTGCGCGGGGTCGTAATGTTTGACGGCGCGGCGGGTTTTAATGGCGTCGAACGTGTGCATGGGGGCCTCGTGCTTCATGGGGTTAGCTTCGCGAGGGGTTTAAGCAACTGCCGGTGCGGCGTCAAATGAATTGCCTGTTAGGCGCACGCAAGCGCGGACAATAGCCATCTCAGAAAGCGGGATTAATGGCGCCACCCGCGAAGTTTCGCAAGGGCGCAGGCCCTTGCGAAGCGCCACGGCCATTGAGGCCGAAAGGCTGCGCGCCGCCTGAGCGCCAGCAATAACTACATAAAATAATACGGATTCACATCGACTTTGATGCGCACACCGGGGAATTTTTGGCCGGTAAGCCAGTGCCGCAGAGTGGCCTGCAGGCGAATGGTTTTTTCGGCCTTGACCAGCAGGCGGTAGCGGTATTGCCCGCGCAGCCGCGACAGCGGGGCCGGGGCCGGGCCAAGCACACGCAGCCGCGTATCGTCGGGGGCGGTGCGGGCCAGCATCTGCCCGGCGGCGCGGACGTTCGCTTCGTTCACCCCGTCGAGCAGGATGGCGGCCAACTGGCCAAACGGCGGCCAGTTGCCCCGTTGACGCTCTCCTGCCTCCAGCGCCATCAGGCGGTCGCGGTCATGGGCGACGAGCGCCTGCATCACCGCATGCTGCGGGTTGAAGGTCTGCACCAGCACGGTGCCTGCGTGGTCGCCGCGCCCGGCCCGCCCGGCGAGCTGGTGCAATAACTGGTAGCTGCGCTCGCCCGCCCGCAGATCCGCGCCATCGAGCCCGACATCGGCATCGACGACGACAACCAGCGTCAGCTTCGGGAAATGATGCCCTTTGGCCACCATTTGCGTGCCGACGATAATATCGACCTCGCCCGCCTCGATGGCGGCCCAGGTTTCGGCGGCAACCGCCTCGTCGGAGGAAAGGACGGCGAGCCTTGGCTGACTGCGGCCAGCGCAGCGACGCGCGCTCACCTCATCTACAATGCTCACCTCATCACTACCACTCACAAAATAACTGCGCACCTCCTGCGCAATGCGCTCGACCCCCGGGCCGCAGGGCGCCAGCATGTCACCCCCGGCGTTGCAGGCGGGGCAGGTGGTGGGCATCGGTTCGCGGTGATTGCAATGGTGGCAATGAAGCGCCCGACCCCCTGCTTTTTTCTCATGCACCACCAGCCATGCCGAGCAATCGTCACATTGGAAGCGGTGGCCGCAGGTGCGGCACAAGAGCAGCGGCGCATACCCCCGGCGGTTCATGAAAAACAGCACCTGTTCGCCGCGCGCCAGCGTTTCGAGCATCGCCGCTCTGACGGAAGGAGCGATGAAGTCGCCGCGTTCGGGCGTATCGCGGCGCAAATCGACCAGCTTCACCGTTGGCAGGCCCGCCGCCCCGAACCGCTCGGGCAGGCGGAAGGCGCGGTATTTGCCGTTGCGTACATTTTCGAGCGTCTCAAGCGACGGGGTGGCGCTCGCCAGCAGAATCGGGACACCCTCAAACTGCGCACGCGCCACCGCCATATCGCGCGCATGGTAGAGCACACCCTCCTCCTGCTTGTAGCTCGGGTCGTGCTCCTCATCGACGATAATCAGCCGCAGGTTGGCAAAGGGCAAAAACAGCGCCGACCGCGCGCCGACGACAATCGGCACCTCGCCACGCGCCACCGCCTGCCAGGCCCGCGCTTTAGCAGCAGGCGTCATGCGTGAATGCCAGACGACCGGTGCCGCACCGAATGTCGCCTCGAAGCGGGCGAGCCATTGGTGGGTCAGGGCGATTTCGGGAAGGAGGATGAGTATTTGATTGGAAGGGGGGCTTGCCCCCCCTTCGCGCCAAGGGGCGCTGACCCCTGCCGCACGCGGCTCGCGCACAGCGCTACGCGGTGCATCATCATCACCGTGAGTGGACAAGGGGCTTGCCCCCCCTTCGCGCCCAACAGCGCTGACTCCTGCCGCTAGCACCTGCGCCATCAGGTGAAAATATACCTCCGTTTTGCCCGAGCCGGTCACCCCATCAAGCAGGATGGGCTTAACCGACGGCCTTCCCGGGGATGACGCAGCCCACGGCATCGCCTCGCGCAAGGCTTCCACCACCGCCTGTTGCCCTGCGGTGAGGGTCGGCAGGTTGCAGGTGAACACCGGCGGCACATAGTGTTTGCGCGTCGTTTTGGCGGCATGGGCCAGGCCGCAGAGGCTAAGCACCGCCCCTTTGGGGGCAAGGGTGAAATCACTCACCCAGTCAATCCAGGCGCGAAATTCAGGCCGCAATGGCGGTATCCCGGTCAGGACGCGGCTGATCGGCTTCAGCGTGAACATTTTTTTAGGCGCAGGCGCCTTATCCGCCACTGCGGCGGCGCCCCAAACCACACCCACCAACGCGCGCGAGGCGAGCGTCGCCTCGACCAGCGCACCTTCGGGGGTCGCTTCAGGTACCAGATAATCAAACGCGCTTTCCACCAATGCGGGCATGAGAATCGCCGCACGAGAGGTTGCTTGCGGAATTGAGCCTGTCACACTAAAAGCTCCCAAAGCGTCATGGCGGAAAGCGCCGCGACGTGATTGTTCATCCTGACCATGCGCACACGATGGAGTGCTTCGCCATCGCTCGCAACGACAAAAAGGGGTTGCCATGAAATTCTTCGTTGATACTGCCGACATCGCCGACATCCGCGAACTGGCCGATACCGGCCTGCTCGACGGGGTGACCACCAACCCTTCGCTCATCAAAAAATCCGGGCGCGATTTTAAGCAGACCATTGCCGAGATTTGCGCCATCACCGACGGCCCCGTCTCCGCCGAAGTAGTGGCGACCGATTACGAGGGCATGGTGCGTCAGGGCGAAGACCTTGCCAAAATTGCCAAGAACGTCACCATCAAAGTGCCGCTCACCATGGCCGGGCTTAAGGCCTGTAAGCACTTCACCCGTCAGGGCATTATGGTGAACGTGACCCTGTGTTTTTCGGCGGCGCAGGCGCTGCTGGCCGCCAAAGCGGGGGCGACCTTCATTTCGCCGTTCGTCGGCCGGCTTGATGATGTGGGCACCGACGGGCTGACACTGATTCAGGATATTGTCACCATCTACAACAACTACCCCGAGTTCGAAACGCAGGTGCTGGTCGCCAGCGTGCGCAACCCGATGCATATCGTCGAAAGCGCCAAAATGGGCGCGCATGTGATGACCGCGCCGCCTTCGGTCATTAAAGCACTCGTCAACCACCCGCTGACGGATAAAGGCCTCGAACAATTCCTCAAAGATTGGGCGGCGACGGGGCAGTCGCTTTAACCTCTCCCTTGGGAGAGGTCGAAATCCTCTAAAGGGATTTCGGGTGAGGGCATAAACTCAAGCCTCGACTCTACCGCCTCAACTCTGCTACAAGCGGCGCCATTCACCCGCGCGCGCGACCCGCCATGGGATTTTCAAGAGAAAATCCCGGGCGCAATTGAAGGATACACTCATGGGATTTAATTGCGGTATTGTTGGCCTACCCAATGTGGGCAAATCAACCTTGTTTAACGCCCTGCTTTCGCAGCAGGCAGCCGAGGCTGCGAACTATCCGTTCTGCACCATCGAGCCAAATGTCGGCCGCATCGCGGTGCCCGACGACCGCCAGAGCAAACTGGCCGAGATTGCCGGGTCGGCGACCATCATCCCCAACCAACTGGAGTTTGTCGATATTGCGGGCCTTGTGCGCGGCGCGTCCAAGGGCGAAGGGTTGGGCAATAAATTCCTCGCCCATATCCGCGAAGTCGATGCGGTGATGTATGTGCTGCGCTGCTTCCACGACGACGACATTACCCATGTCGAGGGCACGGTCGATCCGCTGCGCGACGCGGAAATCATCGAGCTGGAATTAGCAATTGCGGATTTGGAAAGCCTCGAAAAGCGCGTTGAGAACAACGCCAAAAAAGCCAAAGGCGGCGATAAGGAAGCACAGGCGTTGGTGACCCTCGCCACGCCGATTCTCGCCTTGCTGCGTGAGGGCAAACCCGCGCGCCTCTATAAACCCGCCGACCGCGAAGAAGCCAAGCGCGTGCGCGCCTTGCAGCTGCTCACCAGCAAACCGGCGATGTATATTTTGAATGTCGATGAGGCCTCCGCCGCAACCGGCAATGAACTCTCCGAAATGGCCATGGCCATGGCCAGAAAACAAGGCACCGAGGCAGTGATTATCTCGGCCAAGATCGAATCGGAAATGGCCGGGCTGACCGACGACGAAAAGCAGGAATTCCTCGCCGATTTAGGCCTCAAGGAAACGGGGCTGACCAGCATCGTGCGCACCGGCTTTACGCTGCTCGACATCCTCACCTTCTTCACCATTGGGCCAAAAGAGGCCCGCGCCTGGACGGTGCGGCGCGGGGCGACAGCGCCTGAAGCGGCGGGCGTGATCCATACCGATTTCGAAAAAGGCTTCATCCGCGCCGAGACCATCGCCTGCGCCGATTATATCGCTCTGGGCGGCGAGCAGGGTGCCAAAGAAGCAGGCAAACTACGGCTTGAGGGCAAGGATTACCTCGTGCAGGATGGCGACGTCTTCCATTTCCGGTTTAACGTCTAATCTGGCCTGCGTACGGGTGATCTGCTGTTCCGGCGCTTGTTGTAAGGCCTGCGCGCTGCTACACGTGTTCGTGTATTCGAAGGAGGCTGTCATGTTCCCGCGTTGGCTTAGTTGGATGTTCCTGCTCGCGCTGGGCTACGTGATTTTCAGCGCCAGCGAGGTTGGCCGGACGACGACACCCCCCGCCGCCGTCACCGGGTCGGTTGTCCCGCCCATCACGAAAGAAAGCTACCCCGCCCTCGCCGAGATGACCGATATCGAGCGCTGGAAACGCCGGCTGAACCCGGCCTCTTTACAGCATAACCCTTGCGCGTTCGACAACGCCGCCGCCCCGACAGGCCTTGGCCTCAAAGTGATGGTCGATGCCACAGGCCAGGGGGCCGGGGCCACCTGCGGCGCGCGCATTCGCGTGCAGCTTACCATCTGGTCGCCTTCGGGCGGGGTGGCCTACGCAGGTGAATTGCCGCTTGTTCTTGGCGCACGCACGCTGGCCGCCGGGCTGGATGTGGGGCTGCTTGGCATCACGAAAGGCGAGCAGCGCAGTCTGGTGATACCGCCCTACGCCCTCACCCGCACAAAGGACGCCGCCACCCCCGCCGCCGCGCTGAAGGCATTGCCCGCAAACCGCACCGCCTATGTGAGCGTGACGCGGCTGGAATAGGTAAAAGCAGGAAGAGTCGAGCGGTAAAAGGGGGTGCCAGTAGTCAGTAGCCAGTAGCCAGTGAAGGAAGTGAAGAAAGGAAGCGAAGAAAGTGAAGTGAATAGAGGACGGTAGCCAACGAGGGGAGTCGCTCCCTCTCCCGCAAGCGGGAGAGGGCCGGGGTGAGGGAAGCGGCAGCTAGAGTCGAGAGTCGAGAAGTGCGCGCGGCAACCTTTACCTCTCCCTTGGGAGAGGTCGCCTCGCCGCATCATGGATGCGGCGAGGCGGGTGAGGGCTAGGTAGCCAAGGAAGAGTCGAGAGTCGCGTGGCTAGAATCGAGCGGTGAGAGTCGAGTGTCGCGTAGTAAAAAAGTGAGTGGCCTCAGCCACGGGTTACAGCCCACACTCAACCCACAGCCCACAGTTTACACACCCAACCTATAGCCTCCAGCGCCACGGGTTACACACCCAACCCACAGCCTCCAGCGCCCAACCCCACGTGTCATCCCGGCTCGCCCCAACCA
>JANRKD010000019.1:0-17240 GCA_033763655.1 Alphaproteobacteria bacterium
TACACGCCTTCCTGACCTTCCAGGTACGCATATTCGATCGTGTCGATCTGCGCGGGATCGGCGGCGAGATACCAGGAAATAAGTGACGCAGCATCCAAGCGAGGCTCGGCGATAACCTGTAGCTTGTTGGCAAACGGGTTATAATCCGAAGATTTCGTATAGATGATGTTGGTCTGCGTCACGAATTGCTCGGCCACCGTTTCGATCGCGGCGGGCACCAGCAGGTACTTGGCCATAACGTTGATAAAGCGTCCGTTCAAGCCTTTCTGCTTACGCATACCGGCACGGCCGTCACCGAGCGGAGCCACGGCGATCGCCGCGCCCGCACCGGCAAGGTTGCCATGCGTAGCATGGAAAAGCGCCGTGCCGTCACCCATCGCGGCATTGGCCGTGAGGATGCCCCACACCGTGTCGCTTTCAAGGTCGGCAGCGGCGCGCCCGAACATTTCAGGCAGGCGAGTAAACGCCGCGAGATCATCATTGATGATCGTCTGGCGCGTGATCGCCACCACCTTGCCGTAGGTAGCAAGCGCATATTGCTCGCGCGCTTCACCCACAGTCCCGCGCTTAAATTCGCCGGACTCGTTTACCTTATCGAGTGACGGCGCATCGCCCAGCTGCGTGCGGGCGATGTTCTTAAAGTCGGGGTTGGTGGTTTGACGGCTGAAAGGCTTGAACGTCTGCGGTGCCGCTTCATAGGCGCTGCGTAGCGTTTTGTTCGCCACGTTTGCCAGGATGAAGGGGAAATCGCTCGTGCTGTGAAGGCCACCGCGCGTGTCCAGGCCGAGCATAATACCGGCCATTTCGGACTTCGACATGCCGCGCGTTCGCACGCCGCGCCGCTCGAGCAGATCGCGCCCGATCTCCATCAAGGACATACCGCGAAATTCACGCGCGCCATTGTCCAGTTGGTAGGCTTTGGGATTATGCCGGTGAAGCAGCGCGTTTTCCACCATCGCGCGCGCCGAATCCAATTCGTCGCGGGTGATGCTGACATGGGTGCGGATTTCGCCGCCTTCGCCGCTGCGCCGCGCCATTTCGTCCAATACCGCTTTACGGGCATTGGGAATAGTCACGCCGTCGGTCACCAGTTTTTGCGCGAAGGTATCGGGCAACATGGCGGCGCGGGTGATCTTTTGGATCTCCGTAATGCGGCCACGCTCCAGGCGCATACCTTCGGCGCGCTGATGTTCCGGGTGGGCGGGATCAGGCTCGCCTTCCGGCTCCGGCGCGGGATTCGCCGGTGGTTCTACCGGGGGAGTGGCAGGATTATCCGCAGGCGGATTTTCTGCCGGGTTGGTTGCAGGAGCGGTTTGCGGTTCCTGCGGATTGGTTGCGTTGTTCTTCATAGTACGAGTCTCCTTTGTGGGGGTTGAAATGGTAACGTCCTCACATGGGAAAATGTGAGGGTTGGAGCGGATGCCAGCGCCTGCATCCGCCCCTATGGGAACCAGCGATACTTCGTAAGGCTCCCAATCGATTGCGCGATAAAGCGGCACCGCGCCTTCGTTCCTGATGACTTCGCGCTTATGCACGCGATAGCCGACACTGACATTTCGGATGATTCCATTCTGAATTTTTCGGATAACCGATTCGTTTTCCGCGCCGCCATCGACCTTGAAGCTGGCATAACCCAGCCCGCCCTCGATGCGCGCCGTGCCCGCCAGCACCACGCCCTTGATATTCTCGAGCGCGTAATCGCTGTGAGTATCAAGCACCGGCGCGGCACCGGAATTGAGCCGCCCGAGGCGCACGGTTTCGGGGCTTACCACCAGTTCTTCGTCATACATTTCGCCGGTCATGAAATCGTATTTGCGGACGATCGCGCCGGTGGTGAAAATCATGTTGAAGGTGCGGTCTTCCGCCCCGGCTTGCGCCTCGTCAAGCTGCGCCAGCCGGGTCTGTAGCGGAAGGCTCACCCTCTCCATCGAGGGCAAGCTCGAGTTGCTTGGTTTTCTTGACGTTTGCGGGTTTTTCATTGGTGCCTCCTTGGTCGGGTTGTTGTTGAGTGCCGCTTTTCGCGGTGTAACGGGGATCGCAATCGAGGATGATGCCCTTGTCATCGAGCAGCTTGTTGGTGGCGGCGATTTCCTCGATTTGCTTGTCGGGATCGAAGCCCTGGCGTGCGATCGCTTCTTTCAGCGTCATGGTGCCGTTCCTGATCATCAGCGTGTCGGCCTGCGCATCCTTGAATGGATCGATCATCTCGAATTTCGGCGGCGTCCAACTCACCGCGTAATCCTGCTTGCTGATGATCCCGGCGATATAGGCGCGGTCGATAAAGCGCCGCCACACCGTGTTGCACATTTTCGGAATGAACACATGCCAGCGCAGCGTTTCGATCAGGCGGCGGAATTCCAGCAAACCTGCGCGCAGGCTGCTGTAATTCACCTGGCTTAAATCGCCGGTCAGCTGCTCGTAAGTGATACCGAGGCCTGCGGCGATCGCGTGCAGCTGCACCCGCTCGTAGGATTCATAATTGCCGTCGCTGCTCGGGTTGCCGAAGCGCACGTCCTCGCCGGGCTGGAGATATTCGATCATGCCCGGGCGGAATTCCTCCACCTTTTGCGGCGCGGCGGGCTGGCCGCTGCCACCTTGACCGTTTTTCACCACCACGTTGCCCACGATCGGTCCATCCGCGCCGCTGTTTTGCACGACGAAAGCGGCAAAGCAGGCCTCGATCTTCTTGCGCCATAGCTCGGCGTCATCGTAACCGTCGAGATCGCGCATCCGCACCATCGAAGGAGCGTAAGCGGTGACGCCGCGGAACTGTCCCGGGCGCGATTTGCGGAAAATATGCACCACCTGGTCGGCGGGCACGCGCACGCTTTGTTGGCTTATTTTCGTGATCGCGTTTTCGCCCGGGTGCTGCGGCCACATCCAGTAAGCCACGCGCCGGTTTTTTGCATCAAACTCGACGCCCTGGTTGATATAATTGGTGCCGGATTGCAGATTCGTTTTCGTGGTATCAAGGAAATCCGACTCGAGGACTTGAATTTGAAACGGCACCACGCTGTTTTCGACAAAGCTGGTATCGCGGAAGCGGATAAAGCATTCGCCGCTTTCAAACATCGCGCGTGCCACCAGCGCCTGCATCCCGTAAAAATCGAGATCGCCGTCAAAATCGCACACGCTTGTCCATAATTCCCAAGCGTCCATGATTTGCTTATTCAGGCGCGTCGATGACGTGCGCGCCTGCGGGATAATGCCGGTGCCGATCGCGTTGCCGACGAATATCTCCACGGCCTTGCTGCCGTAAGGATTATTGCGCACTAGGTCGCGTGCCCGTTCGCGCAGGCGTGAACCCGCACCGGAAATCTCGGTATTGGCCGAGGCGCCGGAGGTTAGCCAATCGTCGATCCGCCTGCCGGTTTTCGCGCCTTCATAGGCGCGCGCCACCAAGTTAAGCGCCATGCGTGCCTGCTTGCGCTTTACCGCCGAAACCGGATTAAAAACGCCTATTAAATCATCGATCCACATAGACTAATCCTTTACGAAGGAGGCGAATGATGCGCGGCTCTTAGGCGCATCGGCGGCGGCGCTTAACTGATCGCGGATCAGGTCGCGCGCCTTGATCAGTTCCGCCACCGACTGGTAGCGCACGGACTTGTCGCCCACGCGCACCTCGAGCGTGCCGGAGGCGATAGCTTCCTCCAGCGCATCCAGTTGAGTTTGTGTAAATGCCATTGCTTACCTCGATAGCCAGTTGTCCATGCGCGGTATCCACGCTTGGTTTTTGGGGTTAGATTGTGCTTCTTGATCAGGGCGTTCGGGCACGTTGCGTGGCGTTTTTTCGATCTCGTCTGCTAATTGTGCCAAATTGGGATTAAGCAGCTTAAAGGCCGCAAAAGCGTACACGGTGCAGTCTAAAACCTCGTTTCGCGCACGAATTTTGATCCATTCGCGCTTGGCAACGCCCTTAGCAAAGCGCAACACCTGCTTTTCCCCCGTCAACTGGAGGAAATATTCGCGGTCGCGCTCTGACGGGAAGTGAAAATAGCCCGCGCCCGGCTCGGTGATACGCAGGCGGCTATAGATCATTTCCTTGGCCGTATCCGTTCCGATCGGATAGAGGCGCAGCTTGTAGCGGTTATTGCGGGTCGGCCTGCCGATCAGCGGTTTGGCCGGCTGGCTTACGCCCTTTACCGGGAACACGCCGCGCAGCGCGCGGTTGCCGCAAAATTCATAGACCATCTGCGTATGATGACCGCCCGAGTCCACACACACGCAGGCGATATTTAGCTGAACGCCTAACTTGCTTCGGATCGGTTTTTGCAAATACGCATCGAGATCCTGCCACACGGAATCCTGCGCCGGATCGCCGTAAAACACGCGGTAATCCAGTGACCAGCATTCCTCGCCGACGCCCCAGCCTTTGACTTCGATTTCCAGGCGATCGCCTTGCACGTCCACACCGGCGGTGACCAGCACCACCTGTTCGGGCGCGTCATCGCCCCAGCTTTCCTTGCGCGTCAGCAGCACGTCGGCGTCGAGCGTTTCGCCATCTTCCTCCCACGGCTCGCCCAGCGACGTATTGACCCAGGTTTTCAGCGTTTCCGGCAGGCGCTTGGCGCGCAGGAAATCCGTGACCATCTGCGCCAGCGTCACCCAGGGCGAATACATTTCGCTGATATGAAAGCCCGCGATGTCGGTCAGCGGTTTTTCCGCCACCCAATGCCCGCCCCGGGTCATCGGCAGGCGTTCGCTTTCGGCGATGACACAGCCGTTATGTTCGCAGGCATAGTAAGCGGTTTCCGGCTTGTGGCCTTCTTCGCCGCTTTCCCATTTTACCTGCGACCATTTCAACACCTGGTATTCGCCGCAATGCGGGCACGGCACATGAAAGCGCCGCTGATCGCTTTGCTCGAATGCCGCCTCGATGCGACTTGCCCCCTTGACGGTGGGGGTGGAAGTCAACATCAGCTTGCGGTTCCAAAAGGTCGTGGTGCGCTTTTTCGCCAAGCTCACCGGGTCGCCTTCCGTGCCCGCCGATACCGGGTAGCGATCCACTTCATCGCACAGCACGATCCGAATCGGGCGGCTGGCGAGCGAGGCGGGTGAATTCGCGCCAGCCATCGTGATATGCCCGCCCGGGAAACGCTTATGCAAAAGCGTGTTGCCGGAGTCGCGGGCGCGCGGGTCTTTTACCAGGCCATGCAGTACCGACGTATCGCGCAGCATCGGCGCGAAGCGGTCTTTGCTCCAGGCTTCCGCCATCTCGAGCGTCGGCTGCAACAGCAGGATCGGCGACGGGTCGAGGTGGATGTGGTAGCCGATCGTGTTATTAATGATCTCCGTCTTGCCAATCTGCGCCGACGACATGATCACCACGGTTTCGATGTGCGGATCGCACAGCGCGTCCATGATTTCCCGCTGGTACGGGGCGCGGGAAGTCAGCCATTTTCCGGGTTCGGCGCTCGCCTCGCTGCTAAGCTGCCGGTATTGATCCGCCCATTGGCTTACCGTCAGTTTCGGCGGCGGTGCCGCCAGCCTCGCCACCTTGCGCAATAAAGCCGCTGTTTCTTTCTGGATCATAGAGGGATAACTCGTTCAATGCTTCCTGCACCAGCTCCCCCAGCACCATTTCAACCTCTTTGAAATCCGTGAGCCCAAGAACCATTTGCGATCCCCGCGCGGGCAGCCCGGAAAGCCGGGAGCGAAACGCCACCACCAGACTCGACCATCCGTTTTCCACTTCGTTTTTGGGGATGAGAGTGCGGTTTATCATTTTGACTTCCAGTTCGGTCTTGTCGGCCTGCGCCTTAATCAGCCGCGCGCGTTCCTGCTGTGCGTCGATCGGCACGATGCCCTTGCCGAAAGCCCGATCCTGGAGGAACGCGATATAGCCGCGCACGCAGCCGACGAGATCGTATTTGCCTTTTTCGGGTTTGGGGATCACCCCATCCTTGGCCAGCTGCTGCACGCGCCGTTCGGACAAGTTGAACAGGCGGGCGATGACGCCCACTTTGTAAGTTGGTTCTGACATAGGATTACTTCGTGATTAACCATCCGGCAAAATCGCCAAAACGAAACCATAGGGTTGCATCGTCGCCCAGCATCGCCGGATCGAGCGGGCGCTGCACGCCGCCCAAGCTCAATTCCTTGGCGATGATATTTCTTGCATCCGCGCCCGCCGCCACTTTTCCGGCCAGCGTCAGCCGCCAGAACACGGTGGCTTCATAGCCGGAGGACGCTTCGCATTTATCGACGATCAAGAGCGCGCCGCCAGGCTTGATCAGCGATTTCAGCGAGGCGATGAACGCCGGGCGCTTTTCCACCGGCATGAACATCAGCACCAGGTAACAGATCGCCAGGTCGTAAGGCTGAAATCGATAATCAAGCGCGTCGATCTGCACCAGTTCGCCGGGCGCATCGTATTTCGCGCACATTTCCGCGCTGGCTTCGATCCCGATCAGTTGCGCCTTGCGCGCCTTTAAGGTTTCCTCAAGCGCGCGGCCTATGTTGCCGGTAGAAGCGCCGATGTCATAGACCAGCCCGCCCTTGGGTATGAAGTGGCGGGCGATATGCGCCACCGCGCCGGTAACCAATTCATACCAGGGCAGCTGCTCGCGCACATGGCTATCGAAGCCCGAGGCCACTTGCGCGTTCTCGAACGTCCATTCTTTGAGCTTTTCCATAGGATCATGCCGGTAGTGACGGCCATTCGTCGCCCGGCTCGATCTTTACCGACCGGATTCCGTGGCGCGCATACATGGCGTGGGTTTGCGGGTTGCTTTCGATAGCGAGGTAATCGGCTTGCCCGTGGTTAGGCAGCACATGCTCTTTCAGCATACGTTCCTTCGCCAGCGGCGGCGCAACCCCGTAGCGGTTGAAATACGCCTCCTGGGGCAGCCAGCCCGTTTTGGTTTTGATGCTTTCCAACGTCGCCGCCTGGTGCATTGCCGGGCGCGCCGTCATCAAAATGACGTGATGCGGGAGCAGCAACTTCACCAGCCAGGCGCGGTAGCGCTCCTGCGCGATTTGCCGGGTGAACGGACTATGCCGCTCGTCGCTGTTTTCTACCAGCGTATAATTAAGATCAAGAAGTATGATCATAACACTAATCCCGTTCGCTCGGAAAAGGCTGCTTTTGCCTGGATTACACGCCCCATCCTGCTGCCGTCAGGATAAGGTAAATCGAATTCAAACTCGAGTGCTGCGTTTAATTTTTTATAGTCGATAGGTTTTGGCCGCGCGCAAATCGCCTGCACGTTTTGATTAGATTCGGTGACCTGGACGATCTCGAAAAATTCTTTGAACAGACAATAAAACTCGTGCTGGTCGTGATACTTCTGCACCTTCGGGCTGGCGGTAACATCGCCCAGCGTAATGCCCGGCTCGTATTCCAGCAGAAACACGCGCCCGGTCGATTGCCGCTGATTCAGTGAATTATACCCGCGCAGCTGACGGATATTGAGATGGTTCGTACTAGTCGCCACCGCATAAAGTTTTGTTTGCGGCGAGCATAGCGCCGCGCAGATGCAGATGATGTGCTTGCGGTCTTCTTCAAAAGGCACGCTGTTTAGCACGCTTGAAATGAAGATCGAATTGTAGGGGATTTTCTTTTCCCCGACATCCTCCAGGAACTCATCCACCACCGCCAGGCTCATCGCCTTATCGATTTCTTCCGCCTCGTTGACGCGGTAGGGCTCGAAGGGCGTGACGCGCACGCCGATCGAGCGGAGGATTTGCGTTTCATGCAAATGTCCCGCGCCGAAATCGAGGATGGACTTGCCGTGTTCCTTGATCCAGCGCGTCTTGTTTTTCGGCTCTGTAACCTGAAAATCCTTTGACGCCGTTTCGCCCGCGATCGCGAAAATAAATCCGCGCCCGAGATCCTCGCGCACACGGCGCAGGCGCCGGAAGGAATTATAGCGCAGCAGGTCGCGGTAGCGGTTATGAATATCAAAATCCATCGAGAGTAAATTCAGCATGGCGTCAGCCAGGCGCGCTTCCGCTTCGGTGACGAATACCACCGCCACTTCCTTCTTTTTCTGCTCGGCCTGCATCTGCAAGCGGCCTATGCCGTTTACCACCTTGAAATCCTTGGTAGCGACCACCGGCATCAGCACGCCCTTCAAGTAAAGCGTTTTTGAAATGCTTGCCGCGTATTGAATCCACCGCCCGGTATTCGCCTTAAGCAGCGGCGCGATCGGCACCACCTGCGCTTTGAGGCATGGGTAGAATTCCGGCGTATCGGGCTTTTTATCCGGCACGGCCGCTGCGATCTCTTCCAGGTTCACCCGGCTTAAGGCCTGGGTGATATTTTCCGGCGTGTCGCCGGGCTTTAGATCATTGGTTGCGCGGTTAAACGCCACGTTCACGCCCTTGCGCTCCGGCAAGTCCATCGCCTTCGTGAATTCCACCGGCACTTCCTTGACGCCCATGCGCTGCGCGACGTGGTGGCGCTGGTGGCCGGAGATGATTTCGCCTTCCGGCGTGGCGTAGATCGGCAGCAAAAAGCCCAGCTTACGCAGCGATAACTCAATCAGGTCGAGCCGCCGAGGATCTGCCGCCCTCGGGTTATAGGTCGAGGGATTCAGCTTATCGATGCTGATCAGTTTCATAGGCCGAGCCTGCTGCGCAATTCGTTGTTGATCGCTTCCTTGTCAAAGCCGACTTCCTGTTTCAGCGTTTCGATCCAGGGGAGGTAATCGTTGCGGTCGATGATAAAGCTGTAGGGACCAATCGTGGCGCGCGTGTCGGCTTCGTCGATCGGCTGCTCGTCGCCGCTTTCGATACCGTCATTCAGCAGGCCTTCGACGCCGCGATGCAGCTGCTCGAGCTCGGAAGGCTCGAAGCCCAGCACCGTGTTATCGAAATCCGCCTCGTCAAGATCGCCGATCTCGAGCGCCAACAGCGCGTTGTCCCATTGCGCATCCTCGCCGGTGCGGTTGTCAGCGATGCGGTAGGCTTTCACCTTGGTTTCCGTCAAATCGTCGGCAATATGCACCGGCACCTTTTTCAAGCCCAGCTTTTGTGCCGCCAGGTGTCGCACATGACCGGCAATTATGACCATTTCGGCATTCGCCACGATCGGCTGGCGGAAGCCGAACTCCTTGATGGAAGCCGCTACCTTATCCACCGCGTGCGCGGTCAGCCTTGGGTTGCGGGCGTAAGGGATGAGCTTATCGATACTGATCATTTCTACTTTCATAGGTTCCTCATGGCTTAAAAAACGAAACGAAATGCAATTCAGACCCCTGCATCTAGCGAAGTGGCGGGCGTAGCGTCCCCGTATAGGTTTCGCCCGGGAAGAACCTGAAAGGCGTCACCAATCGGCCTGCAAGCCGCTTGAGGCTTGATTGCAGGGTGCAGGCTGGTATGCACTAGGCAATAACCACCTGTATTAGAAAGGTAATTTTATGACGATTGACAACCATCGCGCCCAGGCGATAGCCGCTCTTAATGACCGCTTCCGGCAGACTTACTGGGGCGGCCAGGTGATGACGACCTGCGGAGTGCAGGCGTTACCCGAGGAAACACGTGCTAAAGTGTTCGCATCTGTGCAGTTTTTCGATGATTTTGTGCAGCATAATGACGAATCTGTGCACGATGCAGGTGGTTTAGTGCATGAAAACGACCCTTATGGTGAACATGACTTCGGTAAAGTCACCGTTGACGGGCAGGATTTCTTTTGGAAGATCGATTACTACGATCCCACGCTTCGCTTCCTATCCGACAACCCCGCCGATCCCACCATCACCACCCGCGTGCTGACCATCATGCTCGCGAGTGAGTATTAACCGATCCCGTTCCGCCAGCAGCGCGGCAAGCTCGGCGCGAATGGCATTGGCGGAAACAGCAATAAAATTTGAATTCGGGGAACAGCCGCTATCTTCCGTGGGAAGTAGAGCTACTTGACCGTCGCTTTCTCGAGCGAACACAGCTTGACCGATATATTCCTTGGCCTTGAATACCGCATATTTTTTGAGGTTATGCTTATCCGTATCCAGCGCTCCCGATACCCATTCGCCCTTGGTTATTGTTTCGCTCATGCTTAACGCACGGCGCAGTTGCGGATAGTCTGGATCAGGGTCATACATGATATATTCTCCTTTTGCTGTAAGGTTTCACTCTGCTAATCTGCCCCTCCCAAAACATGAGGGCAGCCTATGACGATCAGTACAAATCAATCACAAAAAGAATTCGCCAAGATGATGGCCGCTGCCTGCGTGCGGCGCGGTTACTTGGAAAAGCTGCATAGCGGCACCACGCCCATCACCCGCACCGGCGATTATTCCGATGTCAAAGTGATCGATGCCGACGGCCGAGAAATTCCCTGGAACCAAGTATCGCGCATTAACCAAGACGAAATGAAAACGCTCATGATCGGCGTGGTCGATAAAATCTACACCTTCCTCATGCGCACATTATTCTCGAATCCCCAAGATAAAGCATTCGAGCAAGCTCTCGATAAAGCCGCTGCGCCGTGGACGAGAGCATGGAATGAACCCAAATATCTCGATGATTTCCTGATGCCAACCATCCGCGAATAGGAGCCTTTATGGACAAAGCAGCATTAATGAAAAAACTCAAAAGCGATACGCGCAGCAAAGATGAAATCTATCAAGCAATCTGTGACGACATGCGCCGCCTCATGGCCGACGGCGGCAGTAAAAATCCCACCGAGGCGGAAATCCACGACGCTGCCCGCAACCTGATCGGTTTTTGCACCGCCCTGGTCGAGGGGGCTGTAGAGCGGGATAAAATCAAGTTGAGCAGCACCGTCGCTGGCGAGTGATTAATAACTATATTTCTTTGGCTTCTCTGGCTTGCGGTGTTTTTCTAATTCCGCCCGCGCTTCCTTTTCCTCAATCGCGCGGATCACGGCACGCTCTGCATGTTCGCGGCACTTAAACTCTAAGGTTTTCTCGCTGATCTCCTTTTTGAGATAGGTTTTATACATCCGCATCCAGTAATCGTAAGCATCCTTGTACAAAACCTCGGGGTCTTTCTCGCTCTCGATATACGCCTTGGAGCCATAACGGTTAGGATCACCGGCTGATTCGTTTTGCAGCTTTATTCGATTGCCTTTCTTGCGTTTACCCGTTGGTTTTTCTTCTTCAAATTTCGCTTTGTATTCACGCCAGCGCTCTCTGCTTTCAAGTTCACGACGCATGGTTAGCGTTGCCTGCTCTTTGCATTTTGCTTCGGTGGCTTCTATCCCGTATTGTTTGGTGTGCCACTTCCCATTGCGCTGCATCCAATCCGCGTAGGCTTCATCATAGAATTCCTGCGGCGTCATTTTATCAGCGGCAGCATGTCGCGCTGTTTGCTCTGCCCTAAACTTGGCGGCATCGTAATCCGGGCGATCATATTGCCCGGTGCCATACCATCTATCAAAAATGTGTTCTACGAGCTTTTGGACATTATTGAGCGCCTCCAGCTTTTCCTGTTCCGTAGGCTCTCTACCATCAGGCCATTGTAATTTGTTGACCGACTCTAAAAGATCAGAAGGCACATCCTCCAATTTTGTGTAGTATTTCATAGGCTGCTCACTGTTTTTTAGATTTATACAGCTGGGCAGTAAACACGGCAACTCTACGAAAGCCGCTTTTGGACTAGGCGGCTCTTTGCATTAAATGGTTGCTATGTAAGGACAAAATTTGTAAACGTGCTTCTCTGTGGGTTCTGAATGTATCAACCAGCCCCCACCAATTTCTTTTAGACCCCTAAAAACCCCAGAAAATCCGCGCCTCAGCGCCACATTCCGATAGTTCTAAATTGTTCCGCCAGCGTTACGAGTATGCCAACATTAAAATCGCGGAATGCTAGAGCTGTTCTTGCTTTGCCGCAGTTCGAACGAAAATTCTAAGAAGTCAGGTTGGGTATCGTTGACTATGTGGTTTTGAAATTGAGTATTTTGTATAGTTCGAAGTCACGAGTCCAAGGCACTTGGAGATCTTTACATACATCAGGAATTTTACGGTTCGCCCCCTGCTTGCCGGGCTTAGAAACCTCTTTTGTGACGATGACGCGTTTCGGATTCTTATATGCGTATGAAACCAAAATGGGATCGCGCCCGACTTTGTATAAATCGCTATCTGTTAAATTAGCTCCATATCCTTTGTCTGTAACTTCTTGAACAAAGGCTGGATCCGCAGCCTCATCTAATATGAGAGCTTCTTTGACTGCCTTATCGCATATCCAATCTTTTAGTGGCCCGGTAGCAATGGCTATCTCACCATGTATTTCAAAAGGCATTTTGATGATGCCTTTTTCGGCCTGCTGCAGAAGCCAAATCCAATACTGAGGCACCCTATCAATAGGATAATAATCTTCATGTGCTCGGATTAGAACGTTTGCATCCAGAAGGTACATCATGCTGTACCCCCTAGAATGCCACTATGCGTTTTCTCATACACTTTCAGAAATGGCTCAACGGCCGTTGGCTTAATCCCGAGTATCTGAGCAGCTTTAGTATCCGTTAGTATGTTCTCCCGCATAGAGTGCCGAACAAAATCGACTAATTTGCCAAGCTTGCTTTGCTTAACAATATAAGGATGCGGACCTGCATCTTCAGGCTCTCTCTCATCCCGCGTTTTTTGTTTAAGCGCACGCCATCTTGCAGCATATTCTGCTACCAATGTGTCATATAGAGTGTCCGGAATCCATCCAACTCGATTAATGCGATAGGCCACCATGGCTTCGCTAATAGACCACTCGTCGGCTATTTGATTGATAATTGCTTTAGCGCTGTCTTTATCTGTTGGATTAAGAGAGTCGGGGCGAGTTCCTAAAACTTTCTTAGAGAGTAAGAATTCGCCAGCCACATCATTACAGAATCTTTCTATTTTATCATGTGTATCGTGCGGGGTGTGCGATGTTGGTGCGCCACTTACACCGCTTTCTCCAATAACAATATGTGCGAGTTCGTGTAGCAACGTGAATGAGCGCGCAGCTCTTGCATCTTGGTCGTTAATTACAATGAAAGGCGCAATTTTGTCGGCAATTGCGAAACCTCTAAACACATCGGCACTAAGAGCTGTATGGTGAGAACCAAGATCTCCTATCAGCAGGACAAATATACCAGCTTCTTCGCATTTAGTGCGTAACTTCTTAAAGAGCTTATCGGCATCGCCTCTGCGTAAAGTTTTAGATGTATGATCAAAGCCAAGCCTATCAGCTATTAATTGAACTATTTTATCTACGCCATCTTTGATGGTTGCGGTGCCTGCAAAAGGTGTAGGGAGCGTTTCTTCGTCCTCTATTATCGCACGCACCATTTCCTGACGCGCTTTTATGTCGCGAAGCAATGAATCAAGAAGTGCATTCTCTCTTTTTGACAACAAAGCTGGTGTTTGTCGAAAATCTTCGCCTCGATCAGACTTCGCCGGAGGGACCTTCATATAGAAGGTTATGAGTGGTCGTCTGTAAACAGCAGCTAGTTTAGTTAATTGGTTGCGAGTTAACCGCCGCTTTCCTGACTCAAGCTCTTGAAGCTTTTCTTCAGCAGAAATTTTGTCGGTTGAGGTTAGACCAATACGATCAGCGGCCTCTGCTAGATCTAATCCAGCCGACTCCCGCGCCCACACCAATATATCAGGGTTTACGATCACTTTGGTCATGCCATATTTTTAGCTATTTATGATCTTCATGCAATCTTATAGGTAAAAATCTAGGCAACCTCTCGATTTTTATCGCGGCAAGTCGCTTTTTGAATGCGTTGATTCTCGTTATGGGGATGAGCAACCCTACTGGACTTGCTAGAACTCTTCCGTCGGAACATCACACTATCGCTGTAAGTCTGGCTCCACCAGCGTTCCAGCTCGTCGAATGCCTCTCAAAAATTGTCCAAATAGTTTGAAGTTTGTCCGCCACGCTCAGGAAGTTCGATGGATAGCTAGGGCTAATAAATTTACTTATTTGCTCTTAGCAATGGACCGATCATAAGGAGCATTAAGTGCATCAAGTAGTGATTGTGGTTTGGCCTGCTTCATATCAATACGCGCAGCGCTGACAGAATGGCTATTGCTTCTGCATCATGGATTGTGGCGCGCCGTACATATCCTCAATTACACTCGCACTGCGTAATCCTGAATCAACGCTTCTGCAGGCAATTGCATGCCTTCATGCAGATTACGCACCATTTCCATGGTCAGTTTGCGCTTGCGGTTCAACACTTCAGAAACACGGCTTTTAGAACCGAGTAGTGGCTCAAGGTCTTTACGTTCCATACCCATCGCCTCCATACGATGCTGGATGGCAGCGATGGGGTCAGGGGCCTCAATGGCATAATGTTTAGCCTCGTAGGCTTCCACGAGTGTTACCAGCACGTCCAGCTCATCGCCCTCCGGCGTGTTGGCCTTAGCGGTCATCAGCGCCTCGATGCGTTTGAGCGCTTGTGCATGGTCTTTTTTCGTTTTAATCGGTTTAATGTCCATCTGTAACTCCTATACTATCTGTGCATCGACCTTATCGTATTGCTTATGCGTCCCTATAAAACGCACATACACCACACGGTAAGGGTAGTTGATCCACACAATCAGCCGGTATTTGTTGCCTGCGATATTAAAGACAACTCGGCCTTCCTGCAGGATACTCGCATTCCCATACGTATCTTTCACTTCGCTGGGCGTTTTCCAATCCGCCTTCTTTGCCACGGCATACCAGGATTTTAGCGCTTCTTCGCTATCCGGATAATCTTCCCAGAAATTCTTAAGCGTTTTAATCGCGATAATCCGCATGCCTTATCCTATTTATACTACGTTCCCGTATTGGGAACAAGCGTTATTTCCCATATTGGGAACTTTATGGGCTTCCTTATCAGAAATCAAGCCAATCCATCAGGCTAGACTACGCCTCCTACTTGGGGTTGGCGGAAAGTGCGATACCAAGGCTCTTCAGCGCGTGCAGCATTTTGCCGAGTCGCGGCAGGTTTAAGTCAAAATATTGACATTTTGCACTGCATCCGTATAAACGCGCCGTCTACTAGGACGTGCCTTGTTTTCGCAAAGCGATGTAAAATGTCCGGCACTTTGTGAAACGATAACAATAAAGGTACGCATGTCTTTTTCTCGACTCCGCGCCGAGTGGTTCGGCAATATGCGTGGTGATATTCTCTCCGGCATGGTGGTGGCGCTCGCGCTCATCCCCGAAGCTATCGCCTTTTCCATTATCGCAGGGGTTGATCCCAAGGTTGGGCTGTATGCCTCGTTCTGCATTGCGGTAGTGATTGCCATCGTCGGCGGTCGTCCGGGGATGATTTCCGCTGCGACCGGCGCAATGGCGCTGGTGCTGGTGACGCTGGTGAAAGAGCACGGCGTCGAATACATGCTCGCCGCCACGCTGCTGACCGGCGTGATCCAGATTCTCGCGGGCGTCCTGCATCTCGGTCAATGGATTGAGTATGTGTCGAAATCTGTGGTGACGGGTTTCGTCAACGCGCTGGCGATTCTGATTTTCATGGCACAGCTACCGGAATTTAACGGCGCGACATGGCATGTCTACGCGCTGGTGGCGGGCGGTCTTGGCATTATTTACGGCTTTCCCTACATCAGCAAGGCGATTCCCTCGCCGCTGGTGACGATTGTGGTGCTGACGGCGCTCAGCATCACTATGGGGCTTGACGTCCGCACCGTGGGCGATATGGGGCAACTGCCTGACTCGCTGCCAACATTCCTGCTGCCAAACATTCCGCTGACATGGGAAACGCTGTGGATTATCCTGCCTTATTCCATCACGCTGGCGGCGGTCGGCCTGCTTGAGACCATGATGACTTCCGTGATTGTCGATGAAAAAACGGACACCACAAGCCAAAAAAACCGTGAATGCGCGGGTCAGGGCGTCGCCAACATCGTTGCTGGATTGTTTGGCGGCATGGCGGGCTGCGCGATGATTGGACAATCCGTCGTCAACATGAAATCCGGTGGACGCGGCAGGCTTTCGACCTTTTCCGCCGGGATATTTCTGCTGTTCCTGATTCTGGTGCTTAGCGACTGGGTCAGACAAATCCCAATGGCGGCATTGGTGGCGGTGATGATTATGGTGTCCATCAGCACCTTCAACTGGGCTTCAGTACTAAATCTTAGAACCAACCCAAAAACTTCAAGCCTCGTGATGCTGACGACCGTGGCTGTGGTCGTGTTCACCCACAATCTCGCACTCGGCGTGCTTATTGGCGTACTGATGAGCGCGCTGTTCTTCGCTCGCAATGTCGCCCGCTTCTTTGCTGTCGAAACGATGCTATCCGCCAACGGCACTCATCGGACTTACACCGTTCACGGGCAGGTATTTTTCGCATCCGCCGCCAATTTTTTCGCACGGTTCGATTTCAAGGAACCGCTGGAGAAAGTCACCATCGACCTTACCCACGCCCATTTCTGGGACTTAACCGGCGTCGGCGCGCTCGATAAAGTGGTGCTGAAATTCCGCCGCGAGGGTAAACAGGTCGAATTGCTCGGCATGAACGCCGCCAGCGCTACTCTCGTGGAGGCCTTCAGCACCCATCACAAACCCGATACCATCGACGCGCTGTTTAAGCATTAAGGGTCTGCGAGTTCCTTATCCGCGAGGCGGTCTTCGCTTGCTAAGCTGCGGGTCGAACAGTGGTTCTCGTATTTCAGCCCAGCTACCAATACCAAATTACAATCTTTTTCAAATGACTGCGTAAGTTGAGGAAGGTCATAGGCTACGCCTCCCACTTATGGTTGGCGGAAAGTGCGATACCAAGGCTCTTCAGCACGTGCAGTGTTTTTCCAAGGTGGGCGGTTTCCTTGCCGCTTTCGAGTTCACTGATGAAGCGACGGCCTGTACCGGTAAGCCCGGCCAGACCGTCCTGGCTAAGTTGTTGCGCCTTACGCGCTGCCTGCACGATTTTGCCGAGATCTGCAGTGGTGTGGATGTTGCCGTCCATAAATGCCTCTTGTTACCGTTCGGGAGCATTTAGCCAATTCTTCCTAGAAAACAGGCTATTTGCTCCCGTTCGGGAGCATTGGGTGGATAAAAGCACTTTTTTCAGATGGCTGCGTGATGTTGCCCCCTTGCATGCGTTTTCTATGAGGGGACTGCTCCAGACAATCTGTTTGCTGATGCAAACAAAATTGGAGAATGGTGCCCGGGACTGGACTCGAACCAGCACGATCTTGCGAACGCTAGCACCTGAAGCTAGTGCGTCTACCAATTCCGCCACCCGGGCACTTACAGGTGGTGGGCATATAGCCAACTGAAACGGCGGCGTCAACTGCGATTGCGCGTTGCGCGGAAAAACAATTTCAGAGGCCCAGCGCTTTTTGCAC
>JANRKD010000020.1:0-32125 GCA_033763655.1 Alphaproteobacteria bacterium
GCCCCTTGGGAATTGGTCTGGTATTGTGCATTCCCAGATAAATATAAAGCGCTGGAATTTGAGAAATACTTGAAATCACATTCCGGCAGAGCCTTTGCAAATAAACGGCTATTGTAAGTTCAATTCCGCGTGGGAGCCTGAGTTGGCTGTGGTTCTAAGTTTCCGATACCCAATTTGCATGGTTTCGGATAGAAATTAGGCAATTCAAATAGATGAGTGGTTCTAACAATGGCAATTATCCAATTCATTTTAGCCTTTATCTCCGCCTTTGGGCTGGGCGCGATTGTGCAGACTTACATATCGCAGCGTGCTGATACCAAGAAACGCAACTTTCAGGAAAAGAAAGGGGTATATGTAGGAATTCTAGACGCTTTCCGCGCTGTACTTGTTAGCCATTCGGTCGAAACAGCTAAAAACGTTGGATATTGGCAGATGCGCTGTAACTTAGTCGGCTCAAAAGAGGTGTGCGCGCTGCTTCAAGAAATTATAGAGGTTGATAAAACCACACAGCCAGAGAAACTAAAAAATCTTCAGACAGCTATGCGTAAGGATTTAGGAGTAGCAGGCGACTAACTTTCCCATAGCCTGCAACCCTTCAAGAAATTGCATCAAGCGGTTCGAAGTTTTTCCGCGCGAGCCACCCCTTCACAACCCCGCCCCTTCAATCCCATCATTGAGCGGCTACGGCTTTGCCGCAGCGGCGGGGGCCGCGGGTGCTGCCGTCACGCGGGCGGGGGGCGAGGCAGCGACCGGGGTGGCCGGGGCCGGGTTTTTCCGGCGGCGGTCGGCCAGTTCCTGCGTCACGTCGCGGGCGCGTTTCGGGTTCATGTTGGCCAGCACCGACGCCACTTTGCGATCCGACATTTTGCTGATGACATCGAGCAGAATCGGCATTTCAAGCTCGTTGAAAATGGCGGCGGCTTCGTCGGGCTTCATGCCTTCATAGATTTTCACAAGGCTCTGGATTTGCGCATCCTGCTTCTCATTATATTGCGCCAGCACCTTTGAAAGCTCCACTTCCAGCGTTTTCATTTCCGTTATTTTGTCGGCGATGCGCTTTTCCGACGCTTCAAGCACCCTGGTTTTAATGTCGAGATCACGCGCGCGCTGATCGAGTTCATCGCGCCGCTTCGCAAGGTTCTGCAGCAAATCCAGCTCGGTCTGCGTGTAGCGCGGCTGGGCATTGCGCGCTTTCATCGCCTCGATTTCCTTGACGGTGGTTTTCCCCTCGCCGAAGGTTTTTTCTTCTTCGACCGGTTTTTCGCCGCCGCCATGGCCGTCACCCTCTTTTTTCGCGGCGCCATGCCCGCCGCTCTCCTGTTTGGCTTCCCCGTGCGCAGGCTCCTCTTTTTTAGCATCCGCTTCTTTAGCAGGCTCCGCGTCTTTCTTAGCCTCGCCGTGCGCGGCTTCCTCCTTGACGGGTTCGGCTTTCTTATCTTCCGCCACCGCCTCACGCGCGCCGTAAATCTCGCGCAGGTGACGGCTGCCGAAATAGACCTCGTTCAGCTTGATGATGAACAGCAGCGACAGCATGGTGATGGTCAACGGCAGCAGGCGCACAGCGGGGCGCTTGGGGAATGCAGTGGTTTTGCGGGTGACGGCCATGAAATTACCTGTTCGATTCGCCGGTGTTTTTGTGATTGCCCATCAGGTTCATCAGCTCCTGCTCGGCGCGCGAGCGGGTGCGTAGCGGCCGACGCCCGGCAGTCGCAGAGGCCTCCGCCGCCGCTGCCGCTTCGCCCGAGCGGGCGGGCATAATATCGGCAAGGCTGCGCGACGGGGCCGGTGATGGCGCCGCCGTTTCGCGGGCAGTGGCGGCGGCACGCGCCGGCGGCGCCTCGACCCGCCCCCCGGTCAGCTTGCTGCTGCGCTCAATCAGCGCGTCGAGATCGTCGGCAAGGTAGTTCGCCTTGTCGATTTTATGCTGCATATTTTCGCTGATGCGCATGGTGGCGGCGTGAATCTCGTTGATGTTCTGCGTTGCCCGCTGGGTCGAAACGTCGAACTCGCGGATGATGCGTGCCAGCTCCGATTTTGAATCCTGCAACACGCGGATGCGGCTGTTGAGCTTGAGGCAATAGACGATGGTGGCCAGCAGCAGCGCGGCCATCAGCCCATTCATGAGGACGGAGAGAATATCGGCTTGCATCAGATCGCTCCCTGTTCGCGCAGCAGCTCACGGAACTGGCGGATATCTTCGTTCACCGCGATGGCAATGCGGTCGCCCACCCGCCCCACCTGCCCGGTGGTGACCGGCACGCCGCCGCATTTAATCCGCACGGGGTCCTCGGGCGAGGCATCGAGCAGGATGGTGGAGCCGATTTTGAGATCGACAATTTCGCCCAGCGAGATTGTCCGTTCGTCGAGAATGGCCTCCAGCTCAATTTCCGCCTGCCCGACTTCGCGGCCCAGATGGCGCTCCCACACCGAATCCTGGCCGAATTTCTCGCCCATGAACAATTGCAGCAGCAGGTCGCGGATCGGCTCCAGCGTCGCATGCGGCAGCAGGATTTCGATGATGCCGCCGCGCTCATCCATATCCACCCGCAGGCGCACCAGCAGCACCGGGCTGTTCGGGCGGGTAATCTGCGCGAAACGCGGGTTGCTTTCGATGCGATCGACCAGAAAGGAAACCGGGCTGAGCGGGTCGAACGACGAGCTCATGTCGGAGAGGATAATGTCGCCCATTTTGCGCACAATATCCTGCTCGATGGTGGTGTAGGGGCGCCCCTCAACGCGGGCGGGCTTGGCGGTGCGCCTGCCGCCGAGCAGAATATCGACGGTGGAATAAATCTGCGAGGAATCAATCGTAATCGTGCCGAAATTTTCCCACTCGACCGCGCGAAAGACAATCAGCAACGCAGGCAGGGGGATGGAATTGAGATAATCGTCGAACCGCATCGAAACCATGGATTCGATCGAAACATCGACGTTATCCGAGGTGAAGTTACGAAACGACGACGACAGCATCCGCACCAGCCGGTCGAACACCACTTCGAGCATCGGCAGTTTTTCGTAAGCCATCATCGAGCGGTCGAGAATGGCGTAAATGCCCGAGCTTTTATCCGGCCCGCCGGCCCCGTTATCGAAGCCAAGCAGCAGGTCGATTTCATCCTGATTCAGAACGCGCGCCGGCTCTTCCGACTTGGTTTCACCGACTGCCGCCGCTTCGTCCGCCGGAGCGGCGCCATTCTCGGCTGCCATCATCTTTTCCCATTCGGCCGCCGCGGCTTCGTCTGCATTTGGTTCTGCCATTGGATTCGCCCCTTGTTACGACAATCACCCGGATGACTACAAAATGTGTATGAACCCGACGCGTTGCAATGATCTTGTAGCAATTATTAGCAATTATCTTGCCAGAGCACACCGAACCTGTCGCGACCGGCGTGTAATCCACGCTCTACGACAATGTTATTGTACGATAATTTCGCCAAAAAGTATATCTTTGACTGTGCCGTCCTCGATGGTGCTGTTCAGGCGGCTTAAAAGCTCGGTACGCAAGCGGTAAATCCCCGCCGAGCCTTGAATATCGCCCGCATGCAGCTCACGCAGGTAGGTGTTGAAAATATCCATGACGCGGGGCTTGTTGGCATCCATCGTCGCCACGGCCTGCGGATCGCGCAACTCCAGCGTCACCGACATTTTAAGGAAGCTGACGCGCGTACCGGTCGTGTTCAGGTTGACCAGGAATTGCGGCAATTCGTAATAGACCGGCTTGGCCGCCAGCACGGCTGCCGCCGCTTTCGCCGCGATTTCCTCTTCGCTCTCCGTGTGGCCCTCGCCCTTGCCGCCGCCCAGAACGCCCGACAGCACCACGCCGACCACAATCAGAATCACCAGCCCGGCGCCACCGGCGATAAAAATGAGCTTCTTTTTGCCTTTTTTGTGGCCACCTTCGCCCTCACCTTCACCCTCGGCGGCGGCTTCGCCCTCCGCGCCTTCTTCGCCCTTCGCTTTGGCCTCGGGCTCGGGTTTTTCTTCTTTCTCCTGATCCGGCGAGGCTTCGGAGGCTTTTTCTTTTTTCTTTCTACCTAACATGGCGTGTCCCTCACTGGCGTTTCTACCAATTGTTGTAGCGGCGTGACCGCACAAGTCAACCGGCCTGCAAGAAAATAAGGGGCGCAACGCAACCCGCTTCCATCCGCCGCCACGCGGGCAAATGCGCCCTGCGCGACGAGTTGGCACGGTTCCTGCTTATTCTGTGGCGTCGTGGCAAAAATCGTCCCCACGGATGGAGAGATAGAATGGACAACGGTATCTATATCGCCCTTTCGCGCCAGAACGCATTGTTCCGCAATCTTTCGGTGGCGGCGAACAACCTCGCGAATGTCAGCACCTCGGGCTATAACGCGCAGAAACTGATGTTCAGCAGCCATCTGAGCAACGACAATAACAACCGCAAAGATGCCTACGCCAACGATGCGACCAGCTACCGCGACACCAGCAACGGCGCGATGAAAACCACCAACAACCCCTTCGACCTTGCCATCAGCGGCCCCGGCTATTTCCTTGTCGAAACACCCTTTGGCACCCGCTACACCAAAAGCGGCAATTTCCAGGTCAACGCCGAGGGCACGTTGATAAGCACGCAGGGTTACCCGGTGCTTGGCAACGATAATGGCCGCATCACCATCCCCGAAAATGCCAACCGCGTGGTGATTAACGGCGTGGGGGAAATCTCGGTCGATGGCAACGATGTCGGGCAGGTGGGCGTCGTCGAGTTCCGCAACGAACAAGCGATGGAGCGCATCGGCGACACACTCTACAACACCACGCAACAGCCGCAGCCTGCCGAAAAAGCCCGCATCCTTCAGGGCGCGATTGAAAGCTCGAATGTCAGCGCCATCACCGAACTGATCCATGTGCAGGAAATCTCGCGCTCCGTCGGCAGCACCGCCAAATTCATCGAAACCATGTACGACCTGCAACGCAGAGTCGCCACCGCCTACAGCCGACCGCTGCAGGCATAACCCGTATCATCCGAAGGAGTTTTCCCCATGCGCGCCCTTGATATTGCCAGCACCGGCTTATCCGCCCAGCAGACCAACATCGACGCCATTTCGCAGAACCTTGCGAACGCCACGACTACCGGCTTTAAGTCACAGCGCCCGGAGTTTCAGGATTTACTCTATCAGGATCTGCGCCGCGCGGGCAATAACTCGACCGATCAGGGCACCATCCTGCCTGTGGGCATCCAGATCGGCCTTGGGGTGAAAACCGGTGCCATTTCGCGCGATACCGGGCAAGGCAGCGTGGAAGCCACCCAGAACGCACTCGATGTCGCGATTCAGGGCCGGGGTTATTTTCAGGTGCAACTGCCCGACGGCACCAATGCCTTCACCCGCGACGGCACGTTCAAACTCTCCAACGACGGCACCATCGTCACCAACAACGGCTACACGGTACAGCCTGCCATCACTGTGCCCAACAACGCCACCAGCATCAACATCAACCAGTCGGGCGAAGTGGAAATTACCCTGCAGGGCCAGACCAACACCACGCAGCTCGGGCAGCTCCAGCTCGCGACGTTCGTCAACCCGAACGGGCTTGAAGCGCTGGGCGACAACCTTTTCAGCGAAACCGCCGCTTCGGGCAACCCGCTGGTTAACAACCCGGGGCTCGACGGCACCGGCACCCTGCTGCAGGGCTACCTTGAAAACTCCAACGTCAACACCGTCACCGAAATCACCAACCTGATTGTCGCCCAGCGCGCCTATGAAATGAACACCAAAGTGCTCAAAGCGGTCGATGAAATGCTGCAATCGCTGAACCAATCGGTCTAACCCGCACCAAGGAAACCACGGATGAACCGCCTCGCCCCATCGCACCACGCCCTGCTCACCCTGCGCCTTGCCGCGCTGATGGTGCTGCTCGCCGCACCGCTGGGCGCGGCGGTTGCCGCCTGGCAAACGCCCGATGTGCCGACGGAGTCCATCGCCACGGCGCAGGCCACGCCCGCCCCCGGCATCACCGCCACCGTCCGCAACGCCTACTTCAACATCACCGCCGAGGACATCAGCCGCGCCATTGCCGAGCAATTGCAGCTACAGGCGGTCGAGAAAAAAGCGGAAGTCATGCTTGCGGCCGGTTCACCGGCGGTTTTCCACAGCGCCGACCACCCGCTAAAACTCTCGATTCATGCGCTGCAGATTGACCCGAACTCCCGTCGCTGGCAGGCGCAGGCCTATATCCTCGCGGGCGGCAGAACCGAAATCGTCAAGCCGATCAGCGGCAGTTATGTGCCGATGGTCGAGGTGCCGGTGCTCACCCATCAGCTTGGGCGCAACGATATCATCGACAAAGGCGACCTTGGCAGCAAAGCCGTCCCCGCGCGCTTTGTCCGCAAAGACATGATAACGGATGCCGGTATGCTGCTGGGCCAGTCGCCGCGTATGATTATTTCCGCCGACCGCCCGATTCGCCGGGGCGAAATCAGCTCCCCCATTCTCATCAAAAAAGGCAGCGCGGTGCAACTGACCTACACCAGCGATTACATGAGCCTGAAAGCCACCGGCATCGCCTTGCAGGATGGGGCGCAGGGCGACATGATCCGCGTCAAGAACGACAAATCCGAAAAAGCCGTCAGTGGCCGCGTGGTGGCAAACGGACGGGTCGAAGTCAACACCACGCCGGCGCTTTAGGGAGCTTTTATGAAACCGATGACCTGGCTGTTACTGACGGCAACCGCGCTCTCCTTAAGCGCCTGCGGCAATACGCTGCGCAAGCTCGACCAGATCGGTGAACAGCCGCCCCTGACCAAGGTCGAGAACCCGCAGACCCGGTCTGATTACAAGCCGCTTTCCTGGCCGCTGCCCGACCCCGAAGGCGCCACCACCCGCACCTCGAACTCGCTGTGGCAACCGGGCGCGCGCGGCTTCTTCCGCGACCAGCGCGCCACCCGCGTCGGCGACATCCTGAAGGTGAACGTCTCCATCGCCGACAGCGCGAAGTTCGACAACACCAGTAACGCCAACCGCACCACCGCCGACAATACCAGCATCAACGCGCTGGGTGGGCTGGAAGCCAAAATCGGCAGCCTGATTCCTTTCAAGGGCGTCTCCACCAACCCGGCGAATTTGCTCGATGTCAGCGGCAATACCCAAACCAACTCGACTGGCAAAATCGACCGGAAAGAAACCATCAAAACGCAAGTCGCCGCGCTGGTCACGCAGGTGCTGCCCAACGGCAACCTCGTCATCGAAGGCACGCAGGAGATTCTGGTCAATTTCGAGGTGCGCGAGATTTCGGTGCGCGGCGTCATCCGCCCGCAGGACATCACCTCGGAGAACTCGGTCGATTCGGCGCAGATCGCGCAGGCGCGGATTGTCTATAGTGGCCGTGGCCGCATCAGCGACATCGAACAGCCGCGCTGGGGCAGTCAGGCGGTCGAGATACTCTCGCCGTTCTAGGCACGGCGCGTACCTATCTATACCCATCATCGGTTTCTGCCCCCGCACCATGGGAAGTATCCCCCCTCCCGCAGGCGGGAGGGGTTAGGGAAGGAAATACGGGAAGAGTTCTGAAAACCGAAAGAGAATTGACGATAAACGGTTGGTAACCCGCCGATAAAGAGGGTGCGGGAACCCACCGGCGCCGCGTTTTTATCGAATAGTGGTTGGATTATTTCAGCTAAACCCTATCCCACTAACACCACTTTGCCCCCCAAAGGCTGGGGGTGAAAGACCACCTAAATCCCTGGGGTCAAACTCAAACTGTTTGGGAGATGCTATGGCTGCAATCTGAGGAGCGCGAACTTGCATCTGTGCCGGTTCAGGCGAGGCAAAATGCGCTCCACCCAGCGAAACACTGCTTACCTTCCCAAAAACGTCCCCCGCACCAGAAGCCACCGATTCAGCGAATCCTGCGATTCTACCACCAAAATTGCCAACCGTCTGAGGCAGCCCCTCAATGATGCCATTAATGATGGCAAAAATGCCGCCTTCATTTGTCAGTGCCATAAAATTTCTCCTACCCTCACACTATACCAGAATTCCCTAAGAATTAGTTAAGAGAATTATGACAGTTTTGTGACAATGGGCGCTCTGGCCGCGCTCACCGGGGCTCCACCTACGGCGGATACCCATTGGGGACACAATAATTTCATTGTGTCCCCAATGCTACGCTGGCTACTGGCTACTCCCTTCCACCCCTTCCCGGGGCGCGCGACCTGTGCCTTCATAGGGCTTCACCAGAGGAGTTCCCATGAGACGCTACATCCCCAGCCGCCGCACCCGCAGCAACAACATCGATACCAGCGCCCTGCGCGACCAGTTCATCCGCCAGCTGACAGCGGAGGCCGACGCGCTGCTGCTCAAACTCGGCAGCCAGTTTTCAGAAACGCTGCAGGCCCAGCTCGCACAGGCGACACAGGCCATCGTCGCGGGGGACGGCCAGAATGTCGCCGCCAACACCACCAGCGCACCGGGAACCATCGGCAGTATCGGCCAGTTGCTGGCGACCGGTGCGCGGTTTCTTGTCAGCCGCCCGAAAACCTCGCGCAACAGCCAGGAATCCAGCCGCTCGATTGCGGCCACCACCCAGTTCCGCCTCAGCAACGCACAGGCCGCCGCCGAAGCGCAAAGCGCGCTGAACAAGGGCGAAAAAAACCGCTAATGACGCCGAGGCTCCCCTGCATAAAAAATCCCCCGCACACATGCGTGGCGGGGGCAATCGGCGAGACATTCAATCAACGTTCCTGCTAATGGTTAGAGCACAGGATGCAGGCATCGGGAATTGCGGTTTTCACAAGCGAGCCATGCGCGTGACGCGGGCCATTATCTGTGGTAGCGCCGCCACAGCGCAGCCCTCTATCGTGGTTCGATTTCACGCAATTGTCACACACGCGGCTTGTTGTTTGCGCTAGGGTGATGCTATGAATACAAACGACACACGCCCCACCATCGACGAGTATCAGGTCTCAAGCCCCATGTTCAACCCCACCGATTATATCACGCTCAATAATGACGGGTTTGCCCTGTGCACCAACCCGATGGCCGATGGCGGGCTTGAGGCGATCATGGTCAACACCCGCCTTGCCGGCGAGGGACTGCGCAACTTCGAAGGCTCGATCAAACGCATGGTGCTGAGCAAACTGTTTTCGCCCAAGTTCGGCGAGGTCATCCTCACCGCGACGCGCCTTTCCCGCCACGAAACGGCATAAAACGCACGCAGGCGGCGCGTTTCCCCTCCCTGCTCTTGCATTTACGCCGCCGCGCCGCTACAACCGGACGCATGGAACGCCCACGTTACGAACAGTTCGGCATCAATATCGAAGAGCAAGGCACCACCACGCATGTGTTTAAAAACGGCGTGCTGCTTGGTTCGTTCACGATTGAAATTGAGCATCGCAAATTGAAGTTCGATTTCCCCGGCAACAAGTTCTTCAACTATTTCGCCTATATCGCGTCGGACAAACCGTCGAACCGCGTTAAATGGGTGAATGAAAACCTCAGCCAGGACTCGATGGACAACCTGCAGGCAGGTGTGGCTTTCCTCGGCTTTGCAAAGTTCGAGGAGCTGATGGCCCTCACACTGCAGGCCGCCGAAGAAGGGGAGGATGTGCGCCATGCGCCCAACCAAACCGTCGTCCACTGAGAACCCGTTCCTCGCCGACCTCGACCAGATGACGCCGCAGGAACTGGCGGATTATTTCTATGCCCTCGCCGAGGAAATCATCGCCAGCCCCGAGGAATATAAAATCAAGATGCAGCTGGCGCAGCTCGACATCAGCGAGCTGGACAATATCGACCTGAACACCGCTGCCGGCCGCAAAAAACTGGCGAAACTTTTCCGGATGCTGGCCGAACAGGCCCTGCGCGGCAAGGATGTCTATCAGGCAACGGTCGTCGATAAATCCAAAAATACCACGCGCGGGCGTTAGGCGTTCATCACGCCGGTGACGCCCTGCGGCAGCATTTTGCTATCCGCCGCCTGCCCCATATCGTTCATCACCGCCAGCAGGCCGCCGATATGCTGGTTGTTGAGGTAATAGAAAATCTGCCGCTGCTCGCGGCGCGAACCTAGAATCCCCGCACTGCGCAGGCGCGAGAGATGCTGGCTCAGCGCCGGCTGGCTGACCGCGATGGAGGCGTTGATTTGCGTGACATTCTTCTCGCCGCCCAGAAGCTGCAGGATAATCTGCAAGCGATGCGGGTTACCCAGTGTTTTGAGCAAATGCGCCGATTTTTTGAGTTTGCCAGGATTCTGTAACATAAGCCCCTACGGATAAATAGTGTTGTGGGTCGCAACCTTTCGCTGACCGCCTTGAAGGGCCGGGAAAGACGCTGCGGCAATCGCAGTGATTACGGGGGAAAGCCTAGCGAAATAGCGGCGCTATGGCACGCAATTCTCTATTAAATTATAATAATGTAACCAAAGCATGGCTTTGTTCGAATATGTAGAACGAGCCAATCCCCTCAGCGGTGGATAAACCCGCGACAGCCCCGCCCCGGCAGGGATTTTCTAAGCACGCCAGAGCATTTCTAGTGGGGACGCGCCGCGTCTTCGTCCTCTTTGCCCACCGCCAGCACGCTTGCATCCTCGACCTCGACCCAATCGGTAATTGGGGTCGGCGCCTCGACCAGCGCATGCTTGAGCACCTCATCGACATGGCTGACGGGGATAATCGTCAGCAGCTTTTTGACATTCTCCGGGATTTCCTCAAGGTCTTTCACATTCTCCTGCGGAATCAGCACGGTGGTAATCCCCCCGCGCAACGCCGCCAGCAGTTTCTCCTTGAGGCCGCCAATCGCCAGCACGCGGCCACGCAGCGTCACCTCGCCGGTCATCGCCACCGTCTTTTTCACCGGGATGCCGGTCAGCACCGACACAATGGTGGTGCACATGGCAATCCCCGCCGAGGGGCCGTCCTTCGGCGTCGCCCCTTCGGGCACATGCACATGGATGTCTTTCTGTTTGAAGCGGGTGGGCTTGATGCCAAAATCGAGCGCCCGGCTCTGCACATAACTATGCGCCGCCTGCACCGATTCTTTCATCACGTCGCCGAGCGTGCCGGTGTATTTGATGCCGCCCTTGCCCGGCACCGTCACCGATTCGATGACCAGCAGGTCGCCGCCGGTTTCCGTCCAGGCGAGGCCCGTGGTCACGCCCACCTGATCGACCTTTTCGGCCTCGCCATACGAGGTTTTGCGGACGCCGAGGAACTTGCCGAGGTTCTTGCGGGTGACGGTGACTTTCACCTTGCCCTTCATCATGATCTGCCGCACGGCCTTGCGTGTCATGCGCGCAATCTCGCGCTCAAGGTTACGCACCCCCGCCTCGCGCGTGTAGTAGCGAATGGTGTCGCGCAGCGCATCCTCGGAAATGCTGATTTCGTTGGCGCTCAGCCCGTGATCCTTCATTTGCTTCGGGATCAGGTGGGTGCGCGCAATATCGACTTTTTCATCCTCGGTGTAGCCCGAAAGGCGGATAATTTCCATGCGGTCGAGCAGCGGGCGCGGCATGTTGAGCGAGTTGGCGGTGGTGATGAACATCACGTCCGACAAATCATAATCCACCTCAAGGTAATGGTCGTTGAAGTTTTTGTTCTGCTCGGGGTCGAGCACCTCAAGCAGCGCCGCCGCCGGGTCGCCACGGAAATCATTGCCCATTTTATCAATCTCATCGAGCAGAATCATCGGGTTGCTCGATTTCGATTTTTTCATCGACTGAATCAACTTGCCCGGCATCGAGCCGATATAGGTGCGCCGGTGGCCCCGAATCTCGGATTCGTCGCGCACACCGCCGAGCGAAATCTTGATGTAGTTGCGCCCGGTGGCTCTGGCAATCGACCGTGCGAGCGAGGTTTTACCCACCCCCGGCGGGCCGACGAGGCACAGAATCGGCCCCTTGATGGATTTGGTGCGCGCCTGCACCGCGAGATATTCCAGAATGCGCTCCTTCACCTTTTCAAGCCCGGTATGATCGGCATCGAGGATTTTTTCTGCCGCCGGCAAATCACGCTTTACCTTCGTCGGCTTTTTCCACGGCAACGTCACCATCCAGTCGAGGTAGTTGCGGATGACGGAAGCCTCCGCCGACATGCTGCTCATGGTGCGCAGTTTTTTCAGCTCGGACTCGCATTTCTCGCGCGCTTCCTTGCTCAGCTTGGTTTTCTTGATTTTATCCTCAAGTTCGCTGGCCTCGTCGCGCCCTTCGTCGATCTCGCCCAGTTCCTTCTGGATCGCCTTTAGCTGCTCGTTGAGGTAATATTCGCGCTGGGTTTTTTCCATCTGCCGTTTGACGCGGCCGCGAATGCGCTTTTCGGTGTTGAGCACGCCGATTTCCGACTCCATCAGCGCGTAGACATGCTCCAGCCGTTCCGCCACCTTGATGATTTCGAGAATTTCCTGCTTGGCCGGAATATCAATCGACATATGCGCTGCCACCGTATCCGCAAGGATAGACGGTGAGGTAATTTTTCCAATCGCGCCAAGGGTTTCCGGCTGAATCTTCTTGTTGAGCTTAATGTATTCCTCGAACTTGCTGATGACCGAACGGAACATGGCTTCCGTCTCCACCGCATCGCCTACCGGCTCGGTCATTTCCTCGGCCTCGACCTCATAAAAATCCTCCGTATCGAGGAAACGGACGATCTTTGCACGCTGCACCCCTTCGATCAGCACTTTCACCGTTCCATCCGGCAGACGCAACAATTGCAGCACCGTCGCCAGCGTGCCGACGCGGTAAAGGTCTTCTTTGGTCGGGATATCCTGCGAGCCGTTTTTCTGCGAAACAAGGAGGATTTTATTGTTCGCCTTCACCACCGATTCGAGCGCCTTCACCGATTTTTCGCGACCGACAAACAACGGCACCACCATCCCCGGGAAGACAACAATGTCGCGCAGCGGCAACACGGGCAAATGCAGGGGCGAGGGAGATGTCATGGGAACTCTCGAAAAAATGTGGGCGCGGGCACAAACTATGGTAAAAGAAATATAGAGCGCCTGCACGCAATGTAAAGAGATGTTGTTTGCGCATTGCCCCCTCTTTCAGGTTTGAGGTTCCTATGCCCGCCCGTTTTTCGTCACGCCGCCCACGCGCCGCTTTCACGCTGATTGAACTGGCCATTGCTCTGGTTATCATCGGGTTGCTGATTGGCGGGGTGCTGGCCGGCACCGCGATGCTCCGCCAGTCGGAACTGCAAACCATTGTCAGCGATTATGGCAAATACACGCAGGCCTACATGCAATTCAGCACCCAATACGGCGGCGCGCCCGGCGACCTGCTCGATGCCACCAACTACTGGGGGGACGATGCCACCCACTGCGCCGACGCCGCCGTGACAGACGGCAGCCCCGGCACCTGCAATGGCGATGGCGACGGACAGATTGTCGATGTTGGCACCGTCGCGGCGCGCAACGAGCCGTTCCGCGCCTGGCAGCATTTGCAACTCGCCCACACTATCGACGGAAATTATACCGGCGAAACCGGCGGCACCTACGCCGTCACCGACCTGACCACCATACCGGGGAGCAATGCGCCCAAATCGCGCATCCCCAACGCGGGCTGGAGCATCTGGAACAACAGCGCCGTCATCGGCACCGCTGCATGGTATGCGCAGGATATCGGCAATTTCCTGATGTTCGGCGTCGCCACCGGCAACGCGCTGACGCAAGGCGCCGCCCTCACCCCGGACGAGGCATGGCAGGTGGATAAGAAAGTGGATGACGCCCTGCCCGCCACCGGCCGCGTGCTGACGCTCAAACCCGCAGCGCTTGCCAATTGCGCTACCAGCGCCGTCGATGCCAGCGCCGCCTACAACCTCACCTATGCGGGCAAGGCCTGCAGCCTGATGATGGGGCTGGTTGCCCGGTAAGCCGCGTCGCCGCCGGATAATTCCGAAACGAAAAAAAAAGGCGGTGGATTGCTCCACCGCCCCAAGATTTCCTCGCACAGAAGAAACTGATAAAAAACGTGAACCCGTGCGGGTCATTATCCAAGTAATGACCCAGCCTAACATTAACCTTGGTTAAAAAGTGTGACGGTTTGGTTAAGATTGCCACGCGGCCGGCGCCCGGCACGCTAAATACTTGCTTTCTCGCGACGAACTCTCTAAAACCCGTGCAGTTTTAAGAAACGAACGCCCGTGAAAAACAAACAGAACACGATCAAGAGGCACCCATGGCAAACGAAAAAACACAGAACATTCAGGATGTTTTCTTAAACACCCTGCGCAAGGAAAAAGTGCCGGTCACGGTCTTTCTGACCAGCGGCGTCAAGCTGCAGGGCAATATCAGCGGCTTTGATAATTTCTGCGTAGTGCTGCGCCGCAGCCCGCAGGTGCAACTGGTCTATAAACACGCCATCGCGACTATCGTGCCCTCCACCACCATCAGCCTCTACAAGGGCGAGGATGAGGCAGACGCTCCGGCGACGGATGCCGCACCCAGCGCCTAAGCGTTGACTGCCACCCTTGTCATCCACCCCGTCGTCACGTCGCGCGAGCGGCCTGAGCGTTCGTTGCAGGCGTCGCTTGAGGAAGCCGTCGGCCTTGCCCACGCTATTGCGCTTGAGGTGAAGCATGCGGCGCTGGTGCGTTTGCAGAAAATCACCCCAGCGACCTATATCGGCAAAGGCAAGGCGGCGGAGTTCGCCGCATTGATTGAGGAAGAGGCCATTGGCCTGGCGATTATGGATTGCGCGCTGACCCCGGTGCAGCAACGCAACCTCGAAAAAGCGTTCGGCTGCAAAGTCATCGATCGCACGGCGCTGATTCTCGAAATTTTCGGAGCGCGGGCGCGCACGGCGGAGGGCAAGCTGCAAGTCGAGCTGGCCTCGCTCACCTACCAGAAATCGCGCCTCGTGCGCAGCTGGACGCACCTTGAGCGCCAACGCGGCGGCTTTGGCTTTCTCGGCGGGCCGGGAGAATCGCAGATTGAGCTGGATCGGCGGATGATTGGCGACCGCATTATCAAAATCAAAAAACAACTCGCCAATGTCGTGCGCACCCGCGCCCTCCACCGCACCACGCGGCGGGACGTACCCTATCCGCTGATTGCCCTTGTCGGCTATACTAACGCGGGTAAATCGACCCTCTTCAACCGCCTCACCCATGCCAATGTCACCGCGCAGGATATGCTCTTTGCCACGCTCGACCCCACCATCCGCGAGGCGGTGCTCCCCAGCGGCCTTCGGGTGCTGCTGTCCGACACGGTGGGCTTCATCAGCAACCTGCCGACGGAACTGATTGCCGCTTTTCGCGCCACGCTCGAAGAGGTGCTCTCGGCGGATATGCTGCTGCATGTGCGTGACATCGCGCACGAAGATACCGCCGCCCAACGCGACGATGTGCGCGGCGTGCTAAAAAGTTTGTTCGGGAAGGATGCAGCGCTCGATTTTGAAGGTTCAGTTGAGATTCACAACAAAATCGACCAATGGCGCGCCGATCATAACGGCGAGCCTTACCTTGCGCCGGCGGGGGCAATCCCCCTATCCGCAATCACCGGTGAAGGCTGCGACGCCTTACTGCAACAAATTGACGAGAAACTCTCCTGCACATTATTGGCTACGTACCGTTACCGCATCCCGCATACGCATGGCCGCGCGATTGCGTGGCTCTATGCGAACGGACAGGTCATCGCCCACGCAGAGGAAGAAAATACCGCCACATATGAGGTGCGCCTGAGCGCCGCTAACGCCGCGCGTTTTCATCAGCAGTTCGGATACGGGGAACGCGGCTAGCGGACAGCCGAACCGGCGCGCAACGCCTGCACCCCCATATACGTGCAACCCGCCACCATGCAGGCCTCAAGCAACGCCACCCCCACCTGCGACCATTGCACTTGCGGCTTACCTGACTCATCCGGCACAACACTGTTCTTGGCGGCACTGTAAACACCAAACATGCTCAGTGCAGCGACCGCACCCCAGATGCCCGCATTGACCTTGTTCTCAGTCGCAACTGACTCCAGCCATCTGGATTTGGGTTTAGTTCTTTTTACTTCGGAATCCCTTTGCCTTCTGTGGGAATTAGCACGAGTAGTAGCGACTACGGTCTCTTCTCCCGGAGTTATTCCTGCACGAACTTTGGAATAAATTTCTTCGAGATGTCCATTTACTTTTTCTGACAATGCCAGAAATTCTGGATCATTAGATCCTGAATGAGGAAATTCTGGATTATGACCCATCGTCAACCCTACCGTCCGCCGGCGAGCAGGCCACCTGCGATCATGCCGCCACCCACCACCAGATTGCCAAGACGGGCCAGCGCGCTGCGCTCATTACCATCCGCATCGCGGCTTTGCAGCGCACCGGCGGCGATATACGTTCCCACGCCGACCGCGCCAACGCGGGCGAAACCTTTCATGCGGGCGCCTTCACCTGCTCCCGTGAAAGCATTTTTCATTTCCCCAAGGCTTTTTTTGGCCGCACCTGCCATGCCATGCGCCTGCACGCGGCCAGCAACTTTAGTTGCCCAAAACCCAGGTTCTTTTGCTTCATCCATTGTCCGCTCCTTTAAGCGCTATTTCATAGTTTGAATATAGCACGGGGCGACGGCAAGTTATGTGACAGTTTCATGAAGTTCCAAGGGAGGGGCGCCCCCCCTATCCGACCCGCTTTATGCCTGATACAGCGCCAGTTCGGCGGCGCGGCGGCGCGCCAGCCCCGGCAATTTGCGCCCGCCCGCCCAGACCCAGCGCATCCACTCCCCGGCGATGGCCGCCTCCTCGCCCCGATTGATAACCCGCCGCAAGGTCGAACGCTCAAGCACCCCGCTGCCGAGGTTAAAGGTGAAACTCACCAGCGCATCGAACTGGCTCTGCGTGAGCGCCACAGCGATAGAGCGGCGCACCGCACGTTCAGCCACCACTACATCCGCAGCGAGCAGGCGCGCGGCCTTCTCCTCGCTGAGAGGCTGCACGAATCCCCTCTCCTCGCCGCGCACGAGCAGGTGGCCGTAGCCGATGGTCGGCAACCCGGCGGCATCGCGATAGACGGTGGGCGAAAACCCCTCGAAACGCTGAATGAAGGCAAGCCCTGCCGCTGAGAGCTGCATTCAGCGCTTACCTTTCATCATCGCGCGGCTGCCGAACCAGAACGCCATCATGGCCGAGAACAGCGCCACATCTTCTTCCGTCCACAGGCTGACCAGCGCCTGCGCCACCGTCAGGTTGTTCTGCCATGGCAGGCCGGGGCTGAGGAGGATGGCGAACTGGGCGCATTTCACCAGCACATAGAGCGCAAAAAATGCGTAAGTAATCAATGGGCGCACCGAACCCGACAGCGCATCCACCCAATGGATGCCGGTCAGGCTATCCTTCACCCGCGCATTGAGGACGATTTCCTCCTGCCCCTGCAACTGCTGGCGGCGCACCTGCTGGTTTTCGTCGGCAATCGCCGTCAGCTTTTCGCGGTCATAGTCCATCTGCAATTTCAGCAAAGTGATTTCATGCGCACGATCTTTTCCATCGCGAAACAGCTTCATCACATCCGGCACCGCGCTTGTCACAAACCCGAGCAACGCACTTAACAACGCAATCATCCTGACCTCTCTATTTCGAATGAATCATGGCATTGGCCATGTTGCCGATCTCGATGAGAATCGCCCCGACTCCCGCCGCCAGCGCCATCGAGGCCGCATAGGCGCCCTTGCCGCGATTCATGATTGCGGTCAGTTCGTCGAGCTTCTTTTCCATACCGTCGAACCGCTTTTGCGTTGCCGCATTATGGGCGCGCTGCTGTTCGCGCAGGCCGATGATCTGCTCTTCGAGCACCGCGATTTTGAGGGCGTTCTTCTGTTCCGGCTCCAGCAGGCTCATCATGCGATGCTCCCGCCCACCATGGTATAAACCGGCAGCCCATCCTCTCGAACCGATGCGCCCATATCATCCGCAAACGGCACCATGTGGTACAGCGCCGCAAGGCACTCCGCGCGCGTCGCCCCGATGACCGTCACCCCGCCGCTGAACGTTCCCTGCGGTATGGCGTCACCGCGTACTGAAATAATGTTCATAAACCTTCTCCTACCTGACGCGCCGTGCGCCGATGAATCCATACCCGCTCATGGTCGAAACTCCGAACACCGCCACCGACACAAGGTAAATCGTTGTTGTTGCCGCCAGCGATATGCGCGTCTGCCCGGCCTGCAATCCATGCAGTGCCCCCACCGTGAAGGTGACGTTGAATGTCGAATACCCACCACCCGCAGGCGCCGTAGGGAAGCTGGACGACGTCAGGCTGATCGCCGCCGCAATGGCGGTAAGGCTCGTCGATGGCGCGGATTTAAAAAAGACACTTCCCCACACATCCCAGTCCCCGGCGGTGAGGGTAATGGAAGTGATGTTCTTCACCGCACTGTTGGTAAGCAGCACCGCCGCGCCATCGAGCACCGTCGCGCTGATATACTCGCCTACGCAGCCCGCCGCGGCATTATCGTTGGTCGTCGTACCGACGATATTGGGCTGGTTGATGGTTTTGTTGCTGAGCGTCTGCACTGCCGTTATGCCCACTACCTGCTGCGCGATGTTGGCCGCATCGTAAATCGCCGCCGTCATATCGCCACTGCCTCCGCCACCGCCACCTGCGGGCGTTGCCCAGGTACCGTCGCCGCGCCAGTAGGTGGTGGCGCTCGCGCCCACGCCCGAAGCTAAATTGCCAACGGGCAGATTTCCCGTCACGTCGCTGCCAAGGCGCACCGTCAGGCTATTCGTGAGGCCATTGATGGTTTTATTGCTCAGTGTCTGGGTAGCCGTCGTGCCCACCACCTGCTGCGCGATATTCGCCGGGTCGTAAATGGCAGCAACCATATCGCCGCTGCCACTGCCGCCGCCTGCAGGCGCAATCGCACCCCATGCGCTACCGTTGAAACGGTAGTCCAGCCCCTCGTCCTGCACCCACATCCGCAGGCCACTTTGTGGCATAATAAAGCGCCAGCCCTGATCAAAATACGTCAGTTGGGTTTCTTTCCCTGCCCAGATGCCGGTGGCAGGCGCCGCCACGATATAGAGAACGCCAGTGGCGGGCGTGACAGGCGGCGCCGTCAGATCCTTATCGGCGACCGTTTTGCCGATCACGGCATCAAGCGCGCCGAATGCCTGATTGATGGTAATTTCCTTCTGGGCCTGCGACTGCTCAAGCAGCGTCATGCCAAGGTTGGTGGTGGTGGCCATGGATTCCTCAAAAATAGTGGTGATGGGATAAAAAGGATGGTAATTCGGATGGCATAGTGCGTACGCAGGACGCGCCACACCATACGGGGGAAACATGCCGACGTTGGAGCAGATCAAGCAGGAAATCCGTGGCCTGCCGCACCGCTATATTTTTTACACGCACAAGGAAATCCGCTACCTGCCGAAGATTCTCACCGAGAAAGAGCACATCCTCGCCTTAACCTCGGGCTTCATGAACAACCGCACCTGGCTGGCCGTCTGCACCAACCGCCGCGTGCTTTTCCTCGATCGCGGCATGTTCTTTGGCCTCAGGCAACTGCAAATGAACCTCGACCGCATTCAGGCGATCGACTCCAGCTTCGGCCTCGCCTTTGGCACCATCCGCGTGTGGGATGGGGCGGCGTCGATGAATATTGGGCTGGTGCTGAAATCTTCGGTGGCACCGTTCGTACGCACCGTGCAGGATGCGATGGATAAATACAAACGCCTGATGGTACACGAGTTGGCGGCAACCGCTACCAACGCCCACCAGACCGCCGCAACGGCAGGCAGCCTGCCGCAGCATCAGCTGCTCAACGAACTGGAGCGTTTGGCAAAACTAAAGTCGGAAGGGCACCTGACAGAGGCGGAATATAGCGCCGCCAAGGCCAAACTCATCGCAGGCTAATCGGCTGCGACTGCCGATAATTTGGCGAGGAGCGCGCTGTCAATCTGCGAAAAAATATCCGGAAACAGGTTCCCCACGCGCTGGATAAAATCTGTAAAGGGAATCTCCCCAGCAATCACCAGCGATTCCAGCATCCCAAGCATCGTCTCGGATTCCGCATCGACTCCATGCTGACGAATAACTCCGCAAAGCTGGTTCACCGCGAGCTTGGAAATCAAATCCGCCATGATGCCGCCGCCGAACTCGCAGGCGGCATGCTGCGTCACACCGACAATGCGAAGGCCCGGCACTTCCGCCGGCGGGGCGGGGCGGAAGAAGTCGTCCGCCGTAAAGCCGGACAGGGCCGTCGCCGTATCGCTGATTAATTCGGGAATAAGGGTGGGGGAATGTGTCTGTCTCATCTGTTCATCATAGCGCGCAATCCTTAACAAAGTCTTACTGCACCGGAAGCGTCGCAACGAGCGGTTTCCCCGGCCCAACCCATCCCGAAAGCTGCGTAATCCGCAGCGAGAGGCTCGTCGGCACAGTTGCAAAATCCGCCATTTGCTGCGCAGCGGTATAAACAAGGCTCGTCGCCCCTGCCTGCCAACTGCGGACAACCGCATCGCCCAGCATCACCTGCACCGCATACAGCTCGCTCTGTTCGGCCAGCGGCACATCGACATAATCGCGCAGGCCGCCATCCATGCGGGTGCGGCGCACCCATGAAAGCCGAATGTCGCCACTCGCTGTGTCGCGCACCGCCAGCGGCAGCACGGGGCTTAACGGTTTCAGGCTTTCCCCGCGAATGGAGAAATCATACGCGGTGCCGTTGCTCAACGCATCGCCGAACGTCACCGCTCGCACCGTCCATTGCTGGCCCTGATTACTGAGCGGTATCGTCAGCGGCACCACGGCCTCGTCGAGCAACACAAACCGCTCACCGGCGGCATGGGTTGCCATTTCCGCCTCGGTGCCAAGGCGCCCGCGCAGCAGGCCACTCAGGCGATAGATTCCGGCGGCAAGCGGGGTCGCATTCCTGAATTGGATTAGCTCATCGCCAAGTAGCGCCACGTTTGCGCCGCCCAGCACACTCAGCTCACTGGCGTTGACCAGCGTGGCGTTGCTCAGCAGCGCGACATCAACACTATGCACCTCATCGAACTGCTGCGATGCCCCGACGGGCAACGCATCGAGCGCCGCGCCAATGGTTGCGGGCTGGTCGATGGTCAGCAGAATCTCGTCATCGCCGCTGGGCATCACCCGCACAAGAGTTGCACCTTTCCAGCCATCAGCAATACCGGTGACGGCAAAACGCAGGCGCAATGCGTCGGTGGCATCGCCGGGCAAAGCAGGCATATCGAGCACTTCAAGCCGCGTTTTGGGGTTAGGCAGCACCAGCGCACCATTGCTGCCGACGGTGGGCGCAATATATCCATCCCATGCCTGCGCGGCATCCATCGCGCCGCTGATTTTTACCATCCCCGGACGGCCAATCTGCACCTGATGAATGCGGATACGGTGCTGCAACGGCCCATCGGTCAGCTGGATTACATCCCCCGGCTCAAGCGCTGCATAGGCGATGGGCAGTTGCAGCTCGACGCGGCTGCGCTCCGCCCAGCGATCCGCCAGTGTGGTTTCGGCAATCGCCCGCGCATGTGTCCCCGAGAGCACGAGGCTCAGCTTCAGGCTCAGCGTGTCCGTCGCATCCTGCGTGCTGCGCTGGGCGGCCTCCACGTGGGTTTCATACTGCTGCAACCGGTTGAGGAAATGCACCTCCTGCCGTTGCGGCAGCACCAGATCCTCCTGCCGCGTCAGCACATACGGCACGAGCTGGTCACCGGCCTTCTGTTCGATACAGTCGCTGGCGGAAATCTCCGCATCCACCGTCGCATCGCGCAGGATGGCCACCAGCGCATTGGCGCTTTCCTTGATGGTGAAGAAATACGCCTGCATCAATTGCTGCAAGGCGGCGCGGGCGGTCACCCGGTCGCTGATGACAAACCCATCGAGCTGCATCTGCAGGTGACTCGTATCAATCTGCGCGTGCGTCAGCCCGGCGCGCGTCGCAATCTGCTCGACAGCGGCCGCCACATGGCTGGCGCCAAGCTTACCCTGCACCCAGTGGCCGGTGACCCAGTTACCCCCATCCGCCCAGACGCCGGTCAGGTCGGGCCAATGCGGATACGGACGCGCGTCCCACGTCCACAGGAAGCGGCGCGGCACCATGCTGCTGCCCGCCCATTCCGCCTCCGTTGCCGCGATGGCCACGCGCTGCGCCATAAAATCCACCCGTCCGCGTGAGAAACGCGGAAAGGCGCTGGCGCTGGCGCTGTTATCAATAAAAACATTCGGCTCATTACTGGTGCCATCGACGCTGGCAAACCCATATTCCGTAAACCAGACGGGTTTGCTTTGCGGCACCCATGCGGTTGGTGCGCCGTCGGGGTTCACATGCGGGTTATTCCACCACCAATCAATATTCTTCCATGCATACGGCGCATCGAGGCTGGCTTTGGTCGTGCGCGCCGCATCCGTGTAATAAAAATCATACCCCTCTCCCGTACGCCAACCGGCGCGCAGCGCGGCGATGTCGTACCCCGTCTGCACCGCATCCGTCAGCGGAAAATAGGCATCAATCCCGACCACGTCGATATGCGGCGAGGCCCAGAGCGGATCGAGATGATACCAGCCGCCATCCGTATGGTGGTATTCTGACCAGTCTGCGGCGTAGGTGACCTGCACCGCGCTGCCAAGGATTGTTTTCACAGTCGCAGCCAGTGTCACCAATTGGCTGACAGCAGGAAAGACTCCTGCGCTACTGGTGATTTTGGTCAGGTCGCGCATTTCGGTGCCGATGGCGAACGCGTCCACCTTACCTGCCACCAGATTGGCATAATGGGTGATATACGCGTGGTAGCCGCGCGGCTTCGTGAAAAAATTAGCCACCTGCGCGCTGTCGCCGCTCAGGAAACCGCGCCAGGGTTTTCCCGCCACATCCATCAGCAATTGCGGGTAGAAGAATATCTTCAATCCGCGCGCACGCAATTCCGCCAGCAGGCGCAGGAGGCTGCCATCATCCGGCGTGCCGCCATAGCGCGATTTCCCCCCATCGTTGCCGATCAGGCGCGCCGTACCCCGCGTGAATCCTGCCACCTGCCAGTCATCGGGCGTGGTCTGCCCGTTCGCCTGATATTCAACGCAGGGCCATATCTCGCAACTTGCAATATCGGTGCTGGTGCCAAACCAGTTCGCCACCACGCCGACCCATTCCAGATTCGGGAACGTCTCCTGCAACTGGTCGAGGGCGACCAGCACATTCGCCTTCCCCTCCGCCGTATGCAGGTTAAGCGGCACCTGATGGCCGCTTTGCAGAATACCTCCGGCGGCGCTGCTGCTGCCATTGACCTTATATTCCACCTGCGTGTCATACACAAACTCGCCCGAGCCTGGCAGCAGCATGATAGATTTCACCAGCGACTCGACCGGAGCCGCCGCCACATCCTGCTGCGGCGCGCGGCGCGTCACCTCGAACGTGAAATTGGGGATGCGGTTGCCGAAATTACCCAGCGGGAAATCCTCAATCACAATATAGGCCAGCCCCCGATAGGCCGGGGTAGCGCCGACACCCTGCGCGCTTTCAATCAGCGGGTCGGGAAGCTGCGTTTCGCTGCCCTTATAGATGCGGTACGTACCCTGACTGAGATCAAGCAATTGCGAATCCGCCCAGACGCGGTTGACGCGCGTCACTTCCCCCTCGCACATGGCAATCGCCAGCGTCACCGAGTAGCTGAAGGTCGTGCTCGAATTGCTGGTCTTACGGCTCGCCGCGCCGCCTTTGCCGCCCGTGCGGGTGGTGGTGGTCGAGGCGATTTCCTTCATCGGCTGCGACCAGATGACATTCCCCGCAATCCGCACCGAGCCGAACACCATCGGAATCGTGCGCCCGTAGGTCGAGGTCTGCACCGCCAGCGTTTCGAGCCGCGCCCCCTCGAAATGATGTTTCGACGTTCCACTGATCCGGTTGCCAATCCCTGCACCAAGAATACCGGCCAGTTGCCCGCCGAACGGCAGGCCCGTCGCAGCGCCGACGGCAGTTCCGACCGAGGATAAAATAATAGATGCCATCGCCGCGCCCCTTGTATGAGTTGTTGCAGCGCAGCTAAAGCTATCCACTCTAGCGCGCAAAAGTTAACGAATCATTAATTTGTTTTTGCTAATATAAAACTGTATGACGCGGCCCTACTGCATGAACATCCTGCCGCCACGGAGTCACTTCCCCTGGCGCGGCGGCGTGTTGGCCGGTCTTGTCGCCCTGCTGAGCGCCTGCGGCGCGATGGAGTACGACATTCACGAAAAGAGTTTCTTTGCTCCATCCGCCGCGCAGAAAGACATTGCCGTCATCCATTTCCATTATGGCGACACGGGCGAAACCTATGATGCCCATGTGCGCCGCATCCATGGTGGATATGGCATGCAATCCTCGCTCTACACCAACCCCGACGGCGACGAAGCACATGTCATCCTCTCCAGGACAAAAGCGCGCAAATCATTCATCGGCATCGAGAGCCATTTCAGCTTCTAGGACAGCCCGGGCAAGCGGTAAGCCGCGTAAGTATCCCGCCGCCAGTGCGCATCGTAACGATGCTCGACCACCTGACGGGCGGGGGCGTAGGCGTGGATCATCGCCAATTCCCCCGGCATCGGGTAATCGGCGAGTAACGCCAGATGCTGTGGCACTCCCTGCACCTTGAGCAGCACAACATCGCCCTCACGCAATGCCGTGCGCGCCACCGGCAGCAAGTGCGTATCGAGCTTTTCTTTCAGCAACAGAACATCGGGGCGGGTGCCGTAATGCGGCACATCGAGCGCCGCCACCTCTTCCCCCGCCACCTGTAAGCCCAATGTTTGCGCCGTAAGTATCAGCAGGCCGAGGCAATCCAGCCCCGCTTTCGTGCGCCCCTGATGCGCGAAACGCACGCCAATAAATTGGCGCGCGCAGGCGATAAGCTCGCATGCTGTCGTCATAAGAATTCCAACGTTTAAAAGGGTTATTCGCCGCGCGGCTGTTTCTCGGGGCGAAAGTTAGTGCGCATCGCCGGGCGCGCAAATAATGGCCGTTGGCCAAGACTTTTAGCATACCACCACACCACGGCGGCCATGGTCACAATGCCCATGCCGAACACCCAGATCATCGCGGCGGCGGTGGCATTGCCACTCAGGCCGATGATGGTCGCCGAGGCAAAAATCGCTACCGCAATCAGGAAGCCAAGCGCCTGCCCCAGCAAGGTCGAGAACTGATGCACGCGCAGCGCGCGGTACTCCCACTGATGGCGGTGCATCTGCTCGCGTTCGAACATTTCCATGATCCGCGTCGCAGATCCCGTCAGCACGGCGTCGTAGTCCTTGAGAATCTCGGGTGAGGGCAGCCCTTCGGGCGAGCGGCGCGCTTGGCTGCGCGGGGGTTCAGGATCCCTCATGGCGATGCTCCAGGCTGGTTTCGATGTCGGCGCGGATACGTTTGGCGTCCCCACGGAACGCTTCCTCGGCACTACGGTAAGGGTAGCGGTAGAGCGGGCTTTCATGCACCCGCAAGCCCGACGACAACCCCTGCAACATGTTCCAAAGCAGCATGGCCCCATCATGCGCGAGGTTTGCGCCGCTGGCAAGCCCCTTATAAGCTCCGCGTCGCCGAAGTTTCGAGCAACTTGTCCGTTCCCGGCACATGCGGCTCGCCGCGAAAATGGATGGCATTATTAAAACGCCGGATGCAGGTTTCAAACTGCTTGTCGCACCCGGCACTGGCCGTAAAACTATCACCGACGGCAATCGCGCCCGGCAACGGCAGGAACAGGCCGAACCTGCCGGCGCCAAAATCCCGCACTTCCATGCTCAGCCCGCTATTGGCGCCGCTGGTGAAGCGCACAATCCCGCCGGCGAAATAATCCCCCTCCTGCGTCTGCGTGCTATCCGTAAACGCAAAGTTCGCCTCCACCGCCGTGACTGTCCCGCTCACCGTATAGGCGGCCAGGTCGATACCGCAGCGCGCATCGCCGAGCGTCGCGCGGCAGGCCCGCGTATAAACCTCGCCGATGGTCTGCTGCAGGCGCGCCGAAAGCCCGCGCATCTCGGCGACAAACTGCCCGCCTTGCAGCGTCACCTCCCCCAGCCAGCCGGTTTTAAGCGGCACTATCCCCATATCCGGGTCGGCATAATTCACCATGAAAATCGAAATCTCGGCATGGTCGTAACGGCCACTCAAAATATCCGCCTCGGTGATGGAAGCGGCACTCAGCATCCCCTCGAATTCGAGGTTATCGACCGCAAGGCCGCTTTGCGACGATACTGCGCTCGGGCTCATCCCATCCGCGGCGACATACACCACGCCCTCGCGCGTAATATCCCGATCATGCCCGGTGAAATAGAGGCGCACGCCATCCTTGCGGGTGATGCTCCAGCAGGTGGCAAGCGTTGTCACCTCCTGCGCGAGGTGGGCGGCAAAATCTGCGGAAAGTATCTGCATGTTACGCCCTCACTTCAAGCAGTGGAATATCCAGCCACGAGTGAATGCCATACGCATCCAGCGAGGAGGAAAGCCGGTCGGTATCAAACCGCACCGGCACGTCGAACTCGAAGCTTGCCGTAATCACCTGCCCGGCGGCGGGCGGCACCGCGAACACCACCATTCCTGTCGCGCTGTCGATCGTCATGCCTGCGCTCTGCAGCACGGCGTTCTGGTAAACCTGCACGCTTCCGCTCACGGGCTTGCGGATGAGGCGCGTTTCCGTAACGTCGCCGCTCGTATAACTTTTGACCAGTTGGAATTGCGTTTGCACCCCGTCGCCCATCCCTAGCGTTTCGGTGGCCTGATAATCCGTCCAGTCCTTGAAGCGGAAGCCATAGGCCCTGCCCTTGCGCGCCCGGAAGAACGCAATCAACGCATCGAGCTGCGCTTTGGTTTTTACCCCATGCGCGACATTGTAGCGGGCGCGCGCCTGTTCCCAGTTGATATTACGCTGCTCGTGACCGCTGCTGCTCGTCACCACATCCGTGGCATATTCCGGCCCGCCCGACGATCCGTAACTGATGTCCGTCGGGAATTGCACTTCGACAAAGCCCATGATGAATCCTTATGGTTGATATAAAAAACCGCCTCTCCTTTTCGGGGAAGCGGCACGGCTCAGAAAATTTCTATGGATAAAAATGCACCCACGCGCCGGGTCAGGCGGTGATGCCTGCCGGTCTTTGCGCCAGCGCGGCGCGTTGTGCGGTTATCTGGTCGGCAAACGAGCTGTTGCGCGTGCCGACCGCGTAGGCATTAGCCCGCGCATTCAGGTTCGGCTTGCTGGCCCCCAGTTCCTGCACGGGGATCATTTCTTTTGCCACGGCATAGGCCTCGCTCGTTGCGGCATTCGCCAGCGCGGGATAGGCCTGCATCACCTGCGTCTGTTCGGCCTCGTTCATCTCGTGGAACGACTTTTTGAAATTCGTTTTGATGCTTTCGGCAAACTTTTCATCCTGCGCCACCCGCAGCAGGAAAATCATCTGCGGTGTCACCACCTGACGCACATCCATGCCTTTGGCTTTGGCCTCGGCGACCGTTTTATCAATCGCTTCGAGATAGGCCTGCGGGTCCACCGTTTCGCCACTCAGCACCGATGCCAGCGCACCGCCTGCCATGCTCGCCGCAATGTGCGGAACCACGGCTCTTGCCGTATGCGCTGTCGCAACCAGCGCTTTTACGATTTTACCGCCCTCAACGACCGCCTTGATACCCTCTGCGCCACCAAAGCCCACACTACCCACGGCCAACATCGCGCCAGTGCTGGCGGCGGAGACATTATTCTCCTTACTCGCTTTCTTAACCGGCGCGGCGTAGAGCTTCGCCAGTTCGGGGTTGATGTTCGCTGCCGCCTTGAATTCCGAAACCGTGGCCAAGCGTCCTTCGCGGGGCTGCACGCCCAGCGTTTTGAAAATCTGCGGGCTATAATACTGCGCGCGGTAGGTTAATTCGTCCTTTGCTTCGGAATTATTCCTGAACCGCTCAATAACATGCGACACGGCCATGATGGGAGTCTGCAAGGCATTACCAAGCAACGGTATCATCCCGGGGATAATCGACAGAAGGCCAACCACCATGGCGCCGACGCCCAGCACCTTCCAGAAGGTCGTGCCTCCCGAAGCGTGGCGTTGCGGCTGCAGCCTTCCCCAATGGATGTTATTACTCTTTCCCATGTTAGAATTCTAACATATCCGCTGGAAAGTTTGATGAAGCTTTTGTGACAATCTTGGGCAACACAAGGCCGCCGGGGGCGCCTTGCCTACCCTACATGACGGTGCAGTTCCGCCACTTTCCCTGCGGCATGCGCATCGTTAGCCGCCACCAAATTCGTCGGTTTTTCCGCATGGTGGTAGGCCATTTCCGCCGCGCTCATCAGCTTGGTAGCACCCGCTGCAGGCTGCGCCGGCGCTGCCGCACCGGCATCATTCGCGGCAGGCGCTTTCGTGTCCACCGTCCCGGGCGTTTTCGCCTGTTCCGCGCGTTTGGCAGCCACTTCGCTGGTCACTTGCGTGAATGCGGCATTATTCCCCAATAGCTGAACAATCTGTTCCGGGGTCATTCCGCGCTCAACAATTTCCGTCGCAATCGGCGTGGTCAGGCGGTTGTAAACGCCCCCTTTGGCTGCCACTGCCGGCATCAGCCCGACCAACTGGCGCACCAACTCAATTTTCGCCTCGCGGTCGAGATTAAGCTCTCCGCGCCCCTCTTTCTGCAGGGCAACCAGCGCGCCCAACGCGGGATTATCGGGCACCAGCCCACCAATCATCTGCGGCACCAGCATCGCGCCCATCATCGCCATGCCCCCGCCGCCTGGCATCATCCACATCGCGCTATCCACGACATTTCCCGCCACCTCAAGGCCGGTTTTCGCCTTGCCCCAGCCTTTTTGCGATTTATGGGCCGCCTTCACCGCCTGCAGGAAGCCGGAATCCGACCTGCCGCCCAGTTGCGCGCTTAAATCGTCGAAAGCCGCTTTGGCTGCTTTGCTTTCGGCTTTGCTCGTCAGCAAGGTAGCGCCGATGCCTGCCACAATCCCTGCCGTCAGCAACGCATGGAACACCGGAACACGCCCCGCGGCCTTCATCAGCCCCTTTAAACCGGCACCGGCGGCCTTCCCATAGGTTTCAATCTTGCCTGCCGAACTCAGCGCCTTTTCGACATGGCTCATCACATTACCGGCGCGGGCGGCGACTTCGGGGGCGACCCCTTCTTTACTCACCACCGCCTTTAGTTGTTCGGCGAGGCTCTGCAAACGCGTCACTTTATCTGCACCACTCAGGCTTGCTGCCGCGTTCAGCTCGTGGGTAATATGCGACAACTCGCCCGCATGAATGGTGGCAGGCTTTGTCCCTTTGAATTTGTCGCCGAAAAATCCGCCAATCTTTTGCTTGAAGCCAACCCGCGCTTCAGTTGTCAGCGCCTCATGCGCCCCAGCGAGGGCGGCGTCGTGCTTCACTATTGCCGCAGCTTTGCGGTGATGCATGAGCCGATCCGCCCCATTGCGCAGGCCTTTGCCGACGCCACTTGCTTCGAACCGCTCAACCCCACGCGTTACTGCACCGGTCAGGGGTTTGAAGAACCTTCCCGCGCGAGCTTCCATTTCCTCAGCGGCTTTACCTGCACTTTTGGCGTAGCGGCCGGCGGATTCCGCCATACCGGTGGCTTCCAACGCCGTCGCTTCCCCGCGTGCGTGGTTCAGGAAATTCGCAGGCAAGCGGAATAATTCAAGAATGGGCGTTGTCCGCAGAGCGTGCAGGCTGGAATTGATCGCCATCTTAATGGATGCAGCCGTGCGTTTCATGCCTAGTTTTTTCGGCACCCAGGCCAATGCCCCGGCGAAAATGCTGCCTATCTCAAGCGTTGTGGGCGCCATGAACCAGGACTTAACACGCTGCCAGTTATTGATTTGTTGCTGTTCGGCGGTTACCCGCTGCGTTGCGCCATTACTTCGCTTCGCAGTGCTTGCCGCCCCTTTGGCTGCGGTTTCAGCGGCATGTGGCCGTGTTCCATGCGGCACCGGATGCGGCGCATGTGGCACCGGCACATGGTGCGGCACGCGCGCGGCGACTCGAATAGCGGGCGCAGCTGAAAAACCTTGTGGTGAAAAACCTTGATCCATACTGCCAGAATAGCAAAATCCACGGCAAGTGCGTGTGAAGCTTTTGTGACAATCGGGAAGCCGCCAAGCGAATTAATGCTGAAAATTCAAGCCTTGCCCCAATTACCCGCGGTAGGATTCCTCGCTATGGCGGTTATTACGGTGACGCGACTCACGTGCAGCATGCCCGCCGCGCTCCTGCGCTGCGTGCCGATGACGGTTACTGTGATGACGCGCTTCATGCGTTGCATACCCCTCGTCGTCGCGCTCATCGCCTTCCTCGCGCCCCTCCTCACGGTCGTCGTCGCGCGGGCGATCATCATCAGCAGCTAATTGCTTGCGCCCTTTTTGAAGGATGGTTCCAAAATGCTGTTTGTCGCCCTTGATCTCGCTACCAACGGCCACCGCCAGCAGCACCCGATCAACACCATGGGCGCGCGCCGCGCTTGATTTTAAATCATGCACTGCGGCTAGCCCCTCAGCACCAATTTTATCTGCTGCTGCTTTAAGCTGCTTAATTTCGCTGTTAGCGAGGCCAAAATCCCTAAGCGCCGCATCACCCAGCGCGACCGCCCCGACAATTCCTTCGGCAATATGCGTATCGAGCTCCTTGGCGATTCGCTCATCAACAGCCTTGCTTTCTTTCTCCGATATCCCGAATTGCTGGCGCACCCCATGCGGAATCAGTGCAATAGCAATTTCCCGCTCTTCACCCTGCAGGGCGGCGAATGCCTGTTTTCCCTCTTTTTCATCGTACGGCGCATCATCCCAGAATTTCTTGGGGTCCGTGACATGCTGCTGCACGGCTTTTGCAGTGTGATGCTCAATAATCGCCTCGACTTCATCGGCACTGGCAATTAACCGCCCCTTATTACGGATAATTTTGCCACCGCCGACGTAATTCACCAGCGACAGCGCGCTAATGTCGCCCTTAACGAGCGCAGCAGCGAGGGGCTTGGCCGCAGCGATAACATTTTCTTTCAGCGCGTCGCGGATCTCGGCATAGTCGGGGCGCATCGTTGCCATATCACGTTGATGCTGGATCATAATCTCGGCCACATACGCTTCCAACGACAGCGATCTTCCCCGGTTTGGCAGTTGGAAGCTCCGTGGTATTGGCTCATTGCCAAGCTGTTCTTGCAAATTCACTACCATATCCAACGCCGTATAGGGGGTGCTGAACATCCGCTTCAGGCGACGGGCACTTGATTCCACCATTTTATTGGCAATCGTCGTCAGCGCGGCGTTGGAACCGAACACTCCGGCAAATCCATCGAGCTTAAAGCCTTCGTCTTTCCTGTTGCCGCGTTCCTGTGCTGCGCGCGTATTTCTAATCGCCGATTGAACTCGACCATCCGCTTCATATCGCGCGACATGCTCGTGGGTCACATCGTCCGCATTAACGCCAGCCACCTCGGAAATGGTTTCCCTGTGCTTTTTGGCCACATCGCTAAAGAAGTGCTCTTTTTCGATGGTTTTTATATCCTCACCACGCCGCAGCGCCTGGATGGCATTGCGCTCATGGATCCATATGTTGGGGGCCACTTTGGCAAGCGCGGGGAGAATCAGCCCGGTCAGCTCGGAATGGTTGATCTTTGTCCTGCGCCAGCGGTCATAGGCGATCATTTCGTTCTGTTCGAGCGTCACCCCATGATAGGCCGACATCCCGTGTTTTCCCTTGATCTCGTCAAGCACCGGCGCGAGATGCCGCACCTTCTCGCGCAGTTCATCCTGTTGCTTGCCCCAAAGCTTGTAGGCATCCGTAATCGAGGGCATGGCATAGATGCCGGCATTCACCGCAAACGTTACACCTGCTGCCACACGGTTGAGCGCGGTGGGGGCGAGATGCCCCTTCCCGTGCTGGATGATTGTCTCATAGGTTCTTGGCGTGAGATATTTGGTGATGCTGCCAATGAAGGTATTGTACGTAACCTCCACCATATTGGCGATGGAGCTATCCATCTCAATGAGGCCAAACAGCTTCTTGGTATCTTCGCCCTCTCTGTAGTTGTGGCGATCCAGCGCATCGACGCCTTTGCTCAAACTATCGAGCAATAGCTTGTTGACATCGTCTTTCCCAACGCTCTGGCCGTGTTCACTCATAACATTACAATCCTTCACTTCGCACTATACGCCATTGCGCATGGCCGTTGTGTGACAGTTGTGTGAAAGTTTAGCCCTTACCCACGCCTCACGGCCCGAACGCCGCC
>JANRKD010000021.1:0-25407 GCA_033763655.1 Alphaproteobacteria bacterium
CACATCCCCCGCGCGCTGGATAATCACCCGATCGCCGACGCGCACATCTTTGCGCACAATCTCATCCTCGTTATGCAGCGTCGCATTGCTGACCACCACGCCGCCGACCGTAATCGGCGTGAGCCGCGCGACCGGCGTCAGTGCACCTGTGCGTCCGACCTGAATCTCAATCGCTTCGACGGTAGTAACCGCCTGCTCGGCCGGGAACTTATGGGCTATCGCCCAGCGCGGTGAACGGGCCTTAAAGCCGAGGCGCGCCTGATAATCGAGGCGGTCAACTTTATACACCATGCCGTCGATATCGAAGGGCAGTTGCGCGCGGTGCTGCTGCACGGCTTCATATTCCTGTATTAACGCCGCCACCGAGGAAAGCTGCAATAAACTGCCGGCCCCATCGTGCGCGGCGATCAGAACCCTGAACCCGAAACGGCGCAACTGCGCGATGCACGCATACTGCGTATCCGCCAACGCAGCACTCACCTCGCCCCAGCCATAGACAAAATAACTCAGCGCGCGGGCACGTGTGATTTCCGGGTCAAGCTGACGCAGCGAGCCAGCCGCCGCATTGCGCGGGTTGGCGAATTTTTCGCCCTCGGGACGTCCGGCGTTAAGCGCCGCAAAATCGGCATGGCTCATATAAACCTCGCCGCGCACTTCCAGCACCGAGGGCGGATGATTCTGCAGGGTAAGCGGTAAAATGGTGCTGAGGTTCGCGGTAATATCCTCGCCCACTTCACCGTCGCCGCGCGTGGCGCCCTGCACCAGCCTGCCGTTTTCATACCGCGCGGTGAAGGAAAGCCCGTCGATTTTCGGCTCCGAAACATACGCCAGTTCATCCTCCGCCGCGAGCTTCAAATAGTCGCGCACGCGGGCGTCCCACTCGCGCACATCTTCCGCGCTGAACGCATTGTCGAGCGAGAGCATCGGCGTGCTGTGGCGCAGCTTGCCGAAGCCCTCGGCGGGTGCGGCGCCAACTTTCCGTGTCGGGCTGTCGGGCGTCACCAGATCGGGGAATTGGCGTTCCAGCACCTCCAGCCGCCGACGCAGCGCATCATACTGCGCGTCCGATATGCTGGGGGCATCCTGCTGGTAATAACGGGCATCATGCGCGCGGATTTCTGCGCTGAGCTGCGCAATTTCGCGCGCCGCTTCGTCATGCGCCGGCAACCGCGATGGCGGTGAGGCGGGCATCACACCGCCGCCTGAAGCAGCTTGCCTGCGGCTTTGCGCGCTTCGTCGCTGATGGTGGCGCCCGAAAGCATCCGCGCCAGTTCCTCCCGGCGCGCGGCGTCATCCAGCACTTCAACCTGCGTGCTCACCTGCTTGCCACCGCTTTTGCGGATGAACAAATGATGCTGCGCCAGCGCCGCCACCTGCGGTGCATGGGTGACCACCAGCACCTGCGTCGATTGCCCGAGCAGTTTCAGGCGCACGCCCATGGCTTCGGCGACGGCGCCACCGGTGCCGGTATCAATCTCATCGAAAATCGAGGTCGGCGCGCCGCCCGCATGCAGCACCACTTTCATGGCGAGCAGCAGGCGCGATAATTCACCGCCGGACGCGACTTTATTCAACGCGCCAAACGGCATCCCGGCGTTAGTGGCGACCTCGAAGCTGACCTGATGCATGCCGCCCGCGCCCCAGCTTTGCGGCGGTAATTCGCTCTGCACCACGCGCAGTTGGGTATCGCCCATGCGCAGCGCCTTTAGCTCCTTCACCACCGCTTTGCACAGGCGTTCGGCGGCTTTGGCGCGTGCCTGATAGAGCGCGCCGGACGCCTCGCGGTAGGTGCGTTCGGCCTGTTGCAGCGTCTTTTTCGCCAGCGCATTTTCAGCCGCCAGATGGGTCAGGGTATGCACTTTTACCCGCGCATCGGCCAGCAGGTCGGGCAGCAATGCCACCGCCACGTTGTATTTGCGCGCTGCGCCGCGCAGCGCATGCAGGCGGTCTTCCGCCGCTTCGAGCGCGGCAGGATCCATCTCCGCCGCCGCGATCGCCCGCTCGATGCTGACACTCACCTCCTCGACCATACTCTCTGCATTCGAAAGCATGTCGCTCACCGCAGGGTCGAGCACCGCCGTGCGGCTGAGCAGTTTGCTCGCCTGACGCAACTGCAACGCCGCGCCGCCCGATTCCGCCAGCAGGTTCAAAACCTCCTGCAACCCGGCGAGCGACTGACGCGCTTCCGCCGCCTGTTTGCGCTGCGTCACCAGCGTTTCCTCTTCGTGCTCCTGAGGGTCGAGCGCGCCAAGCTCTTCGACCGTCTGCCGCAGCCAGGCTTCGTCGCGCGCGGCCTGTTCGGCGCGGGCGGCCAGCGCTTCGAGTGCCTGCGCGGCCGCTTTCCATTGCACATAGGCGGCTGAGGCCTGCGTCACCAATTCCCCATGCAAGGCATAGGTATCCAGTACCTCGCGGTGGGTTTTGTTATCGAGCAGGCCGCGCTGATCATGCTGGCCGTGGCGCGCCACCAGCACCTCGCCGAAGCGTTTGAGAGCCTGCGCGCTCACCGGCGCATCGTTGACAAACGCGCGGCTTTTTCCATCCGCCGCGAGGGTGCGGCGCAGCAGCAGGCGATCCTCGCCGGGCAGTTCGAGTTCGGCCATCAGCGCCCGCGCCGCGCCGCATGCGTGTATATCAAACTCTGCGCTGACGCTCGCCTGCGCCTCGCCATGGCGCACCAACCCGGTGTCGGAACGCTCGCCCAGCACCAGCCCCAGCGCATCGAGCAGGATGGATTTTCCGGCCCCGGTTTCGCCGGTCAGCACGTTCAGCCCAGCGGCAAACGCGATGTCGCAGTGTTTCAGCAGCAGGATATTCCGGATGGACAGATGCGTCAGCATGGCCGCCCTAAAATTTCAGGTATTGATCGAAGACGGATTTTTTCTCTTCCGGCGACAGGTTGCCCTGCAACATCGCGTAGCTATAGCCGTACCAGTCCGACCCGGGGTAATTATAGCCGAGCACCGCCGCGTATTTCTTGGCTTCGGTCAGCACGCCAAGCCGCAGGTAGCTTTCGACCAGCCGGTGCAGTGCCTCGGGCGTGTGGCTGGTGGTCTGGTAATGGTCGATGACGTATTTGAAGCGATTCACCGCCGCGACATAATCCATGCGCTTGAGGTAATAGCGCCCGATTTCCATCTCCTTACCGGCGAGGTGATCCTCGGTCAGCTCGAATTTCACTCCGGCATCGCGCGCATAATCGCTGTCGGGGAAGCGCTCCATCACGTCCTTCAGCGCGGCGCGTGCCCGCTCGCTGGCCTTCTGGTCGCGCCCCACATCCGAGATCTGGGTGTAGTAGGTCAGCGCCGTCAGGTAATAGGCGTAGGGCGTGCTTGGGTGGGTCGGGTGCAGCTTTACAAAGCGGTCGAGAATGACCAACGCATCGTCGAACTGGCCGCCGCGATAGGCCGAATACGCGGCCATAATCTGCGCCCGCGCCGCCCATTCGGAATAGGGGTGCTGGCGCTCCACCTCCTCGAATTTCTCGGTGGCGGCCTTGAATGCCTGGCGATTGAAGGTTTCAAACGCCTTGTCGTACAGCACATCGACCGTTTCGTTTTTTTCGTCGAGTTTGTCGAGTTCGTCGTCGCTTCCATCGCAGGCGCAAAGCAGCAAACATGCCGTCAGCACCAGTGCGCGGGCGGTGCGCGAAAATCCCTGTTGTCGAAGTTCCATGGATTCCTTATAGCAGTGTCAGGCCCGTGTGCAACAAACCGATGCGATTCCATGCCCGCTGTGAACAGGAAAAAAACAACCCGCCGCGCCATCCGCCTGCGCGAGCTGAAACCGTCGGAAATCCCGGATATTTTTCCGCTCATCCACCTGCACAACGCCACTGTCACCCGGCCAGTTTTCACCGCGCGCCTCGCCGATATGCTGCCGTTTGGCTACCGCGTCGTCGCCGCCTTCGATGGCGCGCGCATGGTCGGAATCAGCGGTTTCTGGGTGCATTCGCGCTTCTGGTGCGGGCGGCATCTCGATATCGACAATTTCTTCGTTCACCCCGATTACCGCGCGCGGGGGATTGGCAGGCGTCTGGTCGCCTGGCTTGAAAAACGCGCGCTGGCCGAACAATGCCAGTTGATGGTGCTCGACGCCTATGCCGACAGCTTCCTCGCCCACCGCTTCTATCACCGCCAGGGGTTCGTCGCGACGGGGACGCATTTCACCAAGCTGCCGGGCAGCCTCACGCCCTGGGCGCTCAAACGCTAAAAAACCAGCAGTTTCGCAGGGGTTTTTCTGAGTTTCCGGCGGCGCTACCCGAAAAAAGTAATGCCGGGCGCGGCATCAGGCAGAAAGCTGCTCTGACATCGCGGGACGATCCACCTGCATCGGCACATCGACTTCCGTGCCGCCAATCAGGCGGTAATTGGCCGCATCCGCAAACAGGGCGCGCAGCAATTTATTGTTGATGCCATGGCCGGGACGGCTGGTCACCACCTCGCCTTTAATCAGCCCACCGGCGAGGAAATAATCGCCAACGCAATCGAGCGCCTTATGGCGCACGAACTCATCCGCATAGCGCAGGCCGCCTTCGTTCAGGATGTCATCCTCACCGATGACAATGGCATTATGCAACGAGCCACCAAGGGCCAGCCCCATGCTGCGCATTTTTTCGACATCGCGCGCGAAACCGAACGTGCGGGCGCGGGCCAGTGCCTGCCGGAAGCTGGTTTGCGAAAAATCATAACGCGCCTTTTGTGTCGCAATCAGCGGGTGGTTGAACGCAATCTCGACCTCGAGCACGAAATCCTCGGACGGGCGGATGAAAGCGACGCTGCTGCCTTCCGCGACGCGAATCTCCTTCAACACCTCAATCACCCGGCGGGCGGCGCGCTGCTGCACGCGCCCCGCACATTCGAGCAGAAAGGTAAACGGCTCCGACGAACCATCCATAATCGGCACTTCCGGCCCGTCCATCTCGATGCGCGCATTGTCAATCCCCGCGCCCCAGATAGCCGCCATCAAATGCTCAATCGTCGAGATGCTGACGCCGTGTTTATTGGCAATCGTGGTGCCAAGGGTGGTTTCCGTCACCGCGTCGAAAGTAGCGGCGATGCTGTTGTGGCTGCCCTCAATGTCCTTGCGCACGAATACAATGCCCGTGTTGGCCGCCGCCGGGCGAATCACCATGTTCACCATATCGCCGCTATGCAACGAAACCCCAACGCAGCTCACTTCCGCCGCCACCGTGTGCTGGCACAGCGTTTCATGCTCCGGGGAATGTTCCATATCAGCCATCGCGCGCATCCTGATTGCTTGTGTTTTCCGCTCTTATCGTGAACCATAGAGCGAGCGCCGCACACGCTTCAATGCACGCTTTGTAACGGTTTGTTACAGCGGTGGAGGCTGCTGACAGCCGACAGCTTAGAACATACAGCCTCATCCCTTGTCATGCCAGCTTTACGCTGCATCCAGCCCCTATGGATATCTGCGGCGCCGACGCGCCGCGATCGATGCTGAAACGCGTTCAGCATGACAAGTGGCGAGGCTTGGGGGCTGTCGGCTGTTGAGTGCGTCTAGTTCGCCTGACGGCGCAGGAATGCGGGGATGTCGTAAAACTCGTCCTCATCGCTCGCATGCGGGGTGGTTTCGCGCACTTCCGGCTTGCGCTCGGCCGGGGCGGCTGCACTGGCCGTCATCCGCGGATTAAGCGGGCGATTGCCGCTGCCGGCGATGCTTTTTCCGACATTGGCGAGGCGGTTAAAAAGGCTTTTACCAGCGGCCGGCTCTGCGTCCGAGGCTTCGTCCAATTCCTCAAAATCGGGCGCCTGGGTGGAGAACAGGGTACGCTGCTGCGGCACTTCCGCACGCGGGCTGATAAACAGGGGGCCGGCATCCGCCATCGCGGGAGCGGTCATCGCCGGACGCGCAGCCGTGGCCGCAATACGCATGGCGCTTTCAAGCTGCGCCGTTTGCGATGCTTGCGCCGCCATAGCAGCACCCTGCTGGGCCTGCGCGCGCGGCTGGGCAACGGCTTCCTGCATCACCGGTTCATCAATCACGCGGATGACAGGTTGCGCCACCGGTGCGCGCGTGGCCGCCTGACGCACCACTTCCGCCACCGTCGAACTGCCGGACTGACGGACAATTTCCGCCGCCGTGCGCTCACGCGGGGCCATGTTCATGGCAACATCCTTGCGGGGGGCATGCATCGAGCCGGGCGCGCCACCGAAAGGTTTGCGGGCCGCCTGCGCCGCCGCGCTGGTGATGTCCTGCGCCGGAGGAAGCATGGTCAGTTGCTCGGCGTCGATCCCGGTCGCCACGACCGAAACGCGCATTTTACCCGACATCGCATCCGCAAACGTCGAACCGAAAATGATATTGGCTTCGGGGTCTACCTCGTCGCGGATGCGGTTCATCGCCTCGTCCACCTCGAACAGTGAAAGATCCGTGCCGCCGGTGATATTGACCAGCACCGCGCGCGCGCCTTTGAGCGAAACATCGTCGAGCAGCGGGTTGCTGATGGCCGCTTCCGCCGCCTGCAGCGCACGTTGGTCGCCGGTGGCTTCACCGGTGCCCATCATCGCTTTGCCCATCTCGCCCATCACCGCGCGGATGTCGGCGAAATCGAGGTTCACCAGACCCGGCTTCACGATCAGATCCGTCACCCCGCGCACGCCCGAATGCAGCACTTCATCCGCGAGGCGGAACGCTTCCGCCCAGCCGGTTTTTTCGTTCGCGATGCGAAACAGATTCTGGTTGGGCACCACAATCAGCGTATCGACATATTGCTGCAACTCGCGGATGCCTGCTTCCGCAAGGCGCATGCGGTGCGGCCCTTCGAACGAAAACGGCTTGGTCACCACACCGACGGTCAAAATCCCCTGCTCCTTGGCGATGCGCGCAATCACCGGTGCCGCGCCCGTCCCCGTGCCGCCGCCCATCCCGGCGGTGATGAACAGCATGTTGCTGCCCTGAATCGCGTCGGCGATTTCGTCGCCCGCCTCCTCCGCCGCCGACTGGCCAACGGGCGGTTTCGCCCCGGCGCCGAGGCCGCGCGTGACCGTCATCCCCAATTGAATGACGCGGTCCGTCTGCGCCGATTCGAGCGCCTGCGCATCCGTGTTGGCGATGACAAAATCGACGCCCTCAAGGTTCGCGGTAATCATGTTGTTGACCGCGTTACCACCCGCGCCGCCGACCCCGATGACGGTAATCTTCGGACGCAGCGTATCGATCGATGACGGAAGGTGCAGATTAATGGCCATAAAACCCCCAGAGTTCCGCAGATTTGCGGATGCATTGCGTTATCAGTAAACACTTGCCGGAGTTTATGTTGCGGTGTCCCGCTGTTTTTTGCCACTATATGTAGTGGGTTTCGCGATGTAAAGCGATTGTTCGAAAAAATCGGCCCTATGCACCGAATTTTTTTGCCCTGCGCGAAACGCGCCGCTGCGCCCTAAAAATTCTCCCTGAGCCAGTGGGCGAGACGCTCGGGCAACCAGCTTTTGCGTGCGGCGGCGGCGTTGAGGATTTCCTCTTCCCACGGACGGTGGCGCACATAATGCAGCATGCCGATGACGCTGGCAAATGCCGGGCCGGAAACCGCCTCGGCGAGGCCGGTAATCGCCGCCGGCCTGCCTTTGCGCACCTGCTTGCCCAGCATGCGCTCGGCCAGGTCGCTCACCGCGATCATCTGGCTGGCACCGCCGGTAATAACACAGCGCCGTCCGGCGATTTTATCGACTCCCGCTGCCTCGAGCTTACCGCGGATCAGCTCAAAAATTTCCTCCATACGTGGGCGAATGACCCCCACCAGCATCGCACGCGGCATGGTGGTGGGTTCGTCCTCCTCGTCGCGCTCGCCCAGTTGCGGCACGTCGATCATCACTTCCGAATCCTTGACCGAATTCACCGCGCTGCCATGCAGGGTTTTCAACCGCTCGGCATGGTGCAGCGAAGTCGAAAGCCCCTGCGCAATATCGTTCGTTACATGGTTGCCGCCGACGGGAATCGAATCCGAGTAAATGTTGCGCCCGGCCACGAACACCGAAAAACTGGTGGTGCCGCCGCCCATATCAATCAGGGTGACGCCGAGATCCATCTCATCCTTTTCCAGCACCGAAAGGCTGCTGGCATGGCAGGCCATCACATAATCGGAGATATTGAGATGTGCGCGACCAATACACTGCGCGACATTTTTGAGATATTGTTCGCGGGCAGTGATAATCTGTAAATCGGCGCCCAGTTTTTTGCCGATCATGCCGCGCGGATCGCGCAGGCCGCGCACACCGTCGAGCGCGTAGTGCGAGGGGAAACAATGCAGGATGCCGGTGTCGTTGCTGCTTAAGCTGGCGCAGCCCTCATAGATAATGTCCGCGATGTCCTGATCGCTGACACCATCGGCCAGCACGTCGAGCTCGACCGAAACATGCCGCGATTTGAGGTTGGTGCCGTTTGCGCTGACAATGATGTTTTCAATTGTTACCCCCGCCATCTGCTCGGCGGCGTGAACAGCGGCGGTAATCGAGGTTCCCGCCTCGACAATATCGACAATCACTCCGGATTTAATTCCCTTCGAGAGCTGGTGGCCGACGCCGGTGACCGCCAGCGCGCCATCCTCGGCCACCGTCGCAATCAGGCAGACAATTTTAGTCGTGCCAATATCGAGAACGGCAAGCGGGCCCTGGCGGTTCGGGGTGGTTTTACGCATGGTCAGTCTACTCCTTCATCCTCATCAATCCGCGCGGCTGCCGCGCCGCGTCGGTACGAAAACGGCAGGCCGCAGGCAGGCACAGCTAGGTGTCGCGCGCCGTGGTCAGCGTAATCGAATTTTCTTTTTGTTCAACCGGCATAATAAAAACCCGGTCTTCCATCCGCATATCCACACTGCGGATGGCTTTACTGAGCAGTGCCTCTTTCTCGACAAGCCGCGCAAAACGCTGCCATGCCAGAGCCGGGTTTTCCTCGGGCAGCAGCACCACCACCGCATGCGCCAGCTGTATATTCCAGCGGCGGTCACCCACGCGCACGGCGGCCACCACTTCGGGCCTGAGGCCGGGAGCAGCATCGAGCATCGCCAGCAATTCGCCGATATGTGCGGGCGCATCGGCGCCGACCACCACCGGCAACCCGCGCAGCGCGCCGTATTTCTCGCGCGAGAGCACTTTGCCGTCAGCATCTATCAGCGTTTGCACGCCGCCTTTTTGCCACCACGCGGCGGGGGTGCGCTCGCGAAGGGTAACGGCAAGCCGGTTGGGCAAGGTGCGGGTGATGCTGGCCGTCCTGACTTCGGGTATCGCCATCAGCCGCGCCTGCATATCGGCCAGCGACAATGCGAGAATCGGCGCGCCCTGCGTCACCCCGAGCGCCGCTTTCACCGCCGCCCTATCCGCGACCTGTCGCCCGTGGAGTGTCACCTGATCGACCCGGAAACCCAGCGAGGCCGTCGCGCGCCAGAAGCTTTCGTTGCTGCGCACCACCGCCTGTTGGAACTGCCCCGTATGCACCAGCCACCACGCGCCCGCCACGCCATACGCCAGCAGCGCCACCCCGCCGACCATAAGAGCGCGGCGCTTGAGGTGCTGGCGGCGTTGACGGGCCTTCTTGCGGCTGAACTCCGCTGCCGCTTCGGCCCGCGTCACCCGCTTCTGCTTCACCTTCACTCTGGCGCGGCCACTCATCCGTCGCGTCGTGCCGTCGCGAGGATACGCGCCACCAGCCCGTTAAAATCAATCCCCGCAAGCGCCGCCAGTTCGGGCGAAAGCGAGGTGGGCGTCATCCCCGGCTGGGTGTTGGTTTCAAGGATATAAATCTCCCCATCGCCCGCCTCATTCCAGCGAAAATCCGAGCGCGTCAGGCTACGGCAGCCCAGCGCGCGGTGGGCAGTGAGCGCCATCGCCATCACGGCATCGTAGACCGCCTTAGGCAACTGCGCAGGGCAGATATGCAGGCTGCCACCGGCGGTGTATTTATGGTCATAATCGTAAAACCCCGACGCGGTGGTGATTTCCGTCACCCCGAGCGGCGCCTCGTCGAGCACGGCGCAGGTGAGTTCGCGGCCAGGAATATATTGCTCGACCAGCACGGTTTCACCATACGGCCAGTTCTCTTTCGTGAAAGAGAAGTTATCGTTCGCGAACACCAGTTTCACGCCGACGCTTGAGCCTTCGTTCGCCGGTTTCACCACATACGGGCGCGGCATGACATCGCGCCCCATTAGTGCATCCTTGTGCGCCACCAGACCTTTAGCCACGCGCAGCCCTGCCTTTTCAAAAATGACTCTGGCCATCGGCTTATCCATCGCCACCGCCGAAGCCAGCACGCCCGAATGGGTATAGGGAATCTGCAGGATTTCGAGCAGGCCTTGCATGCAACCATCCTCACCGAAGCGGCCATGCAGCGCATTAAATGCCACATCGGGTTTGGCGCGCTGCAAATCCTCGGCCACATGGGCGGAAACATCGATCGCCACCACGGAGTGCCCAAGCGCCAGCAAGGCCTTTTCAACCGCAGCACCGCTGCTGAGTGAAACTTCGCGTTCGGCGGATACACCACCTTTTAAAACGGCAACATGCATGGCGTGCGTCATCCTTTGAATGAAACAGTGATTCAACTATTGCCGATGCGATGATTTTTTTGTTGGCGAAAGCTTAGCGCAAGCACGCCCGCGATGCAACGGCTATAGCGCCTCACCCAGCCGTTTAATCTCCCAGTGCAGCTCAACCCCTGAGTGCGCTTTCACCCGCGCGCGCACCTCCTCGCCCAGCGCCTCCAGATCCGCAGCGGTAGCGCCGCCGGTATTAATCATGAAGTTGCAATGCAGGGGCGACATCTGCGCGCCGCCGACCGTCAGGCCACGGCAGCCTGCCGCATCAATCAATTCCCACGCCTTATGACCTTCAGGGTTACGGAAGGTGCTGCCGCCAGTGCGTTCACGGATGGGCTGCGTCGCCGCCCGCTTTTCCTGAATTTCAGCAATCCGCGCGTGAATCGCTGCGGGGTCATCCCTCGTCGTTGCAAACCAGCCGCGCGTAAAAATCAGCCCCTCGGGGCCACCGTAGTGACGATAGCCATAGCGCATATCTGCGAGGCTCAGCTCCACCACTTCGCCAGCGTGCGTCACCGCCTCGGCTTTGATGAGCACATCCTTCACCTCGCGGCCATAGGCGCCCGCATTCATCGCCAGCGCGCCGCCGAGCGTGCCGGGGATGCCGCTCATAAACTCCAATCCCGCGCGCCCCATTCCCGCTGCGGCCTGCGCGAGGTTGAGGTCGAGCATCGCCGCCCCGGCAACCACCGTGTCACCGTCTAACGTCACCGTATTGAAAAACCGGCCAAGGCGAATCACCACGCCCCGGATGCCCCCATCGCGCACGATGAGGTTGCTGCCCACCCCAATCACTGTAACGGGTATAGGCTCCATCCGCGCCCCTTGCGGCGGAGAGCTGGGTGAAGAGGCGTTGATTTTGGCAATTTCCCGCATGAAATGCGCTAAATCCGCCGCATCCTCAGGCCTGAACACCACCTCCGCAGCGCCGCCAACGCCAAACCAGTTGGTTTTTGCAAGCGGCGCATCAAAGCGGTACGCCCCGCGTACCTTCGGAAGTTGCTGCTGCAGCGTCGTCATGGCCGCGCCACCTTACGCCCGTTCTTTCGCTTTTTTCGCCAGCGCGCCGACCAGATCTTCCGGTAGATGCGCCGCCCATGCGCTAATGCTGCCCGCACCGAGGCAAATCACGAAATCATTCGGCTGGGCGATGCCTGCAATCACCTCCGCCAACTGCCCTTCGCCGTCGAGCGGCAACACATGCTTGTGGCCATGGCTGCGGATGCCCTCGACCAGCGCGTCGCGGTTGGCGCCTTCAATCGGCTCCTCGCCCGCGCTATAGACCTCGGTCACAACCACCGTATCCGCATCCGAAAAACAGGTGCAGAACTCGCTAAACAGGCTCGACAACCGAGTGTAACGGTGCGGCTGCACCACGGCAATCACCCGCCCGCCCTTGGCCTCAACCGCCTGCCGCGCGCTGCTTAACGTCGCCGCAATTTCAACCGGGTGATGCCCATAATCGTCGATCACCGTAATACCGCCAACCTCACCCGTTTTGGTGAAGCGGCGCTTGACGCCCTCGAACGAATGTAGCGCCCGCAGGATATGCGCATCGTCGATGCCGACTTCACGCGCGACGGCAATCGCCGCCAACGCGTTGCGCAGGTTATGCATGCCATACATCGGCAGCTCTACGTCCTTCATCACATGCGGTGTGCCGCTGGTACGGTCGACAACCTCGATGTCAAACACCTGCCCACCCGCTACCTGACGGATATTCACCGCCCGCACATCGGCCTGCGGGCTGATGCCATACGAAATCATCCGGCGGTCGATGACTTTCGCCATCAACGCCTGCACCTCGGGGTGGTCGGCACACAGCACGCCGAAGCCATAGAACGGCAATTGCGTAATAAACTGGTGGAACGCGGCCTTGAGATTTTCAAACGTGCCATAATGATCGAGATGCTCGGGGTCGATGTTGGTCACCACCGCAATCGTGCTAGGGATGCGGATAAACGTACCGTCGCTTTCGTCGGCCTCGACCACCATCCACTCGCCTTCGCCCAGCACTGCGTTGGTGCCCAGCGCGTTGATGATGCCGCCGTTAATCACCGTCGGCTTCTTGCCCGCCGCCATCAGCAGGGTCGAAATCAGCGAGGTCGTCGTGGTTTTCCCATGCGTACCGGCAATCGAAATCGTCGCCTTGAGGCGCATCAGCTCCGCCAGCATTTCCGCCCGCCGCACCACGGGGATACGCTGGGCGCGCGCCTCCACCACTTCGGGGTTATCGGCCTTCACCGCGCTTGAGATCACCACCACCGTCGCGCCCTCGATATTGGCGGCGCGGTGCGGGCCAATCGTCACCTTGATGCCATTCTTGCGCAGGCGCTCGACCGTGTAGTTATCGGCAATATCCGACCCCTGCACCTGATAGCCGAGGTTATGCAGCACCTCGGCAATCCCGCTCATGCCAATCCCGCCGATGCCGACAAAATGCAGCATCCCGACATCGAGCGGCATGGTACGGCCCAGCGAAAAACTGCGAATACGTTTTGCGTTCATAGCATCTCTCTCACTCTTAAAGGCGCATGCCAAACTTCGCCGCTATCATAGCGGTGAGCATGTAAAGCACAATGGTCAAGGCGATGCCTGCCACCAGCGCCAGCCAAAAATTCACCCCACCGCGCAGCAATGCAGGCAGCAGCAGAAACATCGGCAGGCTGGGCAGCACATACCAGAAGGTCGCTTGTGCATGCGCCGCAATCCGCAGACTGTCGCCCGTATCGCGCCATAGCCAGAGAATGGCCAGCAGCGAAATCAACGGCAACGACACCACCAACGCGCCGAAGGTCGGGTTGCGTTTGGCGATTTCCGAAACCAGCGCGACCACCACCCCGCTCAACGCCGACTTGACGATGAGGTACATCATGCGACCACCACCTCTGCCAGTGCCTGCGCCGCCTCGACATTGGCCAGCAGCCGCATCCGCGCCGCCGCTTCCGTCAGCCGGTGGGGCGAGCGCATCAGCGTCTCGATTTTTGCCGCCAGCGCCTCCGGCGTAAATGCCTGCTGAGTAACCACCCAGCCCGCGCCCGTATCTTCGATCGCCTGCGCGTTATAGTATTGGTGATTATCCGCCGCAATCGGCAGCGGCACCAGAATCGCCGGTTTGCCCGCCACCATCAGTTCGGAAACGGTCGAGGCGCCTGCCCGGCAAATCACCAGATGCGCCGCCGCCAGCCGCACCGCCATATCGACAAAAAACGGCGCGGTATCGACCTGCATCCCGAGTGCTGCATACGCCGCCCGCACCGCCTCTATTTCGCCCGTGCGGCATTGCTGATCGAGGCGGATGCGGCCGCGCAGATCCCCGGGCAGGCGCTTCATGGCTTCGGGCACCACGTCGCTGAACACGCTCGCCCCCTGGCTGCCGCCGATGACCAGTACGCGCAGCAGGCCGTCCTCGGTCAGCGCCGGGTATTCCACCTGCGCGATGGCACAGACGGCGGCGCGCACCGGGTTGCCCGTCAGCACCACGCGCGGGCGCGCCGATTCGGGCATCCGCCGCGTTTCCGGGTAGCTCGTCGCGATTTTTTCCGCCCGCCGCGCCAGCACCCGGTTGACGCGCCCGAGTACCGAGTTCTGCTCGTGCAGAATCGTCCGTTCGCCACGCGCGATGGAGGCCACCAGCGTCGGGAAGGAGGGGTAGCCGCCAAAGCCCACCACCGCCAGCGGTTGCAGGCGCCGCAGGATACGCCATGCCTGCACCACGCCCAGCCCGATGCCGAATATATTCCGCAGCTTGCGCACCACGCCGCCACCGAGTGACGCCGCGCAGATAGTGTGGATGGGAATCGTCCCCAGCACGCCGTCGCCGCTGGATTTGTTGTAATGGTGGAAGCGGTGGTCGGTGACAAGATGCGGCGTATAGCCGCGCGCGCGCAGCACTTCCGCCAGCGCCACCGCCGGGAAAATATGCCCGCCCGTGCCGCCGGCCGCCAACACGATAATGCGTGAATTTCCGGTCGTTTTCATGCGCGCATGCTGCCGCGCCGCGCGCGATTAGGCAAGCATTTCCTCAGCGGGGCACATAGCGCGACGCCGCCCGCACCGCTTGCTGGCGCGGCTGGCCATAGCGTTTGCGGGTGAGCGCCAGCATCATGCCCATGCCGCCGGCCATCGCAATCAGCGACGAGCCACCGTAACTCAGGAACGGCAAGGTCATCCCCTTGGCGGGCAGCAGGTTCACCGCCACGCCCATATTTACAATCGACTGGATGCCGAATTCCGCAAGCAGACCGCCCACCGCAACGATGCGGAAACTGTCCGGCTCCTGCTCCATGCGCAAAAAGCCGCGCACCACAATCACCGCGAACAGCAGCACAATCAGCAGGCAGAACAGCAGGCCGAACTCCTCGCCCGCCACCGAGAAAATAAAATCCGTGTGCGAATCGGGGATATGCTGCTTGACCACCCCCTCGCCCGGGCCACGGCCAAACCAGCCGCCGCCTTTGAAGGCTTCGAGCGATTTTTCGACCTGGTAATTATCGCCGCTCGATGGGTCAAGGAAGCGGTCGATGCGCGAAGCGACATGCGGCAGAATGTAATAAGCGGCCAGCATGCCACCCAGCCCGAGCACCACCATCCCTCCCACCCAGAGGAACGAAATACCTGCGAGAAAAAGCTGGATGCCGAACATCCCGGTGATGGTCACCGTCATCCCGAAATCGGGCTGGATAATGAGCAAAACGGCCACCAGCGCATACAACGCCATCGCCACGCGGTAGCTCGGGAATCCCGGCTGGCTCAGCCGCAGCGAGAAAATCCAGGCCAGCACCACCGCAAGGCAGGGCTTCATAAACTCCGAAGGCTGAATCGATTGCCCGGCGATATGAATCCAGCGAACGGCGCCTTTATTCTCGTAGCCGATGACAGGCAGCAGCAGCAGCAGCACCAGACTACCGGCGAATCCCAGCAGCGCCATTTTGCGGATGCGCGCGGGGTCCATCATCGATACCAGCACCATCACCAGAGCCGAGATGCCAAGAAAAATCTGGTGGCGCGAAACAAAATAAAAATCCGGGTAGCCAAGGCGGCGTGCCACCGGCGGGCTGCCCGCAATCACCAAAAAAAACCCGATGCAGATCAGCGCCATCATGCACAAAAACGCCGTGCGATCCACCGTAAACCACCAGCGCCCCAGCGCCGTCGTATTACGCCGGTCAAGCGGTTGCCGCATGCGATCCTCCCGTTTTTCCCGCCTTCAACTGCTCAAAAAGCTGCACAAACGCATCGCCGCGCACTTCAAAATTCGCGAACTGGTCGAACGAAGCACAGGCGGGCGACAGCAGCACCACCGCGCCTTTCACTCCGTCGCGCGCCGCGTCATGGCTGGCTGCCGCAAACGCCTTATCCAGGGTGTCGCACGCGCTGTAGGCGACCTGCCCCTCAAGCGTCCGCGCGAAATCCGCCGCCGCGTCGCCGATCAAATACGCATGGCGGATTTTCGGGAAATATTCCGTCAGCGGCGCGATGCCGCCCTCCTTCGCCAGACCGCCTGCAATCCAGTAAATCGCGTCGTAGGTCTTGAGCGCCTTTTCCGCCGCATCGGCGTTGGTGGCCTTGCTGTCGTTGACAAACTGCACGCCGCCGATTTCCCCCAGCCACTGCATCCGGTGCGCGAGGCCCGTATAACTTTGCATGGCGGCAATGATTGCCTCATGCGCGCAGCCATTGACCAGACAGGCCGCATAGGCCGCCGCCGCATTCTGCCCGTTATGCTCGCCACGCAGCGACTTTACCGCCGCGATGTCGCCCGTCATGGCCCGCAGACCGAAGCGGTTTAACAGCATCCCGTTTGCAACCGAAATGCCATTATCGACCGGCCGCTTCGCCGAAATGGGGATGACGCATTGCCGCTTACCCGCGATTAATGCGCGGGCGATGGCTTCACTCGCCGCATCATCCACCCCGACAATCGCCACGTCGCTTTTTTGCATGCGTTCAAAAATGTGTTTTTTTGCCGCGACGTAATGCTCCATCGTCCCATGATGGTCGAGATGGTCGGGCGAGATATTGAGCAACAACGCCGTATGAAAGCGCGTGCTGCGGATAAGGTCGAGCTGGTAGGAAGAAAGCTCCAGCACATAGATGCCTTCCGCGCCTAGCGGTGCGAGCGCCAGTGCGGGCGTACCCAGATTACCTCCGACCTCGACACGCTTGCCGCACGCGGTGAGCACATGCGCAATCAGCGTCGTCGTCGTCGACTTGCCGTTGGTGCCGGTAATGCCGATGTAACGCGCCTTAGGCTGCGCCCGCCAGAGCAATTCCACATCGCCGAGCACCTCCACCCCCTGCCGCTGCGCCGCCAGCACCGCCGGGTGCGTAAGCGTGATCCCCGGGCTCACCACCAGTGCGGCAAGACCGGCATACTCCCACTGCGCCACCGGCAAAAGGGCGAGGCCCGGAAACTCTTTCTGCGCGACGCTGCGTGCCGCCTCGCCGTCGTCCCACGCCACCACCTGCGCGCCCGAGGCCTGCAGGCTTTCCACCGTCGCCCGCCCGGATTTGCCAAGCCCGAGCACGCCGTATTTTTTCCCCGATGCGAACGCGAGCAGAATCATCGCGCCCTACCGCAGCTTCAGGGTGGACAGGCCGACCAGTGCGAGAATCACCGCGATAATCCAGAAGCGGATGACCACCGTCGGCTCCTTCCAGCCCATTTTCTCGAAATGGTGGTGAATCGGCGCCATGCGGAATACGCGCTTGCCGGTGAGCTTGAACGAGGCGACCTGAATCATCACCGACATGGCTTCGAGCACAAACAGGCCGCCGATAATCGCCAGCACAATCTCGTGCTTGCTGATGACTGCAATCACCCCGAGCGAGCCGCCAAACGCGAGCGAGCCGGTGTCGCCCATGAACACCATCGCGGGCGGCGCATTGTACCACAGGAAGCCAAGCCCGGCGCCGATCATCGCCGCGCAGAACACCGCCAGTTCGCCTGTGCCAGGCACGAAGTCAATATGCAGGTAATTGGCATACACCGCGTTCCCCACCAGATAACTGATGAGGGCAAAACAGGCCGCCGCAATCATGATGGGCACAATCGCAAGACCGTCGAGACCGTCCGTCAGGTTGACGGCGTTCGACGCGCCCACCAGCACCACCATCACGAACGGAAAATAGAGCAGCCCCATATCGAGCAGCACATTTTTCAAAAACGGGAAGGTCAGATGGTGGTTGAGGTTTTCGGGCGTCACCGCGCCAACCCACAGCGCGGCAATCAGTGCAATGCCAAACTGCGCCAGCAGCTTCTTGCGCCCGGACAGCCCCTTATGGTTTTTCTTCGATACTTTGAGGTAATCATCGGCAAAGCCAATCGCGCCGTAGCCCAGCGTCACCAACAACGTAATCCACACATAATGGTTGCGGATATCCGCCCATAGCAGGGTTGAAACCGTCACCGCGAACAGCATCATCAACCCGCCCATGGTCGGCGTGCCTTTCTTCGTCAGCAGGTGCGATTCCGGGCCATCGTCGCGGATGGGCTGGCCGCCATGCTGGTTGGTGCGCAGCCAGGCAATCAGCCGCGGGCCGATGACAAAGCTGATCACCAGTGCGGTGATAATCGCGCCGCCACTGCGAAACGTCAGGTAGCGGAACAGGTTAAAAAACTGGATGTGATCCACCAGCGGGTAGAGCAAATTATACAGCATCAGCGGTTCCCTTCGATTGCATCGACGATAACATCCATGCGGCTGCCATGCGACCCTTTGACCAGCACAAGGTCGTTGGCACGCAGCGCCTCGACCACCATCGGCGCCAGTTCGCGGCTTGTTGGCCGGTAGGCACCGCGCATCGTTTCAGGCAACGCCTGATACATTTTCTCCATGAACGTGCCTGCCGCAAATACCAGATCCATCTGGTTGTTGACCAGCGTAGGCACCAGCCCGACATGCAGATCCTCGGCATGTTCGCCCAGCTCCAGCATATCACCCAGCACCACCACCGTGCGCACCGGCGACGGGCTGGCGTCGCGCATTTCGGCAATTTTTTCAATCGCGCCCTTCATCGAAACCGGACTGGCGTTATACGCATCGTCCACCAGCCGCAGGTTGCCGCCTTTGATGCTCAATTTCCTGATTTGCCCGCGCCCTTTCGGCTCGGTGAATTGCGCCAGCGCGGCAGCGGCTTTGGCGAGGTCAGCACCCAGCGCATCCACCACCCCGAGCACCGCCACCGACATCAGCGCCCAATGTTTGCCGACCGTTCCGATGCGATACGACAGCGCCGTGCCCGCGACCGTCGCCTCGATCACGGATTCCGTATCGTCGATGGCATAATGCGTCATCCGGCACAACGCCTGCTTACCCGTGCCAAACGAGAGAATCCGGTCCATTCCCTTTGCCTGCGCATGCTGCTTCAACCGCCCATACTGCGCGTTATCGGCGTTGAGCACCGCCACGCCCGTGCCGCCCATTCCATCGAAGATGGCTGATTTTTCGTCTGCAATCGCTTCGATCGAGCTGAAATATTCAAGATGCACCGCATCGACCGTCGTTACCAGCGCCACGTGCGGCTGCACCATCTGCGAAAGCGGGCGGATTTCTCCGGCATGGTTCATGCCCATTTCGATGACGGCATAAGCGGTATCGTGGGGCATGTTCGCAAGGTTAAGCGGCACCCCGAGATGATTGTTGAGGTTGCCTCTCGTCGCATACACCTTGCCCACCGCCGCGAGCGCCGCCGCCAGCATTTCCTTGGCGCCGGTTTTGCCGACACTGCCGGTCACGCCGATGAACTGCGCCTGCGAGCGGGTGCGTGCCGCCGCCCCCAGTTGCTGCAGGGCCTTCTCCACATCCTTGACGACCACCAACCGCGCCGCATCAACCCCCGCCACCGGCCTGCTCACCAGCGCCCCGACGGCGCCTTGCGCCAGCGCTTCGGCCACATGCGCGTGCCCGTCCACCCGGCTTCCCGGCAGGGCGACAAACAGCGCACCTGCCGCCATGGTGCGGGTATCAATACTGACGGAACTGGCAATCCAGTTTCCCGTGCTCATGCCATGGGTGGCGGCGATAATTTCCTCGGTAGTCCAAAGGGGCGTAGTCATGCGGCAACTGCCTTTCTGATGTGTTCTGCATCGCTGAAGGGGATCACGTGATTGCCGATAGTCTGGGTTGTTTCATGGCCTTTGCCGGCGACGACCAGAACATCGCCCGCTTGTAGATTTTCAATGGCCCGCACGATGGCCAGGTCGCGCCCGGCGACTTCCCGCGCACCGGTTGCACCGGCCATAATCGCCGCGCGGATTACCGCAGCATCCTCGCTGCGCGGGTTATCGTCCGTGACCGTCACCACGTCGGCAAAGCGGCAGGCAGCAGCGCCCATCTCGGGACGTTTTCCCGCGTCGCGGTCGCCGCCGCAGCCAAACAGCACATGCAGTTTATTCTGCGTATGCGGGCGCAGGGTTTTCAGGATATTTTCGAGCGCCGCCGGGGTGTGCGCATAATCAATAAAAATCGGCGCGCCGCGATGCAGCGCAATTTTTTCGAGCCGGCCCGGAACGCCGCGCAACTGAGGCAACAGGCCGATGAGCGCCGCTTCAGCCAACCCTGCCGCCTGCAGCAACCCTACCGCCGTCAGCATGTTGCTGAGCTGGAACGCACCGTAGAGCGGCAGTGAAATCTCCCGCTTTTTGCCATGCAGCATCAGCACCGCATCCAGCCCGTGCGCGTGCGGCTTGACCTCCACGAGGCGGTAATCCGCATCCGCCGCGATGCCAAACGAAAGCACCCGTAGACCGCGCGCATCGCAGAGCGCTTTTAGTGCTCCAAAATGCGCGTCGTCGCGGTTAAGTACGGCAAGTTTTCCTGCCGCCAGAACTTCACTGAACAGGCGCGCTTTGGCGGCGAAATACGCCTCCAGCGTGCCGTGGTAATCGAGATGATCGCGCGTGAGGTTGGTGAACGCGCCTGCACAGAACCGCACCCCGTCGGCGCGCTTCTGGTCGAGCCCGTGGCTTGAGGTTTCGATGGCCGTCACCTGCACTCCCTCGCTGGCCAGACTGTGCAGCATTTCGTGCAGCAAAATCGGCTCGGGCGAGGTGTTGATGCTAGGGTATTTCATATCCAGCGCCGGGTGATCGCTGCGCAGGCCGAGTGTGCCGACCGACGCCGCATCAAGCCCCGAAAGCCGGGCCAGCTGGCGCACAAAATCGGCGCTTGAGGTTTTGCCGTCGGTGCCGGTGATAGCCATGCAGAACTTGGGCTGCGTGGGATAAAACGCCGCTGCCAGCGCGCTCGCCGCCGCACGCATATCCGCCACCCGGATGACCGGCACCGTCGCCACCACATCGCTGCGGCTGCCTTGCGCCATCAGGATTGCCGCCGCCCCGGCGCGCAACGCATCGGGGATATAGCGCGCGCCGTCGGCCATCACGCCGGGCATGGCAACAAACAGGCTGCCGTCGCGCACTGCGCGTGAGTCGGTGGTGATGTGCGCAATCGCAATATCCGTCGCACCGTGGACGCCCGCATCGGGGAAAGCCGTTGCAATCAACTCAGAAAGAAGCGGCACGCACAGCCTCCTTCGTCAGAGTGTTCTCATGGGTCAGTTGCGTGGCTTTCGTGCGGGCTTGCGCGTTGGCCCAATAGCTGTTCACCCGACCATCGGCGGGCGCAAAATTGGGCTGCATTGCCAGCAGCGGCGCCATGCGCTGCACCACCCGCCCGACAACCGGCGCCGAAATCCAGCCGCCCGTCGCAAAGCCGTAGGTCGCGGCATTGCCCTTTGGCTCATCGACCATCACCAGAATAGCATAGCGTGGCCGGCTCACCGGAAAGACGCCGACAAACGATGCCACCTTGGCATTCTTGTCATACACCCCGTGGGCGTTTTTCTCGGCAGTCCCGGTTTTACCGCCGACCTCGTAGCCCGGCGCATTGGCCGATTTTCCCGTGCCATGCACCACCACCAGCCGCAGCAGATCGCGTACATCGGCGATGGTTTTTTCCGATATGACCCGCGTGCGTTCGAGCCGCTGGCGATTGCCGTCCTTCACCAGCGTCAGCGGATGCAGCGCGCCATCGCCCGCCAGCGCAGCAATCGCATTAATCAAATGCAGCGGCGACACCGAGATGCCGTGCCCATAGGCAACCGTCATCGTCGTCAGCTCCGGCCATGCATGTGGGACAATCGGGCGTGCCAGCTCGGGCACTTCCAGCGCGACCGGCTCGAACAGTCCAAGCGCCTGCAGGAAGGCACGCTGGCGCTTGCTTCCCAGATCCAGCGCCATTTTGGCGGTGCCGACATTGCTCGAATAGGCAAAAATCTCGGGCACTGAAAGCCACCGCCCTTCGGAATGCGCGTCGGAAATCGTGTAGTTCCCCATCCGCAGCGGGCGGCTGGCATCGTAGCCGCTTTTCATGCTGACCACCTTGTTTTCGAGCGCGGCCGCGAGGGTAAAGGTCTTGAAGGTCGAACCCATTTCATAGACGCCCAGCGTCGCGCGGTTAAAAAGCGCATCGTTGCTGGCTTTTCCCGGCTGATGCGGGTCAAACTCTGGCAAACTGGTCATAGCCAGCACTTCGCCTGAGGCAATGTCGAGCACCACCCCCACGCCGCCGATGGCCTGAAATTCACGCACCGCCTTGCCCAGCTCGTCACGCAGCATCGACTGAATCCGCAAATCGAGCGAAAGCTGGAGCGGCCCATTTTCCTGAGGGGCCTGTAACGCGCCGTCGAAATATTTCTCGATGCCGGCCAGTCCCTGATTGTCAACGCCGACATAGCCGAGGCTGTGCGAAAACATCCCGCCATACGGGTAGACCCGGCGGATGTCCGTCTCGAAAAACAGCCCGGGGACGCCGAGGTTATTCACCGCCTCCTGCTGGCCTGGCGTCAGGTGCCGCGCCAAGTAGAGGAAGGTTGCGTGCTTGCGCATCAGCTTTTCTTCAAACGCGGCCACCGATTCGTTCGGGAAAATCCGCGCCAGCCCCGCCGCCACCTCGTGCTCGTGGCGGATGATGGTCGGGTTTGCAACCAGCGACGCCGTCTTGATGGAGGTGGCCAGCACCAGCCCGTTACGGTCAACAATTTCGCGGCGGATGATTTGCTGCGCCTCACCGATTTTCGACACGTCCACATCGTCGTCGCGGCTGACCAGCAATTGCGGCTCGGTGACCAGGCGCTTGAACGGCAAATCACCGCCGCCCATGGTGCTCACTTCCAGCAGGCGCAGGCCGAGCATCGCAAAACAGAGCACAAAAAAACTGGCGACGAGAATCAGCCGCACGCGCGACTCGCCCATGCTGCGCACCTCGCGGCTTTCCACCCGCACAATGCGCGCGGGCGGACGCGACGACGGACTGCGGCGGAACTGGCGCACTCAGTGCCCCCCTCCGTTGCTCGAAACCGGCTGAAGCAGCGCGTCTGTCGCAGAGGTTTCCCGGCCATACATCGCGGCGGGAAGCACACTCACCCGCTCAATCTGGCGGCTATCAATCGGCGTCAGGTCGAGATGGCGGTCGGCCAGCCGGCGCAGGCGATCGGGGCGGTTGAGGTAGGCCCATTCCGCGTGCAGCAAATGCAGCGATTCCTTCTCGCTTGCCAGCTCTTTCTTCAGCGACGCCACATTACGCTGCACATCCTGCACGCTGTATTTTACCAGGTACAGGCCGATCGCCAGCACGGCGATGCACACCATATGAATGAGAAGACGTAAATTCATGGCACGAACTCCTATGCGGCATGGCTCAGGGGACTCGCAGTGCGGGTGGCACAGCGCAGCTTGGCCGAGCGCGCTCTAGGGTTCAGGCTCACCTCTTGTTCGGTCGGGGTGATGGCCCGGGTCGGGGTTAATTCAAACGTGGCGCAGGATGCGCTTTGCTGCACCATCAGTGCGGCGGGCGAATGCCGTGAGGGCGCAGCATTTTTGTTGCTGCGTTGCAGCATAAACTGCTTAACTATCCGGTCTTCGAGCGAGTGGAAGGTAATCACCACCAGCCGCCCGCCCGGCCTGAGCAACTGCTCCGCCGCGACAAGCGCCGCCTCCAGCTCGGCCAGCTCCTGATTCACCTCGATGCGCAACGCCTGAAAGCTACGCGTCGCCGGATGGATTTTCATTTTCCCCGCGCCACGCACGGCACCGCGAATAATCTCGGCCAGTTGCAGCGTGGTGGTAATCGGTGCCAGCGCCCGCGCAGCCAGAATAGCCCGGGTGATGCGTCGCGCGTCTTTTTCCTCGCCATAATCACGCAGGATGCGAACCAGATCCGCCTCGCTGTATTGATTGACCACATCTGCCGCACTCATCCCCTGCGCACTCATGCGCATATCGAGCGGCGCCTCACGCTGGAACGAAAAACCCCGCGCATCCTCGTCGAACTGCATCGAGGAAACGCCAATATCGAGCACGATCGCATCCACCGCGTGGACGCCCGCCTCCGCGAGTGCTGCGACCATGGTCGAAAAGCACGCGCCTAAGAATAAAAAATGCCCGGGAAAATCCCGGGCAAGAGCATCGGCAAGTAACTTGACATGCGGATCACGATCGAACGCAATCACGCGGGCGCGCGGCTCAGCAGCCAGCAAAGCACGGCTGTAGCCGCCTGCACCAAAGGTTCCATCCACCACTACGTCACCCGCTTTCGCGGCGACGGCGGCCAGCATTTCATCGCGCATCACCGGGATATGCAGCGCATGACTCATGCCGCCCCTCCCTGATCCGCCTTCAGGCTCAAGCGGCGCGCCAGCGCCAGCTCGCGCATGGCGGTTTCCTGCTTGGCAAACAGCTCAGGCGACCAGATTTCAAACGTCGCACCCTTACCGACAAAAATCCCCGTCCCCGTGATGTTCGCCTTTTTCAGCAGGCTTTCGGGAATCACCACCCGCCCCTCGCTATCGAAAGCAAGCTGGGTCGAACCGGCGAGGATGGCGGTCGCGAATGCATCGCGCTCTTCGGAAAACGGATCGAGCATTTCGATGCGGGCATTGAGCTTCTCGATGCGCTCCATACCGCAGGCCTCGATGCAACTATTGGTGAAGGACGCATACGCAATCATGCCGTTGAAATTCTGGGCGGCGAGCACGGCACGGAAGGTCGGCGGCACCGACACGCGCCCCTTCTTGTCGATCTGCTTCTCAAACGTCGAGAGAAACAATGCCATGGCTCAAGCCTTCAATCGGTAGCCTCGCTTACACACAGGTTTTGCGGCAGTCAAAGCGGTGAATTTTTTATTTTACTCAGATAGTTAAAAAAATTAACAAAACATTCATTTTGATGATTTAAAATAACTGATATTTAACAAATGATTACCGGCACTATTTTACTATTTTTCTTTTCTACAACAAAAACAGCAATTGGGTGAATTTGGGTTAGCTTGGATACAGTTGGGAGATTATGGGCAAACACCCCTTTCGTCAAGGGCGAATTTGGGCAAAGCCTTGGGTGTGAATAGTGGGGATAAGTCAGATTTCGCCCTGCGCTTCCGCCACAAAAATACAACCGGAAGTATCCAGGGGAGGTAGTGGCCAGCAAGGGGAGTATCCCCTTCGCCACCCGGGGAGTATCCCCTTCGCCACCCGGGGAGTATCCCCCTCCCGCCTGCGGGAGGGGTTAGGGGAGGGAAGCGGCAAGGCAGAGTCGCGCGGTGAGAGTCGCGAGTCGCGTGGCGGGCGCGGGGCCGCCCTCACCCTCTCCCGTGTCATGCCGTCTTTATGACGGCATCCATCTTTTTTGAAGTAAGGTAGACCCCGTCATACGACGGGGTGACAGGTGGGTGGTTGGGGCGAGCCGGGATGACACGTGGGGTTGGGCGCTGGAGGCTGTGGGTTGGGTGTGTAACCCGTGGCGCTGGAGGCTATAGGTTGGGTGTGTAAACTGTGGGCTGTGGGTTGAGTGTGGG
>JANRKD010000022.1:0-63497 GCA_033763655.1 Alphaproteobacteria bacterium
GGAGATGGTGATGCCGGGCGACAACGTGAAGATGGAAGTGGAGCTGATTGCACCGATTGCGATGGATCAGGGCCTGCGCTTTGCGATCCGCGAAGGTGGCCGCACCGTCGGCGCCGGCGTCGTCGCTAAGGTGATTGCTTAAGGGATAAGTAACCAGAGTCGGGTGGCGCGTGTTTGGGCAGGCAATGTTTTGTTGCAGAATGCTCAGACTTCCGCCACCCGACCCTAGGCATGCAGGGGTGTAGCTCAGCTGGTAGAGCGACGGTCTCCAAAACCGTAGGCCGCAGGTTCGATCCCTGTCGCCCCTGCCATTAAAAAGGCCGCTCTGTGCGGCCTTTTTAATGGCATGAGTGCCGGTCGAGCCTGCGCAAGGTTTATCAGAATAATCAGCGTCGCGCATTTCCCTCCCCTAACCCCTCCCGCAGGCGGGAGGGGGATACTCCCCTTGCTGGCCACCGTCCTCTATTCACTTCACTTCCTTCGCTTTCTTTCTTCACTTCCTTCGCTGGCTACCGGCTACCGGCTACTGGCTACTGGCGACTATACTCTCCCCGTGGCACTCCCGCCCACTCCCCCGCAAGGGGGGGGGAGCAAAGGAAGGCGGCCCCGGCTTTTTACCGCAAGAGCGTGCGACGAAACTTCGTCTGGCCTCGCAACGACGATGGTGGGGCTGATGCCACACGGCTCCACGCGCGCCCACTCGACTCTCGATTCTAACCACTTAATTCTCATCCCACGACTCTTGAATTCACCGCTTGCCAACGCCCTTAAACCGCGCTATAAGCCACCCCGCACACCCCCCAAACGGTGTGCATTTTTGTATCTGCAAATCTGGGAACCCCCGATTGCGATACGGCGAAAATAGATGCCCGCCAACGCGGGAACGACGTAAATGAGGCAGGAAGATATGGCCATGAACCCCGCGAAATTTATCCGCGAAGTGCGCAGCGAAGTTGGCAAAGTACATTGGCCGACGCGTAAAGAAACAATGGTGTCAACCGCGATGGTGCTGATTTTAGCCTTCATTGCCGGGCTGTTCTTTCTGGCGGTGGACGGGATTTTTGCCGTCGCTATCCGCTGGATTCTCGGGCTGGGCCAGTAACCGCGGGTCTGCACTAAAACACACAACGATGTAAGCATATCAATCAGGAGCACAGGCAATGAACGAAGCAACCGCCCCCAACAGCACCATGAGCCCCGAAGCCCTCGCAGCGGAAACTGCGCCCCAGGCCAAGGCTCGGCGCTGGTATATCATCCACGCCCATTCGGGGTTTGAGAAAAAAGTCGCGCAGGCGATTTTGGAAACCGCCGCCCAGAAGGGCCTGAGCGAAGCGTTCGAGCAGGTGGTGGTGCCGACTGAGAACGTCGTCGAAGTGCGCCGGGGCAAAAAAACCGCGACCGAGCGCAAGTTCTTCCCGGGCTACGTACTCGCGAAAATGGATATGACCGACGCCACCTGGCAGATTGTGAAAACGACGCCAAAAGTGACGGGTTTCCTCGGTGGCAAAGGTATCCGCCCGCAGCCAATTACGGAAAAAGAAGCGATGACCATCTTCTCGGCAGTGGAGGAGGGCGCAGCAAGTCCGCGTCACACCATCCATTACGATATCGGTGAGAACGTCAAAATCATCGACGGGCCGTTTGAAAGCTTTGTCGGTGTGGTGGAAGATGTCGATGAGGGCCGCAGCAAGCTGAAAGTGTCGGTCAGCATCTTTGGCCGCGCGACGCCGGTTGAGCTGAACTACGATCAGGTGCTGAAAGCATAGGGCGCGCTACCCCTCGCGGCGGATGACGGTTGCGCTCAGCGAGAAACTTTCGGAGTTTGGAGTGCCGACGGTAGATGCGCACCTGTTGCTACGCTTGTGGGACGGCTGTCGTGGGGAAAAGCGGCGTCGCGCATGCCGGGAAAGCCCGCCGCCCGCAGGCTGACAGGGCGCTTTAAAAAAATCCCTTGCAATCGCAAAACTTCCCCCTATAGTCCCGTCTCCTTTGGGAGGCTTTTTCACGAAAAAAGCTGCAATCCACCGCAGAAAACATGGGGTTTTCGGGCAGGCGGGCACACCAAACACGAAAGGTTAGACGATGGCTAAGGAAATTACCGGCTATATCAAACTGCAGATTCCTGCAGGCAAAGCCAACCCGGCCCCCCCAATTGGCCCTGCGCTCGGTCAGGCGGGTCTCAACATCATGGAATTCTGTAAGCAGTTTAATGCCGCGACGCAAAAAACCGAGGCGGGCACGCCCATTCCGGTTGTTATTACGGCATACAAAGACCGCAGCTTCACCTTTATCATGAAGCAGCCGCCGGTTTCGTACTTCCTGTTGAAGGCTGCCGGCATTGCCAAAGGCACCGGTACCACGGGCAAGGAGCTGGTCGGCAAAGTGACGATGAAGCAAATCAAAGAAATCGCGAAGCAAAAGATGCAAGACATGAACGCGCATAGCGAAGAAGCGGCGTGCAGCATGATTGCGGGCTCGGCCGTGTCGATGGGCATTCAAGTGGTGGAGGCGTAGATGGCTGGTAAACGCATAAAAGCCGCTGCTGCAAAAGTGGAAAAAGGTAAGCCCTACGCGCTGAAAGAAGCGGTGGCGCTGCTGAAAGTCGGTGCGCCGAAATTCGACCAGACGGTCGATGTGGCAATTAACCTTGGAATTGACCCCACCCAGTCGGACCAGATGGTGCGCGGCATGGTGGGCATGCCCAGCGGGCTTGGTAAAACCGTGCGTGTGGCGGTATTCGCCAAGGGCGACAAGGTGGACATCGCGAAAAAAGCGGGCGCTGATATTGTCGGCGGCGACGAGCTGGCTGAGCAAATCCAAAAAGGCGACATCAATTTTGATGTTTGTATCGCGACCCCGGATATGATGGGCGTGGTCGGCAAAATCGGTAAGATTCTCGGGCCGCGCGGCCTGATGCCCAACCCGAAACTTGGCACCGTGACGCCTGACGTTGAAAAGGCAGTGAAGGCGGCAAAAGCCGGTCAGGTGGAGTTCAAGGTCGAGAAGGCCGGGATTATCCATGCAGGCGTCGGCAAGGTCAGCTTCACGGAAAGCGCTATCACGGAAAACGTGGTGAGCTTTATTGCGGCAGTCAACCGTGCGAAACCGGCGGGCGTCAAAGGTAATTACATCAAGAAAATCTCCATCTCGGCAACCATGGGGCCTGGCATTACGCTCGACCTTGCGGAAATGCTTGGCTTGGTAGCGTAGGGAGATCGGTATGGCAAAGAATCGTGCATTTAAACAACAATGGATCGACGATACGAACGCTCAGGTGAAAGATGCGGGCATCCTGCTGATCGCCCATTACAAGGGGCTTACCGTAGCGGAGATTACCGATTTGCGCATTAAAATCCGTGCGGCAGGCGCTAGCTTCAAGGTTACAAAAAACCTTCTGGTGAAGCGCGCGCTCACGGGTACGCATTACGAAAACATTTCGCACCTGTTCAAGGGGCCGACAGCGGTTGCTTATTCGAGCGATCCGACTTCGGCGGCAAAAGCCCTGAACGAATTTGCGAAAAAGAATGGAAAACTGGTGCTGGTCGGCGGCGCATTTGGCAACACTGTCCTTGATAAGGCAGCGATTCAGCAGCTGGCGGAACTGCCCAGCCTCGATGAATTGCGTGCGAAAATCATTGCGATGCTGCAAACGCCCGCAACTCGCATTGCAGGCGTGCTTCAGGCGCCGGCTGGCCAGTTGGCGCGTGTTTTTGGGGCCTATGCCACGAAGGGCGCGTAAGGAAGTCGCTGGAGCCTGTAGGTTTAGGGCTTTGGCAAACGGTTTAATTTTTATTTTTACTAAGGGGAATTGATATGTCGAACTTGAATGAACTGGTTGATAAACTGTCGGCCTTGAGCGTGTTGGAAGCAGCTGAACTGAGCAAGCTTCTCGAAGAAAAATGGGGCGTTTCGGCGGCGGCACCGGTTGCGGTGGCAGCGGCTGCGGGCCCGGCGGCTTCTGCGGCTGAAGAGAAAACCGAATTCACGGTGGTTCTGGTCGATGCGGGTGCCAACAAAATCAACGCGATTAAAGAAGTGCGTGCCATCACCGGTCTGGGCCTGAAAGAAGCTAAAGACCTCGTGGAAGGTGCGCCGAAGAACGTCAAAGAAGGCGTGAATAAAGAAGACGCTGAGAAGTTCAAAAAGCAGCTCGAAGCTGCTGGTGCAAAAGTCGAACTGAAATAGTGCGGCTATCGGCGCAAGCCTGATGCAACGAAGGGGCCTCGCTCATCTGGCGAGGCTCCTTTCGCGCGTTACCGGGTTGCCCGTGATTTCTGAGAATGCCGTCGTCGCGTACGGTCTTAGCGCGTAAGAACAGAATTTTCACATTACTATTAGATTCATCGGTGGGATTTTATGGCTCAATCGGCAAACGTGTTTCAGCACTCTTTCACCTCGCGCAAGCGCATCCGCAAAAACTTTGGCACCATGCTTTCGGCGACCAGCCTGCCGAACCTCATTGAGGTGCAGAAAAATTCGTACGAACAATTCCTGCAGATGTTCGTGCCGGTGAAAGATCGCAAGAACACGGGCCTGCACGCGGTCTTTAAATCCGTATTCCCGATCAAGGATTTTGCCGACACCTCGACGCTGGAATATGTGCGCTACGAGTTCGACCGCCCGAAATACGACGTGGACGAATGCCGCCAGCGCGGGATTAACTTCGCGGCACCGCTGCGCGTCACCTTGCGTCTGATTGTCTGGATTGTCGATGCCGACACCGGCGCCCGCGAAATCAAAGACATCAAAGAGCAGGATGTCTACATGAGCGACATCCCGCTCATGACCGAAAACGGCACCTTCACCATCAACGGCACCGAGCGCGTGATTGTCTCGCAGATGCACCGTTCGCCGGGCGTTTTCTTCGACCATGACCACGGCAAAACCCATAGTTCGGGCAAGTTCCTCTACTCGGCGCGGGTGATTCCTTACCGTGGCTCGTGGCTCGATTTCGAGTTCGATGCCAAAGACATCGTGCATGTGCGCATCGACCGCCGCCGCAAGCTTCCTGCCACCAGCATCCTGCGGGCGCTCGGCATGGATAACCAGCAAATTCTCAACACGTTCTACGCCACTCGCACCATCAAGAGCAGCAAAAAAGGCTGGACGATGACCTTCGATGCCAGCGCCTGGAAGGGCCAGAAACTGGCGTTCGACCTGGTCGATGCCAAAACGGGCAAAGCGGTTGCTGAGAACGGTAGCAAGCTGACGCCGCGTGCGCTGAAGAAGCTGGCCTGAAAGAGATTCTGGTGCCGGAAGATTTCATTCTTGGTTCGTATGTCGGGGCCGATCTTATCAATAAAAAGACCGGCGAGATTTACGCCGAAGCGGGTGACGAACTGACCGCTGCTCTGGTTAAAACCCTCGCAGATGCGGGCGTGAGCGACATTCCGGTGCTCGCGATTGACCATGTCAATGTCGGTGCTTACATCCGCAATACGCTGGTTGCAGACAAAAACATGACCAAGGACGATGCGCTGATTGACATCTACCGCGTCATGCGTCCCGGTGAACCCACCACGCCGGAAGCGGCGGAGACCCTGTTCCGGTCGCTCTTTTTCGAGTCTGAACGCTACGATCTGTCGGAAGTGGGCCGCGTGAAAATGAATGCGCGCCTTGGCCTTAACCATAAGGAAGAAGTCGGCGTCCTCACCAACGAGGATATCATCAACACCATCCGCACGCTGGTGCAACTGAAGGATGGCATCGGCGAAATCGACGACATCGACCATCTCGGCAACCGCCGTGTGCGTTCGGTCGGCGAGCTGATGGAAAACCAGTTCCGCCTCGGTCTGCTGCGTATGGAACGCGGAATTACCGAGCGCATGAGCAGTGTCGATATCGACACGGTGATGCCGCATGATTTAATTAACGCCAAGCCGCTGGCCGCTGCGGTGCGTGAATTCTTCGGCAGCTCGCAGTTGTCGCAGTTCATGGATCAGACCAACCCGCTTTCCGAGATCACCCACAAGCGCCGTCTTTCGGCGCTTGGGCCGGGCGGTTTGACGCGCGAACGTGCGGGCTTCGAGGTGCGCGACGTGCACCCGACGCATTATGGCCGCATCTGTCCGATTGAAACGCCCGAGGGCCCGAATATCGGGCTGATTAACTCGATGGCGACCTACGCGCGCATCAACAAATACGGCTTCATCGAAACGCCTTACCGCAAGGTGAAGGATGGTAAGGTGACGGGCGAAGTGATCTATCTTTCCGCGATTGAGGAAGGCCGCTACACCATCGCGCAGGCCAACGCCGGGCTGACGGACAGCCGTTTCAACGAGGATCTGGTGTCCTGCCGCAAAAACGGCGACTTCGTGATGTCCACGCCCGAGCATATCGACTTCATGGACGTGGCGCCTAAACAGCTTGTTTCGGTCGCCGCGGCGCTCATCCCGTTCCTTGAGAACGATGATGCCAACCGCGCGCTGATGGGTTCGAACATGCAACGTCAGGCCGTGCCGCTGGTGCGCGCCGATGCGCCGCTGGTCGGCACCGGCATGGAGGAAATTGTCGCCCGCGATTCGGGTGCGGCGATTGCCGCCCGCCGCGACGGCGTGGTCGATCAGGTGGCCGCCAACCGCATCGTGATCCGTTGCGACGAAACCAATGCCGATGGCACACCGCGCGTGGATATTTTTACCCTGCAGAAATTCCAGCGCAGCAACCAGAACACCTGCATCAACCAGCGCCCGATTGTGAAGGTGGGCGACCAGGTGAAAGCGGGCGACATTATCGCCGACGGCCCGAGCACCGAGCTTGGGGAGCTGGCGCTGGGGCAGAACATGCTGGTCGCGTTCATGCCGTGGAACGGGTATAACTACGAGGATTCGATCCTGATTTCCGAACGGCTGGTGGCGGAAGACCGCTTCACCTCGATCCATATCGAGGAGTTCGAGATTATGGCGCGCGATACGAAGCTCGGGCCGGAGGAAATCACGCGGGATATTCCGAATGTCGGTGAAGAAGCATTGCGTTCGCTCGATGAAATCGGCGTGGTGCATATCGGCGCGGAAGTGAAGCCGGGCGATATTCTCGTCGGCAAGGTGACGCCGAAATCCGAATCGCCGATGACGCCGGAGGAAAAACTCCTGCGTGCCATCTTCGGTGAAAAAGCGTCGGATGTGCGCGACAGCTCGCTGCGCCTGCCTCCGGGCAATCAGGGCACCATCGTTGGCGTACGGATTTTCAGCCGTCGCGGCATCGAGAAGGACGAGCGTGCGATTGCGATTGAGCGTGCGGAAATCGACCGCCTGGCGAAAGACCGTGACGATGAGCGCGGCATTGCCGAGCGTTATGTTTACAGTGCGCTTAAGGAATTGCTGCTGGGTAAAACCGCTGTCAAAGGCCCGAAGAACTTTAAGGTCGATAAGGCGATCACCGAAGCGCAGCTGGATGAGACGGCGCGCGGCCTGTGGTGGCAGATTGCCCTCAAAGACGAAAAGGCGATGAAAAAGGTCGAGGCGCTGAAAAAGCAGCTCGATGACGCAGTCGATTCGCTCAATAAGCGCTTTGAGGAAAAGGTCGAGAAAGTGCAATCCGGCGACGATCTGATGCCGGGCGTACTGAAGATGGTGAAGGTGTTTGTCGCTGTGAAGCGTAAGCTTCAGCCCGGTGATAAAATGGCTGGCCGTCACGGCAACAAAGGGGTGATTTCGAACATCGTTCCGGTCGAGGATATGCCGCATCTGGAGGATGGCCGTGCCGTCGATGTGGTGCTCAACCCACTGGGCGTGCCATCACGGATGAATGTCGGGCAAATCCTCGAAACCCACCTTGGCTGGGCGTCGGCGGGCATCGGCAAGCAGATTGGCGAAATGCTGAAAACCGTGCAGCAAGGCGCCAAGCTCGATGATTTGCGCACCAAGCTGCTCGATGTTTACGAAGAGAAAGAGCATCAGTCGGAAATCAAGAAGATGGATAAAGCCGCCCTCTTCGAGCTGGCCGAGAATGTCACCAAAGGGGTGCCGTTTGCGACACCGGTATTCGATGGCGCGAAAGAGAAAGACATCGAGCACTGGCTGAAGAAGGCCGGGCATAAATCGTCGGGTCAGGTCACGCTGATTGATGGCCGCACCGGCGATGTGTTTGATCGCGATGTCACGGTAGGCTACATCTATATCCTGAAACTGCACCACCTGGTGGATGATAAAATCCACGCCCGTTCGATTGGGCCGTACAGCCTGGTCACGCAGCAGCCGCTGGGCGGGAAGTCGCAGTTCGGCGGCCAGCGCTTCGGGGAGATGGAGTGCTGGGCACTTCAGGCTTACGGCGCGGCGTACACCTTGCAGGAAATGCTGACGGTGAAATCCGATGACGTGGCGGGCAGGAGCAAAGTGTACGAGTCCATCGTGCGCGGCGACCACAGCTTCGAATCGGGCATCCCGGAAAGCTTCCATGTGATGACCAAAGAGCTGCGCTCGCTGGGTCTTGACGTGGATCTGGTCGAGAAGGAAGCGTAGAGAAACAGGCGTCATCCCGGCGAAGGCCGGGATCTCCCGAAGATGTGCTTTAGCAGCATGTGGCGGGAGATCCCGGGACAAGCCCGGGATGACGGTACTACTATAAAGCATCTGGATTTTTTAGAGGGCACCATGGCTAATGAATTGATGAACATCTTCGGGCAAATGCAATCGACGAAGCAATTCGACGAAATCAAGATTGCGATTGCATCGCCGGAGAAAATCCGCAGCTGGTCGTTCGGCGAGGTGAAGAAGCCTGAAACCATCAATTACCGCACCTTCAAGCCCGAGCGCGACGGCCTGTTCTGCGCGCGCATCTTCGGCCCTATCAAGGATTACGAGTGCCTGTGCGGTAAATACAAGCGCATGAAATATCGCGGCATCGTCTGCGAAAAATGCGGTGTCGAAGTGACCACCAGCAAAGTGCGCCGCGAGCGCATGGGCCATATCGAACTGGCGGCGCCGGTCGCGCATATCTGGTTCATGAAATCGCTGCCGAGCCGTATCGGTACGCTGCTCGACATGATGCTCAAAGACCTCGAAAAGGTACTTTACTTCGAAGCCTACATCGTCATCGACCCGGGCATGAGCCCCTTCTCGCAGAATGAAATCCTGACTGAGGACCAATACTACGAAGCCCTCGACCAGTACGGCGAAGGCACGTTTACGGCGATGATCGGCGCGGAAGCAATCCGCGAACTGCTGAAGAAACTGAACCTGATTGAACTGCGCGATTCGATGCGCGGCGAACTGGGTGAAGCCACCTCGGAAGCGCGCCGCAAAAAGCTGGTGAAGCGTCTGAAAATCGTCGAGGCGTTTATTGATTCGGGCAACAAGCCGGAATGGATGATTTTGGAAGTGGTGCCGGTGATTCCGCCGGAGCTGCGTCCGCTGGTGCCGCTGGATGGTGGCCGCTTTGCGACGTCGGATCTCAACGATCTTTACCGCCGCGTCATCAACCGCAACAACCGCTTAAAGCGCCTGCTCGAACTGCGTGCGCCGGATATTATCGTGCGCAACGAGAAGCGCATGCTGCAGGAATCGGTCGATGCGCTGTTCGATAACGGCCGCCGTGGCCGCGTGATTACCGGCACCAACAAGCGTCCGTTGAAGTCGCTTTCCGACATGCTGAAAGGTAAGCAAGGCCGCTTCCGTCAGAACCTGCTCGGCAAGCGCGTTGATTACTCGGGCCGTTCGGTGATTGTGGTCGGCCCCGAGCTGAAGCTGCACCAGTGTGGTCTGCCAAAGAAAATGGCACTCGAACTGTTCAAGCCGTTCATTTATGCCAAACTCGAAATCTACGGCATTGCAACGACGATCAAAGCCGCCAAACGCATGGTGGAAACCGAGCGTCCCGAAGTATGGGATATTCTCGCCGAAGTGGTGCGTGAGCACCCCGTGCTGCTCAACCGTGCGCCGACGCTGCACCGTCTTGGGATTCAGGCGTTCGAACCGATGCTGATTGAAGGCAAGGCCATCCAGCTTCACCCGCTGGTCTGCGCCGCGTTCAACGCCGATTTCGACGGTGACCAGATGGCCGTGCATGTACCGCTGTCGATCGAGTCGCAACTCGAAGCCCGCGTGCTGATGATGTCCACCAACAACATCCTTTCGCCCGCGAACGGCAAGCCGATTATCGTGCCGTCGCAGGATATGGTGCTCGGCCTCTATTACCTCTCGCTCGAATCCGACAAGGAAAAAGGCGAAGGCATGGCCTTCAGCGACCTGAACGAAGTCGAGATGGCGCTCGAAGTGAAAGCCGTCACCCTGCACAGCAAAATCCGGATGCGTTTTGCCATCATGGGCGACAACAACAAAATCCGCCACGAGGTGATTGATACAACGCCGGGCCGCATGCTCATCGCGCAGTACCTGCCGAAACATGCGCAGGTGTCGTACAAGGTGATTAACCGCGTCCTGACGAAGAAGGATATCAGTAACGTCATCGAGGCGGTGTATCGCCATTGCGGCCAGAAAGAGGCGGTGCTGTTTGCCGACCGCATCATGGCGCTGGGCTTCAAACACGCGGCCAAAGCCGGGATTTCCTTCGGTAAGGACGACATGATCATCCCGACCACCAAGGGCAAGCATATCGGCGAAACGCTGAAGGAAGTGAAGCAGTTCGAGCAGCAATATGCCGATGGCCTCATCACTTCGGGCGAGAAATACAACAAGGTGATCGATGCCTGGTCGCATTGCACCGAGCGCGTCGCCCACGACATGATGAAACAGATTTCCTCCATCGGGATGGAAGAGGGCAAGAAATCCGCCCGCAACGTGAACTCCATCTTCATGATGGCCAACTCCGGGGCGCGGGGTTCGGCGGCGCAGATGAAACAGCTCTCGGGGATGCGCGGCCTGATGGCCAAGCCTTCGGGTGAAATCATCGAGACGCCGATTATCTCGAACTTCAAAGAAGGGCTGACGGTGCTGGAGTATTTCAACTCCACCCACGGCGCGCGCAAAGGTCTGGCCGATACGGCGCTGAAAACCGCCAACTCGGGGTATCTGACCCGCCGTCTGGTCGATGTGGCGCAGGATTGCATCATCATCGAGGAAGATTGCGGCACCAAAAAAGGCATCGTGGCCAAAGCGGTGCTCGAAGGTGGCGACGTGGTGATTCCGCTGGCCGATAAAGTGATTGGCCGCACCTCAGCGAAAGACGTGCTGCATCCGGTGACCGAGAAAGTCATCGTGAAAGCAGGCGCACTGGTCGATGAAAAAGTGGTCGAGGCGCTGGACGAAGCGGGCATCGAATCGATGATGATCCGCTCGGTGCTGACCTGCGAATCCGACAACGGCGCGTGCGGCAAATGCTATGGCCGCGATCTGGCCCGTGGCACACCGGTCAATATCGGTGAAGCGGTCGGCGTGATTGCCGCCCAATCCATCGGTGAGCCGGGTACGCAGCTGACCATGCGCACCTTCCACATTGGCGGTGCGGCGCAACGTGGCGCCGAGCAGTCGAGCATCGAAGCGTCGCATGACGCGGTGCTTGAGCTGTCCAACAAAAACGTGGTGAAGGATTCCAAAGGCCGTCTGGTGATCATGAGCCGCTCGTGTGAGCTGGTGCTGCGTGACGAGAAAGGCCGCGAGAAAGCCCGTCACAAAGTGCCCTACGGCGCCCGCTTGCTGGTGGCCGAAGGCGCGCCCGTGAAAAAGGGAACCAAGCTCGTCGAGTGGGATCCCTACACGGTGCCGATTATCACCGAGCGCGGGGGGGTTGCCCATTACCGCGATCTGGTGGACAGTGTTTCGCTGCGCGAAGTGCTGGACGAAGCGACCGGCATTGCCTCGAAAAAGGTCATCGATTTCCGTCAGCAGACGCGGGGTGCGGATTTGAAACCGCGCATCGCGCTGCGTGACAAAAAAGGGGAAATCATCACTCTGGCGAACGGGCTTGAGGCGCGTTACTTCCTGCCGGTCGATGCGATCCTTTCGGTCGATGACGGTCAGGAAGTGCATGCGGGTGACGTGCTGGCGCGGATTCCGCGTGAGTCGAGCAAAACGCGCGACATCACCGGCGGTCTGCCGCGTGTGGCCGAACTGTTCGAGGCGCGTAAACCAAAAGATCACGCCATCATTTCCGACATCGAAGGCATGATTGAATTCGGTAAGGATTATAAAAACAAACGCCGTCTGATTGTGCGTCCGAAGGATGCCGAGGCCGAGGGCGTGGAATATATGATCCCCAAAGGCAAGCACATCACCGTGCACGAGGGCGACCACGTGCTCAAGGGTGACTTGCTGATGGATGGCCACCCCGTGCCGCACGATATCCTGCGCGTGATGGGGGTCGAGGCCCTCGCGCAGTATATGGTGAACGAGGTGCAGGCCGTCTACCGACTGCAGGGCGTGACCATCAACGACAAACACATCGAAGTGATTGTCCGTCAGATGCTGCAGAAAGTGGAAATCACCAACCCGGGTGAAACCACCTTCCTCGCCGGTGAAATCGTGGATCGCGAAGAGTTCCTCGAAGTGAACACCAAAACCATGAAGCTCGGGTTCCGCAATGCGGAAGGTCAGCCGGTGCTGCAGGGGATTACTAAAGCGAGCCTGCAGAACCGCTCGTTCATTTCGGCGGCGTCCTTCCAGGAAACCACCCGCGTGCTTACCGAGGCTTCGGTCTACGGCAAAACCGATACGTTGCGTGGCCTGAAAGAGAACGTGATTGTCGGTCGCCTGATTCCTGCAGGTACGGGGGCGGCGATTGCCCGCATGAAGCAGGTGGCGAAAGGCCGCGACCTCGAACTCGATGCGGCCAAAGCGGCGGCACAGATCGCCGCGCAGCCTACGGACGGCGAAGCGGCCTAAGGCGATGGGTTCAGGGTTGGCGACGTGCCAACCCTGAACGCGCGCCGCCGATTCTGCGATGCATTTTTCTGATATAGCGGCTTATGCCCTCATCCGGCGCACGGCAGGCGCACGCCGACTCTCCCCAGGGGAGAAGTAGAGGATGGCGTCGTGGAAGGGTGGAGCGTTACTGCCAGCCCAATTGGGCGGTGCCGGGCGGGTTGAGATGGTGGCGGATAATATCCGGGAAGGTGTTTTTGCGCAGCGGTTTGGTGATATAATCCGAGAAACCGCTGTTTTTCAGGAAGTCGGCCTTGCTTTCCATCAGGGCGTTTGAGGTCAGCGCAATGATTGGGATGCGGCGGTTGCGGTAATGCTCGGTGGTGCGGATGCGATCGGCGACGGCAAAGCCGCTGATGTCGGGCAGGTAGAGATCGGTCAGCACCAAATCCAACGGCGTTGCTTTTTCAAATAGCGCGACGGCTTCCTCGCCGCAGCAGACAATCGTTACGGTTGCATTGAGTTCGCTGAGCAGGTTCGAGGCCAGCTTGGCGCTGATGGGATCGTCTTCGATAAGCAGGATGCGGGGGGACGCCATAAAACCTCAAACGAAAGAATGGGACAGCCAGCTTAACTCTATCGTTGCTTTATTAAAAGTCAACCGGCGCGCCGGTAGATGCCCGCGGGCATTTGTGCAGACTGCGTGCAGCGGAAGGCCTGCTATCGCCACAACCAATGGTTTTGCTGTGGGGATTGCGTCACACATTCATGGAGGGTTTCGCCATAATTCGCGGCGCAGGCGTAAAAACAGGCGCTGCAACCCCGGATATTTACTGAATCTTAAGGCGATTCGCTTAAACTGGGACAAGAACGGAGCAGAAATTTCATGGCCGATGGTGCAAACAAAGATGTTCGAGAACAATCTGAAGAAAGGGCGCTTCGCATTCTGGTGCAGGCGCAGGTAATGGCCAACCGCAGCCATTGCACGATCACTCTGAACTGGCGAGATACGCCATTCAGATTAACCCCCGACGAGAAATTATCCACCCGGCCGGGTGAGATAAAAACGCTCTTTAGCGCCATTGACCTTCCGATTAACGGCCTTTCGCCCACATCTTCTGTGACAGCTGAAACGAAAATGTAAGAGATGAGCTTACCGCCTATATCGCGAGGTTTGAGAATGCTTTGGCCACCGAGCTCGACAAATCGCCGGAGGTGATACTGCAAAGAGAAATTGCTGATTTTAATCAGATTCGAGATATTCGGGGCCAACACATTACCGCCATCCACCTTCAGCCGCCGGGGAAAGGTAAGCAGGAGTTCGTGTTGGAAGATCCGGAAAAACCGGATGTCAATGTGCAGAATGGATTAAAAGACTTCGCCCGCGCTTATCAAGCGGAGCGTGAAACCGCCCTCATCGCCGAGCGTGAAGCTAGCTACCGGACATTGAATGCAGAAACGGTGGCGATGTTTGAGGGATTGCAGCTGCTCGTGAAAGAGGGCGCTGACAGAGCCGCGTGGCTGGAATCTCTGGCGAAGCTGTCATCCGCGCTGCCTCAAATGGTGACAGAAAAAGAACAATTTAGGGCGGAGCATGATGATGACCCGGTGATACCCATCACCGCCGCGTTGCAACAACTGGCGGGTGAAATTGCAGAACAGCAGCCCCCCAATTTCCCCCTGCGCTTTGCGCTTTTTGCGGTGGAGGGCGCCTTTCGACGGAATGAATCCGTAACGCCGGCTGCGTTGTTGCAAGCGTGGCAGGCGGGCGAGAAGCTCGCCGCCATTACTTCGCCGCAGAAGCTTGCCGGGGCTACAGCGGTGACGATAGGATGGCTTGGGCGCAATAAGGCGTCCCCTCTGATTCCGGATGTGATGGGTGAACTGGTGCCCGCCGCCGGTGCTTTTCGTATCGCCATCGCGGCGGAGGGTGCTCCGGACACTGAAAAGATGATTGCTGCATTGGGTGATTTTCAGCAATCGCTTTCCGCCATCGCCACGCCGGGGTTCGATTTCTCCACGCCGGAGAACAGGGGAGAACTTGCAAGAATAATTGCTGCGGCAGAAGCCATCGCGAAGCTGGACGCGCAGCAGGTAGATACTGTCGCCGTAGAAATCCAGCAAAGGCGCGCGGCTGCGATTACAGCTTCGATCTGTGAAGGGAAATCGGAGGAACGCGGCATCATGGTCTGGCTGGCGGCGGAAATCCATGATGTCTGGAAGCGGCACCGGAGTTCTGACGCCGGGGGAAAGCGAGCCTACTCCATTTTCGACGTGGCGTTGCGGAAGGAGCTGGACGCGATTCCACGCCAAACGCATCCTTACCTGCATGAACAGATCCTGAATCTGCGGGCCTATCTGGATACCGGTAAGCCCGTTGATATTCTGAATCTTACTGCTGATAGCAGACTTTCTTTATACGATAGTGAAAAAAGAGCAAGAATTGATCTTGTCGGTCGCGAAACCGCTTCTCCCGCCTCTCAGATAAATGGTGGCTCGTTGCAAGGCCGGGCGCAGGGCGGCGAGAAGTCGGTAGTGAGTTCGGATGAGCGGGCAAATGTTGACAGATTGATTCAGGGGTTTGTCGAGCAAGGCAGCGCTGGTAGCCATGTTGCTACCGTTGGTGAAGGCGACATCCGCAAGGGCGGTGACGTGTTCCAGATTCCGTGAGCAATGAGGCGTTTTCTTTCATCGCCCCCTCCCGCCTGAATCAAGAAAAGGGGGCGGGATAATTTATCGTACCCACCTTTGCCTAGCCCCCACCTGTCACCCCGGCCTTGCGCCGGGGTCCACCTTAAGATGGATGCCGTCATGAAAGACGGCATGACGGAGGAGAGATTGAGGGCGGGTGAGGGGGCACTGGCGACTGTGTTTCCCTCCCCTAACCCCTCCCGCTTGCGGGAGAGGAGGCGCCGCCCGCCGCTGTTTCTCCTACAGCTTGACCTTCTGGCCCTTTTTCAGTTCGCTCATGGATTTGAGCTGGCCACAGGCGGCCATGATGTCCTCGCCGCGCGTTTTACGGATGGGCGAGGCGATACCCGCCGCAATCAGGATGCGGCCAAAGGCGTGGATGCGGTTGTTGGAGGAGCAGGTGTAAGGCGTGCCCGGCCACGGGTTGAAGGGGATGAGGTTGACCTTGCTGCGGATGCCCCGGAGCAGTTCCACAAGGCGGTGCGCATCTGCGGGGGCGTCGTTCACGCCATTAAGCATCACATACTCGAACATGATGTGACGGTCGTTGACGATGGACTGGTATTCGCGGCAGGCCTCAAGCAGGTCCTCAATCGGGTATTTGCGGTTGATGGGGACGATTTCGTTGCGCAAATCGTTGCTGACGGCATGCAGCGAAATGGCGAGGTTGGTGCCTGCCGCCTTCGCGAGGGGGATGATGTTGGGCACCACGCCCGAGGTGCTGACGGTGATTTTACGGCGGCTTAAGGCCAGCCCTTCGTTGCTCATGAGGATGTCAATAGCGCGGATGAGGTTATCGTAGTTGAACAGCGGCTCGCCCATGCCCATAAAAACGATGTTGGTGATGGCGCGGGTGGCGGGAGCCGCGATGTTGCGCGCGTGGTTGCCGTTCGCGGCCTTGCCTTTGCGCAACTGCATTTCCCACTCGCCTAAGCCATCTTTGGCCACCAGCACCTGGGTGAGGATTTCGCCCGCCGTGAGGTTGCGCACGAGGCGCTGCGTGCCGGTGTGGCAGAAGGTACATGAGAGCGTGCAGCCCACCTGCGACGACACGCACAGCGTGCCACGGTTCGCATCGGGGATAAAGACGGTTTCGACTTCGTTTTCATCGGCAAACCGCAGCAGCCATTTCTGGGTGCGGTCGAAGCTCACCGCGTTGCGGCTGATCCCGGCGCGGGCGATGCTGAAATGTTCGGCCAATTGCGCCTGCGTTTCTTTTTTGATGGTGCTCATCTGCGAAAAATCGGTGACACCCCGGCTGTAAATCGCCTGCCAGATCTGGTTGGCGCGAAAGCCTTCAATGCCAAGGGCGACGAGTTTTTCTTTGATCTGTTCCCGCGATAACCCGACCAGATGCGCGCGCGCCGCCAGTTTCTCGGCGGTGTCGTCGGTGGTGAGGGCGGTTTTTTCGATGGGGTGCTGCATGGTGCGGTTTTATAGTTGTTTGAATTTAGAATGAGACGCGAGCGAAAGCCGTGCGTTTTGAGAACCGTACCGCAAGCGTACATGGGAAGTACGCGCGGAACGGAAGCGCAGAAACGTGCGGTTTGCAGCCGCGTATCATTCTAAAGTCGGACAACTATTACCGTGTCCCCGCGTCAAGCGCCAGCACATAGCTGCCATCCTGTGTCAGGATGTCGCAGGGGGTCGGCGTCAGCGCCGCCAGTTTGCCGCGCAGGCGGTAGATATGGGTTTCGAGCGTGTGCGTATCGACCGCGTGGGCGAGGCCCCACACCTGTTCCAGCAAATCGGCGCGGCTGAGCGGCGAAGGGTGCGCGTGCAACAGGTGTTTGAGCAGGGCGCATTCCTTCTCGGTGAGGTTTATGGCCGGGGCCTGCGCATGGTGCAGCAGGCGTGCCAGCATGTCGAGCGACCAGCCCTGCCCGAGGGTAAGGCGCTGCGTGCTCGTGAGCATCAGCAGGCGCTGAAGCAGCCGTTCGGGGCGCAATGGGCAATGCAGCGCCGTGTCGTCGGCAGGGGGGGCTTCCGCTGCTGCCGCGTCGGCAAGCATGAGGGTCGGGCCGGAAGGGCGCGCCACCGCCGCCGGGTGGAGGGTATCAACCAGCACCAGATCCGCGCTGTCGCCGGTGGCAAGGTGGTGGCCGCTTGCGGCAATCAGCGATTCGAGCGTGCGCCCGACACTCGCCGAAGCGGTATGAACGGCGATGCGCATTAGTGCTCGCGGACGGAAGGGTCGTCGGCAAGGGCGTCGAGCACATGGACGGCAGGCGCTGCACCGGCCGCAGGCAGGGCGACCGGGGCGGCGGCGTCCGGCGCCTGCGCGCTGCCGGGGGCGAGCCAGAGGCTGACGGCGACATTCACCGCGATGATAATGGCCAGCAGGGCGATGGCGAAATGGCCGTCATCCTGCCATTGGGGCAGGGCCGGGGCGACTGGCGTGGGCGGCGGTGCGGCGGCGGGGACGGCTTTGCTGCGGCGTTCATCCAGCCGGATATCGGTGGGCGCGGCGGCTGATCTGGCGAACTGGGCGGGGCGGCGCAGCACTTTCGGGCGCACGGAGGGTTCCGCCGCACCCGGCGTGGGCGGCGGCTCGGTCGGGTCGGCGTGGCGTTTGGCGGGCTGGTTCACAATCGGCAGGCCTTGGCATGAAAGGGAAGCAATAGCCGCTTGATTCTGCCATGCGTGGGCAAATTTGCAAGTGATACTCCTGCCGCGGTGCCGGAAGGCAATGCGGTGAAATGGCGGCGCGCGCAGGCAAAGCGCTTGACGCCCCGGGGATGGATAGTACACTGCAATCATGGTGGAAACTCCCCCGATACCCGGTAAAACCGCGCCCGTGAAGGCGATGTCGCAGGCCGCCGTTTATGGCGAGCGGGCGATGGCGATGATGAACTCGCTGCGCGTGCTGCCGACCCCGCAGCATTACAATGTGTTTTTTGCCTGCGCCGCCGGGCAGCCGGGCGGGCTGGTCAAGGAGATTGACCGCGCCATTGCCGCAAAAACCACCTTTACCGAGGAGTTTCTTGAGCATTTGCACCATACCTACATTGCGGAACCACAAGCGCAGGTGATGAACGATACCACCGCCAACGCTAAGCGCCTGCTGTCGGATATTATGCAGAACGTCGCCATTTTCGCCGGGGAGACCAGCGCCATCGGCAAGGAGGTTGCGCAGCATATGCGCAATCTCGACGAGGGATCGAGCGAGGAAATGGTGCGCCGGCTGGCCAGCACCCTGGTGCAGGGGGCGCAGAATATCCAGACATCGAGCGACAGCATGAGTTCGCGCCTTGCCGGGGCGCAGCAGGAAATCGCCGATCTGCGCGAGAACCTCGCCCGCGCCATGACCGAGGCCGAGCGCGACTTCCTGACCGGGGCCTATAACCGCAAAGCCTTCGACAAGCGCATCGGCGAGGCCATCCTGACCGCGAAGGCCGAAGAATCCGCCCTGACCCTGCTGATGCTCGACATCGACCATTTCAAGCATTTCAACGATAATTTCGGCCATTTAATCGGTGATGAGGTGCTTAAAATCGTCGCCAAGACCCTCACCGATACGCTCAAGGGGATGGATTGCGTTGCGCGCTATGGCGGCGAGGAATTCGCCGTTATCCTGCCAAAAACCCCCATTCAGGGTGGCATGGTGGTGGCGGAGGCGATTCGTAAATCCATCGCCGGCAAAGAACTCAAACGCAAAACCACCGGCGAGAATTTCGGCGTAATCACGGTTTCCGTCGGGGTAGCGACATTCCGGCATGAAGGCGATTCCGTCGCCAGCCTGATTGCCCGGGCGGATGAGGCGCTCTATATTTCCAAAAACGCCGGGCGCAACCGCGTCACCCAGGAAGTGGTGCGCACCTAGAGCATTTTCGTTCAGGTGCCATGATGCGCGTGGGTGATGGCAATCGCGAGCGCATCCGCCGCGTCGTGTTTGCAGGCGGCCAGCGCCTCGCGCGCGGCGGGGAGTAACACCCCGACCATCCGGCTGACCTGATTTTTATCCGCTGCCCCGGTGCCGACCAGCGCCTTTTTCACCGTGCGCGCGGCATATTCGGCGACCGGCAATCCCTGCGCCGCGAGGGTGACGATCAGCGCCCCGCGCGCCTGACCGAGCTTGAGCGTGCTCGCGCCGTTGGCGGTGACGAAGGTTTCCTCAATCGCCGCCGTCGTGGGGGCATACAGTGCGATAATGCGGCTTAAATCCCTGTGCAGCGCAAGCAGCCGCTCGCTCAAAGCCGCCTTCGCATCCGGCGCAATCGTGCCGCAATCGACAAAAGTGAGGGCGGAGCCTCGGCATTCGATAATGCCCCAGCCGGTCGAAACGAGGCCAGGGTCGATGCCGATAATGCGGGCGGCGCTCATGGCCTGGGGGCGGGCAGCTTGGTGATGCGCGCGCGGGCGCGGCGGATGAGCCGGTAACGCACGCCGAGCAGGGCGAGATTCACGCCGAGATAGGTCAGCACCATCTCGATGCCAAACGAGCGGAACGCCTGTGCGTATTCCTCGCGCAGCAGCGCAATCAGGGCGATCTGAACGAGGGCGACGATGACAAAAATCGTGGCGTAGAACGTAAACCAGCGTTGCGGCAGCGCAAAAGTGAGGACGGGTATCAGCAGCACAACGAGGCGCAGCAGCATCTCAGGCGCTCAATTTTTGCAGGGCGGCTTCGTCGAAATCGGCGTTGGTGAAGACTTCCTGCACGTCGTCATGGTCTTCGAGGGCCTCTACCAGATCCATCAGGGCCTCGGTACCTTCCGCGCCGACGGGGGCGGTGACTTTCGCAACGAAGGTGAGTTTGGCGGTCACCGGATCGCCGAAGCGTTGGGCCAGCGCGTCGCGCACGCCGGCCATGGTTTCCATCGTAGTGGTGATGCTGTGCAGGCCCTCGGCGGTTTCGCAATTTTCGGCCCCGGCATCAATCGCGGCTTCGAGCATCGCCTCTTCGAGGATTTTTTCCGCCGGGTATTCAATAAGGCCGATATGCTCGAACATGAAGGCAACCGAGCCACTCTCGCCCATGTTGCCGCCGTTCTTGGTAAAAATGCTGCGCACGTCGGCGGCGGTGCGGTTGCGGTTGTCGGTCAGCGCATCGACCAGAATGGCAACGCCGCCCGGGCCATACCCTTCGTAGCGCACGGTTTCGTAGGCTTCCACGGTGCCCGTGCCCGAGCCTTTGGCAATCGCCGCGTCGATGCGGTCTTTTGCCATGCCTGCCTGCCGCGCCTTGATGACGACGCTGCGTAGTTTGGCGTTGAAGTTGATGTCCGGCCCGCCTTTGGCGGCGACAATCATTTCCCGCGCAATTTTAGTAAAAATTTTGCCGCGTTTAATATCCTGCGCGCCTTTGCGGCGTGCAATGTTTGCTGCGTGGGAATGGCCTGCCATAAAAGTACCGTGCTGTTGTGGGCGCTGCTGGGTTTTTATTAAACCTTTCCGGGGCGGCGGGTAAACAGATTTCTTTGTGCCGGGAAATGCACTTATAGGGCGATTACAGATGGTTCTGTGGTGTTGAAATAAAGTCCGTATTTTAGCAACATTTCAATCAAATTGTATCTAATTTACTTATATAAAGCAGTTGCTTCAATTTAGATTGAAATTTTATGAATTAAGGGTAAGGTACAACCTTAGGTGTATTTATTATAAAAACAATCGGGCGGCATACCGCGTAATAAACGCTACAAAACTTGCACAAGGGGATGGATATGCGCTTACTGTGTGTTGAGGACGAAGCGGCCTTACGCGGGGACATTGTCGAATACCTGCGAATGCGCGATTACGAGGTGGATGAAGCCGAATCCGGTGAGGCCGCCATCGAGCAGCTGAACCAGCACCACTACGATCTGGTGCTGTGCGACATCAAGATGCCACGGATGGATGGCTATGAATTGCTGCGGCAGGTGCGCCGCGAGAACCACCTTGCCACCACGCCGTTTCTGTTCCTGAGTGCGCTCAACGAGCGAAACGACAAAATCCGCGCCCACACGACCGGGTGCGACGGATACCTGACCAAGCCGGTGGATTTCGCCGTGCTCGATGCGACGGTGAAATCGCAGGTCGATCGCCAGCGCGCGCGGGACTTTCTGCACCAGACCATCCGCGACAATGCGCAGCGGCACATGATGGCGGCGATTGATGATGCGCTGAATGGCTCGATGACGTCGGCCTGCCTGATTCTCCAGCATCTGCGCGACACGCTGCCGGTGCTGACGTCGCGCGCGCTGGATGTGCATCTCTCGCAGGTGCAGGCCCATGTGAATGCCCATGCGGTCGATCTGCACACGCTCCATAGCGCGCTGATGATGCAGGCGACCCCCATCGAGATGCTCTACGAAATGATGCTGACGGAAGACCTCATCAAATCATCGGTGGCGGAATGCCATTATCAGAAGCCGGATGCCCCGATTCGTTTCAAGGCATCCTCGCCCAACGGGCATCTGATCCATGGCGACATGCGCATGCTGCAACGGGCGCTGGCCGGGTTGATGGCCACGATACCGCAGCCCGTCGATAGTTGCGATGTGGTCGAGTGTCTGCCGGACGAAGGCGCTGTGGTGCTTGCGCTGTATGACCATCCCGCGATGGCGCGCGCGCAGGATTTTGTCGCCATCGACGCCGCCACTAACCTCGCGTCGCTGAGCCGGTCCACCCGCCAACGGCTGATTCCGCTGAGCTACGCGCTGCAGGTCGCCCATGCCCATAACGGGCGACTTGAACTCATGATCGGTATGGACGATGCGCTCGCTACTCGTCTGGTGCTGCCACAGCCTCTGGCAGCCTAGCGCGCGGGCGGTGATACGCCGTCTGGCCTTGCAATAAGGTTGAAGCGGGAGAGGCTTTGCGCTTAGATGCGCGCGTAACCCCCCACCTTGTGTTGGCCATGCTGTGCGTTACTAAGATTGAGCGAGCCTGCCTCGTGCGCATGACGCTGTGGGTCTGACCATGCGCATGCACAAAAAAAAGCGTTGGATTGCCGTGGCGCTGGTGGGCGCGCTGCTGCTGATGGTGGTGGCGGCGCCCTGGCCAACGCTCCTCGAAAAAAGACTGGTAGCAGCGCTGGAGGCCAAGGGGTTTTCTCCGGTGACCTTGCATCTGGGGCATCTTGGCATACGCGGTATCGTGGTGCGCGAGGTGGCGCTCGGGGAGCCGCCACTCAAGCTGGCGCAGGTGAGCGTTGCCTATACACCGCGCACGCTCTTTCATGGTGCGATAGATACTGTGCGCGTCGAGGGGCTGAACCTGCATGTGCAGCAGGGCGGCGGGAACTGGCAGGTCGAGGGAATAAGCGGGCGGATGTCATCCGCGACAGCTAGTGCCCCTGTTACGATTCCTGTCACGGCAACGGCGATGCGTGTGGTGCCGTTTAAGCAGGTGCAGGTGGCCGATAGTATGCTGGAAATCGTAGCCAAGGAGGTGGCGGCGCAGGTGCCTTTTACGCTGACACTGGAAAATACCGCACCGCATCGCCTGCAGATCGAAAGCAAAGGTTCCACCTTCAAGGCAGGCGGTGTGCCGTTGCGCGTCGAGAGCATCGACCTGTCGCTCACGCTCGATAGCGTGGCGCAGCAATGGCACGGCAGTTGGGCACTCGAAGGCATCGCTCCCACTTTTGAAGCGCGTGACGTGCCGGTGCTTGCGGCAACCGGCACCCTCACCATGACGGCGGATATGCTCCGATTCACAGGTCGAATGGCGAACGCGGAGGCGACCTATCAGGCGCAGGTGACCGGGGAATATTCGTTCAGCAAACCCGAGGCGTCGACGCTGCATATCCAGCATGCGCAGATGCCGTGGGGTGGCGGCACCGTGGTCATCGACCATGCCGTACTTGCGCTGGCGCGCAACCGCCCCATCGCACTGACACTTGAGATGCAGCATATCCCGGTCGATGCATTGCTGGGGGATTTGACCGGCAACCGCGCAACGGCTACGGGATTTGTTTCGGGGAACGTGCCGCTGCGCATGGCGGGCGACGGTACAGTAACCATCGGCAAAACCTCGCTTAAGGCCGATGGGCCTGGGGTGGTGACGCTTCAGCCCGAAATTATCCCTGGCGATAACGCGCAGGCGGTGCTGGTGCGTGAAGTGCTTAAAAACCTGCATTATACTATGCTGGAGCTGGCGGTGGAAACGCTGTCCGACCGCACGCTTTCGGCAACGTTGGCAGTGGAGGGCCACAATCCCGAAGTGCAGCGGGGGCGGGCGGTAAAATTGCAAGTGCATTTAAGTGGTGATTTGCTCGATTTTATTGTACAGAACAGCCAATGGATGAACCATCCACAAACATTGATTGAGCAAAAAAACCATGAGTAAAATTTTCGTTGTCCCCGCACTTCTCTTTGCCTGCGCCGCCTGCACGCCCACCGTGCAGATTCAGGCGCCCGACAAGCCGATTGAGATTAACCTCAATGTCAAAATCGAACAGCATGTGCGGGTGTCGATCGAAAAAGACGTGAGCAAGTCGATTCAAAAAAACAGAGATATTTTCTAGTGAGGATTCCCATGCAAAAACACCTGATAGTGACGGTCATTTTTTCCCTGCTGATCGCTGCCCCGGCCTTCGCGCTGGATTTGCACACCGCGCGCAGTAGCGGTAGGGTTGGCGAAACGGCGGAAGGGTATGTCCGCGCGCTTCAACCTTCGCCGGAAGTCAATGCGCTGGTAGCCGAGGTGAATGCCAAACGCCGCGCGGAGTATGAGCGCATCAGTCGGCAGAACGGCCAGACGGTTGAAGTTGTCGGCAGGCTCGCCGCACCGCAGATTGCCAAAGGCATCGCCGCTGGGAACTAACCGCGAGACGGCACTTGAATCCGGTGCGGTTTGGGGCTAGTTGGCAGGAAAACCAGCCATGAGGAACCCATGACCACTCCGATGCACCGTTTCACTGTCCGCGATGACTTACGCGATTCGCCCACCATGAGCGCCGCTGCGATGGCGGACGCGGCGAAGGCACGCGGCAAAAAGGTCGAGATTGTTACCATTGGCGATTTATTTCCCAAGCCGCCGCAAAGCGAAGTCGAAGGCTGGCTGGCGCAATTGCTGGCCGATGCGAAAAAGCCGGAAAACGCGGATAAGGAGCTTTACAGAACCATCCGTGAGGCCGCGAAAATCTACGCCTATTCGGAGACCACCGGCCTGCCGAGCCTGCGGGCGACAGTCGCCCATACATTCACCCGCGATACGGGGCTGGCGGCGACCACGGTGGATGTCTGTATCGGCACCGGGGGAAAAGGCGCACTCAACGGCGCTTTGGCGGTGTTCAAGCCCGGTGATGTGGTGCTGCTCGCCGCGCCCGGCTGGCCAACCAATTACGATATGTTCCCGGCGGGAGTGATACTGGTCGAGCTGGCCACCGGCGATGGTATTTTGCGCGCCCCGGTGCTTAAGGAAGCATTGGCGCAGTTCCCCGAACCCGCTGCGATTCTCATCAACGCGCCCTGCAACCCGACCGGCGCGAACTACACGGCCGACGAACGCGAGGCCTTTTTTGCGCTGGTCAACACCGCTACGAAAGCCACCATCGTGCTCAGCGACGACCCATATGGCAAGCTGGTGTTCGACCGCGAACCCTACGACATTGCGGCGGTATTAAAGCGCGGCGCGGCGGAGGCTGCCCTGTTCAACGCCGGGCGGCTGGCGTGTTTTCGCACCGTATCGAAGGAATATGGGCTGGCCGGGTTGCGCGTGGGCGGCATCATCTCGAAAAACAAAACCATGGTCGCCTCGCTCAAGAAATGGAACGAGAGCAAGGGCGGCGGCATGGGTGTCGAGGATCAGCTCAAAGCGCAGGCGGCGCTGCTCTATGGCGACGATTTTATCACCCGCACGGTGGCGCTGCTGATGGAAAAGCGCGCGATTCTGCTCGAAGGGATTGCGGCGCTCCACTATGCGTCGGTCGCGGCGCCGCGCGGCACCATCTATGGCTGGGTCGATTTTTCAGGCCTCAAGGGCTGCACCGTGCCGGCGGAGATTTCCGAAAGCGGCGCGGCCTATGCTATCGCCACCCCGGCGGATGCGATGCGCTACCTTGTCAACGTGGCGGGCGTTTGCGGCGTTCCCGGCACGCCGTTCTATGCGCCCGATTCACCGGCGGCGGCGGGTGACTGGCATGTGCGTATTTCGTTCTGCTGCGAGATGGCGCAATTGAAAACCGCGCTCAACAACCTCGCCCATGCCGAAAAAATGCTGCAGGCAAGCGGCGCGCACGCCGCTTAGCGGCAGGCGGCTACGTTAGGCGGCTGCCGGGGCTTTGCCGCGCGGCAGGGGCGCTCGCTGACGTTTCAGTTCGGCGCGGGCGGCGGCCAGTTCGCTTTGGAAGGTGGGGTTGGTGCGCATTTTCTCATAGAGCGCGGCGGCGAATTTTTTGCCCGCCTCAACATCGCTTGGGAAATGCACGCCCGCATCGACGCGGTGCATGCCGATAGCATAGGCGCGCGCGAACAGAGCTTGCCGCCGGGCCGGGAACAGCTCCGAAAGTACATGCGCCCAGATATGGTTGGTGACGGTATGGCCGCTCGGGTAGCTCGGGCGGGTGATGGAGGAAACCAGCAGCGTCACCCGGTCATCGGCCACCCACGGGCGGTCGCGGTGCCAGTAATCCTGCGTCGCGTCGGCGAGCCGCCAGGCATCCGAAGCGCTGTGGCGTAGCAGGGTGAACAATGCGGGGTAGGCTTGTTCGGTGTATTTTTCACCGAGTACGGGGACGACAATCATCGGCGGGCGGATATGATCCTCCGCCGCGACAATGGCTTTATCCGCTGCCGTCAGCTTCGCCTGACGGGCGAGGATGCCGTCGATTTCGTGGGCATAGAGTTTTGAATCCTGAGCAGGAGGTGCCGCCAGCACTTGCGGCGACCACGCGGTTTCACTCACGAACTGGAGCGGGTAGGGGTAAGGGTCGTGACCCGCACAGGCGCTAAGGGCAAGCAGCAGGGGGAGTATCAGCCAGTGGGCGCGGGTGCGGTGCATAAATCCTCCGTTCATGAACGGCGCCGACCATGCCACGGCGTGGGCGCGCATGCAACTGCGAACGGCGCATTGCCGAAATGCGCGTGGCTCATGCCTTGAGGGAAGCCAGCTCCGAACGGCGCAGGTTGAGGTAGATGAGGATGGTCGAGGAGACGTAAATCGACGAATACGTGCCGACGATAACGCCGAAAATCATCGCGGCGGAAAAGCCGAACAGCACCTCGCCGCCGAGTGTAACCAGACCGATCAGCGCCATCAGCACGGTGCCACCGGTGAGGAAGGTACGTGCCAGCGTTTCGTTACAGGCGAGGTTGATGACATCGGCCACCGGCTTCACTTTGTATTTGCGCAGATCTTCGCGCACGCGGTCGTAGATGACGACCGAATCGTTGATGGAATAGCCGATAACGGTCAGCAAGGCCGCCACCGAAGTCAGGTTGAACTCAATCCCGGTCACGGAATAAAACCCGACGACGAGCACCGCATCGTGCAGCAGCGCGACGATGCCGCCGAGGCCATATTGCCATTCGAAGCGGAACCACAAATAAAACATCATGGCAATCATAGCGAAGGTGAGGGCAAGAAAGCTGCCACGGATGAGTTCGCCACCGACCTGCGGGCCGACATAATCCATGCGCAGATATTCAATCGGCGCGCCATAGCCCGCATCCAGCGTGCTGCGCACCGCCTGCGACACCTGGTTCTGGTTGGCATCGCCTTCGGGCTTGAGGCGGATCAGCACCTGCCTGCCATCGCTGCCGACGGATTGCAGGCTGGCGTTTTTGGTCTGGGCGGTTTCGAGAAGTCCACGCATTTTGTTGATGTCCGCCGCCTGTTCGGTGCGCACTTCCATCACCACGCCGCCGGAGAAATCAATCCCGAAATTGAGCCCGTTCACCGCGAGGGAAACCAGCGTGGCCGCCACCCCGAACAGGGTGAGGGCGAACCCGGCCTTGCGGTAGCCGACGAAATCATAGGCCGGTACGGTGCGGAATATCTGGAAGGGAAAATGCATGGGTGGCCTAGCTGTAATAGACTTCTTTGTTGTGGGTTTTTTCGGTGGCATCGACAATCAGCGTAATCGCGCAGTCGCCGGTGATGTTGATGGTGGTGCGCACCATGTCGAGCACGCGATCCACGCCCAGCAGCAGGCCGATGCCCTCAATCGGCAGCCCAACCGAATGCAGCACCATGCCCATGAAGATGATGGAACCCGAGGGAATCCCCGCCGCGCCGATGGAGCCAAGCGTGCAGGTGAGCAGCAGCATCGCATAATCGGCCATATGCAGCTCGATGCCGAAGAACTGCGCGAAAAAGAGCGCGCAGATGGCGAGGTAAATCGCCGTGCCGTCCATGTTGATGCTGGCGCCCAGCGGCAGCAGGAAGCGGCTCGATTGCTCGGAAACGCCAAGTTTGCTTTCCACCTCACGCATGGCGGTGGTGAGGGTCGCCTTCGAGGAGGAGGTGGAGAAGGCCATGACCTGCGTCGTCACCAGCTTGCGGTAGAAAATGAAGGGGTTGATGCGCGCAAACACGGCAATCAGCACGCCAAACAGCGCGTATTGGAAGGCGCAGGCGGCCAGCACCGCAATCACCAGCCAGGTGAGAATCTCGAGAATTTCAACACCCTGCGTGCCCACCGACCAGGCCATGAAACCAAAAACGGCCGGCGGCGCCAGCCGGACGATATATTCAATCATCCGGAAGATAATCTGGCTGAAATCATAGAGGGTTTGCCGCGCGCGGGCGGCCTTGTCACCCATCATGTTGACGGTGATGCCGAACAATACCGCAAAGACAATCACCTGCAGCAGATTGCCGTCGGCGAAGGATTTGATGATGTTGGTGGAGATGAGGTTGACAAGGAAATCCTTGACACTGGCAGGGGGTGCTTCGGTCGCGGTGGCGGCGGCGCCGGCAAACTCGTTGATGTTGACCTGCAGGCCCGCACCCGGCTGGAAAACCGTGCCGGCCACCAGGCCGATGACCACCGCAAACAGCGCTGTGAAGAAATAGGTGGCAACCCCCTTGAGGCCGACGCGCTTGAAGTTGGTGCCGTCGCCCATGCTGGTGATGCCCGAAACCAGTGCCAGAAATATCAGCGGCACCACCACCATTTTGATGAGGTTGATAAACAGCGTACCGAGAATCTTGAAGGCGGTCGCGTCCTCTTTGAGCACCAGCCCGGTGATAATGCCAAGGATAAGGCACACCACCACCTGCTGCCACATTTTTAAACCAAAAACGGTGAATTCTTTGACGTCGGCACCGGCCATGTAATATCTTCCCTCGACGGTAAGGCCCCTAATAAGGGGGTGAAAGGGCCGCCACCATAGCAGCGCACACGGCAATGGCCAGCAATTTTCATGGCTGGGTGTGCGCTGCAATATATGAAACAGGTGATATGGCGTGCAGGCGGTCGGCAGGCCCGCACAGCGCCATCCGCCGTCGCAAAAATTTGCAAATTTAATCCAATTTTAGGGATTTATTAATGGAAAATTAACGGGGGGGGGTAAGTTGGAGGAGTTATTTGATTAATCATTTAATAAACGGGAGAATGAACATGGCAGACAATGATCACGCATCTGATGCAAACGAGAAAGCCCCTTTAGCCTCTCTCTTTCCAATTATGTCTGTTGGAACGACAGCGGGTGTTCTTGGATTCTTTGAAATCGATGGCCCGCAAGAAAACTTGAAGATGTCGCCACAATCGAAAGATGCTGCAGCAATGGTTGCGGCAGGCAAAAAAAACAGCGAAGGATCTACTGATGATTTCTTCAGTCCGCATAGAAATCGTGCCTTGATTATACCTGATAGTAACCAGCCTGAAAAAGCCCGCGCGGTTTTTGCGTTCACTGAAGGCACAGATGGCCGTAAAAGAAGCACAGACAGGATGATGGGGAGAGACAGGGATGGGAATACTTTTGTCATGATAATAGACCCGCCTGTAGAAGTTGATAGCCCTCCTACAGAAGAGCAAATGAGCGAGTTGATAAGCCTCGTTCAGCAATCTACCCGAAATACTAAGGCCGAGCAGGCTACCCGGGACACGGATATGGCTGTCAGTTACATAACGGAGGGAAGCGGACTGTACATGCCGCCCATTCATGGCAATGCGGTAGAAGATCTGCAAAGGCAGCTAGGTGCAGCAGGTTTTGATATTGCCACCAGTAAAGCTCCGGATGGAATTGATGGTCTTTTTGGCGATAAAACTGCAAAAGCGGTCGCGGCGATAGCTGCTGAGATAGGAATTGATCCGCATGATATCGACTTCACCGATAAGAATAACCCGGCAACAAAGAAATTTTATGAACATCTGAATGAGAAGATAAAGGAAAAGGAAAATAAGAAGGAGGGTGCTGAGGAGAAGGGTACGAAAGAAAGCAAAAGTACAGTATCGAATGAACTTCCGCTCTTTCAGGCTGCATTTACTGGTGTGGGTGAGAAGGGTAGTGAACCTACGGTTGGAAATGGAAATAACCAGGTTGCCGCATTGGAGGGGTTCGACGTAAAAGGCTTCAAGCAATGCGTGGGAGGATGTACAGATATAGGCAATGGTCAATTGTTCGGTCTAAATGCATCCACGCATAACAAGCCCATTCAGAATGAGGAGAGATTGGGATTGGCCTAATTCGTGATCGTGCGCTTTTACGCAAACAGCTTGGCGAATTCGCGTTTGGCGCGGGTTTTCCAATGGCCGCGATGGTAGGCATCCGAGGCCAGCAGCGGCAGGACGGAGCCTGCCTCGGCGAAGACCATTTGCTCGAGCGCGGTATCGACCTTGCCCCACGAGCAGGCCTCTTTCAGGGTGCTCGATGAGCATGCGCCGTCGCGCACGTCGGCAATCGTCACCTGCACGGCGTATTTATGCATCGCAACGTCTTCGTGGCCGAGAATTTCGGCGCAGACGACGGTATCCTGCGTGAAGTTTTTCGGCACGCCGCCGCCAACCATCAGCAGGCCGGTGTCACCGGCTTTGATTTTCAGCTCGGTCAACTCGCGGAAATCGGCGATGGCGTCGAGCACCATGTGCTTCTTCGGATTATCGACCTGATGCTTGACGAGGCCGAACCCTGCCGACGAGTCAACGAACGCCGGGCAGAAAACCGGCACGTTATGCTCATAGGCCAGTTGTACCAGCGAATCTTTCTTTTTGGCATTGCCCGCGGCGAGCCATTTGCCCATTTCGCGGATGAATTCGCGGCTGGAATAGGCGCGCGGTTCGAGCGAATTGGCGATTTCGAGAATCGTGCCGTCGCAGGCTTGCAGTTCCTCCTCGTCGATGTAGGTGTCGTAGATACGGTCGATGTAAAGGTCGCGCAGGAATTTATCGTCCTGCCCGCTGGCGCTGCCCTGATAGTGCTTGAAGCCCAGCGCCTCGAAGAAATCCATATCGACGATGCTGGCGCCGGTCGCCACAATCGCATCCACCATGTTGAAGCGGATGAGGTCGGCATAGAGCTTCATGCAGCCGCCCGCGCTGGTGCTGCCCGCCAACGTGAGGATGATCGAGCAGTTTTTATCGGCCAGCATCTGGTTGTAGATGGAGGTCGCGCGCGCAAGGTCGCGGCTGGTGAAGCTCATATTCGTCATGCCGTCGATGATGGGGCGTGCATCGAAGCTGGTGATGTCGATATGCTCGACGGTTTTGCTCAGCAGCTCGGCTTTGGTATTGGATTTTTGTTTGGTGGCGGCGGTCATGGTAGTTCTCCGTTATTTCTCTAGGCGGGGGCAATAGCAAAAGAAACAGCCCCTGTCACATAAAAACATGGTCTTTTTCGGGGGGTCCCGGTATTGCCTTTGGCAAACCGGGATGACGCCCTAAACGACCGCTTGGTTATCCCCGCGCGGCGACCGCGATGCGGCGTTCGACCTGCGGTTGGGCATACAGGCTCATCAGCGGTTCGTCGCGCACCAGCACGGGCTGGTGGGCGAGCGAAAAGCCGTTGAAGCGCGTCGCCATGGTGCGGCCATAGGCGCCGAGCTGGCCGATTTCGAGGTAGTCCCCCTCCTGCACGTCGGCAGGCAGCATGAACGGGCCTTTCATGAAATCGAGCGTGTCGCAGGTCGGGCCGTAGAAACTGAAGCCTTTTTCTGCTTCCGCACCGCGCCGCCCAAGCAAACGCGCCGGGAAGATGAATTTTGGCGTGCCCGCATCGAACAGCGAGCCGTAGGTGCCGTCGTTGAGGTAGAGGAAGTCGCCTTTGCGTGCATCGACCCGCACCACCACCGAACCCGATTCAGCGACCAGCGCGCGGCCCGGCTCGCACATCAGGGCGCAGCCATGCGCCTTCACGAGGTCCCGCGCGGCATCGTGGATGGCGGCGAAATAGCTGCCAAGGTCGGGCGGGGTCATGCCCGGGTAGATCGACGGAAATCCACCGCCGACATCGAGCGAATCAATCCGCACGCCCGATTGCTTGACCACTTGCCGTGCCAGTTTGATGGCCAGCTTGTAGGCGTCCGGGTGCATGCATTGCGAGCCGACATGGAAGCACACGCCCGCATGCGCCGCTACCGCGCGCACGCGCTCCAGCAATCTGGGGGCGGCGTCGAGCGTGGCGCCGAATTTATCGGTCAGCGCCAGTTCGGCGTAAGTGTTGGGGATGGCGATGCGCACATGCAGCCCGAGATCCTCGGCGTATTTGGTTTCGACCAGAATTTTGGCGAGCTCTTCCTCGGAATCGAGCGAGAAATGGCGCACGCCGTAGGTGAAATACGCCTCGCGGATAGCATGGCGGGATTTCACCGTATGCATGAAGTAAAGCTCCGCCTCGGGGAACAGCCCGCGCACCATTGCCACTTCGTGCAAGCTGGCGACGTCGAACTTGCGTACGCCATGCGCCCACAAATCCTTGAGCACGTGCTCGTCGGGATTGGTTTTAACGGCATAGAGTACCGCCCCGCGAAAACGCGACGCGAACAAATCCACCGCGCGTTTCAGCGCATGCGGACGATAAATAACGACGGCCTGTTCAGGCCGCAAATGCTTTACAGCGGAATCGGACGATGTGTAGCTTCGCATCTCATAAACCCTCGTTAGTACGTTAACCAAAACGCACCAGCACACCTTGCGACGGATTTATGACAGCAGTGCCAAGGTCACCTTGCTTAGTCACGAAAACCTGTGACTCCCTAGGGATCTCTACACGCCATGGGGTTATGCGGCCGACTCCAATTATAGATGGGTTTACGGTTTGTAAAGTAAAAATAGTACTACGAAATGTTACAGGCAGCATTTTTGCCACAGCCCTGTGGCAAAGCGGGCGCGGGCAGCGGCGCTACGCCTTGCCGGGATGTAGGATTTCCGTGCGGTCCACGCCCATGTTGAAGACGCCCGCATGCTCCTCGTAATCGGCGGAAGTGTGCCCTTTGGGCAATTTCACCGAGTTATTGTTGCTGATGAAGGCATGGTACGGCAGCTTGCGCACATGGTTGAGCAGGATGGCGGCGGCGAGGAAGAAGGTCAGCGCCGAGGCAAGGAAGAAGCCGTAGCCATAGAACGCGTAGCCCTGCGCCATGAACAGCAGCGTAAAGAAGGTGTTGCTGGCGAGGTAGAAGACGAAAATCCACATGTTTTTGCGCCGGCAGTCGAAATAGCTGAGGATGATGGTCGCAAACAGCAGCAGCACCTGGAAAAACGAACCAAGCACACCGAGGCGGAAAATCCCCAGCTGCACAAAGAACATGCGCAGATGTTCAAAAATCTGCGGCGCGAGGAGGATGAACAGGAAAGCCAGCACGCCCTGAATGACCACGATGCTGCGTGCGCCCTCGATAATCGCGCCGATGATTTTGGCATGGAACTGGCGGATGCGGCGCAGGCTGGCATGGGCGAGGATATTGCCATAAAAGCGGCGGTAATGGTGGAAGAAGTTGGTCTCGATGGAAAAGACAAACAGCGCAATCGAGGGCAGGATGGTCATTGCGGCAAGGAACATCGCCGAGTCATAATCGGGGAAGAAGCGTAGCTTAGAATCCAGTTGCACCGATTCGGGCGCAAACCACATCAGCCATTTATCGATCCACAGCGCGGCGTTGTAGCAGAAGCCGCCGACCGCCAGCTCCCAGTATTTTTTCCAGAACGGCAGAATCGCAAACTGGGTGGTGAGGCGGTAGGGGTATTCCGAGAAAATGCGCCCGGCGAGCATAAAGACGATAATCGACAGGCCGATATTATAGCCCGCGACCATGCCCGCCGCGTTGTATTTCATGAGGTATTCCGCCGCGATGACGGCCACCACCATGCCGATGATGAATGTCCAGGTCACCGAGGAGAAATCCTTGAGAGCGGTGAGGTACACCGACAGCAGCCAGACCGCCGCAATCAGGAACATGTTGGCAAAACCCGCGAGGCGAAGCTCGATGGGCATGGCGAAGTAAAACCCATAAAAGAAGACGCCGAGCGCGAGGTTGAAGCCGAACACCATGAGCATGCTTTCGAGCATAACCGTCGGCGTGCTGGTGACGTTTTTGACGTGAATCTGGTCGGCGAGGTAGCGCGTCATGATGAAATAGACGGGCGCCGACAGGGCGAGCGAGAACGAGAAATTATAGACAATCACCCCGCGGAAATTGAGGAGCTCGACATTGCTGCTGCCGCCGTAAAGGTAGGTGGTAAAAGCCAGCGCCACGACAGTGAACAACCACGGCCCGGCAATCGCAAACATCGAGTGCAGGTAGGCCCCGGCGATGCCCATCAGGTCGTCGCGCCGCGCCATTTTATTCAATTCAAAGCCAATGCCTGCCATGGTAAAACTCCGTTACGCCCGCCGCAGATGTTCTGCGTATAAGGTGCGGTATGCCTGATGTTGGATGCCCTCGTTGTAATACTGCGCGACGCGCGTGGAAATGGTGGTACTCGCCGCGTCGTAGAGTGCCGTGTCGCTAAGCAGCGTGAACACGGCATCCGCCGTTGCGGCAGGGCTGGCCAGCGGGGTGACGATGCCGCCCATGCCCAGATGCGGTGCCTCCTCGGGTGTGCCTTCGATCAGCTCGCGGCAGGAGCCGACATCCGTCGCCACAATCGGGATGCCCGCCGCGCCTGCTTCGAGCATGACCAGTGGCTGTGCCTCGGAGATGCTGGTCAGCACCAGCACGTCGATGCGCGGCAGGTAATCATCGACCTTCGCCTGCCCGGTGAAGGTGATGGTCTGCTCCAGCCCGAGCAGTTGCACGAGGTGGGTGCATTCGGTGTAGTAATCCGCATCCTCGTCGGTTGGTCCGATGATGTAGGCTTTCATTTCGGGCGCGGTCTGGCGTAGCAGGCCGCAGGCACGGATGAAGGTTTTGACATCTTTGATCGGCACGACGCGGCCAATGAAGCCGATGGTCGGTGTGTCGCCACGGCGATGCGCGAGTGCGCCGAAGCGCTGGATATCGACGCCATTCGGGATAATTTGCAATTTTTCGGCGGGCGCGCCGTCTTCGAGTTGCGGCTTCTGGTTGCCCGCAAACAGGGTGATGATGCGGTCGCTGGCCTCGTAGCAGACGCGGCTGAAATTATTGATCGAGTCGATCCACATGTCGCGCAGGTCGCGGCGCGGCTTGTCGATGGTCAGCGCTTTGCTGGAGGTTGCTTCCAGCCAGTCGGCGGCGGTGACCTCGATGCGGCGTTCGTTGGTGTAGATGCCGTGCTCGGTCACGAACACCGGTTTGCCGGTTTCGACCTTGGCGCGCGCCGCCATCAGCCCCGCGTAGCCGGTGGACATGGCATGGTAGATATCGGCCTGCGGCAGGGCAGCCAGCAACACCGAATAAAGGCCACCGGCAATCGCCCGGTATGACCAGAAATAATCGAGGAAAGAATGGTCGGGAAAGCCACTTTCATACAGATCCACCAGTTGTTTCCATGCTTCCTCGCGGTCGAGCAGGGCGGCGGTGCCCAGGCTCGCGCGGCTGCCGCGCAGCACGTCCATGATGGTTTTAAGGTCGGAAAGCGGCATCGGTTTGGCGCCGGTGAGGTTTGCCAGCGGCGCGCGCAGCGCGCGGTGCAGGCGGCTTGCCAGCCCGGTATCGATGGCGGCGCCGGTAGGCAGGTCGTTGAGGCGGATGGTGGTTAACCCGACCACATTACTCGGCAGGTCGTAACGCAGGGTCAGGTCGCCGTCGCGTGGCATAATGGCGCAGATATGGAACGACAGGTGGCTCTGCTCGTGCAGCAGCCCGTGTGCCCAGCCCGAGACGCCGCCCGTGACATACGGGTAGCTGCCTTCGAGAATCAGGCAGACATCGGCTTTCTGGCGGCTGCCGCGCGCGGTGTGGCTCGACGATGCGGGAGGATTTCTGGTCATGTCATGCTACCTGCATCCATAAGGTGACGGCGTCGCGCACATCCTGCGGCATTTCTTCCTGCCGGGTGATGTCGCGGCCAAATTCCAACACGGCGTGGCGCACGTCGCGATACTGGCCAAGGCGGAACAGGGATTCGAAATACCAGAGCACCAGGCTGTTCACTTTCCAGCCGCGATCCAGCGCCGCACGGAACCAGTCGGCCGCCTCTGCCCATTGCTCGGCGCGGTAGAGCAGGCGGCCAATGGCCACCCACGCCTCCGCCGAGTTGGGATCTTGCTGCAAATACGCTTTATAGGTGCTGATGGCGCGGCTGCGGTTGAGCTTTTCGAGCTCGCCATCGAGCACGCCGGTGAAGGCGTAATCGTCGTAGAATTTGGCGAGGGCCAGTGTCAGCGTCGCGTCGCCGGGGTGTTTGGTGCGCGCCAGTTCGATACGCGCGAGTTTCGCGGCGAATTCGCGTTCCACCTTCGCGATGGCGGTCGCCGCCTGCACGCGGATGGTGTTGTTGCCATCGGCGAGCGCGGCTTTGAACGCGCCCGCAAAACGCGGCGAAAAGCGCGAAGTCATTTTTGCCAGCGCCCGGCGTTTCTGGTTTTCCGAACCAAGGCGCATCACATCGGCAAAGGGCATGACACTGTAGGCGCTCGGGTTTTCGTCCAGCCCTTCGGTGATGCTGTCGTAAATCGTCTGCGCGTCGGTGGTCTGGTCGGTCGGGAAAATCGTCTCGTACCATTCGCGGAAATGGTGCGAGCGCCCACGGAAAATGACGGTGAAGAGAAACCCGGCCAGCGCTCCCACCGCACCGAAAATGCCGGTGACGCTGGCAACAATCGCCAGCAGTGCGAGGTGCTGCACGTCGAGGCCCTTGCGGTAGTTGGCATAGGCAATCAGCGCCACCACCGCCGAAATGAACAGGTGCAGCGCCACCGGCAAGGTTGGCGATACCCCCGCACCAAGGAAGAGGTAGAGGTTGAAGCCATGGGCGGCGATGAGCAGCAGCGCCACCACCAGAAACAGGCCGTTGGTAGCCGTTGCCGGCGTCACGCGGTGGGCGTCGTGGATATCCTCGGGGTTGAGGATACCCTCGACATACTGCGCGTAGTCGATGGCGCTGGGGTTAGCGGACTTCATGAAGCGCACTCACGATGTAGTTGAAGCTGATGCCGCTTTTACCGCGCAGATGACGTTCCATATCCTTGGCGATTTTATCGCGCACGATGGCCGCGCCCGCCTGCGCCGTCGCCGGCAGAAGGATGGAGTATTCCTCGCCGTCGGTCTGGTAGTCGAAGGCGAGATCGACGCTGCGCAGCACGGTTTTTACCGATTCGGCAATCTGGCGTGCGACGGTGACGCGCTCGGCGTCGCTGAGGGTTTTTGCGTCGTTGAGTTTAATCACCAGCATGCTTAAAGGAAAGCCGACCCGCTTGGCGAGCGTGCGCATATAGTCGCTCTGGCGGCGGAAGTAGCTGTAGCTGAGCAGGTTGCGCTCGGGGTTGATAATTGCCTCGGCCTTGACGCTCTGGTAGTTGCGGGCGTTGACCAGCGAGGTGCCGATCCACTCGCACAGCGCGCGGAAGGTTTCCACCGTGTTGAGCGACAGCGCGGTGAAATCGAGCTGCTCGATTTTCAGCATGCCGATGACGCGGTCATTGGTCGGGTCGAGAACCGGGCCAGCGACGATGCCCTGACCGTCGAGCGCCATCTCGTGCTCCTCGTTCGCGACCACCAGCAGTTCGCGCTGGCCGACCACCGCCTGAAACAGCGGGCTGAAGGAGTCGATCTCCTGGGCGTATTTTTCCTCGGCGCCCCAGCCGTGGATGATGGTCGCGTTCAGTTTGTTGTCGTGCAGCAACGACAGCGAAAATTTCTGCGGCCCGAGCACCGATTTCACGAGGCGCTCAACGCCCTGCATCACCGATTTCGGGTCGAGCGTTTCGACCGCCTTGGCCGCGCGGTAGGCATCAATCGACGAAAGCAACTGGCCGGAAACCTGGATTTCCAGCGATTCCTTGCGCTGTTTAACAAAATTGTAGGAGCTCGAAATCAGCTCCTCGCGCTGGTGCGATTCGGCCACCTCGCGGCTGAGCAGGTTGCGCTCGCGGATATGGCGCTGGCGTAGCTCGCCCAGAATCCAGCCGCCGACCAGCCACAAGATCGGGTTGACGGAAACCGAGAACAGCCAGTCATAATGGTTCATGCCTTCGGCCTGCACGGGCAGGTTGCCGACGAAATAGAACAGCGTCGCCGCGAGCGCGGCAATCAGGCCTTCCGCCGTGCCGTATTGCGCGGCGATGAGCAGCACCACAATCCAGAACGGGTGGGGGTTCACCTCCCAGAAGCGGTTGCCGGAGAACACGAACATATCAAGCAGCGTGAGGACGATAAGGCCCGCAAACATCTCAACAAGCGCCGACAGGCGAATGCCGAGGATGCGGCGGTGGTGGTGAGGATGGGGTTCGTTTGCCATGGGGTTCCTTTGCCTCGTATTAAAATTTGTAGAGAATATCCGCGCCGAGATTCAGCTGGTTATTGTCGGTATCGTTGGTTTCCTGCGCATAGCGCGCGCGGCCGCCAAGCTGCCAGTTTTTATCGAGATCGTGATCGACGCGCACCTCGCCCAGCGGGCTGAAGCCGCCGTTGATGCGGTCGTAAGCGACGCCTGCGACCAGCAGGGCGTGGGTGGCCGCCGTCCAGTCGTTGCGGTAGATGCCGGTGAGGGCGTGGACTTCGCGGGTGTTGATGGGCAGCAGGAAGTAGCTGTTGCCAAAGCTGTCGAGGCGGCTGTCGGGCTTGCCGCCGGTGCGGTATTCGCCGTCGAAGCCATAGGCCACGCCGAGATAGGGCCGGCCCTCACCCTGCGCCTGAATATCCTGCACCAGATTGGCGCGTAGCAGGGCGGTCTGCGCGACGTCGTCAGCCTCGGAGATGCTGTAGTTATTGTACGAGGCTTCCATGCTGGCATGAAGGGTCGGGCGCAGGGTCGCGCGGTGCTTGAAGCCGAGGCGGTCGCGCGTGGTATCCTCGAACACCGCTTCGATAAAATCCCAGTACGGGCGCTGCCATTCGCCGATCAGTTCCGTGCGGCCGAGCGGGTTGTTGAAGGCGAAGGTGCCGCCGCCGCCGATAGTGTCGTTATTGGCGAACAGCGACAGTTGCGCGCGCGCGCCGTTGTCGAAATTATAGGCGGTGTAAAGCTCACCGTTCTGGCGCGTGACGCTGAAATCATCAATCACGCCATCGCGCGCGCGGCGGGTCTGGTCGGTGTCCATCACGTCGTTTTGTGCGCTGAGGCCGAACTCGAGGTGCGGGTCGGTATGCACCACGCCCGAGAGGGTGGTAATCTGCTCGTCATTCTTGCCAAGGCCGCGATATTCGTGGTCGAGTTTCGCGTAGCTGGTGCCCATGCGCACTTTGCGGATATTCTGCGCCTGCAGGGTGAAATCCTCGTTCTCGGGCGCGGCGGCCTGAGCCTGCGTGATGAGCTTCTGCGCTTCCCCGAGCTGGCCGTCGGCACTGGCGAGCGACGCCTCGTAGCTGAGCAGTTGCGGGTCGTTCGGGTAATACTGCCGCACCGCTGCCAGCCGCGCGCGGGCCTTATCGGCCTGCCCGGATTCCTGTTCGATGCGGGCATAGAGCAGTTGCAGGCGCAAATCCTGCTGGCGCTGCAGTTCGATTTGCGGGGCGTCGGCGGGTGCCGCTTCGGCCACTACCGCGAACTGCGTGTCCGAGGTCGGGATGTAACGCACCACATAGCCCGGTTTGGCCGAAATGGTCAGGCTGTCATAGCCAAGATGGGTGGTTTCAACCCAGCCGGTTGTGCCTGCCTGCGCCGGGACGACCGGGTTTTTGCCGTCGAGCGGCCGGGTGAAGGAAATTTTCAGCGCGCGGCCATCGTCGAGTTTCTGCACCGAGGCGGTGTGCGCCGACCGGCCGACCAGTGCCGCGCCCTTGCGGTAATAGGGCGAGGATTTGTCGTACTGGTTGGCGATGCGACTGGCGTCGTCGAGGTATTTATATTCGATGAGCACGCTCATGTAATCGGCGAGCAGGCCTTTATCGTCGGGGTATTGTTCGAGCAGCTGGTCGAACCCGGCTTTGGCATCCGCATGGTGGCCGAGGCGGAACTGCGCGGTATAAAGGCGCGACAGCGCATCCGGCGCGCTGGCGCCCGCCTGCGCGGTGCGGGCGATGACCTCGCGGTATTGCGCTTCGGCACCCGCCTGATTGCCCTGACGGCGCAGCAATTCGGCTTTGTAGAAATGCGCCTGCGCCGGGTCGGTTTCGGCGTCGGGTGATTGCTGCTGGATGGCGAGGTACTGGTTCAGGTTCTTCTCGGCTTCGGCGAATCTGCCTTTGCCAAAATCGAGCGTGGCCATGCGGCTGAGGGCAAGGGCGTTGTTCGGGTCGAGCGCCAGCACGCGGCGGTAGCCGTTGATCGCCGCCTCGCGGAAGCCGAAGCTTTGCCCGGTGGTGGCATAATCGAGCAGGGCGGGGACGTCGCTCGTCTGCGCGACCCAGTCATGCATGGCCGTGTCGTAATGTGCCCGGCTGCCGGTGGTGGCGAGGATGCGGAAATATTTTTGGCGCAGCGGACGGTTGTAGAGCGCATCCGGGGTGGCGCTGACATAATGAAGGATGCTCTGGTCGTCGGCGACGTTGCTGACCAGCTCGGCCCAGCGTTGTTTGTCGTAGGCATTGGCCGTTGCGGCGCGCTGCTGCACCCAGGCCAGCTCCTCGCCACGGAGCGCACCGCCCCAGAGATAGAGCAGGTCTTTGACTTCCTGCGAATCGGCGGCTTTGTCTTTGGCGAGATCCCTGAACACGGGGATCGCATCGGCTTTGTAGCCCCCTTCGAGCAGGGCGAAGGCCGCCGCGCGTTTATTGTCGGCGCGGGTGGCCGGGTCGTTGGCAATGGCCAGCCACTGCGCGCGCGAGAGTTTGGCGGGCGCTGCCCCACCGGCTTTGGGTTTTTGCGTCAGCTGTGCGAACATTTTTTTCCATGCCCCGCCACGCGCGGTAGCGTTCGCCTTGGCGTAGGGAACGACCTCGGCCTTGCGGCCATGGTTGATGAGGATGTAGGCGTAATTCAACTGCTGGCGGTCGTCGCCACGGCCCGATTGCAACGCCGCGCGCGCATAATCGCCCAGCTCCTTGCGGGCGGCGGCATCCTTGCGCGCCAGCGTGCTTAAGGTCGAAAGGTAAAGCCCGTCATCGCTGCCTTCCTCCTTGATCTGTTCGCGCAGGAAGGGCAGCGCTTTATCATGTGCGCCCGCACCGATAAAGGCGGCGACCAGAATGTTGCGGTGCATCGGCGAGGGGTCGCGGGCATAGAGGCGCTCGGCGATGTCGCTGGCGACAGTGCCGCGCCGGCGGTCATTGGCGAGGTAGAATAATTCCTGCAATTGCCCGACCGGCACCTGGTTGGCCTGTGCCTCAAGCCAGGGGGTGAGCACATCCCCACGCCCGGCGGCGGCGGCGAGGCGGCGGTGTGCGGTGGCGACTTGTGCAGCAGGGCGTTCCGTCGTGAGCAGTTTGCCGATCGGATCCACCAGCTCGGCCTCGCGCCCGGCGATGATGAATAGCTGGGCATATTCCGCGACCTGCGCCGGGGCCATCTGTTCCAGCGGCGGATAGTGTTGGATGATGGCCGCAAAGCACGCCGTTTTCTGCGCCCGCGCGCAGGATTCCGCAAGGCGCACGCGCTGGGTCGAAGTCAGCGGCGCGTTGAGCGCGGTTTCGATTTTTGTGTCCTGCGCTTTGTCGCCGGTGAGGATGGCAACGACCGCGGCCAGCACCGGTTTATCCGTCAGCAGGGGTGCATCGTTGAAGCGCGTGGCAAGAATATTCAGCACGCCCGGGGCGCCGCCTGCGCGCGCAACTTCCAGCGTGTTAAGCGCCATCTCTTCGTTGAAGGTGGCGGTGTCGAGTGTGCGGGCAATTGCCTCGGCGGCGGGGGTATCTTCGCGCTTGAGGGTGAGGTCGAGATAGGGTGGGTAGAGCGCGGCAATCATTCTTCCGCTCTCATCCATCTGCTTGAGCAGCGCATAGGCGTGGTCGCTTTTACCGGCGGTGATGTTGGCGTTAACATAGGCCAGCATCAGCGTGGGTTCGCGTTCCAGCATGTCGGGATGCAGATCGACCAGCGCCACGGCTTTATCCGCATGGCCGCCGTAATGCAGAATGTTGCACAGATCAGCCAGCTCGCCAGGGCGCGGATCGCCCGCCCCGAGCGCGACCGGCGCCGGTGGCGCGATGGTGCCATCCGTCGCCAGCGGCGGCAGGGGGGGCGCGACCGGGGCGGCGACCGGCGCGTTCGGGGTAGCCATCCATTGCTTTGCGATGTCAAATGCGCGGTCCACTTCGCCCTTGTCCGAAAGCACGCTGACCAGAATGCGCGTCATCGGGTAGCTGGAGAATGACGGATGTTTCGCCCGCAGCGCCTCGACGGTTTTGAGCGCGCCGTCGCTTTCGCCAATCACCACCTGCATGGTGGCCAGATCGACAAAGGCCTGCGGCTTTTCGCCACGGGTCACTTCGAGGAGGCGCTGCAACACCGGCACCTGCTTCACATACTCCTTGTCGGCATTATAAATATCCGACAGCGCCCGCAGGTTTTCCTCGGTCGGTGCGGCGGCGGCGACCGCCTCCAGCGCGCGGTTGTAGCCCGCATTATCCCCGGCGGCGCGGTAATGTTCGGCAAGTTTTTTGTGGCCGTTGATGTCGTTCGGACTGGCGGCGGTGAAGGCCTCCAGCAGCGCGATGGCGGCCGGGCGGTCACCGGCGGCGGCGCGTTTATCAGCCAGCGCCGCGACAATCGGGAAGCTGCGGCGGCCTTGCGCATATTCGGCCTCGATATCGACCTTGCCCAGATCCACCGACTGTGCATCGGCAAACTGGGCGCCGGCAACTTCCCGCGCGCTTGGGATGAGATGGAGGCTGATGGCGACCCCGCCGCCCAGCAGCACCAGTGCGATGAGGATATATTTACGCATGCGGAATGCGCCTCGCGGGGCGGTGGATGCTGGCGTTATGATGCGCAGTGGCCGGGGACAGGCTCGGGCGCAAAGCGGCGCAAATCAGGCGTGGCGACGTAAGGGGTGAAGCCCTGCGCGCGCTGCGCCGCATAAATCGTTTCCAAACCGCTGACATCATCCATCTTCCAGTAATCGAGCGTAAAAATCCGAAGGCCTGGTGCGAGCGTGTTTACATCGTGCAGCTGTTTCGCCACTTGGTCGTAAGTACTAGGCGGAAACAGGGTAAATTGTCCAGAAGAAACATCGGTGTTAGTGTAAATGCTCTCTGCCAGAACATAGTCGATATCCTGTGTGACCAGCGGTAATATGCCAAATCCGCGATTTATCATGATTTTAAGGCCGGGGTTGGCGGCGCGGATGGCCTGCACCAGTTCGGCGATTCCGGCGCGCATTGCCTCCGTCCGTTCCGGCGCGTGGGCCTGCGCCCAGGCAATCGGGCTGTCGGCAGTGTCGAGCATCACCCCGTCGAACCCCTGCGCCACCGCATCCTCAACGTAACCCAGCACCCAGTGCCGCCATTGCGGCGATGCGGCATCGACCACATGGCTTTTCCAGTGGGCATGCTGCGCGAGCAGGGCGCCTTCCTCCGTCAGCTCCGTTTTTTCTGGGACATCGTCGTAGACTTCGCCGATGCTGACATAGGCGAGCACGGTTGTTTTGCCTTTCAGCGCCATGAAATCAGGGTGATGGCGGCGGTCGAACACGACCAGATCCAGATGTTTGAAGCGTTCGGCGGGCAGGGCGCTGTCGTAGTAAGCGGCCCATGAACGCGGTGGCGGCGCGGCTTCCGGCCCGGATGCCTGCCCGGCGAGGCAGAGCAGCGAAGCGGCCATCTGCTGCCACAGGTTAAGCATGCGTGCGGGCGGCGGTGGCGGTGAGAAAGCGTGCGGTCATGGCAGAAGGAATAGACCGCGCGCAGCCGATTGGCAAGCAGGCGAAGGGGTGGCCAGTCGCCAGTCGCCAGTCGCCAGTGAAGGAAGGAAGGAAGGAAGGAAGGAAGTGAATAAGCGGTGGTATTTTTTCGTGGCTGTTCTTACGCTATTGCCGCTATAGTCCCACCGCTATTGCCTTTTTTCTTATCACCGCCCTTTCAGGGAGCTTCGCCCGATGCCCGCCACCGCCCTTGCCGCCCTGCTTGACCGCCGTTCGACGGCGGTGAAAGACCTTAGCGAACCCGCCCCCGATGCCGCGCAGCTTGAAACCATCCTGCGCATCGCCACCCGCGTGCCCGATCACGGCAAGCTCTGCCCGTGGCGCATTGTCGTCCTGCGTGGGGAGGGGGCGCTCGCGCTTGGCGCCATTGCGGCCGATGTCTTTGCGCGCACAAACCCGGAAGCCACCGAAGCGCAGATTGCCGCCGAGCACACCCGCTTTGCCCGCGCGCCGCTCTGTCTGGCAGTCGTTTCCACCCCTATCGCAGGCAGCAAGCCGGTGTGGGAGCAGCAGCTTTCGGTGGGCGCTGTCTGCATGAATATCCTTCATGCCGCGCATGCGCTGGGGTTTGGCGGCAAATGGCTGACCGAATGGGTGGCCTATGAGGCGACGATTCTGGACGCGCTATTAGGTGCCGCGCCCTCCTTCGTCAAAGGAGAGGAAGCGCCACGCATCGCCGGGTTTATCTATATCGGCACCCGCATTGCCGAAACGCCGGAGAGGGAACGCCCGGCGCCGGAAGTGGTGGTTGGGGTGTTTGGTTCTGACGCGCCTTAAGGATTGGGTGCGAGGGTGACTTCCAGCCCCTCAAGCGCGGGCGAGAGGATAATCTGGCAGGAGAGGCGCGAGTTTTCGTGCACCGCCATCGCGTCGTCCATCATCAGTATTTCTTCCGACTGCGCCGGGACGAGTTTGTTAAACCATGCGGGTGCGACATACACATGGCAGGTGGCGCAGGCGCAGGCGCCGCCGCACTCGGCCTTAATCGGCAGGCCGTAATCGCGGATGACTTCCATCAGCCGCCAGCCTTCCAGCCCTTCGAGTGTATGGCGGGTGCCTTCGTAGTCGGTGACATGGACGGTGACGGTTTGCATGGGAGCGTTCCGGCGGTTAGCATTTAAGTGGCGTTTTACGTTCAGGCATTGCCATCATCCGTCATTGCGAGGGAGCGTAGCGACCGTCCCGAAGGGGGCCGAAGGCCAACCAATCCAGCAAAAAACATCAAAAAACTGGATTGCCGCGCTATCGCTCGCAATGACGAAAAATGGAGAGGTTTAGTCCCGAACTAATGCCCTAGTAGCAAAGAAAACTCAGCCTGTCACCCCGGGTTTATCCCGGGGTCCATCTTACTTTACTTAAAAAAAGGTGGACCCCGGCGCAAGGCCGGGGTGACACGGCTTTAAAGTAACGGTGGGCGCATTATTTCACCCCCAGTTTCTTCTGCAGGTCCGTGCTGCTCGTCGTGTACTGGAAGCGCAGTTTCTGCTCGGGAAAAACAATGCGAAAGGCGGCCTGCGCCATCAACGCCGCTTCGTGGAAGCCACTTAAAATGAGCTTCAGCTTGCCGGGGTAGCTGTTGATGTCGCCGATGGCGAAAATACCCGGCGTGCTGGTCTCGAACTTCTCAGTATCGACCGGAATCAGGTTTTCGGTGAGGTTGAGGCCGAAATTGGCGACCGGCCCGAGCTTCATGGTCAGCCCGAAGAAGGGCAGCAGGGCGTCGCAGGCGAGGCGGGTTTTGTTCTTTTCGGCATCCGTCAGCTCAATGGCGGCGAGTTGACCGTTTTCGCCTTCCAGCCCGCTCACCTGCCCGAAGCGCAGGTCGATTTTCCCGGTGGCGGCGAGTGCACGCATCTTTTCGACCGAGGCAGGGGCGGCGCGGAACTCGTCGCGGCGGTGGATGAGGGTGAGGTGCGAGGCCAGCGGCGCGAGGTTGAGTGTCCAGTCGAGGGCGGAATCGCCGCCGCCGACAATCACCAGCCGCTTGCCCGTGAAGGCTTCCCGGTTACGCACGGCATAAAAGACGCTCGTGCCCTCGTAGGCGTCGATGCCGGCAATCGGCGGTTTTTTCGGGGTGAAGCTGCCGCCACCTGCGGCAATTACCACCACTTTCGCATCAATCACGGTGCCGCAATCGGTGGTCAGGCGCCACAGGCCGGTCGGCATTTTTTCCAGCGTCTCCACCATCTGGCTGAAATGAAACGCGGGCTTAAACGGCGCGATCTGGGTGAGCAGCGCCTCGGTCAGGGCTTGTCCGGTGACCACCGGCAGGCCGGGAATATCGTAAATCGGTTTCTCCGGGTACAGCTCGGCGCACTGGCCGCCGGGGCGGTTGAGAATATCCACCAGATGGCATTGAATATTGAGCAGCCCGAGCTCGAACACGGCAAACAGACCGACCGGCCCGGCGCCGATAATCGCGACGTCGGTGGCGTGGTGGCTGCCTGCCGGGTGGCTGGTGAGGGGTTCATGCATGCTGCGCGAGGATATGGAATCCTTTGGCCGTGGATGCAAGTATTTTATGCACCTGCGACCGCTACGGCATTTGACCGCGCCGGGCGACAATGTTAGGGAGGGGGCGAGTTAACCATAAAGGTAGAGTTCCATGACCCAGAAAACAGACCATAAATTCGACACGCTTGCCGTTCATGCCGGCTATACGCCCGATGCCACCACCGGTAGCCGTCAGGTGCCGATTTATGCGACGGCGTCGTTTATGTTTGAAAGCGCCGAGGATGCTGCGGATAAATTTACCCTCAAGAAATTCGGCAATGTCTATTCGCGCCTGACCAACCCGACCAACTCGGTGCTCGAACAGCGTCTTGCCGCGCTTGAAGGCGGCGTCGGTGCGACCGTCACCGCTTCGGGCCATGCGGCGCAACTGCTGGTGTTCCAGGCGCTGCTGCGTCCGGGTGAGCGCTTCGTTGCCAGCAAACGCCTCTATGGCGGCACGACTGACCAGTTCCAGAACACCTTCCCGACCAGCTTCGGCTGGCAGGCCGATTTCGTCGATGTAGACGATCTGGCGGCGGTGAAAGCGGCGATTACGCCGTTGACCAAGCTTATCTTCATCGAGTCGCTGGCCAATCCGGGCGGCGTCATCTCGGATATTGAAGCCCTCGCCAAAATCGCCAACGAAGCAGGTATCGTGCTGGTGGTCGATAACACCATGGCCTCGCCATACCTCACCCGGCCCATCGCCTGGGGCGCGCATGTGGTAGTGCACTCGACCACCAAGTTCCTCACCGGCAACGGCACCGCCATGGGCGGCGCGGTGATCGACGGCGGCAATTTCGACTGGAAAAAACACGCTGCGAAATATCCCGAGCTGGGGCAGCCGCACCCTTCCTATAACGGTCTGAATTTTTCTGAGAATTTTGGCGCCATGGCCTTCGCGGTGCACAACCACGCGATTGGCCTGCGTGCGCTCGGGCCGACGCAGTCGCCGTTTCACTCCTTCCTCACCTTAAACGGCATCGAGACGCTCGGTGTGCGTATGGACCGTCATGTCAGCAACGCCCAGACAGTGGCGGAATGGCTGGAGAAACACCCGCAGGTGAGCTGGGTTTCCTATGCCAGCCTGCCGAGCAGCACCTACTACGAACGCGCGAAAAAATATATGCCGCGCGGTGCGGGTGCCGTGTTTACCTTCGGGGTAAAAGGTGGCTTCGAGGCGGCAAAAACTTTCGTCGATAAGCTCCAGCTTTTCTCGATGCTGGCGAATATCGGTGACACGCGTTCGCTGGTCATTCACCCGTCCTCGACCACCCATAGCCAGTTGAGCGACGCGCACAAGAAATCGGTCGGGGTCTCGCCCGAGGCGGTGCGCCTGTCGATTGGGATTGAGGACGTGACGGACATTATCGCCGACCTCGATCAGGCACTCCTCGGCGCGGCGGCGGGCGTACGCAAAGCGGGGTAGGGCACTCTTTTGCCGGTATTGCGACATTCAGCCTATCAACCAACGGAGGAAATGATGCGTAACAAACCCGTCACTGAAGCCTTGAAAAAACTGCTGGCCGATACGTATGGCCTGATGGTGAAAACCCAGAACTACCACTGGAATGTCGAGGGGCCGCAATTTCCCGGCCTGCATGCGATGTTCATGACCCAGTACAGCGAGCTGTTCCTGGCGGTGGATGCTATCGCCGAGCGTATCCGCGCGCTGGGCGAGAAGGCGCCGGGCAGCTACGGTGCTTTCAGCAAGCTGAGCGCCCTGCGCGATGGCAACAGCGATTTCGACGCCGACCAGATGGTCAAAGACCTCTATGACGGCAACCAAACCGTGCTGGCCAGCATCAAAAAAGCCCTCGTGGCGGCCGGCAAGGCGGGGGATGATTCAACGGTGGATTTGCTCACCCAGCGCATCGGCGTGCATGACAAAGCTGCGTGGATGCTTAAATCCAGCCTGCCAAAACCCACGCGGGTCAAGCTTGCGGTTTAGAGGTTGTGGCTGCCGGGCGCCACGGCGGGGCTTTTGCCGGGGTTGGATGAAGGAGATTGGCTTTCGGCACGGGACGTTTCTTCGCCTACCTTCGGGATTCCGTGCAGTTCAAAAACGACGTTTATTCCCTCAATCGCCTCATTGAGGCGCGCTTCGCGCCCAGGCGCTGCCGCTGTAATTTTTTCACCTAAGGCATCCGCGCGGTTCTGCGCAGCGGCGACTCTCCTCTCTGCTTCCGGGGTGAGGCCATTGATAACATTGTCGGCGATTTGTTCGGTTAAATCTCCGGCTTCAAAAGCTGTGATTTTGCGCGCCTCTTGCCGCTTCGCCCATTGTTCTTGCGATAGTGCTGGAGATTTGTGAGCCCCATGAGGTTGCTTTTGATCAGGCACAGTGGCCACGATGGCGGCTTCCTGCGCACGCAGCGCCTTGCCCAAATCCTCAACGGTATCCGTCATTACACCCCCGACTATGGCGATATTTTCTTTGAGGATATGTTGCTCTTGTTGGGTAAAAGGGCTAGGGTTCTCGCTCATGCTGGGTGCTCTCCAGAGGGTTTATTCTCAAACCCTACAGGCAAAACCTTAAGATATTCTTAAACTCAGCAAAACCGGCCTGTGCAACACTGCTTGACCCCTGCACCGCCTCAGGTTATGAAACCCTCCGCCATGCGTGCGGCTGGGTAGCAAAGTGGTAATGCACGGGTTTGCAAAACCTGTATACGGGAGTTCGATTCTCCCCCCGGCCTCCATCGCCTTGTGGCAAGTTTGGCACGCCGCACGTGCCGTGCGCCACCACCCCGGGCAACTCTGTCAGCAAAAACCATTCCCTGCTTGCGGCCTTCCGGCGTTGTACGTTAGATTGGGGCCAACATAAGGGATGCCATGCGTCACGGCTCAGGGTTTTGGTTATTTGTTTTTATGGCGGCAGGCGCTTTTGCGCCGGGAGCGCGTGCGGGCAGTTTCGAGGAAGCTCTCGCCAGCGCCTATACCACCAACCCGCGCATCAAGGTCGAGCGCCAGCGGCTTGAGGCGACGGACGAAGGGGTGGCGCAGGCGCTCTCCGGTTTCCGCCCGACTATCACCGCCAACTACAACAACAGCGGCCAGAAAACCACGTTCAACAATGCCGCCAGCAACAAGGGCAATTCCGAAATCCAGCAATTGCGGCTCGAACAGCCGCTGTTTCGTGGCGGCGGCACTTGGGCGTCCTATCAAAGTGCGCTGCAGCGGATTAAATCCGGGCAGTATGATGTGTCGGCGGTGGAGCAACGGGTGCTGCTCGACAGCGTGACGGCCTACATGAACGTGGTCGAGCTGAGTGCGATTCTCGATTTATCGCGCAACAATGCCGAAGTGTTAGCCGAGCAGATGAACGCCGCGCGCGCCCGCTTCGAGGTGGGGGAGGTGACCCGTACCGACGTCGCGCAGGCGCAGGCCCGCTTGTCGGATGCTACATCGCAGGTCACCACCGCCGAGGGCAACCTGCTCAGCGCCATGGCCACCTACGAGCGCACCATCGGCGTGCGCCCGCACGGCACGCTCGCGGTGCCCGACCGCCTGCCCGACCTGCCGCCTTCGCTCGAGGCGGCGCTCGAACGCGCCCACGCCGCCAACCCGCAATTGCTGGCGGCGATTCACAATGCCAAAGCCTCGGATTACGACGTGCGTACCAATCAGTCGGTGCTGCTGCCGCGGGTGAATCTGGTCGGCAGCCTCAGCCGCCAGACAGGCACCGGTGCTGCCGGCACCAGCGATTTCGATCAGGACCGCATCGGGGTCGAGGTGGCGATTCCGCTCTATCAGGCGGGGGCCGAATGGTCGCGCGTGCGTGAGGCCAAGGCGCTCGCCCGCCAGCGCGCCCATGAAAGCATCGACCGCCGTCAGGGGGTCGATGAGGCAGTGACGCAAAGCTGGGAACAGCTCGAAAGTGCCATCGCCAACATCACCACCCGCAACGACCAGATTCAGGCAGCGAGCCTCGCGCTCGAAGGGGTGAAGCAGGAGCAGCAGTTCGGCGCGCGCACCGTGCTCGATGTGCTCGACGCCGAGCAGGAGTTATTTGCCGCACGCACCAACCTTGTGCGCGCCCAGCGCGACCGCATCGTCGCGGCTTATAACGTCGCCTTCACGCTCGGGCTGCTCACGCCCGCGCAGCTTGGCCTGAAGGTCGAGGACTACCAGCCGCAGGCCCATGCCGACGAAGTACACTGGCAGCCCATCGGGTTTTAGGCGCACGCTGCGAAACCATACACAGCCTTTATCGCCCGTTTAAGCCGCCGCAATCGCAACAAATCAGCAACGCTGCGCACGCGCTATCGGCATGCCCATGCACAGCCGTGGAAAAATCCTTGCGCACTGGGTTGCCCGTAGCGTAACGTGTGCGAAGATAAGGGAGTTTAGATGGCCGAGCCTTCCAAAGAATCCGATCAGTCGATGGAGGACATCCTTCAATCGATCAAGCGCATCATCGCGGATGATGGCGAGGCCGCGCCGACCGCTGCCGGATCGGATGTGCTGGAGCTGACCGAACTGCTCGCCGAGGATGCCGCGCCACCCGCCGCCACTCCTGAACCCGCCCCGGCACCTGCGCCTGCTCCGGTAGCCGCCCCTGCGAAAACCGCGCAGGATGATATTGATGCGCTGTTCAACGCTGCGCCCGCTGCGCCGGAACCCATCGCCGCACCTGCCCCTGCAAAAACCGCGCAGGACGATATCGACGCGTTGTTTAATGCGCCGCCGAGTGCGCCCGAGCCGACACCGGCCCCGGCCCCCGCTCCGGTTGCAGCGGCACCTGCCGAGCCCGCACCCGCGTTGGTGGCGGAACAGATTATGTCGGATTCGACTCTCGCGGCCTCAGTTTCAGCGCTCACCGCGCTTACCCACAAGCCCGGGCCGGTGGGCGCTCCTGCCGGCCCCGCGCTGCGTTCGGGGACGACCGTCGAGGATCTGGTGATCGAGGCATTAAAGCCGCTGCTCAGGGAATGGCTCGATGGGAATCTGCCCGCCCTGGTGCGCACGCTGGTCGAGCGCGAAATCCGCCGTCTGAGCGACCATTAGGCCACTGGCGAAGGAAGCTTCGAGAGTCGAGCGGTGAGAGTCGCGTGGTAAAAGGGGGTGCCAGTAGCCAGTAGCCAGCGAAGGAAGTGAAGCAAGCAAGGGGGAGTCGTTCCCTCTCCCGCCTGCTGGAGATGGCCGTGGTCGGGGCCTGATAGCCGACAGTTTACAGCCTCCAGTCCCAAGCGCCCACCCTCACCCCGACCCCACCTGTCACCCCGCATTTATTGCGGGGTCCACCTTAAAGATGGATGCCGTCATGAAAGACGGCATGACACGGGAGGGCGTAATGGCTGGCGACTATCCGGCATTGTGGCGGGGACGGCACAACGTGATTATTTGTGAGGTTTGTAAAACCAATAAGCGCGTTTTCTAATGCAGCGCATGAGCGGATTGCGTTATTGATTTAACGCATGAGATTCTGGCAACAAATTATTGAAAATCAATCAAAACGCCGCGCTTTAATCCTGCTTGCCGTGGGTGCGGTCTGCGAGCAGGCTTTTGCACAAACCCCCACGCCTTTGCCGCCTCCTTCGGGCAATCTTTTGCCGCTGCCGGGCCTGCCGGGCGCCGCGCCGACCCCATCGCTGCCATCGCTTTCCGCCGTGCCGTCGCTTGCGGCACTGCCAACAATTCCCGAGCCTTCATCCGCCCCGACGGCACCGCTTGCGACGGGGGAAGTACCCGCGCCTGCCAAGCTGCCTGAACTGAGCGTCATCACTGCCACGCCCGAGCCGCCCTCGCCCGAAGCGGCGCAGGTCGCAGCGGCGCAAAAGGCTTCCGGCGTGTTGCCTGCCCCGGCGGCGGAGGTTGCGGCGGCATTTCCGCAAGGATTGCCCGCCTTGCCATTGCCCGGTATCGCTCCGCCTGCGCCCCCGTTGCCGGGTGAAGCCGCCGTCGCGCTGCCCGAAGTGCAGGTCGAGCAGGCCGCCCAGGCATCGAAACCCAAAACCTGGATGGGGGCGCTGGCCCCTTCCATCATTCCGCCAAAAACCAATTTCCAGTATAAGCGCGCGGTACTGCCTGAGGTGATTTACCGCAGCAGCTACGACCCCGCCAATCGCCATCTGCCGCAACGGGTGACGCGTGAGGATTACGAGAACCTTCTGTTTTCCAGTGTTGTCCGCAACGATGTCGAGGCGGCGCGCGCACTCCTGAACGCCGGCACCGGGCTTGAAGTGACAAATGCGGCAGGCGAAACGCCGCTGGCCGTCGCCCGGCATGCAGGGGCAGTCGAGGTTGCAGCGTTATTGGTGGCGCGCGGCGCGCACTAATACTCCTTCTGAGGCATTCTCCTGCGGTTCGCCGCTTGACCATCGCGAAGCCCTCGGGCATTGATGCGCTATCCCTTTACGAGAGCCGCCCCATGACCAAAAAATTTGGAAAATCGACGCTTGTTTCCCGCCATGTGACACAAGGGGTCGCACGGGCACCGCACCGCAGCTACCTTTATGCGATGGGGCTGGGCGAAGCGCAGATCAACGCCCCGCTGGTCGGGGTGGCAACCACCTGGAACGAGGCGGCGCCCTGCAACATCACGCTGGCACGGCAGGCACAAATCGTAAAAAAAGGCGTGGCTGCGGCAGGCGGCACCCCGCGCGAGTTCACCACCATCACCGTGACAGATGGCATCGCCATGGGGCATCAAGGCATGAAAGCCTCGCTGGTCAGCCGCGAGGTGATCGCCGATTCGGTCGAGCTGACCATGCGCGGCCATTGCTACGATGCGCTGGTCGGCCTTGCGGGCTGCGATAAATCCCTCCCCGGGCTGATGATGGCGATGCTGCGCCTCAACGTGCCGAGCGTTTTTCTCTATGGCGGCAGCATCCTGCCGGGCAGGTATCAAGGGCGCGATGTGACGGTGGTCGATGTGTTTGAAGGCGTCGGCAAGGTCGATGCCGGGAAAATGAGCGAAGCCGAGCTGAAACAGCTCGAACAGGTGGCCTGTCCCTCAGGCGGCAGTTGCGGCGGCCAGTTCACCGCCAACACCATGGCCTGCGTCAGCGAGGCGATTGGCCTTGCCCTGCCCGGGTCGGCGGGCGCGCCTGCGCCCTATGAATCGCGCGACCGCTTCGCCTTCGATGCCGGGGAAGCGGTGATGGCGCTCCTAAAGACCAAGCTCCGCCCACGGGATATTGTCACCCTGAAAGCGCTCGAAAACGCGGCGGCGGTGGTGGCGGCGACGGGTGGTTCCACCAATGGCGCGCTGCATTTGCCCGCCCTCGCGCATGAAGCGGGGATTGATTTTGATATGCACGCGGTGGGAAAAATCTTCAAGCGCACGCCCTACCTTGCCGACCTGATGCCTGGCGGGAAATATACGGCCAAGGATTTGTTTGCAGTCGGCGGGATTGAAGTGGTGATGAAAACCCTGCTTGATGGTGGTTTTCTGCACGGCGACTGCCTGACGGTGACGGGCAAAACCGTGGCCGAGAATCTCAAACATGTGCAGTTCCCCAAAGGGCAGGACGTAGTCTACCCTTATAGTAAGCCGATTCGCCGCGAAGGCGGGGTGGTGACGCTGAAAGGCAACCTCGCGCCTGAAGGAGCCATTGTGAAAGTCGCGGGCCTGAAGAAACTGACCTTCACCGGCCCGGCGCGGTGTTTTGATTCCGAGGAAGCGTGCTTCGCTGCGGTGAAAGCGAAGAAATACAAGGTGGGCGAGGTGCTGGTGATCCGCTACGAAGGCCCCAAAGGCGGTCCGGGCATGCGCGAAATGCTTTCGACCACCGCTGCGCTTTATGGGCAGGGTGTCGGCGATAAAGTGGCGCTGATTACGGATGGACGTTTTTCCGGCGGCACACGCGGCTTCTGCGTCGGCCATGTCGGGCCGGAGGCGGCGGTCGGTGGCCCGATCGGCTTGCTTAAGGACGGCGACCTGATTACGATTGATGCGAAAAAAGGCACCCTGCGCGTCGCGCTCAGCGATAAGGAAATCGCCGCCCGCCGCGCCAAATGGAAAGCCCGCAAAACCGACTACAACTCCGGCGCACTGTGGAAATACGCGCAGACCGTCGGTTCCGCCGAAAAGGGCGCCGTCACCCACCCCGGCGCTGCCGCCGAAACGCATGTGTTCGCGGATATTTAGTAATGCAAAGCGGCGCGGCTGGGGGCGCCTCTCCCCCTGCGGGTGAGGCAGCGCTTAGCCGCAGCGGTGAGGGGGCTTCGAGTTGAGAGCATTTTCAGCGCTCCCTCATCCTAACCTTCTCCTGCAATGGGAGAAGGGGCGCCAACGGCACGGGTTGTTCCCCACCCAAGTTTTCGTAGTTGAACCATAGGCCATTGCCGCCTAAATCAAACCCATGACCCACGAAACCAGACAACTTCTCCCGCCCGCGCTTGCTGAAGGTTATGGCAAGTTCCGCCAGTTCAAATATGCGCGGCAGGCCCAGCGCTACATGCGCCTCGCGGTTGAAAGCCAGAAGCCGCACACCATGGTCATCGCCTGCTGCGACAGCCGCGCGGCACCCGAAACGATTTTCGATGCCTCGGCGGGCGAGCTGTTCGTGGTGCGCAACGTGGCCAACATCGTACCGCCTTATGCGCCCGATGGGCAGCGCCACTCCACCTCCGCCGCACTGGAATTCGCGGTGCATTCCCTCGGGGTGAAGCATATTGTGGTGATGGGCCATGGCAAATGCGGCGGCATTCAGGCGGTGGTGAGCGATATGAGCCCGCTCAGCAAAGGCGATTTCATCGGCAAATGGATGGCGGACGTAAAAGCGGTGGTCGATACGGTGGCCCTGCCCGAGGGCTGCTCCGACCACGCGCGCCACACCATTGTCGAGCGCGCCTCGGTGGTGCAGTCGCTCGCCAACCTTGGCCAGTTTCCATGGGTCGCGCGTCTGGTCGAGGCCGGGGAACTTACCCTCATCGGCGCCTGGTTCGACATCGCGCTTGGGGAACTGTATGTTGTCGATGCGGACAGTAGTGCGTGGGTGAAGGCCGGAGAGTAGGGCGCAGGCTGCACTCGTCAAAGTATAAAAAAGGGCGCCGCAGCGGGCGCCCTTTTCATTTTTCGTCCGGAAGTTCCCCTCAGGCCGCCTGTTTCTCATCGTTGCCGATGCCGAGCATTTTCAGCTTACGGTGCAGCGCCGAGCGTTCCATCCCCACGAAGTTGCTGGTTTTGGAGATGTTGCCACCGAAGCGGTTGATCTGCGCGGCGAGGTATTGCTTCTCGAACGTTTCGCGGGCCTCGCGCAGCGGCATGGACATAATGTCGTTGGAAAGCTCTGGCCGCAGCACGGTGATGTTGCTGTCAATCAGTTCCGGCGGCAGGGAATCGGCGGTGATTTCGCCATTCGCCCCGACCTGCGCCATGATAATCAGCCACTCCATGACGTTGCGCAACTGCCGCACATTGCCCGGCCAGTTATAGCTTTGCAGCACGGTCAGCGCATCCTCGCCCAGCGCCCGCGTTGCCATGCCCATCGCATCCGCCGCGCGTTTTAGGAAATGGGTCGAGAGGGCGGCGACATCGTCGCGGCGCTCGCGCAGGGTCGGCATGCGCAGCGGCACGACGTTGAGGCGGTAGTATAAATCCTCGCGGAAGCGCCCGGCGGCGATTTCTTCCTGCAGATCCTTGTTGGTAGCGGCGATCACCCGCACATCCACGCTGACGCGCCGGTTGCCGCGCACGCGCTCGAAGCTTTGCTCCTGCAGCGCGCGCAACAGGCGGCCCTGCGTTTCAAGCGGCATGTCGGCCACCTCGTCGATAAACAATGTGCCGCCATGGGCGCGCTCGAGCAGGCCGAGTTTCTCGGCGCCGCCGTTAGGGTTGGTGTCCTCGGTGCCGAACAGCTCCGCCTCGACCCGCGACGGGGTGAGCGCGGCGGCGTTGAGCACCACAAACGCAGCATGGCCGCGCATCGAGCGGGTATGAATCAGGCGGGCCACCAGCTCCTTGCCGGTGCCAGGTGCGCCGGTGATGAGAATGCGCGAATTGGTCGGCGCCACTTTCTCGACCGTCTGGCGCACGGTGTTAATGGCTGCAGAACCGCCAATCAGCTCGCTTTCGTTGCTGCCGCGCTTTTTCAGCTCGACATTCTCGCTGCGCAGTTTCGCCGCCTCAAGTGCGCGCTTGACGATAATCAGCATCCGCTCGGCGCTGAACGGTTTTTCGATATAATCGTACGCGCCCATGCGAATGGCGGCGACGGCGGTTTCGATATTGCCATGGCCGGAAATCATGATGACCGGCACATGCGGATATTTTTTCTGCACGATTTCGAGAATCCCCAGCCCATCCAGCTCCGACCCTTGCAACCAGATGTCCAGAATAATGGCAGCCGGCACGCGCTCGGCAATCGCTTTAAGCGCCCGATCCGAATTATTGGCGGTGCGTACGGCGTATTTTTCATCGGAGAGGATATCGGAGATGAGCGAGGAAATGTCGGCTTCATCATCAATGACGAGAATGTCTGCGGCCATGGAAGCAACCTTCTAGCGTTTGTTTTGGATGAACTTTTTTGCTTTGCAGAGCACGCTATATTTTTTGCTGTTGCCCAAAAGTTACTATGTGGCACGAATTTGTAAAGCTTTAATTATCGCCGCCGGTGGTTTTTCTTTGCAACACTATATCTGGTGGGCGGCGATTACTTGCCCGCGCCGCAAATACTAGCGCTATACACAAGGGTAATTATACTCCTTCTGAGTAATTTCCCTACCGTTTGCCGAGAGCCAATTTTTTGGAGAAGCAAGGGAAATTTCTTTCGAGTAGCCGCCACTACCCGAAAGAAATTTCTCGCCGCTCATCGGGAAAATTCGCCTCGGCCCGAAGGGTTGCGGAGAGAATCTTCATGCAATCGTCACATTTCTTCTACTAGATTTTCTGCTACAGTGGTGAAATGGAAAAGGATAAGGATAAGAATAAGACATCGATTCTGGAATACCGTGGTGATAGTCCGCGCTTGGCGGCGCTGAAATCATTCACGACGAGTACGGCGTTGTGGTTAGCCGGTTTTGTAGCGTTGGATGCGGCGATAGGCCGTGCCTTCGATAAGAACTTTTTCAAAAACAATCATTTTCCTTATTCAGGTAAGATTGGTTTCGGGATTAATATCGTATTGGCAACGTTTGGTGGCCTTTGGGATGCTAATGCTGCGTACAAGAAAGCCAGCGCTGCAGAAGGCCGGCACACAAAACTTGTTGCCGACAATATTGCCATGCGCGTGGCGGATGAAGTCGGCAAAGGAAAAATTGCCGATAGTTCGCTTGCGCTTGAGGAATCGAAAACGCCACCCTCGTATGTCGCGCGGCTCGAGACGGAAAAGGCCGCAGCGAACACGCAGGCCGCCCTCGCAAAATTGTAGCCCGTTCATAGCATTAACGTGATGGCATTGGCGGCACGGGTGTGGCCAAGATTCTGCCATGAACCTCCTCATCGCCAAATGCTCGCAATTGTGTGGCTCTGTTGCCGCCTTGCCTGAACGCCTGACAGGCGCTTACGCCAGCGGAAAGATCATGGTCACCCGTGCGCCGCCTTCCTCGGGGTTACTGAGGGTGAGTGTGCCTTTGTGCTCCTCGACGCTGCGTTTGACGATGGCAAGGCCAAGGCCGGTGCCTTTGGCGCGGGTGGTGACATACGGCTCGGTCAGCGTGTCGATTTTATCGGGCGGGAAGCCCGCGCCGTTATCGGTGACGGCCAGGGTGGCGGTGTGGTCGTCGCGGCTGAGGCTCACCGTGATGCGTTTGTCCGCGCGGCCTTCAAGCGCTTCGGCGGCATTTTTCAGCACATTGAGCAGCGCCTGCCCAAGCTGCGCCTCGTCGCAGACCAGCGGGATTTTCTGCGACGGCAGTTGCTGCAGGTAGGTGATGTCCGGGGCGCCGGTCTGGGCCGAAAAGACGCTTTTGCGCACCAGTGCCACCAGATCCTCCTCGCGCAGCACCGATTGCGGCATCCGCGCATAGGCGACGAATTCCTCGACCATGCGGCCAATGTCGCGGGTGTGGCGGGCGATGGTGTCGATGTATTTATCGAAGCTTTCGCGCGCCTCGCTGCCCGCTTCGGGGCTGAATTTCTTGCGCAGGCGCTCGGCGGAAAGGGTGATGGGGGTCAGCGGGTTTTTGATTTCGTGGGCGATGCGCCGCGCCACATCCGCCCAGGCCGCGCTGCGCTGGGCGGCAACCAGCTCGGTGATGTCGTCGAAGGTGACAATGTAGCCCTCGATGGCGTTGCCGAACTGCTCGGCGGTGACCTGCACATGCAGCGTCACGCGGGTGTCGCCGCGCTGCACGACCATCTGGCTGCTGGCGATGCGCTCGGGTTTCTGCTCCACCTGCTGCACGAGATTGCCCACCTGCGGCAGGATGCTGGCAATCGCCTCGCCGACGAGGCTGCCGCCCCGGCCCAGCAATTCGAGCGCGGTGCGGTTATGCAGGGTGATGTCCCCCATGCCGTCGATGGCGATAATACCGGCGGAAACGCCGAGCAGCACCGCCTCGGTGAAGCGGCGGCGTTCGTCGGCGACGCGGTTGGCGGCGATGAGGTCGCTGCGCTGCGCCTCAAGCTGGCTGGTCATGCGGTTGAAGGTGCGGCCGAGATTGGCGATTTCGTCGTCGGGCCGCCCCTCGGGGACGCGGATGGCGTAATCACCGGCGCGCACATGCTCGGTGGCGGCAATCAGCGCCCGCAGCGGCTCGATCAGGCGCACGGCCAGCAGGATGCCCGCCCAGAGCGAGGCCATCAGGATAAGCATCGCAATCAGGATAAAGACGACAAAAAACTGCTGCTGGAGGGTCGCCAGATCGGTCTGCAATTGCTGGTATTCGTTGACGGTGGCGCGGGCGGCATCCATATGCCGGAGCACCTTGGGATCAACCACGCGCGCCACCAGCAAATAGAGGTCGGGCATATGGCTGATTTTCACCACCCCCTGAATCTTGTTCTGGTCGTCGGCAAAAATCGCGATTTGCCCGTTATCGGCGCGGCTTAACACCTCCTCGGGCAGGCGCTCGAAGGTCAGCGAAAAACTCAGCTCGGTGCGCGCCAGCACCTGCTGGCGGTCAAAGACAATCGCTTCCGAAAGGTTGCGTGCGGCAATCTGGCCGGAAAGGAACCCGGCAAGGGTCGCCTGGCTGGACAGCGCCGCCATGTTGCGGCTGTGAATGGCCTCGGCCATGCCGACTGCGTCGGTGCGGATGGCGTCCTTGTGCTCCTCGACATAGGCGGTGGCGACGACGACCGAATCCTCGAGCGCGTCGGACACCCGCGTGTCGAACCAGGATTTAATGCCGACATTGAAAAACAGGATGGAGAATGTCGCGACAATCAGCGTCGGCACAATGGCGATGCCGGTGAACATCAGGATGATGCGCGATTGCAGGCGGGTGCCGAGCAGCCCATCATGCGCGCGGCGCCACAGCAGGCGGGCGCGGTGCTGCACCACCAGCACCATCAGCACCAGCATCAGGCCGAGATCGAGCAGCACCAGTGTCACTGTGCGTTGCGGCGACACGGCGCCGAAATAGGCATTGTCGGCCTTGAGCACCAGCGCCACCAGCAGCGCAAACAGCAGCAGCAGGGCGGCGCCGAACAGTTTACCACCGCGCATGCGGTAATGGGCGCGCGCCTGCTTCATGAACGAACCGGAAATGGCGGGAGGGGCTATGTTCACGCGGCATCCTTGCGCGGCAGTGCCTGCGGGCCGATGGCCAGTTCGCGCATTTTCTTGCGCAGGGTATTGCGGTTGAGGCCGAGTAGTTCAGCGGCCTTGATGCGGTTGCCGCCGGTGGCGCGCAGGGTCGCGACAATCAGTGGTTTTTCAAACCGCACCAACAGACGGTCATAGAGCCCGGCGGCAGGCAGGGCCGCGCCGTGCGCCGCGAAATAGGCGTCGATCTGGGCGGCGATTTGTGCCTCCATCGCGCCGGGGATGGAGGTATGCGCCGAAGGATGCAGGGTCAGCACCGGCGCGGCAGATTCCGGGGGCGGGTTTAACAGCGGCGCAATATCTGCACCCCGGATGAGCGGGCGGGGAACCAGCGCGCACAGGCGGTAAATCAGGTGTTCCAGCTCGCGCACATTACCGGGCCAGTGATGGCCCGCCAGCGCCGCCATCGCCGTGTCGTCGAAGGTTTTTTCAGCCAGCCCGCGCGCCGCAGCGAGCGCCATGAAATGCCGCACCAGCAGCGGCATATCCTCGACATGCGTGCGCAGTGCAGGCAGGGCCAGCGGCACCACATGCAGGCGGAAATAGAGGTCCTCGCGGAAGCGGCCTGCTGCCACCCGTGCCGCAAGGTCGCGGTGGGTGGCGGCGATGACCCGCACGTCGGTGCGGATGGCTTTCGTCGCGCCAATCGGCGTGACCTGTTGTTCCTGCAGCACCCGCAGCAGGCGCGTCTGCGCTTCCATCGGCATGTCGCCGATTTCGTCGAGAAACAGCGTGCCGCCCGCCGCCTGCTCGAACGCGCCGGTCTGTTTGCCCTGCGCGCCTGTGAAGGCGCCCTTCTCGTGGCCGAACAGGGCGGATTCCACCAGTTCGCGCGGAATCGCTGCCATATTGAGCGCGATAAACGGGTGGGATTTGCGTTTCGATAAGGCGTGCAGCGCGCGGGCGAAGCGCTCCTTGCCGGTGCCGCTTTCACCGGTAATCAGCACGGTGAGGTCGTTGCCGATAAGCCGGGCAAGGGTCGCGAACACCTGCTGCATCGCCGGGGATTTGCCGACCAGCACCAGATCCTCATGAATCCGCACCACGCCCTCATCCGCATTTTCGCCGACGGCAGGCGAGGGCTGCGTCGTGGCCTTCTTCAGCGCCGCCATCAATTCATTAAGGTCGAACGGCTTGGGCAGGAAAGTCACCGCACCCAGCTCCTGTGCGCGGGCGGCGTTGAGCAAGGTATTGTGCGCGCTCATCACAATCACCGGCAGGTCGGGGCGTCGGGCCTGCCAGCGTTGCAGGCCGGCAAGGCCATTGCCGCGCGGCATGGTGATGTCGGTCACCACCGCATCGCCCAACCCCTCGGCCACCCAGGCATCCACATCGCTGATGTTTCCGCTCGCTTTCACGCGGTAGCCCTGCGCGGTCATCGCGCGCGTCAGCACGGTGAGGATGCCGGCATCATCATCCGCAAGAAGGATGGTTCTGGTGGGGGTGAGGGTCATGGGGTCTCCGGTTTCCGGCCTTCCGTCAGCCGCCCGTCGCCCTGCGGAGAGTCGCGACGGATGGCTGGCGTGCCTAATTTTTAGGCAGGTATAGCGAAGGAATTGCCGGGTGGCAAGAGGAGGGAGGGGCCGGGGTGAGGGAAGCGGCAGGAGAAGAGTCGCGCGGTTAGAATCGAGAGTCGAGTCGTGCGCAGGGCGGCTGCCTCTACCTCTCCCTTGGGAGAGGTCGGCGCATCACATCCTTTATGGGGTGCGGCGGGTGAGGGCTTTGCTTGGAGGGGGTAGCCGGTAGCCAGCAGTCAGTGAAGGAAGGTTAAGATAAGGGAGGAAATGAGGTGAGCCGCCCCAACCCCTCCTTCATTCCCCGCGCATGAGGCACTTACCTCCGACTCCTCCCTCGCGGGGGAGTCGAAACGCTCCTTGAAAGCGTTTCGGTGGGGGGATTTTTTGAGGGTCATATTTTAGAGTGATACCGACGGTAGGTCGTTTGGCAAAGGAGCCCCCCACGGCGTTGCGAAGGGCAACGCCCGCTCCCCCCGCGAGGGGGGGGGGAGCAAAGGAAGGTTTGTGGCCAAGATGGATTGCCGCGCACGCGTTCGCAATTGTGGCGCGGACGAGGCCTACGCTGGTGCCAGCGAGGGGGGTCGCCCCTCTCCCGCCTGCGGGTGAGGGCCTGATAGCCGCCAGTTTACAACCTACAGCCTCCAACGCCCAAACCCCACCACGTGTCATGCCAAACGTGATTGGGCATCCAGTGCGGCCAATTCCACGCCGCAAGATTCTCGCGACGGAGCCGGACACCCGCCGCGCGATTGATTAATGCTCGCGCACCGAACTGGTGACCACCCCCCAGATGGTGACGCCCGTTTCGGGGTTGACCGGAATCGGCGCGTATTCGGGGTTGGCGGGCATCAGGTAGGTGCGGCCCTGCTTGATGATGAGGAACTTTACCGTCAGTGCGCCATCTACCGCCGCGATGACAATTTTGCCGTGCCGTGGGGCGGCGCTGCGATCGACCACCAGCAAATCACCGTCGCGGATATTGGCATCAATCATCGAATCACCTGCCGCGCGCACAAGGAACGTTTCCTCGGGCCGGCGCACGAGATGCTGGTTTAAATCCATCCGGCTTTCGATGTGGTCGTCGGCAAAGGCGGGCATGCCGGCCTGCACCGTGCAACTGAACAGCGGCAGCTTGAATGCTTTGGATTCGACAAAGCGGATGACATCCCCCACCAGGCTGGCAGGCACGCGCACCCGTTCGGTGGTTTCGCCAAAGCGGCCGCTGCCTTTGGGGCGTCCGGCGCCGCGCCGTTTGCCGCCATGCAGGGGCATGACCGTGCCGGACGAATCCCCGGGGGTAGCGTCGTCGGCCGTGCTACTCCCGCCGGATGCGCGCTTTTGCGCCTTTGTGGCGGAGGGATGACGGACGTGTTTGCCTGCGTGTTTCATGGCGCCTCATTTTTTGTCCCGCAAATCAAGATGCCAAAGCGGCGCGGCCACGTCAAGCGGCAAAAATGTCGCAGTTCGAAATACGCACCCAGCCCTGGCGATAGGGCGCCGCCGCTCAGATCCTGCCGCCATCGGGTTGGCCGGAAGTGGCGGCGTGTGCAGGTGTCATCTACGCGGCTGCGATGCAAATGGACTAACTCAGTCCAGCGCACAGTTTATAGTGCCCTTCTGCCACCCGGATTAATCTTTCCAGGCAAGGTCGTGGATTGCGACTGCTGGCGCGCAAGCTCTTGAGTGATGAGTGGCGATACGGATAGAATCGAAACGCGATCTGCCAGTTCTGGGTTCTGCGCGGCCAATTTCTCCACTTTCTTCGCTACGCTTGGGATGGTGTCGGTCATCACCAAATGATCGATGGCAGGGTTGTTCATGCTGTCGGGCTCTGCTGTGAGCAGTTTTTCAAGCGCGGAGCCGGACAAAATACCATGTGTAGCATAGGCGGTGACGGACTTGGCACCTCTCGCTTTAAGCTCTTTCGCTGCGTTGATCATGGTGGAGCCACGATCGATCATGTCATCGACAATGATGCAGTTTTTACCGACAACATCTCCCGCGAAATGCGTAATCTTTGTGTCGCTGACAGCGGTATGAATTTTGGAAATTTTGAAGGGGCTGTACCAGCTAACGCAATAATGTGTTACGGAACAGCATGCGCAAGAGCCGATTAAGTAAGGTCATCCAGGATAAGCTAGTGGAGCATTTTGTGGCCGGTGCAACGGCCCGATGTGCGGCGAGTTTGGTGGGTGT
>JANRKD010000023.1:0-14781 GCA_033763655.1 Alphaproteobacteria bacterium
GTCCACATGCGCGTAGTGACGGTTCGCCGTCTCGTATTCCACATGCGCCGTCGCAATCGTGATCCCGCGCGCTTTCTCTTCCGGCGCCGCGTCGATGCTGCCGTAGTCGCGGAACGTCGCTCCGCCCGTCTCCGCCAGTACCTTCGTAATCGCCGCCGTCAGCGACGTCTTGCCGTGATCCACGTGACCGATCGTCCCGATGTTGCAGTGCGGCTTCGAACGGTTGAACTTTTCCTTTGCCATGGTACCCTCGTTAATCGTTTTAAGTGTGAGTGAGTGCGTAATGCGAGCCTGCGTTTAGCGCAAGCGCCCCCCGCCCGCAACGGAAAAATGCGCCCCCCGTGCGGTAGCCGTTGCGCCTTTAAGCGGAGGTTGCTAATAAGCACGGCGCGCGGGTGTAGCTTAGTGGTAAAGCTCCAGCCTTCCAAGCTGGCTACGAGGGTTCGATTCCCTTCACCCGCTCCAGCACGAAATGCCCCGCCTCTTTAGGGGTTTTTGCGGTGGGACTTGACAGCGTTACCGGGTGCAGCCACCACGTCGATGGCTATGCCTGCAGAAATTTCCGGCATCATCATGTATAAGGATCACCTATGCAATCGAACCTCGCCACGCTCTGGGGCTTTTCCGCCGACCGCTTTCATCTCGCGCCCAACCCCGCGCGGATGGAGGCAATCATCGCCGATATGCAGGCCAACGGCGGCGCGCTTGCACCTTCGGCCCACTGGACGCTGGGCGACAGCGAAACCGCCACTATGGACAGCATGCTTTCCGCATGGGTCGGTAGTGTCGGGATGCTGCCGCTGGCCGACCTGAAGCAGATCGATGCGGTTTCGGGCGACCCCCGGATTGTGCCGGGCCTTCTTGCCTATCTGCGCGCGCTGGATACGCGCCGCCTGCTGCCGCAGGGTGACACGCTCGCCCACCTCGCCGCGAACCATTACCGGGTGACGGACCTGCACAGCCTGATCGACCTGTTCCTGCTCTTAGCCCATCTTGATAACGGCACCGACGAAAAAATCCGCGTCCTCGAAGTGGGCGGAGGGTTTGGCCGTCTGGCGGAGGTGCTGCAACGCACCTATCCCGGCCGCGTACAGCATGTGTTGATTGATGCCGTGCCCTCGTCGCTGATGTATGCCGAGGTCTACCTCAAGGCCCGTTTCCCGCATCTGTCGGTTGTCTATGCGCAAAGCGAATCCTTCGCCGATGTGGCGGAGGCGGATATTGTCATCCTTCCCTCCTGGCGCAGCGATATTCTGCCGGAAAACCTGTTCGACCTGTGCGTCAACATTGAGAGTTTTCAGGAAATGGACCGCGTACATGTCGAATATTATTACGATTATTTCAACACGCGCAGCCGGCAGGACGGGCTGATCTACATCACCAATTCCCGCGATTATGTCTATAAAGGCCCGTGGGAAACCCCCGCGAACTGGGAACAGCTTTTCAAGCACCGCACCCCGCGCTCATGGACGCGCAACCACCCGACGGAGATCTTCCGCCGCCGCACCGGCGACCGGCGCGCGAGCCAGTACCTGCACGAGTATTACTATCAGGCCGAGCTGGCGGCGTTTGACCAAAGCCAGCAACCGGCGACGACGACGGCGACACCCCCTCTCCCGTCGGCAGATGGCGTTCCCGCCGCGTGCAAGCTGCGGCGGTGTCTGGGCGGGCTGAAGCGGCACCTGATTTCGGCACTATCCACCCTGCGGTAGATGCGCTAATATAGCGCGGTCATGTCGCATCCGCACCCCCACACTCACACTGCCGTCATCCCCGCCGATACACCTGCTGCGCTGGCGCGGCTGATGCGCGCGGCCTCTTATGCTTCGGTCGGCGTCGCCATTCTGCTGCTGCTGGCCAAGCTCGTCGCCTGGTGGAAAACCGATTCGCTCTCCATGCTCTCCTCGTTCACCGACTCGGTGTTCGACGTGCTGATGTCGGTGGTGAACCTGCTCGCTGTGCGTTACGCCCTCAAACCCGCCGATGACGACCACCGTTACGGCCATAGCAGCATCGAGGACATTGCAGGCCTCGCGCAATGCGCGTTCATTTTTGCCGCCATGGCGATGATTATCCTACAATCGGTCGAACGCCTTTCCAACCCGCACATAGCGCTTTCAAACCCCATGCTTGGCATCGGCGTCAGCCTGGTCGGCATGGCATTGACCACCGTGCTAGTGCTGTTCCAGACCTATGTCACCCGGCGCACCAAATCGCTGGTCATCGCTGCGGATCGCCTGCATTACGCGGGTGATATCCTATTCAATCTTGGCGTGCTGGCAGCCTTTGTGCTCAGTAGCTGGGGAGGGCTGGTATGGGCGGATGCGGCGATAGCCATCTGCATCGCCCTGCTTGTGATCTGGAGCAACCGCTCCATCGGCATCCGCGCCTTTAACAACCTGATGGACCATGAAATGCCCGCCGAGGAAAAAGCCTCCATTCTGGCGCTGGTCGAGGCTATCCCCGAAATCCGCGGGCATCACAACCTCAAAACGCGCTATTCCGGCACCCGGGCCTATATCCAGCTGCATATCGAACTTGACGCCGCGCTTAATTTCCGCGACGCCCACGCCATCGCCGAGCGGCTGGAGGAATCTATCATCGCCCTGTTTCCCGGCGCGGATGTCATTGTGCATACCGACCCGGTCGAGGATTAGGCACGGTTGGGCGCGTTTACTACTAGCAAGCCCGAACCTGCTGCGCTATGAGGGCAGCATGGCACCCAAAAAACACCGACAGCACCTCCCTTCAAAATCCGCCCCCACCTCAGCACGGGGCGCCTCCTCTCACCGCGCCGCCGCCGGGTATTCGGGCGGGCACTGGGTCTATGGCTGGCATGCGGTGAACGCGGCGCTTGCCAACCCCGAGCGGGTGGTCATCCGCATTATCGCAAGCCCGGCGGCGGGCGAACGCCTCACCCTGCCCGCACGCAAACTGCCGACCCCACACATCATGGAGCCGCGCGAGCTGGACAGAATCCTCGGTAGTGATGCGGTGCATCAAGGCATTGCCGCCGAGGTCAAGCCGCTCGAACCCTACCGCATCGAGGACGTGCTCAACATCGAAAACCCGCGCGGGCCGATTCTCATCCTCGATCAGGTCAGCGACCCGCACAATGTCGGCGCGATTATGCGCTCCGCCGCCGCTTACGACGCCATCGCCGTCATTTACCCGAAAGACCACTCCGCCCCCGAAACCCCTGCCATGGCGAAAGCGGCCAGCGGTGCGCTCGACCTCGTCAAGCGCATTCAGGTAACCAACCTCGCCACCGCCATGCGCGAGTTGAAAGACGCAGGTTGGTGGATTATCGGCCTCGAAGGCGAAAGCTCCACCCTCTTCAACACCGTGAAATTTGCGCCGAAAACGGTCATCGTGCTCGGCGCCGAAGGCAAGGGCATGCGCCGCCTCACCGCCGATTGCTGCGACGAACGCGCCCGCCTGCCGATGGGGGCGGGCATGGAAAGCCTGAATGTCAGCAACGCGGCGGCGATTGCGCTGTATCAACTCTATCTGGCACGACCCCGCCATGGATAAGGCAACCCTCGTCGCGCGGGCCGAACAGGCGGTGGCCGCAGCCAGAAAGGCCGGGGCCGAGGCCGCCGATGCGCTCGCCCTCGCCAGCACAGATATCAGCGCCAGTATCCGTCACGGCCAGCCCGAATCCATCGAGCAGGCAGAATCCTGCGCCATCGGCCTGCGCGTATTTATCGGCACCGCAAGTGCGACGCTTTCCACCTCGGAATTTTCAGCGCCCGCCCTCGCGCACCTGGCCGAGCAGGCCGTCGCCATCGCCCGCGTTGCCCCCGCCGACCCCTATACAGGCCTTGCCGATGAACGCCTGCTTGCTCTCGACGCCGCACCGCTCGAAGCGGCGGATGATTTCATTCCCGACATGCGCGCCCTGCAGGCACAGGCGCGTGAAGCCGAGGCGGCGGGCCTTGCCGTCCGTGGCATCCGCAACAGCGAAGGCGGCGACGCCAGCGCCAGCCGCCACTGCCTGGCGCTCGTCACCAGCCACGGTTTTAGCGGTGCCTACTACACCGCGCGCTACGCCGTTTCCGCCTCCCTCATCGCCGGGGAAGGCGAGCACATGCAGCGCGATTACGATTACGCGATGACCACCCACCACGCCGACCTCACCGCCGCTTCCCTCATCGGGCAGCGCGCGGCAGAACGGGCGGTCAGCCGCCTGAATCCGCGAAAAATCTCGTCCCGGCAGGCCGTGGTATATTTCGAGCCACGCACGGGACGCCAGCTCCTGTCGGCCTTTGCCGGGGCCATCTCGGGCAGCGCCATCGCGCGCGGCACCAGCTTTCTGAAAGACGCGCTGGGCACGAAAATCTTCGCCGGGAATATTCGTATTACCGACGACCCGCAACTGAAACGCGGCCTCGCCAGCCGCGCCTTCGACGCCGAGGGTGTGACCGCCAACGCGCTGGATATCGTCGCGGACGGCACCCTCACCTCATGGATTCTCGACACACGTTCGGCGCGCCAGTTGGGCCTTGTCACCACTGGCCACGCCGCACGCGGCCTTGCCAGCAGCCCACACCCCTCGCCCAGCAACCTCTACCTGCATGGCGGCACGCAGACACCCGATGCACTGTTCGCCACGATGGGCGACGGGTTTTATGTCACCGAAACCATCGGCCACGGCACCAACCTGCTGACGGGCGATTTTTCCGTCGGCGCCTCGGGCTTCTGGCTGGAGGGTGGCGAACGCGCCTACCCGGTCAGTGAAGTCACGATTGCGGGCAATCTGCGCGACATATTCGCCAGCCTCGTCCCCGCGAACGATCTCGCCTTCACCTACGGCATCAACGTGCCAACGCTGGCCGTTCCCTGCCTGACCATTGCAGGTAGCTGAGCGATGCCGCGCTTTTTTTCCAACCCCTCCTTTCGCCTCTACCGGCGGCTCATTACCACCTATGTGCTGCGCTACCGCCGCGCGCTGGTGATTGGTGCGGTCTGCATGGTGCTGACTGCCAGTGCCGCCGCGTCGCAAGCCTATCTCATGCAGCCGGTGCTCGACGATATTTTCGTGCATAAAAACGAAGCCTATCTGTTTATCCTGCCGCTGGCGCTGATTCTCGCCGCGCTCATCAGCGCCGTGGGTGATTACGGCCAGTCACTCGCCCTGAAATATGTCGGCCAGAAAGTCGTCGCCGATATGCAGGGCGATTTGTTTTCGCACCTGATGCATGCCGACATCCGCCTGTTCCACGACCAATCCTCGGGCCGGCTGATTTCACGGCTGACCAACGACATCATGGCCATGCGCCAGTCCGTCAGCCAGGTGATTGTCGGCCTCATCAAGGAATGCCTGACCGCGCTGTTCCTGCTCGGGGTTATGCTCTGGCAGAGCGCGGCGATGTCGGTTATCGCCTGCGCCATCCTTCTCTTTGCGGTGCTGCCCGTCGCCCGGCTCGGCCGCCGCATGCGCAAGGTCGCCGATGAAACCCAGAGTCGCCTTGGCGATTTCACCGCCCAACTCGACGATACGTTTCAGGGCGTGCGCATGGTGAAGGCCTATGGCCGCGAGGATTTTGAATCCGCACGGGCGCGCCAGACCATCCGTCAGCTTTTCAAACTCTATTACCGGGCAGCGCGCGTGCAGTCGGCCTCGGGGCCGATTATGATGCTGCTCAGCGGCATTGCGGTCGCTGCCATCATCTGGTTCGGCGGCTTCAAGGTGCTGCATGGCACGCTAACGCCGGGGCAGTTTTTCTCGTTCCTCACCGCGATGCTGATGGTCTACCGCCCGGTGAAAATCATCGCCGGCCTCAACACCCAGTTGCAGGAAGGCATGGCCTCGGCGGCGCGGTTTTTCTCGGTTATCGATACAAAAGCGGCGATTGCCGAACGTCCGGGCGCGCCGTCCCTTACCCTGACCCACGGGGCGATTGATTTCAGCAATGTCGATTTCCATTACCACGAAGGCAGCGGCGGTGTTTCCGGCCTGAACTTCCATGTGCCTGCGGGAAAAACCGTCGCTCTTGTCGGCAGTTCGGGTTCAGGAAAAACCACCATCATGAACCTGCTGCTGCGCTTTTACGACGTGAACGCAGGCCGCATCACCATCGACGGCACCGACATTCGCGACGTCACCATCCGCAGCCTGCGCGACGCCTTGGCTTTGGTCAGTCAGGATATCGTCCTCTTCAACGATTCCGTGCGTGCCAACATTGCCTATGGCTTGCTCGACGCGGATGAGGAGGCCATCATTGCCGCTGCGCAGAAAGCGCATGCGCACGAATTTATCTCTGCCCTGCCGCAGGGCTACGACACCCCGATCGGCCCGGCGGGGGTCAAGCTTTCGGGTGGGCAGCGGCAACGGATTTCCATCGCCCGCGCCATCCTCAAAAATGCGCCGATTCTTCTGCTCGACGAAGCCACCAGCGCGCTTGACACCGCTTCGGAGCGCGCCGTGCAGGAAGCCTTAAGCGAGCTGATGCAGGGCCGCACAACACTGGTCATTGCCCACCGCCTGACCACCATCGCCGATGCCGACCTTATCCTCGTGCTCGAAGGCGGGCGCATCGAGGCGCAGGGTACACACCACGCCCTGCTCGAAAGCAGCGCCGGCTATCGCCATATGCACCAGCTTTATCACCAGCAGGGCAGCGCCTAATGCCTGCCGCCCGCCTCCCCTACCTCGCCTATGGCGCGCTTGGCATCGCCATCACGCCCGCGCTGCGCCTGTGGCTTGCCCGCCGTGTGCGGCGCGGGAAGGAGGACGCCACCCGCCTTGCCGAACGCTTCGGCTATGCCCGCACACCCCGCCCCGAAGGCACGCTGCTGTGGCTGCATGCGGCGAGTGTGGGCGAAACCCAGTCGGTGCTGACGCTGGTGCGCGCGCTGCTCGCTGCCCACCCCCATCTCCACCTGCTCATCACCACCGGCACGGTCACTTCGGCAGCATTGGTGGCGCAGCAAAACCTGCCGCGCGTCCTCCATCAATTTGTTCCGGTCGATACCTACCCGGCGGTACGCCGCTTCCTTAACCACTGGCAGCCCGATGTGGCGCTATGGGTCGAGTCCGAATTCTGGCCGCAATTGCTGTGGCAGGCGCAGGCGCGGCATTTGCCGATGCTGCTGGTCAATGCCCGCCTCTCGCAGAAGACGTTTGAGAACTGGCGGCGCTGGCCGCATATCATCCGCTCTATGCTGCACACGTTTTGCAGCATTTATGCCGGATCGGCTGAGGATGCCGCGCGGCTTACCGCCCTTGGCGGTAGCAATATCCGCGAGGTCGGCAACCTGAAATACGACGCCGCGCCCCTGCCTGTCGAGGAAGCAATGCTGCAACAATTCGCGCAGCAATCCGAGGGACGCCGCATTTTTCTTGCCGCCAGCACCCATGCGAATGAAGAACAGCAGATAGCGTATACGCACACGATTGCTGCGCAGCAATTTCCAACCCTGCTGACGGTGATCGTCCCCCGTCATGCAGCGCGCGGCGACGCCATCGCCGCCGATTTGCGCAGCTGTGGATTTAGTGTCGCCCAGCGCAGCAAAAACGAACCCATCACCACCACCACCGCACTCTACCTTGCCGATACGATGGGCGAGCTGGGTCTGTTTTATCGCTGCGCCGAAATTGTCTTCATGGGCGGCTCGCTGGTGGCGCATGGCGGCCAGAACCCGCTAGAGGCCGCACGCTTTAATAACGCGATCCTCACCGGCCCGCATACCCATAATTTTGCGCCTATCGTGGCGCGGTTTGCCGCGGCGGATGCGATGCGTATCGTCGCCGATAAAGCGGCGTTGGCCACCACCCTCGTCGCACTTTTAGGCGATGATGCTGCCCGCACCAGCCTTGCTCATAACGCGCAGGAAGCAGTAAATCACGCCGGTAGGGCGCTCCCCCACATCGTACAGCAATGCAGCAGCCTGATCGCACGGAGCAGCCGATGAAAACACCGGATTTCTGGCCATCGCGCGGGCTGAGCAGTACCCTGCTGCTACCCGCCGCCTGCCTGTACGGCATCGGGGCATGGGCCGACCGCCGCTTCACCACCCCGAAACGGGCGCCGCTGCCGGTGATTTCCATCGGCAACGTCACCGCCGGTGGCGCGGGTAAAACCCCCACCACCCTCGCATTACTGCCCATCCTGCGTGCCATGGGTCACACGCCGCATATCCTCACCAGGGGCTATAAAGCTACCGCACGCGTGGCGCACCGCGTGCGCGAAGGCGATGCCTGGCAAACCGTCGGCGACGAAGCGCTGCTGCTGGCCGCCGCCGCACCCACCTGGGTCGGTCGCGACCGGGCGGCCTCGGCACATGCCGCCGCGCGCGATGGTGCCACCGTGCTCCTCTGCGACGACGCACTGCAACACCACGCGCTACATAAAGATATCTCGCTGCTTGTCATCGACGGCGCGTATGGTCTGGGCAATGGCCGCCTCCTGCCCGCAGGCCCACTGCGCGAGCCGCTCGCGCACGCCGCCGCCCGCTGCGATGCGGTGGCCTTGATCGGCGAGGATACCCAGCAACTGGCCCGCCGCCTCACGCTGCCGGTGTTTGCAGCGCAACTTGTGCCCGCCGCTGACACCGCCTTTCTTACCGGAAAACGCTGGCTGGCCTTCGCCGGGATTGGCCGCCCCGAGAAGTTTTTCGCCAGCCTGCGCGCGGCAGGTGCCGACCTCACCGCCACCCGCACCTTCGCCGACCACCACGCCTACCGCGCCGACGAACTGGCCGCATTGCAGGTCGAAGCGAAGGCCGAAAATGCGCAGCTCATCACCACCTGCAAGGATGCGGTGAAACTCCCGCCACCGTTTGCCGCGACGGTCGCCACCCTGCCGGTCGCCCTCACTTTTTCCGACCCGGCAGCACTCGGCCAACTGCTTGCCCGCCACCTGCCGCAACGCCCATCTTGATTTTTACCGGGATTGGCCACATATAGACGCCATGAACCCCTTCCTGCTGTTTCTGCTCGCCATCCTTTCGCCCCTCGTGCTGGCGACGGCGATGCTCGTACCGCCCTATGTCGCCATTGCCGCCGCTTCCTACATTATTTACTATAAGAGCGGCGCACCGCACCCACTGGCCGATAAACTTGGGGATGTCTTTTACATGATCGATGTCTACACCCAGCTCTTCACCCAATGGTCGCACCATATCATGGAAACCAGCCTGTTCAGCTATGCCCTGCCGCTGCTGCTGATTCCGATTTTCGGCATCATGCTCTCGCTCTGGCTGAGCGGTAAAATTGCCAGCAAGCTCAAGGATATTTTCCAACTGGGTGTGGCGCATTAGGCGCGCAGTCAGCCACTCTGACGGATGCTGTTTACCGACGACATCTAATCATCGAACAGACCCGGCTGGGTAGACGGTTTCTTTTGGCGGCGCGGTTTTGTCGCAGGCGAAGACGCCCCATGACCCGCCGTCACCAGCCGTTCTCCGTCATAAAACTGCAGCGTCAGCCGGGCATGTTCCGGCATCGCCGCCGCTGAGGTCACCAGCGTCCCGGCGGTATCTTTCACCAGCACAAAGCCGCGCTTCATCACCGCCAGCACGTTGAGCGAGGCGAGCATGCCCGCCAAATGCTGCACCCGCTGTTCCTGCCTGAGCAACATTTCGCGCAGCAACCCCGGGCTTAGCCCCGCCGCCATCCGTTGTATGCTTTCTTCGCGCATACGCAGGCTGCGTGGCAAGGCCAGCGCAAGGCGTTCGCCCAAGCCGTCGAGCGCCTGCTCCATCCCCGCCACCCATTGCTGCGGGCGCGGCAACCCACGGGCGAGGCCCTGAATACGCTCGCTGTAAAACGCCAGCAGCTTACGCGCCGCACCATGATGGGCGGCGGATACTTGTTCCAGCCGCGTCAGTAATTCGGCGCGCACCGGCACGGCGATTTCCGCCGCCGCCGTCGGGGTTGGCGCACGTTTATCGGCAGCATAATCGATCAGCGTCGTGTCGGTTTCGTGCCCCACTGCCGAGATGAGCGGAATTGCGGAAGCCGCCGCCGCGCGCACCACCACTTCCTCGTTGAAGGCCCATAAATCTTCGATCGACCCGCCGCCACGCGCGACAATCAGCACATCCGGACGCCGCGCATCGCCCACCGGAAGGGCGTTGAACCCGGCGATAGCGGCGGCGATTTTTTCCGCCGCGCCCTGCCCTTGCACAGGTACGGGCCAGAGGATGACATGGCGGGCAAAGCGTTCACCGATCCGGTGCAGCATATCGCGGATAACCGCCCCCGTCGGCGAGGTAACAATCCCGATGACGTTGGGTAAGAAAGGAATCTCCTGCTTGCGCGCGGGGTCGAACAACCCTTCCTTCGCGAGCGCTGCCTTGCGCTGTTCGAGCATCGCCATCAACGCGCCGATGCCTGCGGGTTCGAGGGATTCGATGACGAGCTGGTATTTCGACGCCCCGGGATAGGTGGTGAGGCGCCCGGTGGCGATGACCTCCATCCCCGCCTCGGGTTTGTGCGCCAGCTTCGCCAGCGTTCCCTTCCAGCAGACGGCGTCGAGCACCGCCTTATCGTCCTTCATGGTAATGTAGGCGTGGCCGCTGGCGGCGTTGATGCCGACCTTGCTCAACTCGCCTCGCACGCGCACATAGCCGAACGTTTCCTCGACCATGCGCTTCACATGACCGGCGATTTCACTGACCGAATATTCGGGCTGGTTTGGGATGAAGTTCATGCCCGAAACTCTAACGCCATTTTTTTTGCCATGCCAGCGTAAAGCTGGCATCCGGCATGAACGCATGATAAATGAAAGGCGGGAGAAGCTTTCGCTGGTAGGACAAGGGAGAAATTCGTGCATATTCTGGTCATCGGTTCGGGCGGGCGCGAGCATGCGCTGGTAAAAGCCCTTCTGCGCAGCGCCTCCACCAGCTCCGTCACCTGTTCTCCCGGCAATGCAGGCATCGCCGCCGACGTGCCGTGCATCGCCATTGCAGGCAACGACGCGACCGTGGATTACTGCCGCATCCACGCCATTGACCTGGTAGTGGTCGGCCCCGAGCAACCGCTGGTCGATGGGCTGGCCGATGCATTGCGCAGCGCGGGCATCGCGGTGTTTGGCCCCTGCGCAGCGGGCGCACAGCTCGAAGCCAGCAAGGATTTCACCAAGAAGCTTTGCGACAAATATTCCATCCCGACGGCACGTTACGCCACGTTCGACAACCGCACCGCCGCGTTCGAATATATCTACACGCACGGCGCGCCGATTGTGGTGAAGGCCGATGGCCTCGCGGCAGGCAAGGGCGTCACCGTTGCCATGACCCCCAAAGAAGCGGTGGATGCAGTCGATGCCTGTTTCGACGGCGCGTTTGGCGAAGCGGGCGCACGCGTCGTCATCGAGGAATACATGGAGGGTCAAGAAGCGAGTTTCTTCGCCCTGTGCGACGGCACCCAAGCCGTGCTATTTGCCTCGGCGCAGGACCACAAGCGCGCCTTCGATGGCGACAAAGGCCCCAACACTGGCGGTATGGGCACGTATTCGCCTGCCCCTGTCATGGATGCCGCCATGAACGCGCGCGTGATGCGCGAGATTATCGAACCGACTTTGCGCGGATTAATCGCCGAAGGCATCCCGTATATCGGTGTGCTGTTTGCCGGGCTGATGCTGACCAAAGACGGCCCGAAGCTCATCGAATACAATGCCCGCTTTGGTGACCCCGAAACGCAAACCATGCTCGCCCGCTTCGATGGCGACCTTGCGGCGCTGTTGCTCAGTTGCGCGCAAGGCGAACTCGATGACGCGCAGCTCCGCTTTAGCGACGAGGCCGCTGTCTGCGTCGTCATGGCGGCGAAGGGCTACCCCGCGACGTTTGAAAAAGGCACCGTCATCCGCGGGCTGGCGGAAGCGGCGGCGACGGAGGGCGTCAGCATCCTGCACGCAGGCACCGCCGAACGCGACGGCGTCCTTGTCTCCAACGGTGGCCGCGTGCTCAACATCGTCGCTACCGCACCGACCCTCGCCAAGGCGCGCACACGGGCCTATGCCGCGATTGAGAAAATTGACTGGCCGGAAGGGTTCTGCCGCACGGACATCGCCGCGCGCACTTAGGGCTTATAGCGTTCGACCACGCGAAACTGGCTGATAGCAAAGGCAATCGTCAGGGTGAACATGCCAAACACTTTGAAATTGACCCAGAACTCGGTGGAGAAATTCCGCCAGATAGTTTCGTTAAGCGCCGCGAGAAACAGGAAGAAAAACCCCCAGCGGCGCGAGAGCACACGCCAGCCCTCGTCGGTCAGCGTGAACGCCATATCGAGCACATATTTCAGCAGCCCGCGTTTGTAGATCAGCACCCCGCCGAGCAATATCGCCGCGAACACGAGATTAACTACCGTCGGTTTCATTTTAATGAATTGCTCGTTGTGGAAGGCAACGCTTAAGCCGCCCAGCACCATCACCAACCCGCCCGAAATCAGCGGTGCCAGCGCCAGCTTACGTTCGACGGCGTAAATCACCGCAATACTAAACGCGGTGGCCACCATCAGTGCCAGCGTGGCGCTCAGCACATCGCCCAGCTTGAAGGCGGCAAAAAACACCGCAAGCGGTGCAAAATCGAGAATGAGCTTAACGCCCGGGTTCAGTTTGCCGCTCATGTGTGCTGCTTTAACCATGCCTTAAGAATTTACGTCTATAAGGAGGGAGTAATGACGCAAAATCCGTTGACGTGCAAGTGGCACTGTCATCTGATACTTGCAAACTGGGGAGCACTCTCATGGCCGCACCGAAAGCCGACGCAAAAACCAAAATCCTCATCGTCGAGGATGAAGTGGCGATTGTCACCTTGCTGCGCTACAACCTCGAAAAAGAGGGCTACGCCGTGATTTCAACCGGCGATGGCGAGGAAGCGGTCAACCTCGTAAAAGAGCACCGCCCGGATATTATCGTCCTCGACTGGATGCTGCCGGGAATGACCGGGGTCGAGGTCTGCAAACATATCCGCTGGAATCAGGATCTGAAAAACACGCCGATCATTATGCTTTCGGCGCGTGGCGAAGAGGGCGACCGCATCCGTGGTCTGGATTCCGGAGCGGATGATTACATGGTCAAACCGTTCTCGCCGCCGGAGCTTATTTCACGCATCAAGGCGGTGTTCCGCCGCATCCGCCCTTCCTTATCGGAAAAAATGCTCGAATTTGCGGGCATCGTGATGGACCTCACCTCACACAAAACCACGCGCGACGGGGCGGAAGTGCATCTGTCACCGACCGAGTTTTCGCTGCTGAAATACCTGATGGAACATCCGGGCCGCGTCTTTTCGCGCGAGCAGTTGCTCGATTCCGTCTGGGGCCACGATATTTACGTCGAGCTGCGCACGGTGGATGTGCATGTGCGCCGCTTGCGCAAAGGCCTCGATTATGATGGCAATCAGCCCGATATGATCCGCACCGTGCGCTCGGCGGGTTATGCGCTGGAAGAAAACACCGCTGGCGAGAAATTTGCCGATGAAGAAGTCGAGCTAAAGTAGCGCAAGCAGCGCGTCTTTGCTGAGCATATAATCGCTTTTTTCCCAGGCTTCTTCTAGTGCCGAAAGCTGCGCGCCCAGCGCTTTGCCGGGGGTTATGCCCGCTGCGATCAAATCATGGCCACCAATGGGGAATATCGGCGGCTCCCATGCGCGGGCAAGCGCTATCGCCGGACTATAATCACCGCCACTAAGCGCTGCATCGCACACCGCCAGCCATATAAAATGCTCTGCGCCGATTTTTCGAATCAGTTTTTTTTGTTCTCTGCTATCAGACGTAATCGCGCCGCAATAAAACAGCAATGTATGGAGTGTTTTTTGCATGTCACGGGAAAGTCGCAGGCGCTCACACAGCGCCTCTAGCTGATCGGGAGCGCATACGGCAAGCCGAAGCTTCACATAGGCGGGTACATTTTCTAGGCGCGAAAACGGCGCGGTGCTGGTGATGTCAAATCCCAAAATTTCCTGCAAAACGCCTTGCTCGCGCATCAATTCCAGCGTGGTGTGGCTGCCCGGTATGGCAAGCAGCTTCAACATCTCCTGCTGCAAGCGCTCACCCGATAAACCTGCGATCATTTTTTTGGCGCGCACACATGCGACAAGCGCCGCACTATCGGGCGCGCCTTTTCCAAAGCGTGCATAAAATCGAAAAAACCGCAAGATTCGCAGCGCGTCTTCAGCTATACGATCATCGGCATCACCAATAAAACGCACGCGCCCAGCCAGCGCATCTTCTCTGCCTCCAACCGCATCAAACAGCTCGCCGCTCGCGCTCATATACAGCGCGTTCATGGTAAAATCGCGGCGCTGGGCGTCTTGCTGCCAGTCATCGGTAAACGCAACCTCGGCATGGCGGCCATCGCAGGCCATATCTTTGCGCAGCGTCGTAATTTCAAAATGCTGGCCGTCAATCAACGCCGTGATCGTACCATGCGCGATGCCAGTGGGAATGGCGCGAATGCCCGCACGCTCCAGCAACGCCATCGTATGCTCGGGCAGCAGCGTCGTCGCGCAATCAATATCCGATACGTTAAGTCCAAGCAGGCTATCGCGCACGCAGCCACCGACAAAACGCAGAGCTTCTGGCAGCGCCTTATAGGCAGCAATGAGTGCCTGCGTCTGCGGCCATTCTATCCAAGATGGTACGCTCATTCGTTGATACGCCCAGGAATCACTCGGTCGCCCTCAATGCGCGGCGGAATATAGTCGCCTTTATGCGCCTCGATGGTTGCGCCCATCACAAAAAAACAACCCATGGCCGTCAGCAAACTCGCCAGCACCGCCCAGTACCACGGCCCATCGCGAAAACGAAGCGCGGGCCTTCCTTCAATGGTCGCC
>JANRKD010000024.1:0-5196 GCA_033763655.1 Alphaproteobacteria bacterium
AGACCCCGTCATTCGACGGGGTGACAGGTGGGGAAATAACGAGGCGACAAGCCGGGGGAATAACGGGGCGACAAGTGGGGAAATAACGAGGTGACAAGCCGGAGGTGGCGAAGTATAAAACACGCCAAAATCCATTGCCCAGCCTTAGCCTTTCGCACTCTGCATTGTCACCCCGTCGAATGACGGGGTCTACCTTGGGTCATGCATGCAATACTACGTTTACATCCTTGCGTCGGCGTTTCATGGCACACTCTATGTCGGTGTAACGAACGATCTGATTCGTCGTGTGTGGGAACATAAAGAGGGGGTTGCCGAAGGATTTACCAAAAAATATGGCGTAAACATGCTGATGTATTACGAAGTGCATACCTCGATTGAGGAAGCGATTAAGCGCGAAAAAATTATCAAAAAATGGCGCCGCGAGATTAAGTATGAAGCCATCGCGAAAGAGAATCCATTTTGGCACGATTTATACGAAACGCTTTTTTAAGAAACCGGGTCTCATCCCTTGCCTTCCATGCTCCGGCTTGTCGTCCCATCGCCCCCGCACTCCGGCTTGTTACTCCGCATTTATTGCGGGGCTTATCTTCTTGCATTCTGTGGCCAAGATAGACCCCGTCATTCGACGGGGTGACAAGCTGGGGGAATAACGAGGTGACAAGCTGGGGGAATAACGGGGTGACGACCCTGCCGCCTGTGCAATTTACGAAAAAACGCCAGAGCGGAAAGGGATGCGGATTAAATGGTAGGCTCGGCGCTGTGGGTTTGATGTTTATCCGCTTCCACAGCGGCTGCGTGCGTGCCATGTTCTTTGCGTGAGGAAAACGCTTCCGTAAAGCGCTTCTGGTTTTCTTCCTGAACCGTTATGACTTGCTTTAAATTCGCATTCTCTTGTTCGGCGATGGTTAGCTGTGTCTGGGATTCATTGAATTGTTCCTGTCCATTTTTTCCCTTGTTCCAGCCGATGACTGCGCCCACGATGGAGGTTGCCAATACAAACAGGTTTGCCCCGTACCAGTTTCTTATTGATTCTATTGGCTTGCCATTCACGATGCTTTTGATGGCGCTCCATCGGAAGGGAATCATGGCTAACCTGCCGAGTATACCACCAACGCCCCAGCCGCCAAAGGCCGACCACGCTTTGCCCGGGCCTTTATATTCTTCCGCTTGTCTGCTTACTGGCCGTTCCATAACATTTCTCCCTGAATCATGAACAATACCTTGAGTATAATCCCACCACCCCTCTGCGTGCATGACAATTTCATGACAATTGCCTTTCCGGCGGCGGTGGATTAAAGCCCAACCCATGAGCACCGAACCTTATCTTTGCCGTCTGTATCTCGTTTCGCCCGGCGTGCTGGCATTAAGCGCGTTTGCGACGCAGCTTGAAGCGGCGCTTTCGGCAGGAGATGTGGCGGCCTTCCAGTTGCGGCTGAAAGGGGCGAGTGATGACGAAATCCGCGAGGCAGTGCGGGTGCTGATGCCGATTACCCATGCGCATGGGGTGGCATTTATTCTGAACGACCGGGTTGATCTCGCCAGAGAAATGGGCGTCGATGGCGTGCATCTCGGGCAGGAGGATATGAAACTGGCCGAGGCGCGGGTGCTGCTTGGCGACGCGGTGGCGATTGGCATCAGTTGCCATGATTCGGGGCATCTCGCGATGGAAGCGGGCGAAGGCGGCGCGGATTATGTCGCCTTTGGGGCGTACCATCCGACGCAGTCGAAATCGCCGGAGAAATTGGCGATGTATGGCACGCCTAAGCCCGATTTGTTGCCCTGGTGGAGCACCTATACCACCGTACCTTCGGTGGCGATTGGCGGGCTGACGCCGGAAAATTGCGGCGAACTGGTGACGCAGGGCGCGGATTTTATTGCGGCAATTACGGCGGTGTGGAGCGCGCCCGAGGGTGCGGCAGCGGCAGTGAAGGCCTTTAATACCGCGATTAAGCACGGGCTTTCGGCGCGCCAGATCTAGCTAAAAGCGCTTCACGCTTGCAAGTTTGCCGTCCTCTTGCTAGTTCAGGCGCTCAAAATTTCTTTATGGAGTTTCTATGCGTATTGATGGTTCGAGCGTTCGCGCGGGCATGGTGATGGAATTCGAAGGCAAATTGTGGGTGGTCACCAGCCACGAAATCCGCACGCCGGGTAATTTGCGCTCATTCAACCAGGTCGAGATGAAAGATATTAAAAGCGGCAACAAGCGTGGCCTGCGTCTGCGCCCGGATGAGGCAATGGAGCGCGTGACGCTCGACCAGCGCGATTTCCAATATCTCTACCGCGAAGGCGACACGCTGACCTTCATGGATCAGGAAAACTACGAGCAGATCACCATGCAGGCCGATTTCCTCGGCGACCGCGCGGCCTTCCTGCAGGACGGCATGGTGGTGCAGGTGGAGTTGCACGAGGGCAACCCCATCGGCGTGAAGCTGCCCGATCAGGTGACGCTTGAGATCGTTGAGGCCGACCCGGTAGTCAAAGGCCAGACGGCCAGCTCGTCCTACAAACCCGCCAAGCTCGAAAATGGCGTGCGGGTGATGGTGCCGCCGTTCATTGGCATGGGGGACCGGATTGTGGTCAACACCAACGAACTGACCTATGTCGAGCGCGCGAAATAGCCGTCTGAGGGTGGCGCGTGCTGCCTGTAGTTTTTTAGAAATGTGTTCGAAGAAAAGCGCCTGCGTTTTACGCGTTGAGCAGGCCTTGCAGCTTTTTGTGGATGAGGCCGTTACTGGCTAAAACACTGCCTTTGCCGTCGGTGATGATGGGTGTGCCGTCGAGTGCGGTGACCATGCCGTTCGCTTCTTTCACGAGCAGGGCGCCGGCGACCATATCCCAGCTGTTCAGGCGTGGATACCACATGCCATCGAGGCGACCTGCGGCGACATAGGCGAGGTCGAGCGCGGCAGAGCCTGAGCAGCGCACGGTCGCGTCTTCTGCCACGATGCGTGAGAAAGCAGCGAGGGATTGCTCGAAATTCGGGCGGGTTTTGCGTGGTGCGGTGGTCGAGAGCAGCAGATCCTCGCGACGGCTGGAAGCGCGGATGCGCGCACTGTTGAGATAGGCGCCCTGCTTGGCTTCGGCGGTGAACATTTCGTCGTGGATGGGGTCGTAGACGAGGCCTGCGATAGTTTCCCACTCACCCTTGGCGTTCATTTCCTGCGCGCCGACGGAAATGGAGATATAGGCAATCGCGTGGATGAAATTGGTGGTGCCGTCAATCGGGTCGATGACAAAGCGGTGTTTTTTATCCGCGCCTTCGACGACGCCGGACTCTTCAGTCAGAAAGCTGAATTTTGGGCGGGCTTTCTGCAATTCCTCGATGAGGATTTTATCGGTGCGCAGATCGGCGTTGGTCACAAAGTTCGCTGCGCCTTTTTTCGAAATCTGCAATTTGTCGATTTCACCGAAATCACGCACCACCCCACGTGCGGCTTTGCGCACGGCGGCGATCATCACGGTCATCAGGGCGGATTGCGACATAGCGTGCGTGTCTAGAGTAAAGGTGGCCGAGGTGCAAGCGCCTTGTCGGCATAATCGCACTTGCCAGTGGGGGCAATGCTTTGCTACAACCCGAGTTCCTCGCAAAATCATCAATAAAATAATGACCTCCGCGCTATGTCCGCATTTACGCTCCTGACACTCAAGGCCACCCGCGCCGCGCTACTTGGCGGTGTCTGTGGGCTTGTCTGGGTAAGTGTGCCCGAGATGGCGGCGGCGCGCGATTTAGTGCCCGATCAACCGAGTGTCGAAATAAATCTTGAGGCACTGCGCGCCTTACAACCCGCGCAGTATGCGCCGGTAACCGTGGCTCCCGTGCCGCCGCCGATTGTCTATCAGCCCGCGCCGGTGGCGGAAAAACCCGCCCCACTGCCGACACCGCCTGCCGTGCCCTCCCTGCGCAAGGTGCCGGTGGAAAATATCCCGGCATTGCCGCCTGCGCCACCCGTCGCTGCCCCACCCCGGGCGGAAGCGCCGCTTGCGCCGTTGCCCACCCCGCCTGCGCCAAAACCATCCGGGGTCGAGGCCTGGCAGACGCCGCCTTTGCCGACAGTCGTCCCCGCGACGCAGTTGCCGCCTGCGCCTGCGTCCGAGAGTGCGCCTGCCGAAGCGTCCGCCCTGCGTCCGGGTGAAATACCGCCCTTGCCGGCGGCGGTGCTGCCGCCGCTGAACCGTTCGCGCGTGCCAACGCCGCTGCCGCCATCACCGGCTTTGGTGCCGGAGGCTTTGGAAGCGCCATTGCCGCCGCCGCCCGCGCCACAGGTTGACGCCCCGGCGGCAGTGAAAGCCGTCGCAAAGAAAAGCGAAGCAAAGAAAGAGAAAAAGAAAGAGAAAATTTCTGCGCCGCCGGTACAGAAAATGCTGCCAGTCGAAAATAAAACGGAAATCGGGAAGCCCGGCGACACGCTTGCACCGGCAGCGATTTCCACCGCGCCGATGATGGTGCCGGTGCCCAAAGCGCCACCGGCCCTGCCGCCTTCGGTCAGCAAGCGCCTCGAGCAGGCCGCCGCGCCGGAACCTGCGAAACAAGGCATCCTTGTCGATACGAAAACGGTGAAAGAGAGCGCCGCCACCCCGCAAAAGCCAGGTGAAAAGGCCGCCGCCGCGCCTTCGGAAAAGCTGCCGGAAATGGCACCGGTTGCGCCGGATCATGCGCCGATTATGCTGCCAAAAACACAGATCGCGCCGCTGCCTAAGCCGGTTGCACCACCCGCTGCGGTTCCTGCGTTGCCCGAATTACCGCGCCCGCCTGCCGCGGTGGTCGCGCCGGTAAAGGAAGCGCCCGCGCCGGTGGCGACACCTGCGGTTGCGCCACCCGCCGCGGTTCCTGCGTTGCCGAAAGCCCCTGCGGAAAATACGCTGGCGATTCCGCCCAAGCCCGCGTTACCCTCGCTGACGGCGATTACCGGCGATAAGCCGCGAAGCAGCAGCGATATTCTGCAGCCGAAAGACGCCATTCAGGCCGCACCGCTGGCTCCCGCCTTACCTGTCACCGCTAATCCACCTGCACCAGTGCTGCCGTTGCCGCTGCCTGCGGTGAAGCCGGTGGCGGAAAAACCGGCGGCGGTGAAACCTGCGCCGGTGGTGGAGAAACCTGCCCCAGTGCTGCCGTTGCCGCTGCCTGCAGTGAAGCCGGTGGCGGAAAAAAAACCAGCAGCAGTGAAACCTGCGCCGGTGGTGGAGAAACCTGCCCCA
>JANRKD010000025.1:0-36984 GCA_033763655.1 Alphaproteobacteria bacterium
AAAACCATCAGCAAAATCATACTATTCGGTGGATGACGCCAATACCGCTATTCAAACAGCAACGGCAGCTGGTAAAGTAATGACTAGAATTGGTAAATACGGTACGCGCCAGTATCAATATGAAGGCACAAACGGTGTTACGGTAATAGTAGAGACAGAAGGAAGAAACGCAGGCAAGGTAATCACTTTCTGGCGTAATCAGTAAGGATAAATATGCAGCTTCATGTATCAGACGTAAATGAACTCCTCATCCAAGAAGATGTGGAGGGCTTCATCGAACTCGGCGCACCGCATGATGAGTACGAAAGCGAAGCAGCACTCATCGCAGCAGCCATTCTACAGCTAAAAGAAAATGAGCGGACTGAAGATGCAATCTTGTCAGTAATGGCAATCATCTGGATGAATAATTTTAATTTAGGAGATGATGAAATGCAGCATCGCATCCCGGCGTTAAGGCGCATTGCGCAGGAGATTTTAAAGAAATAATCGAACCACTTGAATTGGCGACTCTATAAAATACATGCAAGGACACAGACATCACGATAGACTCCTACCCGACCGGAATCGAACTTTCATTCGAAATGTCGCAAAGCGAATGGCAGCTTTAGCTAGGGGTATTATTTCTTGCAATTTCCCTTGCCAGCCCTTTGTGGCGGGTTAAAGTGGCGCGCACCTAACCCCCTCACGCGCTTGGAACTCTATGTTTGGACTGGCAAAATTATTCGGCATGATGTCGGAAGACATGGCGATTGACCTCGGCACCGCCAACACACTGGTTTATGTGCGTGGTCGCGGGGTAGTGCTCAACGAGCCTTCTGTCGTCGCGCTGCGCGAAGAACGCGGCATGAAAGTGCCGTACGCCTTCGGTAACGAGGCCAAAATGATGCTGGGCCGTACGCCCGAAAAAATCGAGGCCATCCGTCCGCTGAAAGATGGTGTGATTGCCGATTTCCGCGCAGCGGAGGAGATGATCAAATATTTCATCCACCGCGTCCATACGCGCAAAAGCTTCGCCGGGCCGCTGATTGTGATTTGCGTCCCCGCCGGGTCGACGCCGGTCGAACGCCGTGCGATTCAGCAGTCGGCGGAAAATGCAGGCGCGCGCGATGTCTACCTCATCGAGGAGCCGGTGGCAGCCGCCATTGGAGCGGGTCTGCCGGTGAACGAACCAACCGGCAGCATGATTGTCGATATCGGCGGCGGCACGACGGAAGTGGCGGTGTTGTCGCTGTCGGGCATTGTCTATGCGCGTTCGGCGCGCGTCGGCGGCGACCGGATGGATGAGGCGATTATCAACTATATCCGCCGCTACCATAATCTGCTGATTGGCGAAACCACTGCCGAGCGCATTAAAAAAGACATCGGTGCCGCCTGCCCGCCGCATGACGGGCAGGGTCGCCTGATTGAGATTAAAGGCCGCGATCTGCTCAACGGCGTGCCGAAGGAAATTATCCTGAGCGAGGCGCAGATTGCCGAGGCGCTGGCCGAACCGGTGCACCAGATTATCGAGGCGGTGAAAGTCGCGCTCGAATCGACCCCGCCGGAATTATCGAGCGATATTGTCGATAAAGGCATTGTGATGAGTGGCGGTGGTTCGCTGCTGACGCATCTCGATCTGGTGGTCAGCCATGCGACGGGTCTGCCGGTTTTCGTCGCCGAGGACGCACTGAGCTGTGTGGCCATCGGCACGGGCAAGGTGCTCGAGAACCTCGCCACCTACAAGCATGTGCTGTTCAAGCAGGAGTAGTTTGAAGCGCCTTTGCGAAGGCACCCCGGCATTATTTCCCAGACGATTCCGCGCCCATCATCGGTTTCTGGCGCCTCCCCTGCACTATGGGGAGTATCCCCTCCCGCCAGCGGGAGGTCGGCCCTAACAAACAATCCAGTAGGATTTTTTCACAGGCTGGCTATAGTTTCGCCATGCGCCCGGAACGATACGCTTACAGTTACGCAGGCAGTGGCCCCAGAAGGTCGCTGAAGGCGCGCCTGTGGTTTGCGCTGCTGGTGCTGCTGGCGCTGGCGTTGCTTGCGATGACGCGCTTTGAGGCGCCCGCCGTGGCGCGCCTGCGCACGCAGCTCGATGCTGCCCTGGCGCCGCTGGTGCAGCTGGTGAATATGCCGTTGCGCGGTACGCAGGCGTTTGTCGCGCAGAAAAAAGCGCTGGTGCAGGCGCATGAGAAAAATCAGGAACTGATGGTTGAGAATGATGCGTTGCGCCGCTGGCAGGCGGTCGCGCAGGCATTGAAAGTCGAGAACGATGCGTTGCGCGCGCTGGCAGGCTACCACCCGAGCGCCTCGGCCAGCTATGTGACGGCGCAGGTGATTGCGCAAAGCCCGAGCGCCTATGCCGGCACCCTGATGATTGATGCCGGATCGGCTGAAGGGCTGGCGGCGCTGCAGCCCGTGGTCGATAGTTATGGATTAATCGGGCGGGTGATTGATGTCGGCGAGCATACGGCGCGGGTGCTGCTGCTGACCGACAGCAGCTCGCATGTGCCTGTCATCAGCGGCAATTCGCGCCAGCACGCGATTCTGGCCGGCACCGGCGGTGCACTGCTACGCATGACGTTTGTCGGCGGCGACAGCCAGACCATCAGCCTGGGCGAACCGGTGATGACCACCGCCGAAGGCGGGCTGATTCCCGAGAGCGTGATGGTCGGCACGGTGTTCCGCCGCGATAGCAGTGGCCTGATGGTCAAGCCCCTGCGGCCCCTGACGCAGGCGGAATATGTGCGCGTGATGCTGGCGAAACATTAGCGATGCAGCCCCTTTCACAGCGCCTTCTGACAGTGTTTCCCGCCGGCATCGGGGCGCTGCTGGTGCTGCTTTGCGCCGTACCGCTTTCGGGCGGCATGGTGACCTATACACCCAATGTCGCGTGGCTGATGACGATAGTGATGATGGCGTTCTACCCCCCGGCCTGGCCGCTGACGGCGGCGTTTTCCCTCGGCCTGCTGCAGGATGTGCTGTTTGCCACGCCGCTGGGTTCGCAGGCGCTGCTGAGCGTGTTGCTGGCACAGGTGACGGGCCTGCAGGCGGCGCGGCAGCAGAGCCAGCAGTTCCGCCTGCGCTGGCTTGAAGCGGCGGGGATGCTGGTGCTCTGGCACGGGCTGCTCTGGGTGCTGATGCGCGCGGTGACGCAGGATAGCGGTAGCCTTCGGCACCTGCTGCAGGCGGGGCTGGTCGATGCGCTCTGGTATCCGCTGTTTTATGGTGTCATCACCCGCGCGTTCGCCGCGCTGCCACACGCGAAGTAGGAGATGCATGCGTCCGCATGAACTACAGAAACTGGTCAGCCGCCGCGCCGTCATCTTTGGCGGCGTGCAGGCGGCGGCGGGCATGGCGCTGCTGTCGCGGCTTTATTTCCTGCAGTTTGTCCATGGCGATGAGTTCAAGCTGCAATCCGAAGATAACCGCGCCAAGCTGCAACTCATCATCCCGCCGCGCGGCATCATCAGCGATCGCTACGGCGTGGCGATGGCAATGAACCAGGTGAATTACCGGCTGGTGATTGAACCTGACAGCCGGACACAGGCGCGCGCCACGCTGAAGGTGCTGGCCCCGCTGATGCGGCTGCGCGAGGGCGAGGTGCGCCAGCTTACCGATGCCATCCGCCACTCGAAAGTCGGCATTCCGATTCTGGTGCGCGAGCATCTGAGCTGGGAGGAGGTGGCGCGCATCCAGTACCACCTGCCCGAACTGGGCGCGGCCAGCATCGAGGAGGGGCAATGGCGGCATTACCCGTTCGCCGACCATGCCAGCCACCTGATTGGCTATGTCGGCAAAGTCGCACCTGAGGAGGTCGATAAGAGCCAGCCACTGCTGTCGCAGCCCGATATGAAAATCGGCAAGAACGGCATCGAATCGGTGTATGAGGCGCGGTTGCAGGGCAAAGCGGGGTCAAAGCAGATCGAAGTGAATGCGGCCGGGTCGCCGGTGCGCGAATTAAGCCGTCAGGCCCCGAGTGCAGGCGAGGCCCTGCCACTGACGATTGATAGCCGCCTGCAGGAATTTGCTATCGAACGCCTCGGCGAGGAATCGGGCGCGATTGTGGTGATGGATGTCAACACCGGGGAGGTGCTGGCGCTGGTCTCGATGCCCGCGTTTGACCCCAACGAATTCAGCAAGGGTATCAAGAGCGGCTATTACGGCGACCTGCGCGCCAATAAACGCGCGCCGCTGCTCAACAAGGCGATTGCCGGGCAATACCCGCCCGGCTCGACTTTCAAGATGATGACCGGGCTGGCGGGGCTTAAATCCGGCAAGTTCAACGCCCATTCGCATGTGCATTGCAACGGGACGTTCTACCTCGGCAACCATCCGTTCACCTGCTGGAAGGTGGAGGGCCACGGTACGCTGACCATGGCCGAAGCCATCGAACAATCCTGCGATGTCTTTTTCTACACGGTGGCCCGCGAGATCGGCATCGAGGCGCTGGCGGCGATGGCGCGGGAGTTCGGCCTCGGGCAGAAATCGGGGCTGGGCTTGCGCGGTGAACAGCCGGGCATCGTGCCCAGTCCCGCCTGGAAGCAGAAAGTGGGGCGCGGGGCGTGGAATCCGGGGGAAACCATCAACAGTGCGATTGGTCAGGGCGATACGCTGACGACGCCCATTCAGTTGGCGATGATGACGGCGCGGCTGGTCAATGGCGGCAAAAAAATCCTGCCGCGATTGCTGCTCGATGAGGCGAACAAGTTCGTCGGCGATGTGGAGGTAAGCCCGGCGCATCTCGACCTTATCCGCGAGGGGATGTTCAAGGTGGTCAACGACCCGCGCGGCACCGCCCACGGCAGCGCGATTAAAGATGAACGCTATGCGTTCGGCGGTAAAACCGGCACCAGCCAGGTGCGCAAATTGCTGGTACACGGGCAGAACCAGAACCTCATCCCGTGGGAGTTCCGCCACCACGCGCTGTTTGTCGGCTATGCGCCGGTCGACAAACCCGAGATCTGCTGTTCGGTGATTATCGAGCATGGCGGCGGTGGTGCTTCGGCGGCGGCCCCCGTCGCGCGGGATGTCTTGCAGAAAGCGATGGAATTGCGGGAAAATCCGCCACTTAACCTTGATAAAACAGTGGAGGGGTGATGCTGAATTCCGCGATTATCCGGCGCATGAGCAAGCGCCTGCGCAGCATGCATCGCGGCCTGCTGGCGATCACGCTGGCGCTGGTCGGCCTCGGGCTGATGATGCAGTTTTCAGCTTCAGGCGGGGATGTGCGGGTATTCGCCCTGCCGCAGGCTGTGCGTGCGCTGCTCGGGCTTGGGCTGATGGCGCTGCTGGTGGTGATGCCGCCCACTCAGTTGTTTCGTGTTTCGTATGTGGTGTATGCGGCCTGCCTCGGCCTGCTGGTGATGGTGGCGCTGGTGGGGGTGATGGGGCTTGGGGCGCAGCGCTGGGTCGGCATCGGGTTTTTCAACCTGCAACCTTCGGAACTGATGAAAATCGGTATTATTCTTGCCCTCGCGCGCTATTTCCAGGGGGTGCAGGTAACGGCGCAGGCGCGGCATTACCTGCTGCTGGTGGTCCCCGCCGCGCTGACGCTCGTCCCCGTTGCGCTGATTCTAAAGCAGCCCAACCTCGGCACGGCGACGATTGTCTCGGTCATCGCCTTTGCCATGTGTTTCATGGCGGGCATCCGCTGGTGGTATTTCGCCGGGGCGCTGGGCGCGGTCATGGGTGCGGTGCCGGTCGCCTACCATTTCCTGCATGATTATCAGAAACAGCGGGTGCTGACCTTCCTCGACCCCGGCTCCGACCCGCTGGGAGCTGGGTATAACATTATTCAGTCAAAAATCGCGATTGGTTCGGGCGGGTTTTTCGGCAAGGGGCTGCTCAACGGCTCGCAATCGCAACTCGATTTTCTGCCCGAAAAACAGACGGATTTTATTTTCACGATGATGGCCGAAGAGCTGGGCTTTGTCGGGGCGGTGGTGTTGCTGGTGCTCTATGGGCTGCTGATTGCGTTTGCCATGCGGCTGGCGGTGCATGCCCGCAGCATCTATGGGCGCCTGCTGGCGGCCGGAGTAGCCGCGCTGTTATTTATCCATATTTTCATCAATATGGCGATGGTGATGGGCTTGATTCCGGTGGTGGGGGTGCCGTTGCCGTTCCTGTCCTATGGCGGCTCGTTTCTGCTCACCACACTCATGGCTTGCGGGCTGCTGCAGCATGTGTATATCCACCGCGACCACAGCATCGCCCGCCGGGGCCGAACCCTCTGACGTCGGGCGCCGCGCCGCCGAATGTTCATTGAAAATTAACCCGAAACGTATAGGATGAAAGCTTGGAGGGGCGCGGCATGCGAGGCTTCGGGTTTTTGCGCCGGTGGATGCGCGACACGGCAGGGGCGACGGCGATTGAGTTCGCGGTGGTGTCGGGCGTGTTTTTCATGCTGATGTTCGGCATCATCGAATACGGTATGATCATGCTGACCAAAGTCGCCATCGAAAGCGCCACGCAGCAGGTGGGCCGCAGCGCCTCAATTGGCAACAATGTGGCGGGCTGCGCCAATCCTGTCTGCTCCATCAAAAAAATCATTGCCGATAAAACCGTCGGGCTGGTGAATCCGAAATCGGTCATTGTGACCGCTACCGTGGTCAGCGGTGCGACCACCGGCACGCCGCCGACGCCTGACATGTGCCTGGCCGATGCGGCCAACCCCTTCCCCGCCACCTGCCCACCGGGCGCGCCATTCCAGAACAATAACGGGGTGGCGGGCTATCAGTTGTCGGCGGGCCTTACGGCCGGTTCGATTGGTGGTGCGGGCGATCTGGTCGAAATCCGCGTCACCTATCTCTGGCGGGTGCTATTTCCTTTATTTCGTTCGCAATTTGGCCGCAATGGGGTGCTGACGATTACTTCTTCGACGGTGGTGAAAAATGAACCGTTCTAGGCGTGAAGATGGAAAAAACAGAGGGCGTCACCTGACGCGCCTGATTGCCTGTACGCGCGGCGTGGCGCTGATTGAATTCGCGATTGTCTTTCCGTTTTTCTTCCTGATGCTGTTTGGCGGGATTGAAATCACGCGGCTGATTCTCATTCAGCAGAAGCTCGAGAAAGCCGGTTATGTGTTGGCCGACATTGTGACGCAGTATGCTCCCGCCACCGCCGCGGGTGCGGCGGGTGAAATCAGCGTCGCGGAAATGAACCGCAATGTGTTTCCGCAGTTAAGCCGCATCATGAACCCGTATGCGCGCGCGGCGCAGCAGGCGGCCATCATGACTTCGGTGGAAAAATTAAACGGCAGGCTGTTTATCCGCTGGCAGATTGCCGGCGGCGGTTCGCTTTCCGGCTGCGATGGTCAGAATAATTGCGTGCGCAGCATCGTCAATGACCGTGCGCCCGCGAGTATCAATGCCAGTGTAGCGGGGCAAACGCCCAGCTTTCCGGCAGCGGAGGCCGCGCTGATTGCAGGCTTTGTGCCCACCGCGGTCAATAGCGGCAATTTTGTGGTGAGCGAAGTGTTCTACCGTTACCAGCCGATTGTGCAGTCGTTGTTGCGTGGTGTCGGCGCGGCAGGCGGACAGGGGTTTGGCGGTTTCAGCTTTTTTGTGCCGTCGCGCATCTATGTCAAACGCACCTACTTTATTCCGCGTAATGGCGCCCTGTTGGCGTTGCCACCGACATTTCCCGTCCCGTAATGGGCGCTACCGCATGAGCATCGTATGACCGCATTTTCCCTTCGAACTTTCTGGCGTGACCGGCGCGGCAATGTATTGATCCTGACCGGACTTGGATTCCTGTTTCTTGTGGGCATCGGCGGTGCGGGCTACGATCTGGGGCGTCAGCAACTGGTGCGCCAGAAAATCCAGCAGGCAGCGGATGAGGCGGCGCTGGCGGCGGCGGCGATGGATGCGGCGGAGTCGAACGCCACCCGCATCAACACCGCGCAGGCTTTCTTTGCCCTGAATTACCCGCAGACCTACCTTGGCGTGACGCGGCCGACCCCGAGCATCACCATTGCCAACGACACCATTACCGTGAAGGCGAATACGCGGGTGGGGACGTCGTTTGTCGGCAATTTCGGTGTTCACAGCATCGCGGCGGCGGGCAGTAGCACCACGCGCATCAGCAGCACCACCACCCGCGCGGATATGGACCTGATTCTGGTGCTGGATAATTCCGGCTCGATGGTTATTCCCGATGCGGGCGGCGGCCAGACGCGGATTGCGGCCCTGAAAGCCGCCGCCGACCAGATGGTCGATGGGTTGCTTACAACGGGCGGCAATGCGCGCATGGGGCTGGTGACGTGGGATAGCGTCGTTATCGAAGCGCAGGGGCTGGATAATAACCCGGCCACGGCGAAGGCGTTTCTTGGCCGCATGGCGCCGCGCGGGTTGACCAATAGTGCGGAGGGGCTGGAAAAAGCAAAATCGCTAGCCACCAATTTCAGGCCGAACATCGCCCGCGCGGTGGTTCTGATGACGGACGGCGCCAATAACACACCCAACCAGACCGCCTCGAACGCCCGCAGCCTCGGGCTATGCAATCAGATAAAGAATGGCGGAACGCTGCTTTACACCATCGCTTTTGGATCGGATGTTGTCAATTCTGCGGTTATCGCCGATTTTCTGGGTAGTTGCGCCTCGGGGGCGCCGCCGCAGAATCAGGGCGTGTTTTTCTTCGTCGCACCGGATGGGGCGGCACTGGCGGCGGCGTTCGCCGCCATTACCACGAGCTTACGCAAAGTGCAGATTGTGGAATAGGCGGGCGGTGGATCAACCGACGATTTCGCACTCGCTGAAGAAGAAGCGGATTTCAATTGCCGCGTTTTCAGCCGAATCCGAGCCATGGACAGTATTGCGCTCGATCGATTCGGCGAAGGTTTTGCGGATCGTGCCCTCGGCGGCGTTGGCCGGGTTGGTGGCGCCCATCAGTTCGCGGTTTTTAGCGACCGCATCCTCGCGCGCCAGCACCTGCACCACGACCGGGCCGGAAATCATGTAATCCACCAGCTCGCCATAGAAGGGGCGCTCCTTGTGGACGATGTAGAACTGTTCGGCCTGAAAGCGGCTCAGATGCAAGCGCTTCTGCGCAATAATGCGAAAGCCTGCCGCCTCGAACATGGCGTTGATGGCGCCTGTGAGGTTACGTTCGGTGGCGTCGGGTTTCAGGATCGAAAGGGTGCGTTGCACGGTCATGGTCTTCTCCAGTGATGAAACGAATTGCGGCGGCTATTAGGACAAGCCGCGTGCGAGTGCAAGGGTTTTATCTGTCCGGGCCTGCCCGGGAGGGTTGAAAGCCTCCGGGGTATCCGCTATAAACGGCGACGGACAACCCCTACCGCGATAGGCTCGGCCATGCTTAGACACACTCTCGCCATGCTTTTGCTACTGGCCACCCTTGTCGCTTGCGACAGCACCGCTTCGCTGGAGGAACTGCGCGGGAAAACCCCGGTGGGTGACGATTACAGCCAGGCGCTGGCCGCCGGTTACCGCGAGTTCGCCGAGGAGAGAACCGCCCGGTATGACTGGTCGATGGCCACCTATTTTGCCGACAAGGGCCTGGTGGCTGCCGCTGGCCGCGACCTCGCCCCCGAGGAGCCCGACCTTTGGGAAATCCCCCCTGCGGCGCTGGGTGAATTTATCGAGGCGCGCCCGAAATTACTGGCGGCGGTGGCGGTGAATCGCAGCACCCAGCCGGAAATGGCCGCCGCCGCGATGGTGGGTTATGACCGCTGGCTGCATCTGGCCTATGCCAACAGCGATGCGGGCGCTATTGCCGCCCAGCGCGATGCGTTCTTTGCCATCCTCACCAAATTATCGGAAGCGCAGGTAGCCAGCGCCGCCGAAGTGCCCACCACCACCATCCCGGCGGAAAGCACTTCGACCGTGCTCTATTTCCCGTTCGACAGCGACCGCCTCGGCGATACGGCGCTCGCCGCGCTTGAGGCGCTAGTGCGTTATGTGCGTGCGGCGGGGGATGTTGAGATCAGCATCAACGGCCACGCCGATCGCGCCGGCAGCGAGCAGTATAACCTCGATTTGTCGCAACGCCGCGCGCGGTTTGTGCTTGCCGCGTTGAAGGATGCAGGCATCGCCACCGGGCGCATGAAGTATTTCGCCTTCGGCGAAAGTGACCCCGCCGTGCCCACCGCCGATGGCGTCGCCGAAGCGAAAAACCGCCGCGTTGAGATTTTCATTGAATAACGACGGCATGACCCTGCCGCCCCCATGCTCTTCCGGTTGCCCCTGATGCTGCTCGCCGCCACATACCTGCCGCTGATTGCCGAACGTGCCGAATATCTGGCGCTGCTGTTGCTGCCGGCATTTGGTATCGGCGAACTCCTCGCGCGTGGGCCGTTCACCCGCGCCCTTGCGGCGCTGCGCCGTGCGGTGGCGACGCTTGGCCGCAAACTCGACCGCGATACGCGGCCAGTGGCGGTGCGGGTCTATCGCGGGTTGATTGCGGTGGCGATGCTGCTGCTGCCGATGCTGGCGGCCACGGTGTTTCTGGGCCGCGTGCCGCCGCTTGTGGCATTGCTGCTACTGGCATGGTTCGGGCAGTGTTTTGCCACCATATCGAACCTGCGGCTGTGGCGCGCCGCACCGGGCGAAGCGTTGCGGCTCGAACAGGCGGGGGAGCGCGCCCTGTTTGCCGACAGCCATGCGCTGCTGCGCCATTATATCGGCACGCGCACGGAGGCATTTGCCGTCGGGGTGGTCGGCGGCGGTTTCTGGTATGTGCTCGGTGGCCTGCCCGCCATGGGGGTCTACCTCGCCCTTGCCGGCGCGCACCACGCCTACCGCGCCCGGCCCGCTTTCGGTTGGGCGGCGCGCGGGGCGTTTGCGCTCGCCGATTTTTTGCCACGCCTGCTGGCGCGTGGGCTGGTGTTTCTCGCTGGGTTTTTCACGCCGCAGACCCGGCCATTTGCCGGGCTAAGGGCGAAAGACTGGCAAACCGCCGTCGCCCGCACGCTCGACATCACCCTCGGCGGCCCGTCGCTCGCGGGTGCCCAGGAGCCCTGGGTGGGCGAAGGCACGGCGCGCCTGACCGGCCTGCATGCCCGCCGCGCGGTGCGGCTGCTGGCGGTGGCGGCGCTGCTGCTCGGGCTGCTGCTGGCGGGCAGACAGATGAATTATATATTGATAAACATCGTTTAATCGCGATTAAAGCCGTGATGCATGCCACGCATAGGTGGCGCTGTCAGCTCTGCGACCGTCACACAATCTTCACGAAAAGTCGGGTGTGTATCGCCGCCGTTTGCCGTAAAATGAAGGGGTAAAGAAAGGATATCTGCGCCTTATGTCTTCGGCATTGCACATGCCTGCGCTTACGCCTGTCGCCGCCTCTTCGGATGAAGAGGCGCGGGCGGCGGCGATCGCGTCCAGCAGCATGGCGCCGCCTTCTACCACCGGCATCGGGCACACCCCTCAGGCGGGGAGCGTCGCTGCCGTGCCACCGCACACACAGACGCAATCGACCCTCGCCCCCACTTCCGAATATGTGCGCTATTTGCTGCTGGCCTTGCCCGCCCGCTATATTCCGCGCGGCATTTTCGGCGCCCTGTTCGAGAAGGCCCCCTACCGCGATAACGCGCTGGCGCGCATGGTGGCAAAACCGGGTGCGTGGTTGCAGAAAAAATTCCCCCACAGCACGCCCGAAAGCAAAGCGGCCTTAATCTACAACAGCGCCATGGGCGTCGGCAGCGTGGCCCTCACCGCCAGCTATAGCTGGACGGTTTATCACGACATTAAAAGCATTTTCAGCGAAGCCGTCGCCGCCGAAATCGGCAAGCCGCCCGAGCAGGTGACCTTCAAGGATTTGCAGCGCAGCGATAACCGTATTGTGCAGAAAACCCTGAGCAATTTCTGGCAGCGTAGCGCGCGGCGCTTTTTTACGGATTTATTGTTTTTCCCAACCGCCCTTGTGCGTTCGAGCCATCTGGGCGATTTCATGGTCGGGGTGAAGGCATTGCAGGCGTTCGGTGAAACATGGAAACGCAAGACCACCATGTTCGAGGACCTCGTGACCTTCGTGAATAATAAAATCAACCCGCGCAATGGCCTCGGGCAGGCGATCAGCGTCGGCGAAATTTTCGACCTCTACCAGCATTACGCGCAGGAATATAACCCCGGCCATGATTTCAGCAACGTGCTCGACCGTGGGACGGGCGAAGGCGCGGTATGGGCACAAAGTCAGCCGATTTTCGAGCGCATCACCGAGCTGATGAACCTGACTTATGCGTATAAGCATAAATCCGTCATCGACCCGAAAACGGGCCACGCGCTGGCGCAGGCAGACCTGCCGCTGCCCAAGCTCATCTACCTGCTCGGCCATGATCTGGTTGATGTCATGCAGCCGGAAAAAACGCTCGCCGCCATCGAGATTGCCAACCGTTACGGCATCGGCGCGGTGAAGGAAATGCAGGCCATGCTGGCCGGGGGCGGCACGCTCGCGCAGGTCGCGGTGCATTTCCCGGTGGCGCCGCGCTTAGCATCCACCAATGCCATTCCGGCGGAGGAGAAAAACGGCGTCATCGCCAAGGGTTCGACCGTGCAGCTCGACCGCGCCGAAAGCACCACCCCTGCCAGCATTATTGACGCCCACTCGGCCATAGCGATGCCGTCGGGCCAGAGTGCACCATCCGTTGAGCCGTTGTCAGCCCGATGAGCCGCCCGGTGGGGGCGTGGTTTGTTAGTAGCCAGTTGCCAGTCGCCAGTAGTCAAACTCTTCGGCCAGGCCCTCACCCCGGCCCTCTCCCGCTTGCGGGAGAGGGAGCGACTCCCCGCGTTAACACCGTCCTCTATTCTCTGTCCGGAGGATATCCCCCTTGCCACCCGGGGAGTATCCCCCTCCCGCAAGCGGGAGGGGTTAGGGGAGGGAACGGGAAGAGAAGAGTCGAGCGGTTAGAGTCGAGAGTCGAGTGGCGCGCGGGTCGGGGCTTGGTAGCCCACAGCACCCAACCTCACCACGTGTCATGCCGTCTTTCATGACGGCATCCATCTTTAAGGTAGATCCCGGCGCAAGGCCGGGGTGACACGTGGGGCTGGGGTGGCGGGTGGTGGCTGGGGCTGCGGCTGGCCGCCACTGGCTGCCCCCTATCTTTTGCCATGCCAGCTTTATGTTGGCATCCGGCCTCTTCGCGAGAATCTCGCGGCGCGCAGGGATCGCCAGACCGACTAGCCCGCAGTGCCGGTGAGCATTTCCTGCGCGACGGTTTTGAGCACTTCGGGGTAAAGGATATGTTCGAGCACCTGAATGCGCGTTTTCAGCAGGGTTGGCGTGTCGCCCTCCCAGATCGGAATAGCCTCCTGCCGGATGATGGCACCTGAATCGAGCTCGGGCGTGACCCAGTGGATCGTGACGCCGTGTTCGCGTTCGCCTGCGGCAAGCACCCGCGCATGGGTGTTCATGCCCTTGTATTTGGGCAGCAGCGACGGGTGGATGTTGATGAGCCTGCCGGCCCATTGGCGGGTGAAGGTTTCCGACAGGATGCGCATGAACCCGGCCAGGCAGACCAGCTCGACGCGGTGGTGGCTGAGGGCGGCGTCGATGGCGTTGTCGAACGCCTCGCGCGTGGCGTACGCGCCGTGCGGAATGACTACCGACGGAATCTGCGCCGCGCTGGCGCGTTCCAGCCCTTTAACGCAGGCGGCATTGCTGACGACGAGGACAATCTTCGCTGGAAAATCCGCCTCGGTGCAGGCGTCGATGAGGGCCTGTAAGTTGCTGCCCTCGCCCGAGATGAGGACGGCGGTTCTTACCCGGCGCATAACGATCCGTGGTATTGCACGCGCGCGTCGCCGTTTGCCGCTTCCAGCGTGCCGAGGAGAAACACCGCCTCGCCCGAGGCTTCCAGCGCGGCGCGCACGGCGGCAGCCTCGGCGGCGGCGACTACGGCCACCATGCCGATGCCGCAATTGAAGGTGCGCAGCATTTCTTCCATCGGTACGTCGCCGGCGGCCCGCAGCCAGTCGAACAGGGCGGGCAGGTGCCAGGCGGATAAGTCAATCCGCGCGGCGAGGGTTGCAGGCAGCACGCGCGGCAGGTTTTCGGTGAGGCCGCCGCCGGTGATGTGGGCGAGGCCTTTGATTCGGTTTTCGCCCAGCAACGGCAGCAGCGATTTCACATAAATACGGGTGGGCGAAAGCAGCGCCTCGCCCAGAGTGGCGGCGGCGCAGGGGTAGGGCGGCGGGGCGGCGAGATCGGCCCCGGTGGTGGCGGCGATGTGGCGCACCAGCGAATAGCCGTTGCTGTGGACGCCGCGCGAGCCGATGCCCAGCAGCACATCACCCGCCTGCATATCGGCCCGGGGCAATAATTGTGCGCGGGCGACGGCGCCGACGGCAAAGCCCGCCAGATCGTATTCGCCGCCTGCGTACATCCCGGGCATTTCAGCGGTTTCCCCGCCGACCAGCGCGCAGCCTGCCTGCAGGCAGCCTTCGGCAATCCCGGCGACGACCTGCGCGGCGGTATCGACATCAAGTGCGCCGGTGGCGTAGTAGTCGAGGAAGAAAAGCGGCGTCGCACCCTGCACGATGAGGTCGTTGACGCACATGGCGACCAGGTCGATGCCGATGGTGGCGTGGCGGCCAAGCTGCTGCGCGAGCTTGAGTTTGGTGCCCACGCCGTCGGTGGTGGATACGAGCAACGCGTCCTCGAAACCTGCCGCTTTGAGGTCAAAAACTGCGCCGAAGCCGCCGAGGCCGCCCAGCGCGCCTGCGCGCGCCGTGGCTTTGGCGTGGGGCTTGATGCGCTCGACCAGAGTGTTGCCTGCGGCGATATCGACCCCGGCCTGTTTATATCGTGCGTTGATTGGAGCACCCATTTACGCTACCATCCCCAGTAAGTGGCATGCCCCGACCATAACGGCCTTGCCTTTGACTGTCCAGCCCAGCCCACGAGTGAATCACGATGAAGCGATGGATTTTAGCGGCGATGGTTGCGCTGGCCGTGCAGGCGGCGGCAATGCCGGCCAGTGCCGCCATTCAGGAGATGCGCGTGCTCGCCGTCGGGGTCGATGACAGCAGCCGCAAAGCCGAGGACAAGGCGCTCGATTATGCCCGCAACCGCGCTGTTTACCTCGCCGCGCGCAAGCTGGGCCTCCCGAACGCGCACGAGCAGGTCAGCACATTCACCCCGGCGCAATTCCGCGAGATTATTCGCGGCACGCGCGTGGTGCGTACCCGTCGCGAAGGGACGATTACCTACAGCGAAATCAACGTCACGCTGGTGGACGAAGCCTTGCGGCGCGCGCTGAAGCTGCCGCCCGCCGAAAATACCGTGCCCGAAGTGAAAATGCGCGGCATATTGCTGCTGTCGGTGTATGTCGGGCATGAGCGCGCCTATCTGTGGGAGAAGGAAAATGCCCTGCGCGAGCCGCTGGTGACGGAGATTCGCCGTCAGGCGCGTGGCGGCATCCTGTTGCCCGGCGGCAACCTTCAGGATCTGCGCCTGATAGATTACCAGAATGCGCTGACGGTGACGCCCGAAGAGCTTATGCCGATGTTCAGCCGTTACGGGGCGGAGGAGATTATCGTGGCGGTGCTCACCCCCGGCGCGCCCGGCACCATGGATGCGGCCAACGTGCTGCTGCGGCGCCTGAGGCCCGATGGCGTGCGCAACGAACTGCTCGAAATTATGCCCGAGGATAGTGAAGAGACTTCGCCGGTGCGGCTTGAGAAAGCGGCCGCCGCGATTGCCCAGGCGGTGACGTCGATTGCCACCGCTACCGCCGAGGGCGAGCAGGCCATACAGCAGGATGCCACCCAGATTCCGGTGCGTTTTGCCTATACGGTTCCCAAAGAGTTCGCCCGCATGCAGGAGGCCATCCGCCACGCGCCGGGGGTAATCTTTCTGGATTTGCCCCGCATCGCGCTTGCGCAAGTGGACGGCACCATTTATCTAAAGGGCGATGGTGAGGGCCTGAAGCAGGCACTCACCAAACAAGGCGTCATCGTCACGGTGACGGCGGCGGGCTGGCGGCTTTCCGTCAGATAGGGAGAAGGCGATGAAACAATCACGTTCGATGAGCGACGGCTGGCAGGCACGCTGGTTTCATTTTGCCATGTGGCTGGCGATTCTCACCGCTTTCACCCTTTTCCTGCGCGCGGTGGAGCCGGTGCTGCTACCGTTTGTGCTCGGCATGTTCGTCGCTTACCTGATGGACCCGCTGGTGGCGCGGCTGCAACGCACCGGGCTTGGGCGTAGCAGCGCGACGGCGATCATTACGCTGACGCTGTTTACGCTGCTGGCGGCGCTGTTCATCTGGCTGGTGCCGATTATCTACGAGCAGCTGGCCAACCTTGCCACCCGCGCCCCGGCTATGCTGCATGCGGTGGAAACCAACCTGCGCGCCTGGGCAGCCCCGATGATTGAAAAACTCAATGCCTTAAGCGGCGCCACCGCCGACACCCCCCCGGTCGATGCCAGCGGCCTGCTGCAGCGCGGCACGGCGACGCTCGGCCAGTTTGTTGGCCGGGTGCTGACTTCGGGCGCGGCGCTGGTTAATGTCGTCGGGCTGTTGCTGATTACACCGATTGTCTGTTTCTACCTGATTCGTGACTGGCCGGCGGTGGTGCGCAAGGTCGATAAACTGCTGCCGCTGGCCTATGCGCCGACCATCCGCGAACAGTTGCAGCTCATCAACCGCACGCTGGCCTGTTATGTGCGCGGGCAGATTACTGTCATTGTCATTATGTCGGTATTTTATGTCACGATGCTCAGCGTCATCGGCATCCATTTCAGTCTGGTGCTCGGGCTGCTGGCGGGTTTTATCATTATCATCCCCTATATCGGTTCGGCGATTTCCATCAGCCTCGGGCTGGTGGTGGCCTACGAGCAATACACCACCGGCACTTCATTCTGGCTGGTGGTGGCGGCCTATGGCGCCGGGCAGATTATCGAGTCGCAGATTCTCACCCCGAAAATTATCGGCGACCGCGTCGGCCTTCACCCGCTTTGGATGCTGTTTGGCATGCTCGCCGGGGCGGTGCTGCTCGGGTTTGTCGGGGTGCTGATTGCGGTGCCGCTGACGGCGGTCATCGGGGTGCTGGCAAAATTTGCGGTCGGGCGTTACCTCGAATCAGGCCTGTATCTGGATCAATAAATCATGCAGCTTGTCATGCCATTTGCGCGGGCAACCAGCTACGACCCCGCCGATTTTATCCGTGGGGCGGGCAACGAGCAGGCGCTGGCGCTGATTGAGCGCTGGCCCGACTGGCCCTACTCGATGCTGTTGCTGCACGGGCCGGAAAGCTGCGGCAAAACCCATCTGGCGCATGTGTTCGCGGCCCGCGCCCGCGCTACGTTTCTTGCGCCCGCTCGCCTTGGTCAGGCGCCCGCCGATCAGCTGCTGGTCGGCAACCATGCCTGGGTGCTCGACGATCTCGAGGCGGTGACGGATGCCCCGGCGCTGGCGCAGCTTATCAACCATGCGCGCGCGCGCGGTGATTACCTGCTGATGACGGCGCGCGCCGCCGCTTCCGAATTATCCATCCCCCTGCCCGATTTGCGCTCGCGGCTGCGGGCCTTGCCGAGTGTCGCGCTCGGCAGCCCCGATGATGCGCTGCTGATGGGCGTGCTGGCCAAGCATTTCGCCGACCGCCAGTTGCGGATTGCACCCGAAGTGCTGGCCTTTGCCGTGCAGCATATCGAGCGCAGCCACGGGGCCGCACAGAAATTCGTGCGGGCGGTGGATACGCTGTCGCTATCGCAGGGGCGCGCCATCACCGTTGCCCTCGTGCGCACGGCGATGAAAAACGCATGGCTGCGCGCGTAAAATTTCTTGGCATTACCTGCTATATCTAGTATGGAATACGGGCATGAAAGCCTATGGGTAGCGTTATGGCAGCAGCGGCGACAGAGCAGGCCAGGGCAGCGTTTTCCGCACTCGGACAACGCGCCGACCGCCAGATTGTCACCTACTGGCGCGTGCGCATCCATCGTGCGCTCGACCGCCTCGAGGCGGAAGCCCGCCGCATGTTCCAGCTGGAACAGGAACTCAGCAGTTTTGCACAGGCCTATTACGAAGCGGTGGGCGGCGTCGCCGAACGGCTCGCGCAGCTCGAGCAGGAGGAAGCACTGGCCGACGAGGCGGCCATGCATGCGGTGGCCATGCCCGCCGCCCTCGCCCAGCGCGATGTCCGCAGCGCACGGCATCATGAAATCAAGACGCGCTACCGCAGCCTCGCCAAGGAAATCCACCCCGACCGTGCGATGGTGGTCGAAGGGTCGGGCGGCAAGGCGAGTGCCATGCATGCGCTCAACGCCGCCTACCAGCATGGTGATTTGGCAATGCTGCTCAGGCTTGAGGCGCAAACCGCCGTCGCCCGCATCGAGGACGAATCACCCGCTGCGGGGATGGAGCTGGAAGATGCCTTGCATGAGATCGAACGGGCGACAGGTACCTATGCCGAGGGCTACCGCGCCATGCTCGGCTCGCCGCTCAACGAGCTGATGCTGCGGGCCATGGCGGCGCGGCTGGCCGGCTGGGACTGGATCGAGGCGGTGGTGCGAAAGGCTGAGCGCGCCGTTGCGGCGCGTGAACGCGCGGTGGCGGCGGCAGGCATTGCCCGGATTGGTGCCTGGCGCGACGAAACCCAGGCGGCGGCATAAACATTTTGGGCAAACAGGTATGACCATCACACGGATTGATTCGGGCCCACGCATGAGCGAGGCGGTGGTGCATGGCGGTAAAGTCTATCTCAGCGGGATGGTGGCCGAGGCGGCGGCAGGGCACTCCGTGGCTGCGCAAACGACAGATATTCTGGCGCAGATAGATGCCGTTCTCGCAGGGGTCGGCAGCGACAAAACCAAACTGTTAAAAGTGAATATCTGGCTGACGGATATTGGCACCATCACCGAAATGAATGCGGTGTGGGATGCCTGGGTGGTGGCAGGAAAAACCCCGGCGCGGGCGACGGTGGAAGCGAAACTTGCCAGCCCCGACTGGGCCATCGAGGTGATGGTCGAAGCGGCGGTTTAGGCCGCTTTGGCCTTGGGCAGCGCCGCTTTTTTGGCGGCTTCCATCACGAAGGCGGTCATTTTCTCAAGCGCGCGCGACTCAATCTGCCGCACCCGTTCGCGGCTGATGCCAAACTGTTTTGAGAGCGTTTCGAGGGTCAGCTCTTCCTCGTTCATCCGCCGGGCAACGATGATGTCGCGCTCGCGCGGGTTGAGGCTGGCCAGCGCCTGCGCCAGCAGCTTTTGTTTCAGGCGCAGTTCCTGATTGTCGCCGAGGATTTCCTCGTGGCTTGCCGCCGGGTCGGCGAGCATATCCATCCACTCGGTTTCGCCGTCGGCGTGGGCGCGGGCGTTGAGGTTCTTGTCGGTCGCCCCCATGCGCAGATCCATGTCGATGACATCCTGCTCGTTGACGTCGAGCTCATGGGCGATGGTGCGGATTTCCTGCGGGGTGAGGGCTTTGCCGTCATCGACCGCTTTCAGGCGTTTGCGCATTTTTTTGAGGTTGAAGAACAGGCGCTTCTGCGCGGCGGAGGAGCCCATTTTAACCAGACTCCACGAGCGCAGCACAAACTCCTGAATGCTGGCGCGAATCCACCACATGGCGTAGGTGCTCAGGCGGAAGCCCTTTTCCGGCTCGAACTTTTTCACCGCCTGCATGAGGCCGATATTGCCCTCGGCAATCAGCTCGGCGACCGGCAGGCCGTAGCCGCGGTAGCCGTAGGCGATTTTGGCAACCAGTCGCAAATGCGAGGTGACCAGTTTGTGGGCGGCGTCGTAATCACCGTATTCGCTCCAGCGTTTGGCGAGCATGTATTCTTCATCCGCGTCGAGGATGGGGAATTTCTGGATTTCCTGCATATAACGGCGCAGGCCTCCATCCGGCGAAATGACGGGCAGGGCATGCGGGCGGGTGATGGTCATATCAATCCTCGGGGGTGGCGGGAGAACCGCCGGGGGCTTGCCGGTTACGGTGCGTATGGCACCTTATTCTTGCCTGAAGATATAGCCTATCAGCCCTTGATTGTCAAGGAAACGAGGGTGCTCTCAAGGGCGATAAGGTCGGCGGGAAGCGGACAGGAGAACTCCATGATTTCTTCGGTTTTCGGGTGGGTTAGCACGAGATGTTGCGCATGCAGCGCCTGCCGGTTGAAGCGTTGTAATACGTCGATAGCATCGGGCGTCAGCCGGTAGCCCGCCGCTTTCATGCGGGCAAGGCGCGTGGTCGTTGGCATGCCATAGACCGGGTCGCCGATCAGCGGGCATTTGGCATGGGTGAGGTGGACGCGGATCTGGTGGGTGCGCCCCGTTTCCAGTTCGCATTGCACCTTGCTCGCCAGCGGCGTCAGGTTGCCGGGGATGTGGTAGGCGGCGAGGGTTTCGTAATGGGTGACGGCATGTTTACCGTCGGCGACGACGCCCATCTGGCGGCGGTAACGCGGGTTGCGGGCGATTGGGGCGTCGATACTGCCCGCACGCGGGGTCAGCGCCATCCAGACATAGGCGAGGTAGGTGCGTTTCAGGGTGCGTGTCTTGAGTTGCGCCGAGAGATGCTGGTGGGCGGCGTCGTGCTTGGCAACCACCAGTAAGCCCGATGTATCTTTGTCGATGCGGTGGACGATACCGGGGCGGGCGACGCCACCAATGCCCGAAAGGCTTGCCCCGCAATGGCCGATAAGCGCGTGCACCAGCGTGTCGCCGCGCGTGCCCGCCGCCGGGTGGACGGTCATGCCCGCCGGTTTGTTGAGGACGATGAGGTCGTCATCCTCATAGACAATATCGAGCGCGATGGAGGAAGGGGTGAGGTCGAGCGCCACCAGTTCGGGGATGGTGAGGGTGTAGGTTTCGCCCGCTTTGACTTTCGACGACGCAATGACGCGTGCCTCGGGCGTGGGGGGAGAGGCGGCGCGGCATACCGCACCGGCTTCAATCAATGCCTGCAGCCGCGCCCGGCTGATCTCGGGCAGGGCGCCGCTCAGGAACTTATCGAGGCGCAGGCCCGCGCTGGTTTCATCGACGGTGATGCTCTGCGGCGTGGTCACGCGGCGAGTTTCACGCTGAGGTTGGCGCTGTTCACGCTGCCGATGGGGCCGAGCGCGGCGACGGTGGGGGTGGCGGCGCTTAAGGCCAGATTGGCCATGCGCACCATATCGGCCTGCGTTACCGCGTCGATCTCGGCGAGCAATTGCGTGGCGGTGCGGTATTCGCCATAGACATGCAGGTGGCGCGCGATCCACTCGGCGATGGAGCCGCAATTCTCGCGCGTCATTACCGTGCCGGCTTTAAGCTGATTTTTGGCGCGCAGCAGTTCGGCGTCGCTCACGCCCTCGCGCATACCTGCGAGCACCCGCTTGAGGGCGCCGGTCAGCGCGGGCAGGTGAGCCGCTGTGGTGCCTGCGTAAATGCCCAGCACGCCGACATCCTGATAGCCCGAGGCGTAGGCCGAAACCGCATAGGCAAGGCCCAGCCGCTCGCGAACTTCCTGAAACAGGCGCGAGGACATGCCGCCGCCGAGGATGGTGGCAAATACCTGCAGCGCGTAATAGTCGGGATGGGTGACGGGCAGGCCCGGAAAGCCAAGCACGAGCTGCACCTGTTCGAGGTCTTTTTCGAGGGTTTTTTCGCCGCCCTGATAGGTGGCGGCAGGCTCTTGTGTTTTGGCCTGCGCGTTGGTGCGGCTGCCGAAAAATTCGGTGGCGATGGCGAGGGTTTCGGCATGATCGACGCAACCGGCGGCGGCCAGCACGAGGCGGTTGGGCTGGTAGTGCTTGCGGGTGTAATGGATGAGATCCTCGCGGGTGAAGGTGGCGACGCGCGCGGCCTTGCCGAGGATAGGCCGTGCGAGGGGCTGCCCGGCGAAGGCCATTTCCTGAAACAGGTCGAAGACCAGATCGTCAGGTGTGTCGTGGTGCATGGCGATTTCCTGCAGCACCACCTGCCGTTCGCGTTCCAGCTCGTCCGCATCGAAGGTCGAACCGGCGAGGATTTCGCACAGCAAACGCAGCGCGTCGGCGGCGTATTCTTTCAGCACCTTGGCGTAATAGACGGTGTGTTCGTGGCTGGTATAGGCGTTGACGTTGCCGCCCATGAGGTCGAACGCCTCGGCAATCGCGCGCGCGTTCATGGTCGCGGTGCCTTTGAAGGCCATATGTTCGAGCAGGTGCGAAAGCCCGCCCTCATTTTCCGTTTCGTGCCGCGCGCCGACATCGACTGCAATCGCGAACGCGGCGGAATGTTCCTCCGCGTTGCGCTCGGTGGCAATGCGAAACCCGTTCGGCAGGGTGGTGAGGGTGTAGGTCATAGGCCGCGTATATAGGCCTTAAGCGCGGGTAAGTCACGCTCCATCGGCGTAAAATGCTCGGCGCGGTCGTATAAATCGGCCAGATGCGCGGGCAGCGGCGGGGTGAGGCCGGTGGCGCGGTTCACTGCTTCGGGGAATTTGGCGGGGTGGGCGGTGGCCAGCGTCACGGTGAGGCCGGTGGGTTTAAGCGCCTTAGTGGCGGCGACGCCGACGGCGGTATGCGGGTCGAGCAGGGTGCCGGTGGTTTCGTAGGTGCGTTTGATGATGGCAAGGGTGGCTGCATCATCGACCCGGTGGGCGGCGAAGAGGGCGGTGAAATCGGCGTGCTGCGCGGGCGTGAGGGTCAGCGTTCCGGTGGCGCGGAACTCCGCCATGGCCCGGCCGAGTGCGGCGCCGTCGCGGTCGAACAGGTCGAACAGCAGGCGCTCGAAATTACTGCTGATTTCGATGTCCATGCTGGGCGACAGGGTGGGGGTGACCCCCGTCCTGTGATAGGCGCCGGTTTCCACGCAGCGGGCGAGGATGTCGTTGGCGTTGCTGGCAATGATGAGCTTGCCGATGGGCAGGCCCATGGCGCGGGCGAGGTAGCCTGCATAAATATCGCCGAAATTGCCGGTGGGGACGGAGAAGCTGACTTCACGTGCAGGCGCGCCGAGGCGTAAGGCGGCGTAGAAGTAATAGACGATCTGCGCCAGCACCCGCGCGAAATTGATGGAATTGACGGCGAGCAGCGGCGTTCCCGCGCGAAACTCCGCATCCGCAAACAGGGCTTTCACCATGTCCTGGCAATCGTCGAACGTGCCGTCCACCGCCAGCGCGTGGATGTTGGCCGCATGGAGCGTGGTCATCTGGCGGCGCTGTACTTCCGACGTGCGGCCCTCGGGGTAGAGGATGACAATGTCGAGGTTGGCGCGGCCCATGCAGCCCGCCATCGCTGCCGAGCCGGTATCGCCCGAGGTGGCGCCGAGCACGACCGCCCTTTCGCCTTCCGGCAGCGCCGCTTCGAGGAGCTGGCCGACCAGTTGCAGTGCGAAATCCTTGAAGGCGAGGGTCGGTCCGTGGAACAGTTCGAGCAGGAAATGGTCGGCGGCAAGCTGCGTCAGCGGCGCAATCGCGGCGTGACGGAAGTTGGCGTAGGCGGTATCAATCATCCGCTTCATGTCGGCGCGGCGGAAACTGTCGCCGACAAACGGCATCATGATTTCAAGCGCCAGCTCGGGGTAGGAAAGGCCCGCGAGCGCGGCAATGGCGGCCGGGCTGAAATGTGGGATAGTTTGGGGCACATAGAGGCCGCCGTCGCCGGCCAGCCCGGCCAGCAGCGCGCCTTTGAAATCGACCCCGGGCGCAACCGCGCGTGTGGAAATATACCGCATGCGCGCAGGTTTAGCCGGTTTACCGCCGGTTGTCACGGGGATGATGACAGGCACCCCAATCCACGCCGCTATGGCTGTGCGCGGTTATTTCTTCGCATCGCAGCAGGCGCCGCCGTTCAGGAAGCGCTTGCGCAGGAAATAATCGACCGAGGCTTTGCCCGCACCCTGAAACAGGATCAGCGCCAGCATCAGCGCCCAGACCAGATGAATGTCGAAATGCATGTAGGTGAATTCGATGACACCGGTCATGAACAGCAGGGCGGCGGCGCCCAGCCGCGCACCAAGGCCGAACACCAGCAGCACCGGCGCGATCAGTTCCGCTCCCGTGCCCAGAGTGGCGGCCAGCTCCGGCGGCAGCAGCGGCACCTGGTATTCATCGGCAAACAGGGCGACGGTGCTTTCCCAATCGGTGATTTTGGTCAGGCCGGATTTCCAGAACACATCGGCAATCCATAGCCGCATGCCCAGCACGGGCAGGAACGACAGTTTGTCGAGCAACGGCAGGATTTTTCTCGCGAGGCCGTTGAGGCGTTGGCAGCAGGCCGAGGGGGTGCAGGTGGGGGAGTTGGTCATGCGGCATTCCTTTCAGGTTCGGTGGGTGAGTAAGATTCGGGAGTAGCGAGCAGGCCGTTGCGCATCCAGCGCGCGAACCATTCGGAGAGGTTGGTAAGCAGTTCCTCTTCCGGCAGGTGTGTGTCGCGCTGCAACTGTTCGAGCGCCTCGCCGACGGGCACACCCGCAAACAGCTTAGCCAGCAGGTGATATTCGGTTTCGCCCAGATCCATCCGCCAGACGATATTCTCGTGACGGAAAACCGCAAGGAAAGTTTTTTCGGGGTCGGGCGCGGCGGTCGGGTTTTCCTCTTCCTTCACCGCGCGGTAATAGCGGTTCACCGGGTAGTTAAAAGCAAACAACTGCAACGCCCGGCGCGGGTAAAGCACCGCTTCCATCAGCGTTTCGGCGGTCATTTCCGCGAGATGTCCGGGCGTCAGCGGCTCGGTTTCCGCCGGGTCGCCCAATTGCGCAATTGCGCTTTCAAGCGCGCAGAGTTCGAGCGCGAAGGCGTCGCGCGCAGGGTGACGCGCCAGAAACTCCGGCAGCTTGGCGCTGTAGCGCCCGATGTTGAAATGATCCGACTGCGCGACATTGACAAAATCCCGCAGGAGCTGATCATAGACCTCCTCGCCGAGGTAATGGCGCAGCACGGGGTAATCGTCGGTCGTGACGTTGTGAAGGCGGAAGCGGTAGGCGTTCAGATAGACCCCGAGCTGGTCGGCGGCCGGGAACTCCGCCTTGGCGCGGATCCATTCTTCGGGCTTGCTGTCAATGGCGGCGCCGAGCAGGATGGCGTCCTGCATCCGGCCTTGCGCCTCGGCCAGCGGGGTGATGCGGTTGGCGACATAACGCTCCTGCGCCGTCGCCAGGTCGGGCAATGCGCCGTGCAGATGCGCGCGGCTCGCCGCTTCTTTCGCTTTGTCCAGCTCCGCATTAAGCACCGCGAATTCGGGGATGTTGTCGTCCCACTCGATCATGGTGTTGATGGTGCGCCCCGCCTGATGGATGACGTACTGGTACATCGTCCAGACTTCATCGACCACATGATCGTCGTGCGTGTCAATGATGTGGGTGCCCTTGTTAGTGTGCCCCGAGAGGTGAATCTGGATGACGCGGTCAAGCGGCAGCGCGTCGAGGTAGGCTTTGGGGTCGAGCCGGTGGTTGTAGCAGCTGACATAGACGTTGTTGACATCGAGCAGCAGGTTGCAGCCGGACTCCTCCGCCATGCGCGCGATGAACTCGGCCTCGGGAATTTGCGAGGTTTTGAACTCGAGGTAGGTCGAGGGATTTTCAAGCACCAGCGGGCGGCCCAGAACATCCTGCACCTGTTTAATCCGCCCGACAATATGGGTGAGCGCTTCGGGCGTATAGGGCACGGGCAGCAGGTCGTGCGTGTTTTTATGCGCCACCCCCGTCCAGCATAAATGGTCGGATATCCAGGCAGGTTTCAGCCAATCGGCCAGTTTTTTCAGCTTGCGCAGGTATTCGGAATCCAGCGGGTCGATGGTGCCGATCGACATGCCGATGCCGTGCATGACCACGGGATAGCGCTCGGCAATGCGCGCGAGGTTGCGCAAGGGGCGCCCCTCGGTATCCATGAAATTTTCGGAGATAATTTCGAACCAGCCGACCGTGGGCCAGTGCTCGAAAATATGGCGGTAATGCGGGATGCGCAGCCCGAGGCCAAAACCAAGTTCAGGAAAAACTGTCGGACGAGGGGTCATGCGGGGCATCCCGGAGGTGGAAAAAGCGGGGATGTTGCCACCCCCGCCTCTTCTCATGTGCAGCAGGGATTACTTCTTGCTGCCGTCGGTCGCGCAACCGCCCTGACCTTTACACTCGTTCAGGCCTTTGCATGCGTTCTTCTCGGTTTTGCAGCCGCCTTTACCTTTGCAGGAGTTTTTGCCTGCACAGGCGTGCTTGTCGGTGGCGTGTTCTGCGGTTGCTGCTTTTTCCGGAGCAGCGGCTTTGTCGGCAGCGTTTGCAACGCCGGCGGTCATGAAGCCGGCGGCGAGAAGGCCGGCGAGTGCTGCGGTTGCAAGTTTATTCGAAGTGATTGCCATGAAAGTCTCCATTGACGTGGGGTTGCTATAACCGTGTTCCCAATGAACCATCGGTTGTGGATGTTATAAATTTGTGTGGGGGGGCGGTCAAACGAAAACCATGAAAATGTGCCGGATTCAGCCGCCTGGAAGCAGGCTCCATTTAGAATTAATTCGCGGCCGTTCAGGCGAAGGTTACACTGCGCTAGAATGGGCGGAATAATCAGGAAATATGCGCTTTATTACGCCGGAAAAATGGCGATGTGCGTTGACGCATCGCCGCGTTTGCCCTAAGTTGTTTACGCCCGTTAAAGGCAGGAAGCATTGAACCCCATTCATGAGGAATGATTATGAACAAGAAACTTCTCGCAGCAGCAGTCATGGCCGCCCTCGTCAGCGGCACCGCCGCTCAGGCCGCCGACAAACCCGAGCGTGAAAAATGCTACGGCGTCGCAAAGGCCGGTAAGAACGACTGCGCCGCCAAAGACGGCAGCAGCTCGTGTGCAGGTCAGTCGAAAAAAGACCATGATGCCAACAACTGGATCTATGTGCCCAAAGGCCTGTGCGATAAACTCGCCGGTGGCGTGAAAGCGTAAGCGTTTGACGCAGACGTATCGAAAAGGGCTGCAGCGATGCAGCCCTTTTTTTGTGGCCTGCAACGCCGCCCGGAGGAATGGGCGGTGCGGGTCGCTACAGCGCGGGTTGCTGTAAACTGACGGGTGCGAGTTGCGCTACCGGCCAATAGCGCATGGCGGGCGCGGCATCCTGCGTCAGGATGATTTGCGTCAGGCTGGTGGTGTGCGATTCCGGACGCGCCATCAGGATGCCCGAGCGTTCGCCGCCTACTTCCTGCCAGCGGTGAATGAGCGGGATGCCCTGCGCGTCGTAAGGTCGCCCGAGTGCCTGCCATTGCGCAAACGCGGCATGGCGCGCCGGCAATACCGCGTCGGCGTTCCACGAGGAGGAGGTGACGATGAAATCCGCGCCGTCGCTGTGCGCCTCGCGTTGCAACGCCTGCCCGTCCCAGTGGAATAATTCCCAGGTGCCATAGCGCCCGAGCAGCAGGCGAAACGGGCGGTAGCGTGCCACATCCATTGCCGCAAGCGCGGCGGCTTGGGTGTCGTCGGCCAGTAGCAGTTCGGGCACAATCCCCCCGCGCGACGGGGCTGGGGCGGGCGGTGTGTAAGGTGCATAGCTGTTGAGCAGGCAGGCCCAGTTGCCCTGTGGGGTGAGGCCCATCCAGGTGCCGCCCGCCGGGCCGTCACGCGGGGCGGTGAGGTTGCCGTGTGGCCACGGGGCGGGGGGCTGCTCGCCGTGGCGGGTGCGCTGCTCGTCGCGGTTCATGCTGATGAGGGTGTCGCGCCCGCGCCGTACGACCGTTACCGTGCACATACGAACGGGCGGCGGCTAGCCATGCAATTGCTCGCGGTAAATCTGAGTAGCCACCGCCACTCCCATCTGCGCGCCCAACGCAATATCCATCGCCGCCGCCTGCATTTTGATGATGGCAAGATGGTGTATCGCATGCTGCAGCATAAATAATATCTCGCGCCCGAGGCTGGTGGTCAGGGTGATTTTTCTGCCGCCGACAAAGGCGGTTTCGCGCAGCAGCAGCGGGTGATGGGCGCTAAGGCGCAGCACGGCCTGCGTGAGCTTCGCGTGCAGTTGCGGCAGGATGGCGGCGACCGCCTCGGGGTCACTTTCATACGCGGCGTTATGGGCGCGGCTCTCGTAATCAATGACGCCGCTTTCGAGATTATCCGCCAATACCTGCATGAACTCCAGCAGGTGACGCATATGCGCGCCTACCGAGGATTCTCCGCCCACCGCCTTGCAGTAGGCCGCCGCCGGCAGCGTTGCGAGCACCTGTTGCAGGTCGGCGAGGATGCGGTCGAGGCCGCCGGTGAGGGCGCAGGCGCACTCCGCTTCGGCGGTGCCGGGGTGCAGGGGGGTGATGCTGGCTGGGGCGGCGAGGGGCTGGGTCATAAATGCTCAATAGGTGGAAGGGTAGTGTCGAATCATGCGCTTTTCATTGCGGTAATCAGCCCACAATGCCGCCGGTGTCAAGAGTTTCGCGCCCGCGCGGCGGTTAATCGCGCCGATTTTCCAGGCAAGGTAACATTGTTCCATGAGGTCGCGCCAGGCTTTGAGCAGCGACACTTCCGCATCCCAGATATGGGTGGACTCGGCCCCGGCCCCGTTGATTTCGAGGATGGTAAAGGCGGCTTCCCCGGCGCGGATACGCTCGAAATCATCGAAGCGGATGTCGTAGCGTCCGAAATAAAACCCGGGGATTTTCTGCGATAGCCGGTCGAACAGCGCCTCCATTTCGGGGGTCACGAGGGCGTCGCCATTGCGGAAAATAGTGCCCTTGCTGTGATTGCCCGCGAAGGCCAGCCGCACCGCTTCGCCCTTTTCAGGCACCGTGTCAAGCCGGTCGGCAAAGCGCGGGAAGTAAATATCCGCCAGCCGCCCCGCGCGCGGGTCACGGCGGATTAATGTGCGCAGATTGGAAACCCCATCGCCCAGCACATAGGGAAAATATTTCAGGGTCAGCGATAAAATCCGGCCCCGCGCCTCGTGCGGCTGGCGAACATAAAACACCCCCGCTTCGCCTTCGCAATCAATCAGCCGCTGCACAATCACATCGGCGTTTTTCGGGAAATGCTGCAGGTAGTTTTCAAGCTCCGCTGCGGTGTAAAGCGGGCGCACCCCGGCGCCCCGGCAGCCTTTATCGGGCTTGGCGACCAGCGGGAAATCCAGCCCGTTTTCCGGCAGCGCCGCAAGGATCGCCGCTGCTTCATGGGCGGCATCCCCCGTGCCGCGCCGCCGCCGGATGAACGGCGCCACGTTCTCGCCCAGATAGCGTTGCACGACTGTCAGAATGTCGCTTTTGGATTCACCGACAATCCCGCCCACGGGGAAGGCAGGGTTGACCCCTGTGGGCAGCAGCAGCCCGCGAAAGCGCAACGCCAGCAGCAGCGCCCACAGCACCACCGGCGCATAAAACAGCCACATCGGCCAGAATTCGAACAGGCTCAGCGGCTTTTTGCCCTGCACCAGCGGCGGAAAGCCCGCGGGCGCCAGCGGTGCGCTCAGGGCGATGGCGCGCTCAGACGGCATAACGGCGGCCTTTCGCGTGGTAGAGGGTCGCGCCTGCCATCAGCAGCGACACGGGCAGCAGCAACCATGCCGAAGAAATACCCAGCATGCTCTCGACCACGCGGGCAAGGTTAAAGCCGCCAAACGTCACCAATGCCACCCACACCCCGACCGTCAGCAGCGAAATGGCGGCGTAGCGCGCAAACGGCACCCGCACCAGCCCGGCGGCAAGGAAGGTCGGCAGGCGCGAGGCCGGAATCACGCGGCAGATGACCAGCATCGGCAGCAATTGCGTGCGCATCCGTGCCACGCGCGATTGCGTCGCGGGCCGCGCCAGCCGCCGTGCGATGAAGGGCAGGTGTTGCAGCCAGCGCCCGGCAGTGTAAAGCAGCATGTCGCCGCCGGTAATCCCGAAATAAAGCCCGAGCACCACCGGCAGCAGGTGGTCGGCCTCGTGGTGGAGGATGGCCACACCGATGAGCAGCGCCACATCCTCGAACACGAGGCTGAGCAGGGCCAGTGCCACCGCCATCACCAGCGGCGAAAGCTGCCAGTAATGTTCGGGCCGGAACCAGTCCGCCACCATCGCCCACCACGGATCCATGCCGATACCCGTCCGCTAATGGCGAAAGATTTTGAAGATAAACGCCCGGTCGTGCAGCAGCAGCGCCGCCGCACTCAGCCACACGCCGGTGGCCATGACGAACAATGTGCCGCCGTCATCCGCTACGTTGATGCCCAGCGGCGTGAAGAGGTGGAAGAAAATCGCGCCGGAAATAATCCCGAGCGCCAGCGCCGCCCCCGCGACGCGCAGAATCACCCGCCGCGTCGGCAACGAAATCAGCAGCAGGAGGGCCGCCACCAGCTCGGCGCTGGCAATCACCTTGGCCGCGAAAATACCGCCCGGCGCAAACAGCCCGGGAAAGCCCAGCCCCGCCGCCCATGCATCGAGCGTGGCAAAAATGAACTGCGTTTCGGGTGCGCCGGAAAACTTAAAGAACAGCGACTGCACAAATACCAGCGCAATATAAAGCACCAGCACGATCTGGATTTTTGCCGTCTTTGCAGCGCGGAACCGGAAGGGACAGAAGGCCGTCTGGCTTGTTTCCTGCGAGGGGTGTTGCGTTTCCATAGCGTTCGCTTTGCGGTTAAGGGGTTACGGACAATCGGGCCGGGCGTCCTGCACGGCTTCCTATGGCCCTATTCTCGGCCATGCGGCAAATAGTTACGCGCGGGCATCGGCTCTGCGCCCGCTATCTGCGCATATAGCCCTTATGCACCCGCGCGAGTCAAGACATAAAGCCGCTTTTAGCGCCCGGTTCGTTCGTTTTTGACGTTGTATTTCGATGGCGCTCCAGTATCATCCGCCGGTAATTTCCTGCTTCATACTCCCCCATCCGCCCCGCACAAGGACTGCTTATGCTTCCGCGCTACCGCACCCCGGCCCGCCTTGTTTTCGCCTTGTTTCTCATCGGTTTTGGCCTGACCGCCCATGCCGCACCGGCCGCCTTCACGCTTGAGGTCGAGGGGGTCGCCGCCGGGGCGCCCATCCCCGAAGCGCAGGCGCTCTGCGTGCCCGTGGCCGGGGGCAAAAGCCGCCCTGTCGCCGCTGCCCAGCGCCCGGCCTTCCGCTGGTCGGGCGCACCGGAAGGCACCCGCAGCTTCGCCGTCTTCATGATGGACCCCGATGTGCCCGCCGACTTCACGGATGCCGGCAAGGAGGGCAAAACCATCGCTGAAACTGCAAAACGGCAGGAGTTTTTCCACTGGGGTGTGGTCGATATTGCCCCCGATGTTACCACCATCGCCGGTGGAAAAGCCGACACCGCCTTGCCTTCGGGGCGCGAACTCCCCAACAGCCTCGGCGCGGCGGGCTATGTGCCGCACCCGGGTCAGTATGGTGGCCCATGCCCGCCCTGGAACGACGCGCGCATTCACCATTATCACTTCATCGTCCTTGCGCTTGATGCGCCCGCACCCGCCCTTCCTGCCGATACCGCCAAAAGCGCCTTTGACCGCCTGATGGCCAGCCCGCATCTGCTCGACAAGGCGACGGTGGTGGGCACCTACACGCTCAACGCCGCCCTGCGCGCGCCCTCCCAACGCCGATGACACATGGGCAGGGCGGGTGCAATGCAGAGCAAAGTGCAGGGTGAGGGGGCGCCGCGCCTTGAAACGCGGTGAAGGTGGGGAGGTTTATTGCCGTCCGAAAGGACATTCTGATAGGGAAGCGTGGCCGAGTGGTTTGCAAAACGCTAGCAGGCGTTTTGGATTGCAACGCAACCCGAAGGGTGAGGGTCAGTAGACCCGAATCCACGCAGCAGTCTTGAAAACCGGTGAAGTTGAGGTGATTTTTTAGCTCAGAAATGGGCGCATATATGGAAGCGTGGCCGAGTGGTTTAAGGCAGCAGTCTTGAAAACTGCCGAGGGGGCAACTCCTCCGTGAGTTCGAATCTCACCGCTTCCGCCATCCTCTCAAAAACACTCCGTGGGACACTTCTGGGACAGTTCGGGACAACAGGTGGCGATATGAAAAAGTTTACATTTGTATTGGGCATCCTAATAATTTGTGCTCTGGCTTTTTGGCTTCAAAGAGCATTTCCTGATGTAAAAGAAGCTATTTCCACGCTTCTTGGTGCACTGATAGCTTTAGGTGGAACTTGGTTATTTAATCAACACAATACGGAAAAGGCAGCGAGGTATCTCGCCATTCGTGTTGTTTGCATCTTTGACAAATATCTGACTGATTGCGTCGCAGTAGTTAAAGATGATGGTCTTTCTTATGGTCAACGCACACCCGAAGGATACCTTGACCCCCAAGTGTCATCTCCGGGTGCTCCCCTTTTTCCTACTGATGTTGATTGGAAAAGCATCGACCATAATTTGATGTATGAAATTCTCTCTTTCCCCTCAGATGTTGATGCTGCCGACGAGAGCATAGCATTTACATGGAGAGTGATTGCATCGCCTCCCGACTTTGATGAGTATTTTGAGGAACGAGCATTCCACTATGCACAGTTTGGGTTGCGCGCGCATGAACTCGCATCAAGGCTACGCAAAAAATACAACATACCTGCCAAGAAATATGGTGATTGGAATCCAATCACCGAACTTGAACAAGAGTGGGACAAACTTAAACGTGCTCGGGCGCAAAGAGAAAATGCAGCTGCAGATTGAATTGCGAGCATGGAAAAGCCAGAGACCGCAGCACCCTAGAATACGTTAAATGGCAGCTTTGCCTGAGCATCAGAAGCGGTAGGAATGAGAAAAATAAACTCAAATACAGAACTGCTTAGCCACTTGTCTGCGCAGCTTTATACTGCAGATAAAGAAGCATTAATTGCTGATTATGAAAAAGTCGCTAGCGAGAAACATCGGCAACATGGTTTTCGTACAGACTATATGTTTGGGTATGTTGTCGGGGCTTTAGGTAAATGTGCGATCGTAAAGCACGAACATGCCGCAGGACTTTTGCTGTCCAATGAACCTTTCAAAGTTCCAGATTATCGCCTTACGCTTCTTGATGGAACACAGTTACTTGTCGAAGTTAAAAACTGCAATAAGCTAGAAAAGAAATTTAAATCAGACTGGCTTGAAGCGCAAAGAAGTTATGCCAGACTAAATAAACTTCCCCTCAAAATTGCGATTTATTGGCGGCAAATTGGAGAATGGACACTAGTAGACGAATCTGTGTTCTGCAGTAATTTAATACCCTGCATAGTGAAATCCACCGTCGGGTCGATATGGTCGGCGTATTGCGCCACCCACGCCAGCCACTGCGCTTGCTCTGGTTCGGCGGCGTTGGGCAGCGCGCGCATCGCCTCCAGATACAGGCGTGTGCGGCGGGCAATTTCCATGTCGCGTAGGGCAATCTTCAGGCGGCGCACCTTCTGGCGCTCGGTGGCGAATTCGGGGGCTTGTATGCGGCGTTGGTCGTTGATGGTTGCCAGGTGCTTGGTGTCGCGCTCCACCACGGCGACGGTTTGCGTCTGGACGGTGGCGGGGCGCAGATGCTCTTTTCTGGTGCTCACACCGTAGGATTTTTTTGTCCAATAGCCACGCGGTGGGCGGGGTATGCTCATCTTCTTGCAGATTTTGGCGAGGCCGACATCGGAGATACCGTAGCGCTTGGCCACCTGCATCATCGGTTCCGCCCATATTTCTTCGTACAGCTTCTCGCGCTCGAATAGCAGGGTTTCGGCGGCCTCCTTGCTCATGCCTGCATCAGCTCCGTCACCGGCACGCGCAAAGCGCAGGCGATTTTTAGCATCTCATCCAGCGCGATTTCGTTTTTGCCGAGTTCGTAATGATCGAGCAGGCCTTCGGAGATGCCAGTGAGTTTCGCCAGTTTGCGCAGTGTCAGTTTCCGCTCGCTGCGGCGCTGGTGGATATTACGCCCGATGCTCAGGCGCAGGTGGCGTAACAGGTGGGTGCTGTAAATATCATGTCTCATTCTCTATCGGATAAGACATATGCAGCTGCGGTCAAGGGTGTTTTATATTATTATTCATAATCTTGAGTGGATGGAAGGGAGATATTTATTGTCAGAAAAAACTATGTTATTATCTGACAAATAAGAGAGTAAATATGAAGTCGATAACTAACCAGATAATCAACCGAATCAAGCGCAGGAAGCCGGGCTGGGTGTTCACCCCCAGAGACTTTCTTGACGTTGGCTCGCGTGCGGCAGTGGATCAGGTGATGTCCAGACTGGTTAAGCAGGGCTTGGTGCGCCGCCTTGATCGTGGCATCTACTATTATCCAAAGCATAGCAAACTGCTGGGCGCGCTTTCTCCTACGCCTGATAATATCGCCCGCGCACTTGCGCCCAATGATAGAATATTTGCCACTGGTGCTATGGCGGCAAATCTGTTGGGCTTATCGACACAAGTGCCAATTAAAATTGCCTATCTTACCAATGCAACTAGCTGCACGCGCAAAGTGGCAGGACAGACGATTCAGTTAAAACGTGCGCGCATACCATGGCTTGATGCTATCCCTGACCATGCCAATCTAACGTTGCAGGCGCTTTCCTATCTTGGCAGACATAGCATTGATGATCAGATCATCAGCCGCTGCGCGCATGTGTTGTGTGCTAGGGATATTAAGGGGCTACAAAAAGCGATGCTTCATATTCCCGGATGGATGGCAGATGTGATTCATAAGATAGAGCAGCGCATCCATAACAAAACAGCTACTTAGGCGATCACCGTCCTAAACGTCAGCGAAATGCGGCGGGCGCGTGGGATAGCCTGACCATTCCATTTGTCGGATTTGCGCAGGGGGATGGCATGTTGCCAGCGGTAACACACATCGCCGGATAGCACGAGCAGGCTACGCGGCTCCAGTAGGCGGGATTGGCTTTCGCCGGTGGTGGCGTGTGTGAAGTCCATCACGCATGCAGAGCCTAGGCTGAGAGATGCGATGGTGTCGCCGAAGCACGGCACGCAATCGATATGCGCGGAGATGCCTTGGCTGGGTTGGTATTCGTTGATGATGACCTGATCGGGCGTGCTGGAGAAGATCCGTTCGGCGCTCAGGCGCTCGCATAATCCGGCGAGCCAATCCGGGATAGTGCCAATGCGTAAATCTTGGCCGATGCCGCGAGCTTTGTAATCATAACGCCAGCCGTAATGCTGCACGCGGCGCTTCAGGTCATGCAGCCACGGTTGCTGGTCGATGGTGGCGAGTAATGCTGCTTCGGTTTCTGCATTGATGAAGTCCGGCAAATAGCGCAGGCCGAGTATAGCGGGCTGCGGCGTTTCAAACAAGGATGATTGCAAAAACGGTTGGGTCATAACGCATAGTAATCTATTCTTGCCGCATATGAAAACCAGCTGCTTTTATCTGTATTCCGGCGGAGGTCGTATCTCGATTGCCCGCACATCGCCGAAGTATGTGCTGGAGGGGTTGAAATACTATCCCTCACTCGCGCCGGGGAAATGGCTGTTTGAGCCAGCCTATAAAGATTATGCCACCTATCGGGAGCGGTACTTCCAAGAGATACTCGCGCCGCTTGATCCGCAGAAAGTGTGGGATGATCTCCATGCGCTGGCCGGTAAACATGAACCAGTGCTGCTATGCCATGAGCATTACCCCACGCATAGGCCCGACGATTGGTGCCACCGGCGGATGGTGGCGGAATGGCTGGAGGAATCGTTGGGTGTGGACGTGCCGGAGATGGAGTTGCATCAGCATGCCGCGATCAAAGCACAGGCGTCGCTATTTTAATGCAAGATATGAATATCCTGCCGTTTGGGTAGGATGTGATTATCCCAATGCCCCAGCGTGCGGCGTGGCTTACCACTGCGATGATCGATAATGTAAATATCGCCTTCTGAACGCAGCATGTTGAGTACATGCCTAAAAATATCGCTACTCGCGGGCGTGCGGTTGCTCTGGCTAATCAGCAGGTCACGAAACGTAATGCCGTCCTTGGCGTAAATCAGGCGGGGCAATTGCTTTGATAAAGCGGCATTGCTTTGTTCCTTAGCCGCAGCATCAAAACGGAAATCATAGGCGCGATTATGTGGGTCGAAGCCGAACATATTGAGGCCGGGTGTGCCGTGATGCACGAAACAGTTATGGCGTTGCCAATGTAACTTCACCATTTCATCCCACGCTTTGATGTGCATGGATAGATGCAGAAACCAATAGGCGCGATGGCTTTGGCGCGAGACAATGAAATATGGCGTGTAATGGCTCGCGCCAGACATGTGGACGACACGTTTTAACAATTTCTTTTCGATCATCAGCCGCCACTGTGCGGCACCTTCCGAGGGCGCCACTTTCTTTTTCAATCGGCTCACTTCGTGGATGTCCTTATCGGAGAGCAACCGGTCGGATGGATCGAGGTTACGCAGGCACTCACGAAATGATCCGCTCCCGGCGATATAGTTCACCAGTGCATCCACAGCGAATGTGAGCAGCACCTCTGCCTTGGGGCAGCGCGCAAATATCTGGCGGATCATGGGCAGTGGCGTATCCTTGTATCCATACTGGTCGAGCAGAAATAGTACACGGCCACGGCGTGCCAGAATCACCTCCATCAATCCGGGGAACAAATGGCTGAAGCTGCCGTTCAGCAGGAAAATCTTTTCGCCGATCATGTGGCCGTAGCCCTGTTTTCGCAGTTGGGATTTCAGGAAGGAAAGCGCCATCGCATCGCTATCGATGAAGTAATAATGGGCATCGATATGAAAATCTTTGGTGCGCTGCGCCTGAATCTGCGCCTCCATGCGGTGGATGGTATCCAGAAATATGAGGGGCGAACCGGCGCACAGCTCGCCGGTTTCCGCGTGCCGATACATGCCGCCGCCGGAGAACCCATCGACAATGGTAATGCGTAGCGCGTCCTGACGTGGATCAGCAGTAAGCACCTCGATATAACGCTCCAGATAGGCTTCAATGACTTCGTGTTTGGCGATGCTGTGTGGCTGCAGCAGCGGCGGTTTTTGTGAATTTGACCAGTTGTAAGGTTTCTTTTTGGACAAGACATTACTCCATTTGGTTATAAAAAAAGCCGCGCGCAACTTGCGTCGCGGCGGTGGTTGTTTTGATTTTGGAAAGGGGCTGTACCAGCTAACTAGGTTAGCTTCTCATCAACCCATTGTCTGAGCTGCTTTAATTGGCTTTTTGGATTGGGGTTATTAAAACGCCACTCGCACTCCTTCAAAAATAGTCCAAAATTCTGTCGTGGGATACC
>JANRKD010000026.1:0-172966 GCA_033763655.1 Alphaproteobacteria bacterium
GTGCTCAACACGCTCGAACAAATCGAGTTCCGCATCACCCGTCTGGTGAAGCTGTTCGGCGGGTCGCTGCCGGAAAACCTGCTGGTCGAGGATATCGACAACGGCCACCGCCGCTCCGATGAATCGCTGCTCAACGGCCCGCAACTGAGCAAAGACAAGCCCAGCCAGGACGATATCGACAAGCTGTTTTCGTCGTAGCCGTTCACGCCGCGCGCGCGGTGCCGCCTGTGCGCCTTCTCACAATAAGTGCATAACCTGCGACAGACTGGTTGCAATCGCTTGGGATTACGGGAAGATAGCCTCGGAAAATGCTATGAACCCACGCCGTCAAAAATTGCCCCTCGTTGGATACCTCGCCCTTGCGTGCATCGCGGCGTTTTCCGCCCATGCAGCCAGTATCGACGGCCAGGCGCACAAGGGCTATGGGCGAATTAATTTCCATTTCAGCAGCCCGGCAAAACTGAAAGCACAGGTGAGCGATACCCGCGCCGTGCTGGTGTTCGACCAGCCGCTGGGCGATACACCCGAAGCCATCCGCGCCGCCCTGCCCGGCTATGTCACCGCCGCCCAGCTTTCCGCCGATAAGCGCACGCTGACCCTGACGTTAAGCCAGACCTACCGCCTGCGGCAGTTTGTCACGGGGACAGGCGTGGGCGTTGATTTCCTCGGCACTCCGGCGGATACTTCCACCACGGCAGAAGCCCCTCGCCCGCCCACCGCTGCCGTTGCTGCCGCATCCACAAAAACAGCCCCTGCAGAAAAAGCAAAACCCACCGCGACGGCACCCTTACCTTCCCTCTCCAAAGCCGTAAAACCTACCCCGCGTAAGGAAGCTGCCTCCGCCGCTGCCGATGACGCCATGTTCAGCACCAAAGCCACCACCCCGGCCAAAGCGGTGGAGGCCACCGCCCCGCTGCTGACCACCAAAGCCGCACCCGCCGCCATTGAAACAACCAAAGCGCCCGCGCCCGCAAACGATGCCATCGCCGAAACGACCGTGCCCACACCTGCCGCCAAAGCCGAACCCGAAGCCACCGCCGCAAAACCGGAGGAAGTAAAACCCGAGATCGTGGCCCCCGAGGCAGTCACCGCCGCGCCCGAAACCGGGCCGTTTGTCATCACCGCCAAAACGGCCAATGGCGAAACCACCCTCAACTTCCCGTGGGGCAGCCGCACCGGCGCCGCTGTTTTCCGCCGTGGTCAGGATATCTGGCTGGTATTCTCGCAAGAGCAGGATGCCAACATCCCCCTGCTGCGCGGCATTCTGCCAAGGCAGGTCGTCAATGTCATCCAATATGCCTACCCCCATAATACGGTGCTGCGGCTGGTGACCGACGGCAACCTCTTCGCCCGCGCCGAGCAGGTCAAAGGCCGCTATGGCTGGAACATTATCCTTGGCACGAATGCCGGCAAACCGCTGCTCGATATTCCGGTGACGGCCGATACGCTGGAAGAGAACGCGCGTCTGGTGCTCGGCGCATTCGATGTCGCGCCCGAACTGCGCTTTTACGACCCGAACGCCGGGGATGCGCTGGTGGTCATACCCGCCTTCGAGAACGGGCGCGGCGTGGCCATCGCACGCGATTTCCCCGAACTGAGCGTGCTCGCTTCGCCACAGGGCATTGCCCTCATCAACCGCCGGGGCGACCTCACCCTCGCCCGCAACCGCGCCGGGCTGATTCTCGGTGGCAGCGACGGGCTGGCCATCTCCGAAAACCTGCCGCTGCTGGCCGATGCCGCGCCCATTGTCGGCAGGCACTCGGATTCGGGCATCCTGTTGCCCTACGACCTGTGGTATGTGGATCAGAAAAAATACCGCGAGACGGAAATCACCCGCCTGCACGCCGTCACCACTGCGACCAGAGCCGGAAAAGCCGAGGCCATGCTCGAACTGGTGAAGCTCTACCTCTCATCGGGTTTCGGCAGCGAAGCGGCGGGAGTACTCACCCTCCTGCGGGAGCAATTCCCGCAATACTACGCCGCCAACAAACTGGCGCTGCTGAGTGCGGCGGCGCATGTGCTCGATAACCATATGCGCCTCGCCGCGCAGGATTTGCAGGCGCCCGAGCTTAACAGCCTCGAAGAAGCCGCCTTGTGGCGCGAGCTGGTGGCGCTCTACGCCCCGCCGCTGAGTGCGGCACAAGCCCTGCAGCAAGCACTGGCGCAGCAAACCCCGGTGGCCGGAAGTGACAGCGCCGCCAACCTTCCCATCGACCCGGCGGCACCACCCGCCCCACCACCGCCGCCTGCCATTGTGGCAAAGCCTGTCTTTCACTTTTTGAAATACAATAAATCCTTCATCCGCTTTTACCCGCCGCGCATCCGCCAGCATCTCGCCCGCCTCGCTGCCGAAGCCTATATCGCGGATAACCAGCCCGAAAAGGCGCTCGCCGCTTATGACTCGCTGGTGCCCGACGATTTGCTCGGCCCGGTGCGCTTCGATGCCGAATATGCGCTGGGTGCCGTCGCGGTGGAGAAAAAACAATTCGACCAGGCCTACGAGATTTTCGACCGCCTCGCCAAACAGATCGAAGATCGCCGCATCGCCATACGCGCACGTTATGCGGCAGCGCTGCTGCGCTACGCCAACGGCAAAATCACCGGCGACGAGGCGGCGGAAATCCTTGAAAGCACACGCATGGCCTGGCGGGGGGATGCCATCGACCGCAGCATCCTGCAAAGCCTGATCACTATTTATACCGACGGCAAGCGTTACGGCGACGTGCTGCGCACCTACAAAGCCATTCTCGAAGGATTCCCCGGCGACCCGGAAACCCTGAGCATTTCTGGGCAGTTGAGTGAGCTGTTCGAGCGCGTTTTCCTTGATGGCCTCGCCGATGACCTGACGCCACTCAACTCGCTGGCGCTGTTTTACGAGTTCCGCGACCTGACACCGCTGGGCGAAAAAGGCGATAAAATGATCCAGAACCTCGCCGACCGCCTCGCCGCGATCGATCTGCTGGAACGCGCCACCCAACTGCTCGAAAACCAGATAAAATTCCGCTCCACCGGCGCGGTGCGTTCGCAAATCGGCGCCCGCCTCGCGCTGCTCTATCTGCTCGACCACCACCCGCAGGAAGCGCTCAACGTGCTTGAAGTCACCAATTATGGCGGCAACGAACCGCCGCTGCAGGCCCAGCGCCGCCAACTGACGGCACAAGCCCTGACCAGACTGGGCAAGCACGCCGAAGCGCTCGGCGTCATCACCGGAGATAACAGCGCGGTGGGCGCTTTGCTCAGGCTCGATATTTTATGGGCGCTCAAGGACTGGCCCAACGTCGTCAACCATGCGGAGGATATTCTCAACGCCCGCCCCAACCTCACGGATCCGCTGTCGGCCACCGAGACCGAAGTGCTGCTGAAACTCGCGCTCGGCTATGCGTTTGAAGGTGATTATGTGCAGCTACGCTACCTGCGCGACTATTACTCGGGCCTGATTCCCGATAGTGGCTACAAACAGATTTTCGACTACATCACCAACGACACCACCCCGCTCGACCCCGAGGATTTCGCGCTGCTTGCCGAGCAGATCAGCCGTACCGAGGGCTTCCTCGATACGTTCAGGGCCAGCATCGCCGCCGGCAAGCTAAGCGAAGCGGTGAAATAACCACGCCCTATTTACGCGCCTACTCGCGCCGATCGTCCACGCGGGTGTAATCCCCCTCGATGATGGTAATCGTAGGAGCATCCTCCCCGCCCTCTTCACCATCCGGCGGCGCATCAAACCTCGGGCTCAGGATGCCTTTGGCCACCAGAAACGCCCGCAGATGCGACCAGATTACGAGCACCACCGCCAGCGCGAACACCGCCAGCAGCACCCAGAACGAAATCCATACGGCAAAAAGGACGCCGAGCATCAGCAGCGCCACCCCGAACAGGTTGAAAAGCCACGGCATCAGTTGACCCCGAACGAGCGCACCAGGCTACCCGCCAGCAGATACCAGCCATCAATCATCACGAAGAAAATGATTTTGAACGGCAGCGAAATCACAATCGGCGGCAGCATCGCCATCCCCATCGCCATCAGTATGCTGGCCACCACCATATCGATGATGAGAAACGGGATGAAGATGAGAAAACCAATCTCGAATGCGCGCTTCAACTCGCTAATCATGAACGAGGGTATCAGCACCTGATAGGGCACATTCTCGGGCTTATCGACCTTGGTTTTGCTTAAATCGACAAACAGTTCGAGGTCTTTCTCCTTGACGTGGCTCATCATGAAATCATGAAACGGCTGCGCGGCGAGCCTGATTCCCTCGCCCTGCGTGACTTTCTCCTCGATCATCGGCTGGATGCCGCTGTCGTAGGATTTCTGGAATGTCGGCGTCATGATGAACAGGGTCAGGAACATCGCCAATGCCACCAGCACCTGGTTGGGCGGCGTGTTCTGCGTGCCCATCGCCGTGCGCACGAACGACAGCACAATCATGATGCGCATGAACGACGTCACCATGATGAGGATGGAGGGCGCGAGGCTGAGGACGGTCAGCAGGATGACCATCTGGATGATGCGCGAAGTCGCCGCGCCGCCGCCATTGCCCGCATCGAGGCTCAGGCTCTGGGCATAGGCGGCCAGCGGGGTAAGCAGCAGCCCGGCCAGCAGCACCGGCAGCAGCCGCGTCATCATGCGTGCATTTCTCATCGGCGTTCGCCTTCTTTTTTCGCTTCGAGTGTGTCAATCAACTGGGCGTTATCCCCCGCTATCAGCAACAGATACTCGCGCGTATCGGCGCGCACCAGTGTCAATTTGCGGCGTGGATCGAGATAAATCACGTCGACCACGGCGAGGCGCCCTTGCTGGCCCGTTACCCCGCGCAGCCGCTTATCCAGCCCCGTGCGCCTGAGGAGATAGCCCGACAGCCAGATGAGGCCGACCACAAACGCCAGCGCCAGGAAAAAGCGCGAATACTCCATCAGTTCCATTATTCCTCCGCCCTGCCGCTGGGGGCTTTGCTATAGGCGTGGCTGGCTTTCTGCTGCCGGCCAAGGCCATTGAGGCTGGCCGCCACCTCTGCCTGCAGGGCCATCATATTCCCCTGCATGGCGACGATGCGCTGCATCAGCAGATCGAGGTCGTCGGCATAGGTTTTTGCCACGTCGGCATCGAGCGCGGCGATGCGGCGGCACAAGGCATCCACCGCCGTATCCAGCCCCGCGAGCGTCACGGTGTCGCGCGCGGCGACCAGCGCATTCGCCTCATCGATATACGCGAGAATATCGCCAAACAGGCGGCGTGCATCGTGGGTGGGGTCGAGGTCGGGTAAGGGCATAGTTACTCTCCGGCTCGGGGTTGGCGCTGCGCATTGGCCTGATACACAAAGGCGAGGATTTGTGCAACGGCGGCGAACGCCTCGAGCGGAATGGGCGAATCCACCTCAATCAGCGAGAGAATCTCGACCAGCTCGGCATCCTCGCGCACCTTGATGCCGCGCGCGAAGGCAATCGCCAGAATCTGTTCGGCCACCACGCCCTTGCCGCTGGCGGTCACACGCGGCGCTTCATCGACCCCGCGCTCGTATTCGATGGCAACCGCCTTGCTGATGGCAGCAGGGGTGGTGCGTCCACGCGCATCGGCTTCCCTGATGTCAAGCGAAGGCGGCGGCTCATGGGTCACGGCAATCCTCCCGCAGGGGGTTAGTCTTTTTTCTCGATGGGCGGCAGCGCATCCAGATGCGTCAGGTTGAATTCATCCCCGAGGAAATCGGCGTCGCCGCTGCCTGCCGCCGCCATGTTCTCGGCCATGATTTTGTCGTAAATCTCTTTGCGCAGCACCGTCGCGTCGGGCGGGAACACAAACCCGAGCTTGACGGTTTTGCCGCGCACCTCAATCACCGTCAGCTCGATGGCGTTGTTGATGACAATCGACTCGCCAAGCTTGCGCGATAAATAAAGCATAAGGACCTACTGTCTTGCTTACGACCTAACTGGTTATGCCCTGTCTAACATAGTCGCCGAGGCGATTCCAGAGCATATTTTACTTGCTATCTAGGTAAAACTTGCCTATATTGAAGTTATTCCTCAGAGGGGCGCCCTTTCAATCCCCCAGGCAAGAGCTCGGCAAGCTGATAGTACTAACTGGCATTACCCTTGCAACGCACGAGGGTAACCACGGAAGGGAGCCGAGCATGAACACCACCAAACCCGATATCAACAGCATGCTGGCCCTGCACATGAAATACATGACGCAGCGTCAGGGTGTGCTGGCACAGAATATCGCGAATATCGACACGCCGAACTACAAGGCGAACGACCTCAAAAAGCCAGATTTCAGCAAAATGATCGCCGCGCCGTCCCCGCATCTGGGCATGACCGCCACCGCGCCGCAACACATGAACGGCACCCTCGCTGGTAACGGTTCGGGCTTTGCCAGCGTCAAAGATCGCGAGACGTTTGAAATCTCGCCGACCAAAAACAACGTCGTGCTCGAAGACCAGATGGGCAAGATTTCCGATACCGCCGCGCAATTCCAGCTTTCCAGCTCGATGATGCGCAAATTCACCCAGCTTTACCGCACCGCTGTTGGCACCCGATAGAAAGGCTGAGCCATGGATTTACTCGACACGATTCACGTTTCGGCCTCGGGCCTTAAAACCCAGCAGGAGCGGCTGAAGGTGGTGGCGCAGAACATCGCCAACGCCGAATCGACCGGCACCCGCCCCGGCGAACAGCCCTACCGCCGCAAGACGGTGAGTTTCAAGAACGCGCTCGACAAGGAAACCGGCGTCGAAGTGGTGAAGGTCGATAAGGTGGGGGTTGACCGCTCCGACTTCGCGCGCCGCTTCGAGCCGAACAATCCGCTGGCCGACGCGGGTGGTTATGTGCTCTACCCCAACGTCAACCCCATGAACGAAATGATGGATATGCGCGAGGCGCGGCGCGGCTACGAGGCTAACATCAACGTCATCGAGGCCTCGAAGGCGATGATCGGGCAGACCATTAGCTTATTACGATAACTAGTTGCTATAATTAAAAAAATACCGAAGGAGAGTGTATGTCGAATGTTAGTTTTTCTCACGCCGCGAGTGCTTATCAGGACGCGCTGCGCGTTGCCCAGAACATCATCGAGAAAAGCGGCGCGGGCACTGTCGCGGATAATCAGGCAGCACAGGGCGGCAGCTTTATCGACATGGTCGGCCACGCGCTGCAAAGCGCCAGCGACAGCGGCTACAGAAGCGAAGCCACCGCCACCCGCGCCCTCTCGGGGAAAGCGGATCTGACCGACGTGGTGACTGCCGTTGCCAACGCGGAAAACGCACTCAACACCGTGGTGGCCATCCGCGATCGGGTCATTAACGCCTATCAGGAAATCATCAAAATGCCGATTTAGGCACGTTTGCCAGCCCAATCCGCCCTCACAAAACTATTTCATTATTGCGCGGCGGCGCGCTAAGGTTGCCCGGTACGAGCCCTTCCGCCTCCCACTTTCGCGCGTGCCAACACAGGTGAGTTATGGATTCCGTTGAAATTGTTGATCTCGCCCGCGAAGGCATCTGGGTGCTGATGCTGGTCGGCATGCCGACGATGCTGACGGCACTGGTGGTCGGGCTGGCCATTTCGCTGGTGCAGGCCCTAACGCAGGTGCAGGAAAGCACCCTCACCTTTGTGCCCAAACTAGTGGCGATGCTGCTGGTGATGATGCTCGCCATGCCTTACATGCTGCAATCGCTTGAGGATTACGGCGAGAAATTGTTCAACCGCATCGCGACCATCGAGTGAGCTGCGCCCCATGTCGCTGAACCTGCTCGACCATTTTCTCATCAGCCAGATCAGCGCGTTTTTCTTCATCTTCTGCCGCGTGGGCACCGCCCTGATGGTGATGCCCGGCTTCGGCGACGCCTATGTCTCGCCGCGCATTCGCCTGCTGTTTGGCCTCGCCATGAGCCTGGTGCTCACCCCGCTGCTGGGCGAGCGCATGCCGCCCCTGCCGCCCAACCTGTTCACGCTGGCGCTGCTGGTCGGCGGCGAGGTGCTGATTGGGTTTTTCATCGGCTTTATCGGGCGCACGCTGCTGTCTATCCTGCATGTGGCAGGCACCATTATCGCCTTCCAATCCTCGCTCGCAGTCTCCTCGATTTTCGATCCCGTCACCGGTGCGCAAACGGCGGTACTGAGTAACTTCACCACTGTCGTCGCGATGACGGTGATTTTCGCGCTCAACCTGCACCACCTGATGCTGGCCGCCGTGGTCGAGAGCTACCACCTGTTTACCCCCGGGCAGTACCCGCTGGCGGAAGACCTGTTGCGCTATCACCTGCGCCTGCTGGGCGATTGCTTCGCGCTCGGAGTGATGCTGGCGGCGCCGCATATTGTCTTTTCGTTCGCATTTTACCTCATGGGCGGGCTGATGTCGCGGCTGATGCCCAACTTCCAGATTTTCTTTGTCGCGATGAGCCCGCAGATCGTGATTTCCTTCCTGCTGATGTTTGCGATTCTCGGGGTGATTATCGAGGTGTTTATCGACTTCACGCAGGATCGGCTGCTGTCGTTTGCGGGGGCACTGTAATGGCTGAATCCGAAGACGATTCCTCGAAGACCGAAGAGCCTTCCGCCAAGAAGCTGGAGGAAGCGCGCAAAAAAGGGCAGATTCCCGCAAGCCGCGAGCTGAACCATTTTTTCATGATGCTCGCTTTCCTGTTTTTTGTGCTGTTCATGGCCCCGAAAATGGCGCGCGACAGCCTCACTTTCCTGACCCCGTTCATCGGCAGCATCGACCATTTCGACATGAGCGGCGGCGGCCTGATTGCGACATTCCGCCATATTATCCTCGGGGGGTTGCTGTTGCTGGCCCTGCCGCTGCTGCTCACCGTCGTCGCGGCGATTGCTCCGGCGATTTTACAGCGGAAAATCTCCTTCTCGGCGGAATCCATTACCCCCAAACTGAGCAAGATTTCGCCGCTGGCGGGCGTGGGCCGCCTGTTCGGCCTGAAAGCAATGATTGAATTTGCCAAGAACCTGCTCAAAGTTATCGCGGTGGGCGTCATCAGTGCCATGGTCGTCATCCCCTACCGCGACGAATTACCGCAATTGCTGCATTCGGCCAACCGGATGACCATGCTCGAATACACACAATCCATCAGTGGCAAGGTGCTGACGGCGATTTGCATTTTTCTCTTCCTGCTCTCGATTGTCGATTACCTCTACCAGCGCTTCACCCTGCTTAAATCGCTGCGCATGAGCAAACACGAATTGAAAGAGGAATACCGCCAGCAGGAGGGCGACCCGCAGGTGAAGCAGCGCCTGCGCCAGATTCGCCGCGACCGCGCCAAAAGCCGCATGATGGCGAATGTGCCCAAGGCCGACGTGATTGTCACCAACCCCACCCATTATGCCATCGCCCTCAAATACGACGCGGCAACCATGCAGGCGCCGGTGCTGCTGGCCAAAGGCGCCGATGACGTCGCCGCGCGCATCCGCGAGAAGGCCACCGCCCATAAAATCCCCATCATCCGCAACCCGCCGCTGGCACGCATCCTCTACGACACCACCGACATCGACGATGAAATCCCGATCGAGCATTATCAGGCCGTCGCCAAAATCATCGGCTATGTCTACCGCCTGAAGGGAAAAACCGCGCAAGGCACCGCCGCGAACGCTGCGCCGAAAAAAGGCAACTTCCCTACCCTCCGCAAGAAATAATGCGCGCGCGCCTCATGCACAGCCTGCGCTAAACCTGTTGCCAAACAGGCCAGCTTTGCTAATGTTTTGGGCAACCATGGTGGAACATGATGCGCTTCAGTAAACTCGACTCTATTCGCCCGGATCAGCTCGATTTCGTGCCGCGTGAGCGTCGCAGCCGCATCGTGCGCCTGCTGCTCGCATTCACCCTGGTCATCGGGCTGATGCTGGCGCTCGCCTACGCGCCGCCACTGCGGGCCTACGCATCTTACGCGCCGCTGATGGCCGCCGGGCTGATGGCGCTGCTTGGCCTTTATGTGCTCTATCACGAACAACTCATCCTCGACCTCGTGCTCTCGACCGAATACCAGAACCTGCTGTTCACGCAGGCGCTGGGCATTGGCACCAGCTTTTTCATGATTGCGCGGCGCGACGGCACGGTGGTCTATGCCAGCGAAGGGCTGGGCGACCTCCTGCCAGGTTACGATTACGCCCAATCGCAGGCGCTCGAAGGGCTGTTCACGCTCGGCACCGTGCGCAAAACCGACCGCGAACGCATTCTGGGCGCCATCCACAGCAACGGCCGCGAGCATCTGGTGTTCCCGATTATCAGCCAGTACCAGCAAACCCGGGATTTCATCCTCACGGTGGAGCCGATGCCACGCCCGGCGGGCTTCAGTGTCCTGCGCGGGCGGGAATATCTCGGCCAGCGCACCGGCATGCAACGCCTGCCCGACAGCCTGAACGCCACTTCGATTGATAAACTCGACCACCTGCTCGCCACCACCGACATCGCGCATTACACCACCGATGCCTATGGCCGCTTTGAATATGTCAACCCCGCGTTCGAGCGCCTGTTCGGCTATGAAAGCGGCGAAATTGTCGATTCGCATCTCGGCCTGCCTCATCTGGTGGTCAGCTTTGGCACAACGACGCTCACCGAGGAATACAGCCTTGGCGATTACAGCGGCCCGGCGACCATCCTCACCCGGCAGGCCGGCCAATCTGCGGTGGCTATCCACCAGATTGTCATCCGCAATGCCGAGGGCAAGCCTCTTGGCGCCACCGGAACCCTCACCGCCACTGGGATGCGCTAGCCATGCCCCATAGCCCCCCTTCCCCGCTCGAGTTCTCGGAAAAACGATCGACCGGACTGAACATCAACAGCTTCATCGAGCTGTCGCCGATTGCTATCCTGCATCTTGATCTCGACGGCTACATCATCGAGGCCAACCGCGCATTTCGCACCCTGGTGCATCACCAGTTGCCGCAGGGCCGGGCGCTCAGGCTCGAGGAGTTCATCGACCCCGAAGACCGCGCGCGGTTTACCGATGTTTTTACGCGGATGCTGGCGGGCGAATCCGTGCCACCGATTTCATTGACGCTACGGATGGCCGACGGCAGCGTGATCGTTGCTTTCACCTATTTCAGCCTGATGCTGCCGGGAGATGCCTTCACCCCCGTGCCCATGCTGCACATGATTGATCAGACCGAGCAGAAAAACCTCGAAATGCGTTTTTCGCACAGCCAGAAAATGCAGGCGGTCGGGCAACTGGCGGGCGGCGTCGCACATGATTTCAACAACCTGCTGACTGCCATGATCGGCTTTTCCGATTTACTGCTGATGCGCCACCCGGCGGGCGACCCTTCGTTTGCCGATATTATGCAAATCAAGCAGAACGCCAACCGCGCCGCCAATCTGGTGCGCCAGCTTCTCGCCTTCTCGCGGCGGCAGACGCTGCAACCCAAAACCATCGACCTCACCGAAGTGTTGGCCGAACTGTCGAACCTCATCCGCCGCCTCATCGGCGAGAACATCCAGATGTCGATGCAGCACGGGCGCGACCTTGGCATGGTGAAGGCCGATCAGGGCCAGCTCGAACAGGTCATCATCAACCTTGCAGTCAACGCCCGCGACGCGATGAAAGAAGGCGGCACGCTGACCATCGCCACCCGCAACGTGCATGTAGCTTCGCCCGATTCGCTTGAACGGGGGCTGATTGCGCCGACCGAAGAAGACACCATCGCCCCGGGCGATTATGTGCTGGTCGAGGTGACGGATACGGGCAGCGGCATCCCGCCGGAAATTGTCAAAAACATCTTCGAGCCGTTCTTCTCGACGAAAGAAATCGGCTCGGGCACGGGGCTTGGCCTGTCCACCTGCTACGGCATCATCAAGCAATCCGGCGGCTATATTTTTGTCAAAACCACGCCCGGGATCGGCACCAGCTTTTACCTCTATTTCAGGCAATGCGCGAGCGATACCCCCGCCTCCCCCACCGCTACCGAACCCTACGAGGAAAAAGCGGCGGCCGACCTCACCGGAAGGGCTACCATCCTGCTGGTCGAGGACGAAACGCCGGTACGGATTTTCGCCGCGCGCGCCCTGCGCAACAAGGGCTACGAAGTGCTTGAGGCCGATTCGGGCGAGAACGCGCTGGAGGTGTTTGCCGAGCACCCCGGCACCATCGACCTCATCATCAGCGACGTGATGATGCCCGGCATCAACGGCCCCAAAATGCTCGCCACCCTTTATGCCGACCACGCAACACGGATGCAGGCCGCCCATGTCATTTTCATTTCAGGCTATGCCGAGGATGCGTTTGCCGATACGTTCGGCGCCGACCACCAGTTCAACTTCCTGCCCAAACCTTTCACTTTGAAGCAACTGGCCGGCAAGGTGAAAGAGGTGCTCGAAACCGCCTCTTCCGCCTGATTTTTTCACCCGACTTCGGGGAGCTTATGTCACACGAACGTCACCACGCATTCACTCTGGCCGAGATTGCCCTCACGCTGGCGGTGCTTGGCCTGCTGATTGGCGGCCTGCTCTTTGGAAATGGCCTGATTCAGGCAAAAGAACGCCAGTCCATCAGCGTCGAATATGCCGGCCACAAAACCGCGATGGCGACGTTTCGCAACAAATACCTTGCACTGCCCGGCGACATGACCACCGCCACCCGGATCTGGGGCTCGGCAGGCAGCACCGGCAAAGCGAGCGACCCTGCCTGCGCCAACATCCCCTCGCCCACCGCCACCTGCGACGGCGACGGCAACGGGCGCTACAACCCGCAGGAATCACTGCGGGCCTGGCAGCAACTGGCCAATGCCGGTATCATTGCGGGCCACTTTACCGGCGCGCGCGCGAACTTCTCGGGCTACGCCCACCCCTTCGTCGCGACGGTCAACGTGCCCGGCTCGAAACATTCGCCGCGCGCCTTCTGGCATGCCTTGAGTTCGGCCAACCAGTCGGCAACCAACAGTTCCTTCTCGACCGTGGGCTGGGACAATTACTTCATGCTGTTCAGCATGAATACCCCGAGCATCACCCCCGGGGACGCCTTAAAAGTCGATGCCAAGCTCGATGATGGCCTGCCAAGTACCGGCACCGTCGTCTCCTCGAAGGGCGACGGCACCACCACCTTCTGCACCACCATGGCCGGCACCGCCACCGATGCCGGGGCCACCTATGTGCTCGATAACCCCAACCCGGACTGCCATCTTTACTTCATCCGCGCCTACTGAGCCGCCCCCTCCCTCGGCACTTACCGGCAGAAATAACGTGCGCTGGATTTTCAGATGCGCTACACTGATTCCATGGATTTATATCCCCCCATGCGAAGCCCAACCCGGCAGGGCTTCAGTCTGGTCGAACTCTCGATTGTTCTGGTCATTCTCGGCTTGCTGGTCGGCGGCGTGCTTTCGGGCAAAGCGCTGATACACGCGGCGGAGCTGCGTGCCGTGCCAACGGAATACGACCTCTACCGCACTGCCGTGCGCAGCTTCCGCGACAAATACTTCCAGCTTCCCGGCGATATGCCAAACGCCACCCAGTTCTGGGGTTCGGCAGGAGGCAGCGGACTTCAAATTGACGGTGTTTGCAATACTACCTTCCCCCGCCCCACGCCCACCGCCACCTGCAATGGTAATGGTGATAGATTTCTGGATAAAAATATGGGTCTTATGTCAGAAGTACACCCATTCTGGCAACATTTGAGCAACGCCGGCCTCATTCCCGGTGCATATGCAGGCGTTCATGGCGCCATGGCAGGTGGCACTCGTTTTTTTCCAGGGGTGAATGTGCCAAAATCCAGACTATCCTCAGTAAATTTCTGGTTTGCACAAGGAACAATTCCAGCTGCATCTACTACCACATTTTTCGCTGAAACATCGGGGAACCGACTGATACTCGGATTTAATAATGGCGCGAATCCTTCGATCTCCCCGGAAGATGCCTATACTATAGACAGTAAAATAGACGATGGCCTGCCCGGCACCGGCGTTCTCACCACGACCAAAGGAGATGGCGTTGCCACCTTCTGCACCAGCGTGGCAGGTACTCTCACCGATGCGGGTGCCACCTATGTCCTTACGAACACAAAAAAAGACTGCACACTCTTGTTTCCCCGTCCCTTTTAGCGCCGCTATCCCACCGATAACTCCCCCGCCCGCGCGGATATCCCCATGGCGCAATATCCTCGCTTGATTTCTGTCCCAAATATCGTGTATAAGTGTGCGAATCCGATTGTCGCGTGCATGGGCGCGCTGTACAGCTCGAAATGAACCAACCCGATGGAGCCAGCGCATGTCATCTAAAACTGAAATCAAATCCGCCGATAAAAAGAAAGCGCTCGACTCGGCGCTCGCCCAGATCGAGAAAACCTTCGGCAAAGGCTCGATCATGAAATTCGGCAATCAGGAACGCCTCGAAATCGAGGCCATTTCCACCGGCTCGCTCGGGCTCGATATTGCGCTGGGCATCGGCGGTATTCCCAAGGGCCGCGTCATCGAGATTTACGGGCCGGAAAGCTCGGGGAAAACTACCCTCACCCTGCACTGCATCGCCGAATGCCAAAAACAAGGCGGCACCTGCGCCTTTATCGATGCCGAGCACGCGCTCGACCCGGTCTATGCCAAAAAACTCGGCGTCAATGTCGATGAATTGCTGATTTCGCAACCCGATTCCGGTGAGCAGGCGCTCGAAATCGCCGATACGCTGGTGCGCTCGGGCGCGATTGATATGGTGGTGGTCGATTCGGTCGCCGCTCTGGTGCCCAAGGCCGAGCTTGAGGGCGAAATGGGCGACGCCACGATGGGCGCACAGGCCCGGCTGATGAGTCAGGCGCTGCGCAAACTCACCGGCGCGATCTCGCGCACGCAGTGCACCGTCATCTTCATCAACCAGATCCGCCAGAAAATCGGCGTCATGTTCGGCAACCCCGAAACCACCACGGGCGGCAATGCCCTCAAGTTCTATGCCAGCGTGCGGCTTGACATCCGCCGCATCGGCGCGCTGAAGGATAAGGAGGAAGTCGTCGGCAACCTGACGCGGGTAAAGGTGGTGAAAAACAAAGTGTCGCCGCCGTTCAAAACCGTCGATTTTGACATTCTCTACGGGCAGGGCATCTCGAAAGAGGGCGAGTTGATCGATATGGGTATCAAGGCCGCCGTGGTCGAGAAATCCGGCAGCTGGTTCTCCTACAAGGATCAGCGCATCGGTCAGGGCAAGGAGAATGTCCGCCAGTTCATGCGCGAAAATCCCAAAGTCGCGGCGGAAATCGAGGCCGCCATCCGCAGCAAGGCCAGCGCGCTGGCGGCGGCACTTGAGGGCAGCCCGGCGGAATATGCCGAGGACGCCGCCACGGCCGACGCGGCATAACACGCACCGGCCGCCACTGTGGCCTGCACGCAGAATATCTGAAGTTAACAACATGGCGTCTGTGAGCAATCACAGGCGCTGTTGTTTGTGGTGCTGTGGTGCTGTGATCTGTGGCTGTGAACCGCTGGCTATGGTGGTTATCGGCTATTCACTTTCTTCCTTCACTTCCTTCGCTGGCTACCGGCTACTGGCTACTGGCAGCCTCTTTTACCACTCGACTCTAACCACTCGACTCTTCCTTGGCTACCTAGCCCTCACCCGCCCCACCGCATCCATGATGCGGCGAGGCGACCTCTCCCAAGGGAGAGGTAAAGGTTGCCGCGCGCACTTCTCGACTCTCGACTCTCACCACGCGATTCTTCTCTTGCCGCTTCCCTCACCCCAGCCCTCTCCCGCAGGCGGGAGAGGGAGCGACTCCCCTCGCTGGCCACCGTCCTCTATTCACTTCACTTTCTTCGCTTTCTTTCTTCACTTCCTTCGCTTTCTTCCTCCACTTCCTTCCCTGGCTACTGACTACTGGCTACTGGCTACTGACTACTGGCTACTGGCTACCGGCTACTGGCTACTGGCTACTGGCTACTGGCGACTCCCTTCGCTGCCTTTTTCCTTGCCGCGCACCATCTGCGCGCGCTATGAATCGACGTCCTGATTCACTCTGCCACCCGTTCGAGGGATTATGCTGACCACCACTGACATCCGCACCCAGTTTCTGGAGTTTTTTGCCGGCAAAGGCCACGCCATCCTGCCCTCTTCCTCGCTGGTGCCGCATAACGACCCGACACTGATGTTCACCGCCGCCGGTATGGTGCCTTTCAAGAACGTCTTTAGCGGCATTGAGAAAATCAGCACCCCGCGCGCCGCCACTGCACAGAAATGCGTGCGCGCCGGCGGCAAACACAACGATCTGGACAATGTCGGCTACACCGCGCGCCACCACACGTTTTTTGAAATGCTCGGCAATTTCAGCTTCGGCGATTATTTCAAGGAAGACGCCATCGCCTTCGCGTGGGAACTGATTACGAAAATCTACGGCATCCCGAAGGAAAAGCTGAGCGTCACCGTCTACCACACCGACGACGAAGCCTTCGATTTGTGGAAAAAGATCGCCGGCCTGCCCGAGGGTAAAATCCTGCGCGTGCCGACCAGCGATAATTTCTGGTCGGCGGGCGACACCGGCCCCTGCGGCCCCTGCACCGAAATTTTCTACGACCACGGCGTGGGCGAAGGCGAATGGGCGCTTAACGACGACGGCCACGATATGTTCGGCGAACGGTTTGTCGAAATCTGGAATCTCGTCTTCATGCAATACGAGCAGAAGGACGCGCAAACCCGCATCAACCTGCCCCACCCCTCGATTGATACCGGCATGGGGCTTGAGCGTATCACGGCGGTGTTGCAGGGCGTGCATGATAACTACGCCACGGATTTATTCAAAACGCTCATCGCCGCGTCGGAAGCGTTCTCGAAAAACCAGCAGGCCGCCCACCATGTCAGCCACCGCGTGATTGCCGACCACCTGCGCGCTACCAGCTTCCTGATTGCCGACGGCGTGCTGCCCAGCAACGAGGGGCGCGGCTATGTCCTGCGCCGCATCATGCGCCGCGCGATGCGCCACGCCCACATCCTCGGCTGCCGCGAACCGCTGATGTGCCAGCTGGTGCCCACCCTGGTGCAGACCATGGGCGCCGCCTACCCCGAACTGAAACGCGCCGAGGCGGTGATTGCCGAAACGCTGAAGCTCGAAGAGGAAAAATTCAAGGAAACGTTGGATCGCGGGCTGAAAGTCCTCGAAGAGGAAAAAGAGAAAATCAGCACCACCGGCATCAGTGGCAGCGTGCTGCCGGGCGCGGTGGCCTTCAAACTCTACGACACGTACGGCTTCCCGCTCGACCTGACGCAGGACATCCTGCGCGGCGAGGATATGATGGTCGATATTCTTGGTTTTGAAACCGCGATGCAGGAACAGCGCGACCGGGCGCGGGCGGCCTGGAAAGGTTCGGGCCAGACCGCCACCGCCAGCCTGTGGTTTGACATCAGGGAGCGCGTCGGGGCGACGGAGTTCCTTGGCTACGCAATGGATTCGGCGCAAGGCATCATCACCGCACTGGTGAAAGATGGCGCGGAAGTGCCGGAGCTGAAAAAAGGCGAGCGCGGGCAGGTTATCGTCAACCAGACCCCGTTCTACGCCGAATCCGGCGGGCAGGTCGGCGACGATGGAATTCTTTTCGGCAAAACCGGCGGTGGCCGCGTTACCGACACCACCAAACCGCTCGACGGGCTGTTCGCGCACGAGGTCATCGTCGATGACGGCGTGCTCAGAATCAACGACGCGGTGACGCTCGACATCGACGTGGCGCGCCGCGATTGCATCCGCGCCAACCACTCCGCCACCCACCTGCTGCATGCGGCCCTGCGCCGCGAACTTGGCGAGCATGTCACGCAGAAAGGCTCGCTGGTGGATGCCGAGCGCCTGCGCTTTGACATCACCCACCCCAAACAGATTGGCCGCGACGAACTGGCCGCCATCGAACTCGAAGTCAACCGGCTTATCTGGCAGAACTCAGCGATCACCACCCGGCTAATGACGCAGGAGGATGCCGTCAAGGCAGGGGCCATGGCGCTATTCGGTGAGAAATACGGTGCCGAAGTGCGCGTGCTCACCATGGGGATGGACGACGCGGGCGGCATCTATTCGCTCGAACTGTGCGGCGGCACCCACGCCGCACGCACCGGCGATATCGGCCTGTTCAAAATCATCAGCGAAAGCGCGGTGGCCGCCGGGGTACGCCGCATCGAGGCGGTGACGCGCGACGGGGCCTATGCCTATACCAGCGAACAGGAATCCTGCGTGCGCGAACTTGCCGCGACCCTCAAAATCAAGCCCGAAGATATCGGCACAAAAGTCTGCGCGCTGGTGGACGAAAAGAAAAAACTCGAAAAACAACTGGCCGAGGCGAAAAAACAACTGGCTCTGGGCGGCAGTAGCGGCGGCGGTGCCGGCGGCGACGTAGCGCTCGAAACCATCGGCAGCACCAAACTCGCCGCGCGCATCTTCGGTGAACTCGATGCCAAATCCCTGCGCGACCTCGCCAACGCCATGCAGCAGAAACATGCCGACGCAGTGAGCGTGCTGCTCGCCGGCTTCGAGGGCAAAGGCAGCGTGATTGTCGCCGTCGGCAAGGAACTCAGCGGCAACATCGCCGCACCCGACCTCGTGAAAGCGGCGGTGGCCGCCCTTGGCGGTCAGGGCGGCGGCGGGCGGCCCGATTTCGCGCAAGGCGGCGGCCCGGATGGCGACAAGCTGGAAGCCGCACTGGCTGCGGTGAAGGCGGCGCTGGCGGCGTAATGCGCGCACCTATTTGCCACAACCTGTGATTTACTACGGCTTTTACGGGATACTCTTCCGCTTTCACTGGAATGCGGAAGAAATACACGCATACTTAACGTGAACATCACCCTCTCAGGGAGCCGCCCATGTCGTCCGTCGTCCAGATCGCCAAAACCGCCCGCACCTACCCGGTCACCGTTGCTTATGGGGACGGCATCGGCCCGGAGATTATGGAAGCGGTGCTAAAAATCCTTGCCGAGGCACGGGTGCCGCTCGCGATTGATACAATCGAGGTCGGCCAGAAATTCTACGAAAAAGGCGTGACGACCGGCATCCCCCCCGCCGCCTGGGACAGCATCCGCCGCACCAAGGTGCTGCTCAAAGCGCCCATCACCACCCCGCAGGGCGGCGGCTATAAATCGCTCAACGTCACCATGCGCAAATCGCTCGGGCTTTATTCGAACGTGCGCCCCTGCACCAGCTACCACCCGTTCATCCAGTCGATGCACGCGAACATGAACCTCGTCATCATCCGCGAGAACGAGGAGGATTTATACGCCGGGATCGAATACCGCCAGACGCAGGATGCATTCCAGTCGGTGAAGATTATCACCCGCTCGGGATCGGAACGCATCATGCGCTATGCGTTCGAATATGCGGTCAACAACAACCGCAAAAAAGTCACCTGCATGAGCAAAGACAACATCATGAAGCTGACGGACGGCGCCTTCCACGACATGTTCACCAAAGTCGCGAAAGAATACCCGCAGATTGAATCCGACCACTACATCATCGACATTGGCTCGGCACGGATTGCGAGCAAACCCCACATTTTCGACGTCATTGTGACCGAGAATCTTTTCGGTGACATTATCTCGGACATCGCGGCGGAAGTTTCGGGGTCGGTCGGGCTGGCCGGTTCGGCCAATATCGGCGCGAATTACGCCATGTTCGAGGCGATTCACGGCAGCGCGCCCGATATTGCGGGCAAGGACATCGCCAACCCCTCGGGCCTGCTGCACGGCGCCATCATGATGCTGGTGCATCTCGGCCTGAACGAGCACGCCAGCACCCTGCATAATGCCTGGCTCAAAACCATCGAGGATGGCACCCACACCGTCGATATTTTCAACGAGATGAGCAAGCGCAAGGTCGGCACCCGCGATTTCGCGCAGGCGGTGATTGATAATCTCGGCGCCGAACCCGCCACCTACCGCCCGGTGAAATACGCGCCGCGCGCCGAAGAGGCCGCACAGTCGATTCACGCCGTGATGGCCAAGGAAACGGAAACGCGCACGCTGGTCGGCGTCGATTTATTCGTCCACTGGTACGGCAAGGATGTGAATGAACTGGGCACCCTGCTCGACGAGCTTTCGACCCCGGCCCTCAAACTGCAGATGATCTCGTGTAAGGGGCTTAAAATGTGGCCGAACATTGTCACCGAGATGGATGTCACCGACCGCTTCCGCGCGCGCTTCCTGCCCGTTGAGAAAGGCGGCGAAGTGACGCTGAAAAGCATTGCCGACCTGCTGTCGCGCGCGGCCGAGAAAGGCATCGACTTCCTCAAGATCGAAACGCTTTATACCTTCGATGGCAAAAACGGCTTCTCAAGCAGTCAGGGCGAGTAGCCTCACAACAGACTCCCATTGCGGCCCATACTACCCTGCATCCGCAATGTTCGCATAATTGGTGAATCACATCCAGTATTCCGGCAGCGGCGCGGTGACTTTTATCAACGGTTTGCTGGGTTGCAGCGGGATCTCGACCGATTCGGCGTGGAGCATCATGGGCATATTCGCGGCGGCGAATTCACCTTCCATCGGCCCATAGAACGGGTCGCCCGCAATCGGGCAGCCGAGCGCGAACGCAGCATGCAGGCGGATCTGGTGCGTGCGCCCCGTTTTGGGGGAGAACTCGATTTCGCTTAAAAACTGCCCCTTGTCTGCGCCACGAACTCCCCACTCCCCCCTTGCGGGGGAGTTAAAATCGTCCTCCACGATTTTGGTGAGGGGAAAATCAGCCGAAATCATCCCCCCACCAGAATGCTCAGGAGCATTCTGGCTCCCCCGCAAGAGGGGAGCAGAGAGCCCGGCATCACCGGCAACGCCTGTTTGGAAACTCCGCAGCACGCGATATTCTGTCACCGCCTCCTGCCCGGCGTCATCGAGCGACATTTTCCATTTGCTGCCCACACCGCTTTTCAGAATCGGGCGGCGGATGATGCCGGAAGCTTCCGCAGGCACGCCGACACAAACCGCGCGGTAGGTTTTGTTGACGCGCTGCTTTTCAAACAATTTGCCCAGCTTGATCAGTGCCTGCCGATGGCGCCCGAGCACCAGACAACCCGAGGTGCCGCGATCCAGCCGGTGCGCCAGCGCAGGCGGCTTTGGCAGACCGAATTGCAAATAATGAAACGACTGGTCGAGCGCGATTTTGTCGTGCCCGGTGATATGCACCGCGATGCCGGCTGGTTTGTTGAGCACGAGAATCATCGCATCGCGGTAGAGCAACGCGGCGTTGATGGCAGCCTCGGAAAGCGGTGTGTCGAACAGGATGGGGGCTGCGCGCATGGAATCAGCCACGCAACCGGGCTTCAAGCGCCAGCAAGTTACGGCTGCGATCCTTCAGGCGGCGTAGAGGACACCCCGCATACATGCCCCAGGGTGCAACCTCACCTTTTACCAGTGATTGTGCGCCGATGGAACTTCCTTCACCAATGCGGCTGCCGGGCAGCACCACCGTATTCGCCCCCAGGATAACATGCCGCCCGAGCACGACCTCGCCCGCAATAACGCCAAGGAATTCGCGCGGCACAGTGGGATTCGTCAGGAACTCGCCGCTATAGTCATCGGTGCGGCTGTAAATCTTCACACCCTGCGAAAGCCCGGAGAAATCCTCCATCGTGATGCCATCCCCCGCCGAAAGGTGGCAGTACGCGGCGATATGAATGCGGGAACCAAGCTGTAACTTTCCGGTAGCGATAAGCGTCGTGTAGCCGTCGATGCGCACATGGTCGCCGAGGGTGATATGGGAGAAATCACCGACGATGGTGCAATTCTTTGCCACCTGCACCTGTTCGCCCACCTGCGCGAACCCCATGCTGCGCAATGCAGCCGAGTCATAGTAGCCCGGATTAAAGGGGGCGTTCATAGCATTTCCGTTACAGCCGGTGCGGGGCGGATTACCGCTGCATCGGGCACATGTTTCGTGACAGTGGCTCCTGCGCCAATCACCGCACGGTTGCCGATGCGAACCTTGTCGATGATTACCGCGCCCGCGCCGATATGGGTCCCCTCACCCACCACTGCATAACCGCAGAGCACCGCCGCCGGCGCGATGTGGCAATGGGGCGAGAGCACCACATCGTGATCAATTGCGGCACAGGTGTTGATGATGCTATTCTCGCCGATGATGACACCTGGTTGGATAACCGCCCCTGCCATAACCTGCACGCCTTCGCCCATGGCCACATGCGCGTGCACGACCGCCTGCGGACTGATGATAGGCGGAAAATCGAACCCCATGGCACGGTAACGCTGGTAAAGCGCCGTGCGCGGCGCAAGCCCCGGCCCTTTGCCGGTGGCGTGGTTTCCCACCCCGTTGACAAGCATTACCTCTGTCGGATCGAGATCCACCTCTCCTTCCAGCCCTAATACAGGCACCTCAAGCACGACACTGCCGAGCAGCGCCGCGTTGGCAGTCACAATGCCGCGCAGGGGCAACCCTGCCGCCTGCACCATGCCAATAAGCACACGGGTGTGGCCGCCGCCGCCGATAATCACGATTTGTTGCTGCTTCATGGCCATAAACTTACAGCACGCGGCGCGCATTGACAATTGCCGATGTGGCGCGTAACCCGAACGCATGGACAGGCTGCTCAAACGGACCCTCGATATCCTCGTCGCGGCGGTGTTGCTGCTGGCGCTGCTGCCGTTGTTTCTGGCCGTCGCAGCGCTGGTGCGGGCACGGCTCGGCAGCCCGATTTTCTTTACCCAGACCCGCATCGGCAGAGATGAAAAACCCTTCCAACTCATCAAATTCCGCACCATGACCGACGCACGCGCGGCAGATGGAAGCCTGCGCGACGACGCCCACCGGCTCACCCCATTTGGCCACTGGCTGCGCGCCAGCAGCATCGACGAACTGCCCGAACTGTGGAACATCCTCACCGGCGACATGAGCCTGGTCGGCCCGCGCCCGCTGCTGCCGCATTACCTGCCCTGCTACACCCCGCGCGAGCGCCTGCGTCACCGCGTGCGCCCCGGCATTACCGGCCTCGCGCAGGTGAATGGCCGCAATGCCATCAGTTGGGATGCACGGCTGGAGCTGGACGCACAGTATGTCGATCACTTCAGCTTTGTCCGCGACCTTGCCATCCTCTGGCAGACAATCGCCGTCGTCTGGAAGCGGCAGGGCATCAGCGCCGAGGGCCAGCCAACCATGCATGCACTCGATGTCGAGCGCGCGCACAAAGGAACCCCATGAGCACACACCCGCAGCCACGCATTTTCCTCTCGCCGCCACATCTGGGCGGCAACGAGCAACGCTATGTGAACGAAGCCTTCGCCAGCAACTACATCGCGCCGCTCGGGCCGATGGTCGATGCTTTTGAGCGCGAGTTTGCGGAATATACCGGCATCCCCCATTGCGTGGCGCTCACTTCCGGCACGGCGGCCATCCACCTCGCCCTGCGTGGGCTTGGCGTGGGCGCGGGCGATACGGTGATTGCCTCGTCGCTGACCTTTATCGGCAGCGTGACGCCGATTCTGTTTCAAAATGCGACGCCGATTTTTATCGACGCCGATGCCGGAAGCTGGAACATGGACATGGCATTACTGGCTGAAACGCTGGCTGATCTGCATAGCAAAAACGCGCTGCCCAAGGCCGTGCTGCCGACCGACCTTTACGGCCAGAGCAGCGACATGCACGCCCTGCGGCGGCTATGCGACAACTATGGCGTGGCGCTGGTCATCGACGCGGCGGAATCCGTCGGCGCGCATGACGGCGACCTGCACGCAGGGGCACTGGCCGATGCGGCTGCCTTCTCCTTCAACGGCAATAAAATCATCACCACCAGCGGCGGCGGCATGCTCGCCAGCCACAACAAAAAGCTCATTGAGGAGGCGCGTTTCCTCAGCCAGCAGGCGCGCGACCCCGCCCCGCATTACGAGCACACCACCTACGGCTATAACTACCGCATGAGCAACATCCTCGCCGCGATTGGGCGCGGCCAGCTCGAAATGCTCGACGCGCGCGTCGCCCGCCGCCGCGAGATTTTCGCCCGGTATGCCACCGCGCTGGGCCATCTGCCCGGCCTGCGCTTTATGCCCGAATCGCCCAATGGGCGCGCCAACCGCTGGCTGAGCGTCATGCTGGTCGATGCGGCGCAATTCGGCTGCGACCGCGAAACGATCCGGCTCGCGCTCGAGGCCGAAAACATCGAATCACGCCCCATGTGGAAACCCATGCACCTGCAACCTGTCTTTAAAGGGGCAGCCATGATCGGCGGCGCCGTCAGCGAGGCATTGTTCCGCGATGGGCTATGCCTGCCTTCGGGAAGCGCGCTGAGCGATGCACAAGTGGAACGAGTATGTAACGCCGTGAAAGCCTGCGCCCGTCGCTAATTCAGGGATGCCAGCATTTTCTCGGCGCCAAGGCGTTCGGCGGTTTTTTTGACCCCCGCTTCGGCGCGCACCGGGGCCAGCCCTGAGACCCGCACCTCGACCACAAATAGCGGCGCATGGCTCGGGCCTTCGCTGCTGATCAGCACATATTCAGGCAGCTTCAGGCCGCGCCCCTGCGCCCATTCCTGCAGGGCGGTTTTGGCATCCTTCGGTGGGGCGCCGGTGGCACTCGCCTGCGCCTGCCAGAAACGGTGGATCACCCCGCGCGCGGCATCAAGGCCGCCATCGAGATAGATCGCACCGAGCAAGGCCTCGCAGGCATCCTCAAGGTTGCTCGGGTTCTGGCGTCCACCCTGGTCTTCCTCGCCGCTGCTCATCATCATGCAGTCGCCAAGCTGCATCGTCTGCGCGATGATGGCGAGCCGCTCCCCATTGACCAGTGACACCAGCCGCTTGCTTAAATCGCCCTCGGCCTCGCCGGGGAAAAGCTGGTAGAGCATGTCGGCAATCACCAGCCCGAGCACCGCATCGCCGAGGAACTCAAGCCGCTGGTTGCTGCCCGCCCCGCCCTCGCGCAGCAACGAACGGTGCGTCAGCGCCAGCCGCAGCAGGGCCACGTCGCGAAACGTATAATGCAAAGTCTGCTGCAATGCTTCCAGTGTCATGTCCTCCGCCCCGGCTAAGAAGTAGGCGCCGCTGCCGTTTACTCAATCCGTTTGAACCAGCGCCCGCCAAGCCCTTTGAGCGAAAAGGCGATGATGTCGGCGCGGCCCACGATATTCTCGAACGGCACATAGCCCGGTGCATCTTCATACCCTAATTCGGGCGAGAAACGGCTATCCTGCGAGTGGTCGCGGTTATCGCCCATCATGAAATAATGGCCCGCGGGCACGGTGTATTCGCGCGTGTTATCAGCATCCAGACGCATGCCCTGAAGCACCCTCATGCGCGCCTCGACTTCGGCGCTGCAGCGATTGTTCAGATCGTCGAGCACATTGGAATCATCGAGCACCGTGTGGGTATGGCCACCCGGCAGGGTTTCGTCGTAACGTTCAACGGCACGCAGGTTGCCACACGCACCCGGCAAATTGACCTCGCCCCGGCGGGTCTGATCGACCATGGTGCCGTTGATATACAGCCGACCGCGTGTCACCTGAATGGTCTCGCCCGGCAGTCCGATAATGCGCTTGATATAATCTTTGCCGAGGTCATTGGGGTTACGAAATACCACCACATCACCGCGTTTTGGCTCGGTTTTCCAGATGCGCCCTTCGAAGAGTTTCGGACTGAACGGAAACGAGTAGCGGCTGTAGCCATACGAAAATTTGCTGACAAAAATATAATCGCCCTCATACAGCGTGCTGAGCATCGACCCTGAAGGAATATGAAACGGCTCATACGCCACCGAGCGGAACACCAGCGCCAGCAACACCATGAACAGGAAGGAACGGATAATCTCGCCGGTGGTTTCTTTTTTCTTGGCAGGCTTTGCAGGTTGGTCGGCGGCTTTGGTCATGATGTTTCCTATCGCATTATCATCCCGGCGCGGGCCGGTGTGGGGGTTTCTTATCTTTCTGGATACCAGCTTTCACGGACATAACAATCTATGATGTTACGGCGTGGCCTTCACCACGCCATAAAGATCGTAGGCATCAGCGTCCGTAATCTCGACAGACAGGATATCCCCCGCCCGCGCGCCTTTGACGGCGGGAGCGAACACATTGCCATCGACCTCGGGCGCGTCGCCGCGTGTACGGCAAATGAGCCTGCCCTGCGCCACACCATCGACCATCACCAACTGCCGGCTACCGATTTTTTTCTGTAACTTCGCGGCCGAAATCGCCTGCGCCTTTTCCATGAAGCGGGCGAAACGCTCCTGCTTGATTTCTGCAGGCACGTGTCCATCCAGCGCTTGCGCCGTTGCACCGGTCACATTTTCGTATTCGAAACAGCCGACGCGGTCGAGCTGCACTTCCTCCATCCAATCGAGCAGGAAGGTAAAATCTTCTTCCGTCTCCCCCGGGAATCCAACAATGAAGGTCGAGCGGAGGGTGAGATCGGGCACCTGCGCACGCCATTGCGCGATACGTGCAGCGGTTTTTTCCTGATTGGCCGGGCGACGCATGGCCTTGAGCACACGGGGCGACGCATGCTGGAAGGGAATATCGAGATAGGGCAGGATTTTTCCCTCCGCCATCAACGGCAACACATCGTTTACACTCGGGTAGGGATAAACATATTGCAGCCGCACCCAGATGCCCAGTTCCGCCAGCGCTTCCGCGAGGCCAAACATGCTGGTTTTCACTGCACGGTCGCGCCATGTATCGGGAGCATATTTTACATCCACGCCGTAGGCGCTGGTGTCTTGCGAAATGACCAGAAGTTCTTTTACACCCGCTTTGGCAAGGGTTTCTGCTTCCCGCAGCACTTCGCCGACCGGACGGCTGACCAGATCGCCGCGCATCGACGGGATGATACAGAAGGCGCAGCGGTTGTTGCAGCCCTCGGAGATTTTGAGATAGGCATAATGGCGTGGGGTGAGCTTCACGCCGCCGGGAGGTAATAAATCCATGAACGGTGCATGCGCTGCAGGCAGCGCCGTGTGCACGGCCTCCATCACCGCTTCGTAATGCTGCGGGCCTGTCACCGCCAACACGTTGGGGTATTTCGCGGTGATAACCTCCGGCTCGGCGCCAAGGCAGCCGGTGACAATCACCTTACCGTTATCGTTCAGCGCCTCGCCAATCGCCGCCAGCGACTCCTCACGCGCGGAATCGAGAAAGCCGCAGGTGTTGACAATCACCAGGTCGGATCCGGCATAATCCGGCGCGATCTCATAGCCCTCGGCGCGCAGTCGGGTGAGGATGCGCTCGGAATCAACCAGTGCCTTGGCGCAGCCGAGCGACACAAATCCCACGCGCGGCGCATGGGGTTTCAGGGGGCCGGAAGCGGCGGTGGTTTTTTTGGCGGCAGCGGCGCGGGCCATCGGGCTATTCCTCATTTTTTGTGAGGCTTAGAGCATAGCCGCCGCGCAGATGCAAGCCCGGGCGCGCCGCCTCACGAGCCATGAAAGCCAAATACCGGCTCCAACCGCTCGAACGTGCGCGACATCGCCTGCGCCTTCGTCCACCAGAAGGGAAACTCGGTGAGGTGGCCATAGCGCATCGAAAGCTGATCTTCCGCCGCCTCCTCGCCCCGTTTGGCGATGGCGGCAACATAAATCGCGGCGGCAAGGCCGGTACGATCCGCCCCCGCGTGGCAGTGGATGAGCGCCGGCTTGGGCGCGTCTTTCATCGCAGCGATCAAATCACTCACCTGCGCATCCGTCAGCTCGCGCGAGGATTTTATCCGAAAATCAATGTGGGTGATGCCCAGGGCCTTGCTGGCCGCGACTTCGTTATCATACCACGAGGAGCCGGTATTATCGCCGCGCAGGTTGATGACCGATTTAATGCCGTGATCGCGGGCGACTTCGGCCATCTGCTGCGGCGTAAGCTGCGCCGAGCGGTACAGCTCGCCCTCGACCACCGCATGGATATTACCAAACACATATTGCTGGATGCCGATGGCCGAAAAATACAGCGCCGCCACCAACACCACACCGGAAAAAATACGCAGAATCGTTTTTTTCATAAGCCCCAGAGTAGGTGCAAGAGATTCCCGGTGTCCGTCAGCGGGCCAAAAACCGCCCACACCACGGCCCTTTCCGGGCATTTTTCCTCTATACTGCCGGGGGCGCAAAAACTCAATGACAAAATGGGTTGAGATTGTCGGCAACAGTTGCTACACCTGCCCACCTCGCGGACGAAACCTATCGTCAGCCGGAGGCGGGCGCAAGCTACGGCGCGCGGCGCGTGAGTGAATAAACATCGGCCCCCCGGCCATTCGGGCGGCAGATGGTGCGGAGGGGTGGCCGAGTGGCTGAAGGCGGCAGTTTGCTAAACTGTTGTAGGGGGTAAACCCCTACCGTGAGTTCGAATCTCATCTCCTCCGCCATTAACCAAAGGCCACCACTGCGTGGCCTTTGGTTAATGAGGAGAATGATAGGTTTGCTCACGGTACGTGCGTTCGATTATTTACTTAGCGAGCATCGCGAGCTTAGGAAATAACGCGAAGCCCTTGCTGAGCATATCTCATCTCCTCCGCCATTTTACAGCGAACCGCTGAAGTTCGCATAAGACCTCATTTGCAAGGTTCGAAAACAAAACCTGATCGGGCAAAAGCTATCAAAGAGGCTATGGATTTCCTTATGTTTTTAGGTTCGAATCTCAGTTTCAGAAATCAGAGAAATTTTGGTTTCATCGCGCAATTGACTTTTTCTTGTATTGAGGTATTGTGGTTTTGCTTTTGGAAAATAGTTTTCCGAAAGTGATATTACTGAAGAAACAAATTTGGTGTAGAGCACATCGAATTAGGAGAGATACCTTTTTCATATTAGCGCGTTTGCGCAGCTTTTCCCCTTACCAGTTTTGACAGTTTTATCTTTGTATAATTCATTATATGGAGAGAAAAACCATGTCTAACATTGCACTAGCTAACAATACCTCATCTTCTTACAGCTATAACAGCTCCCCCAATCCAGCAAAACTTATCGAGTCTCTACGTCACCTTGGCTACGATAATTACTCTGCGCTGGCAGACATAATCGACAACTCTTTTGATGCCGAAGCCAGTCACATCAAAGTGCTTATCCGCCAGAAGAATAAGCAGCAAGAAATCATTATCGCCGATAATGGCCACGGCATGGATGCCCATATTCTTGGTCAGGCTATTAGGTTGGGCTCTAACACTGAAAAAAATGCTGAAAGTGATTTAGGCAAATTTGGCATGGGGCTTTGCACTGCAAGCCTTTCTATCTGTCGCCAGACAACTGTAATTACAAAAACGGCTGATGGCAAAATGCTGAAAGCGGTGAATGATGTCGACGAAGTAATCCGACAAAATGCGTTCGTCAGCTATCTCGGTGAACCGACTTTCGAGGACAAAGCTTTATTTGAAGAACTTTTAGGAGACTCTGAGAGTGGAACTGTAATTGCCCTTCGTAAATGTGATAACCTCAGCCACAGCAGCAATACTACTAATTTTGCGAATCTGGCTATCAAGGAATTTGCCAGAATTTTCAGAAATTTCATCAAGGCTGGTATCAAGATTTCTGTAAACGACAAAGAATTATCTGCGATTGATCCATTGGAATGGGATGACCCGAAAACTGAGCACTATGACGATGGCTTTATCGAAATTGAAGTTGCGAACGAAGATGGAAAAACCGTTACAGAAAAAGTAGCGATTAAACTCGCTTTCCTAAAACCAAATGAAGAAAAAGGAGAAAAGGAGCGCGACTTTAACCAAAGAACTCAAGGCTTCTATGTGATGAGAAACAATCGCGAAATACTCAGCGCGAATGCACTTGGCTTGTTCATTAAACACAACTACCTCAACCGCTTTAGGGGCGAAATATCTTTTAGCGGCAATCTTGATAAGTTATTTGGCATCAACTTCACAAAGAAGAACGTTGCCATGCATCAGTCGTTATCTGATAAATTAGCAGCTTATATTTCTCCTCAAGTGGCTTCTATTAAAAACAGGGAACAAAAGAAAACACGAAAAGAAACTCCAGAGAATATTACTGAAATTCATCAAGATGCTGCCAAAGAGATCGGCAAAAAAGCCAAGCTTTTAATGCGGCCTAAAGCCCCCAAAGAAAAGCGGGAATCTACTGGGGAAACTCCAGAACGCAAATCATCTGCTACTGAACCTAACCGCACCAGAGAGCCTGGTGAAAACAAGCAAGAGGGTTTTGCCGCTAATTGCGAGTTCAAGGCTGCCAGCATGGGAACTGGTGGCGTTATGTTTGACTCAGAACAGCGTGGTAGAACTACTGTGATTACGTATAACTCCGATCATCCTTTCTATCAAAAATTTATTTTGGGTTACGGTGAAACAGATAGGGGTTTAGTTGCTGGCATAGACTATCTTATTTATAGCCTTGCATGCGCGGAACTAGCTCAGAATCTTGAAGAAGATGATGTGGCACAGCTTGTAAACAACTTCAAAACTATCGTATCTACTAACCTTAGAACACTATTGAGCTAATAAATCTATCGAGGGTGGCTTGAAAAAAGTCACCCTCAAATTTCTTATGATTTCCGCCAGATAATGTAGTCCAAGGTTTTCTAGAAAGTTAGGGCGCATAAGCCGATAAACATAGGCCATATTCAACTTTACAATCGCTTGTCTGGTCTGCTCGCAGGTTCGCATAGCGTCTACAGTGTCCCGCCATTAACCAAGGGCCACCACTGCGTGGCCTTTGGTTAATGAGGAGAATGATAGGTTTGCTCACGGTACGTGCGTTCGATTATTTACTTAGCGAGCATCGCGAGCTTAGGAAATAACGCGAAGCCCTTGCTGAGCATATCTCGTCTCCTCCGCCACGGGGATGGGCGGCCATTTGTAATAATTCTGTAACAATCTCATGCTAGGATAAACATTATTGGATAATGCTTAAAATACTGGATAAATATGGAAGCGACGATTTTAAATCATAATCAAGTCTTCAATACCTACGATGATCGTGAAGAGAAGCAGCTACAGATATTTAAAGACTATGGCACGAAGACAGGATTGAGCGATCTGGCTATATTCCTTGGCGGCCGTTTGGGGTTGCCGCTTCGTAACCCAGATAAAACCAGCGATGGGCAACGCTCGGGTTTTGTCTACACTGCTTCGTCAGCTCGCGCAGAGATGTTCACTGTGCCAATAGGCAAGGTGAGCACAGTAGCCCCAACTGGTCGAGAAACTCAAAGTGATTCGCAATCACGAACATGCGGCATACGCCTCGCCTTACCCCCCGAGGTAACATCTTCAATTTTGCCTGATAAAGAAAAAACGCATCCAAAAAATCAATCGCTAAGAATAGTTGAATACGGGGAATATCCGCAAAGCATAGCTTATGACAGCGAGGCGTTAGAGCATGAATTTCAGAAGCAACCTTTCGTCAAGACAGGTGCGCAATACACATTTGATGGCGAGGCGGCTGATGCGCACGATAAACCGTTTAACCCAATAAAATACGATGAATACGAGCATGACGACAAACGTTATATCCGTGTAGAGGCGCGCCCAACGGTAAGCTATAAAGAGTGTTTGGATGGCCATTTGGAGAGCAACGCTATCCTATCAAACGGCCAGGAAGTGAAAGAGGGAGACATCGGCTGGATAGAAGTTCAGCCTGTCGAATGGCTCGCTGATCCATCAGGTTGGTGGGTGACAAAGCAAGGGTTGGTCGCTGGTGTTCAATATGATGTCAAAAGAAAATATGACGGCAATTTTAATGAAACAAATGCAAATAAGTTCATCAACGAGGTGATGTTGAAAGAAATCCTGCCTGAAAGAGATAGAGCCAAGATTGCTGGAACAATTCCACCCACTCGCGCTGATGGCAATAATTGGATTGACTCGCTTGGTGGTAGGTCTGGGCGTAAAATTGGCGAATAGTTAACAAGCTATACATTAATGCTTAATCCTCATTTTTTACGCTTATTTAGCTGTCAAGAATACCATGCCTAGCGTAGTATTCATGACAGCAAAGTGGGTTTTGAGAGCCGCAGTTTGCCTCATGCCTTTTTATAACGAGAAGCGAGCGGTGTAACCAACAGACCGCCACCGTACGCCCTGCGGGCTTCGGGGGGCAGAGCGAGCGGTGTTTTTGGAGATAATAACTTCAAAGAAATTATTACCAAGAGGGTTCAGTCAATTAAGAATCACGCCATGCAGCTATCTCAAGGTGTGAACAACGTCTCGAGGTGTAACACAAAGATTTCATCGACACATTGCTCACCTAAGAATCAGAATCACACCGCCATAACCCGGCTCGCCGCCCTGCTTGACCTTCCGCCCGTTATCGGATAGGTTGGTTGCCCTGATGTCGTTGGTATGCTGGCGCGCGGCGCCACACCCTGCCACCGCTCAGCGGGTTCCCTTTCACAGGGTTCCGTTCCCGAAAGACGACCCTTAAAAAATCAAAAACACTACAGGCTGCCAGAGACAAGACCCCTACTACAGGAGGCACGTCATGCGCGCAAGCAGGATGGTTCACGAGATTACGCCGCTGGAAAAATCGGATATGCGCTACCGGCGCCTGTTTGAGACCGCGCGCGACGGCATCCTCATCCTCAGTTGCCCCGAGGGGAGAATCAGCGATGCCAACCCCTTCCTGACCGAAATGCTCGGCTACACGCTCGACGAACTGATCGGCAAGCGGCTTTGGGAAATCGGCGCGGTGACTGAGCAGAAAGCCGCGCCCGAAGCGTTTCCCGAGCTTATCACCAAAGGCTATATCCGCTGCGACGATTTGCCCCTGCGTCGCAAAGACGGCACCATCATCCATGTCGAAATGGTCAGCACCATCTACAATGTCGGCAGCGAGCGCGTCGTGCAATGCAACCTCAGGGATATCGCCGAGCGGAAGCTGGCAGAGAAGCAACTGCAGGAATACCAGAACTCCTTCGCCATCAGCATGCACGAAATGGTGAACACCCTCTCAACCCTGGTCGATCAGCGCGATCCTTATACGGCGGGGCATCAGGCACGGGTTTCGGATTTATCGGTGCAGATTGCCACGCAACTCGGCCTGCCCGCCCACACCATCGAGGGGATTCGCATGGGCGCCATGGTGCATGACATCGGCAAGGTCGCCATTCCCGCAGAAATCCTGACCAAACCCACAAAATTGAATAGCTTCGAAACCGAAATGCTCAAAAACCATGTGCAGGCGGGCTACGATATCCTGAAGCATATCCACTTCCCCTGGCCCGTGGCGCAAATTGTCCTGCAGCATCATGAGCGACTCGATGGCAGCGGCTACCCCAACGGCCTGAAGGGCGACAGCATCTGCGAGGAAGCCCGCATCATCGCCATCGCCGATTGCGTCGAGGCCATGGCCGGTGACCGGCCCTACCGCACCGCGCCTGGCATGGATGCCGCGCTTGAAATGCTTGAGGCCGACCGGGGCATCCTGTTTGATTTCGCCGCCGCGCAGGCCTGCCTGAAGCTATTTCGTGAGGAGCATTACGCCTTCAACTACCAGCATAGCTGAGCCGTCACCAGTCGCCAGCCCCTTCCGTGTCATGCCGTCTTTCATGACAGCCTACAGCTTTTTTTAAGGTAGGCAGACCCCGCAATCAATGCAGGGAGTGAAGGCAGGTGGTATCGTTTCGCGATTCTTTAATTCATCAGCTCTTCAGTTTTTCACTTCATCAACGCATCAATTCGCTACTGACTCAATTCGCCATTTCGTCAATTTCTCAAGTCGCCGCCCGTAAAGAGCCATTTCCATCGGCAGGGGAAACTGTTATGCTCCGGGCATGATTGCTGCCCCCCCTCGCACTTATGCCACGCTGCGCCACCCGACGATTGAAGCACTGGTCGGCGGGCATTACCGCTACCGCGAGCTGTCTGCGGCCAGGGCACGGTTTGACAGCATTACCGCCCATTTCATATGCTCGAAGGATCTGCCGGAACCACCCGCAGAGATTGCCGCCGCCCTCCTTTGGATCAAAGGCTTCGCGGTCGGGGAAAGCGAGGCGCAGGCAGGCTATACCGGGCATTTCGCCCGGATGGATATTATCCGCCGCCCGGACGGGCTTTTCACCCTGACCGCCCGCAAGCTTGAGCGCCCGCTCGCCACGCACCCGCAGAGAAAGCGCGCCGCTGGTAAGCATCCGAACATGGGGCACCCGGTCATGCGCGCGATTAAAAAGCGGAAAATCTACGCTAGCATCGAAGCGGCGCAGGCGGAGCTCGACCTGTTGCATCTGGATTTCCCGGAAGTGTCCATCCCCGGCGCAGGCAGGCTCTATATCATCCTCTACGAAAAGCGCGCAGGCAGCACGCGGCCAACGCACAAAATCGCCATCGAGATTGAACCCCATCCGCAAGGCGGCTACTTGCTTGCCATGCGCGACAACGAAAAACCCGCGCCTGCGTCGGCATCACCATCCGCCCCGCCGCCGGGCGCCTTTACGGCGAAGGTACTGTTGCGCCAGAAGAAAAAACGTAAGAACCTCGGCCGTCCCGTCACCGGCCACACGCCGGAGGAGCAGGCGTAGGGATTGGCCTCCCGCCCCATGCGCCCGTGGTTATCACCGGTTTCTGCCGGTCAAACCAATTCGCGAAAGTTGATCATGGTTGGCGGAGTCTCTGTTTCTCTGCATTTCAGCCTGACGCATATACCCGCCCCGGTTGAGTATGTTGTCCATACCCTCACCGCCTGTTCTTGCCACACCCAACGTGCGCGCCAAAATCTCAGGGGTAACACCCGTCACGATGCGCGAAGGCGCTGCGGCCTGTTCACCCACCTCGGCAGCCTGCACTCGCGAAGGCTGCATCTCGTGCCAGAAAGGGCCATTCAGATAGTTATGCATATTTGTGTTCTCAAAAATTCCATCGTAAAATCTGTCACGGTCGAATTGCACACCAGCAAAGAGTGCCTGCCGCGCTACGCATATGCCGCTGGGGTCTCTTAACCACTCGATGGGTTGTACTTCTACCCAGTACACTTTACCCGTTTCTGGTTTCTTACCGTTAGAGAGCACGGAATGATCTTTGTCGTAGTCGTATGGCTTCGCCTCCACGCGAATATACTTCTTACCCTTATGTTGGTATTCAGCATGCTCCTTCGCGTTGAACGGCTTGTCGTAAGCGTCGTATTTCTCGGCATCAAACGTATATTTCTTGCCTGTTAAATTTTGCTTCCCCGTCGGTTTATTCTGATCGGCCTGATAGGCTTTCTCCAGTTCCTGCGTGAGCCGATCTGCCTTCTCAGGTGATTCATTCGCAAAAGCAACGGTCTGCGGATATTCACCATATTCGACGACATCTATTTCAGCATTGTCCACCCCAGAAATTTTTCGCGAAGGATTCGCTTCGCTCAGCCCGAGTGAAGATGCAACCGATGATGGCAAAGCGGGGCGCGCCCCACAAAGCCGTATGCTCGGATCGTTATAGTTCCGGTCACCGTCGTCATCGACGGCGCGGACAAATTGAGAGACGTTGGAAGAGGCCGACCAAACATAGCCTGCTCGTTGACCATCCCTGGTTGTATGACTCCCCACATAGCCACCCAGCAAGACAGCCAAGTCGCTCAGGCCGGTCTTGGTGCCGTAGCGCTTTATTACCTCAAGCTGCCCATTGCCTCGGGCATCGCCCCAGTGCTGCTCTTCCGTTAGTAATGTGACCTTTGACTCTACGGATTTAGACATGATTCAATACCTTTGCTATGGATTTCTGCGGGGGTGGCTTCGCCTGCAGAAAGCAGGAGAAACCGAGGCTCAACCCTATCTCTACCCCACCCCCGTGGCATTTGTATGACGGTATGATGAAGATTATGTGACAATTGGCCCTGCCTTCCACTCGCGATTTCATCATTTTGTCACAAATGGTGTGGGCATTTGCTGCTACAATCCAAAGCTGATGGAAAACACGACCCCACAGTCGGTTGCGGCGCCCAAACACTTTGTCACCAAGGGTGAGGAGGCGTTCGACAAACGCACTTACGACGACATCGGCTACAAGGCGAATGTCGCCAGCAGCATTGGCATGGTCTATGCCGCCGAACGCACGGCCACAGGACGCAACGCGCTGAGCAAAACGGCAGCGTGGATCGCGAAAACAGGTAAATTCAACCCCAAATCCACCCAGTATTTCCTGACCAAAACCATGTTCCTGACCGGCGGTTTCCTCGTAATGCTGCCGATGAAGTGGATGGAAGATAAAAAGGCTGAATGGGTCCACAAAAAGAATCAGGAAATTTACGGCGATGCGGCCAATGATGCCGCCATCGTCCAATCGGAAAAAGAAGTCGCCGAAGCGCCAAAACAGGGCTGGGCCTCACTGTTTGGCGCGCGCGCCATTGCACTGGCGGGGTTCTATACGCTGATGGGTATGCTGTGGGATAACAAAAGCAGCATCGCACGGATGACCAACAAAAACTTCAAAGGGTTGGACAAAACAGCGCTTGATGCGATGGAAGCGCGCGACCCCTCGGCCTTCGCCAAAACCGCCAGTGAAGGGTTTTATGTCGATAAGCCGCTTGTCAAGCTATCGCGTGCGCTGGGCAAAGGCTGGAGTAAACTGACCGGCAATGCCGCCGCGCTCGAAAAAGTCGAGGAGATGGGCGCGAAATATCCGGGCATGATGAAGCAGGCAGGCACGAACGAGCCGCTAAGCAACCGCGACGGCACCGCCACCTCGCTGTTCTACTATGCGTTCAGCGAATTAATTACCTCGAAGTTCGTCGCGGTGTGGGTCTATATCCTCAGCCGCTTCACCGGGCCGTTCTTCGACCCCAAACCCAAGACTGCCGCGCCGGACATCTACGCCTCCGAGGCGCCACAGTCCGCGCCTATCGGCCATCACGTCCCCACGCCCGCACGCGCGCTAACGGCGGATGAACCCTCGCCACGCGTGCATGCCGTCACGCACGCCCAGCCGTTGCTGGATGCGGCACCCGCGCTGGCCGGGCAGCGCGCTTAAATCACGCCGAGTTCTTTGCCGACTTTTTCGAAAACGCCCAACGCGAAATCGAGCTGTTCATCGGTCAGTGAGGCGCACATCTGCATCCGCAGGCGCGCGGTGCCTTCGGGCACGACAGGGTAACCAAAGCCGGTGATGAAGATGCCCTCTTTCAGCAGCGCCTCGCTCATGCGGATGGCAAAGGAAGTCTCGCCGACGATGATGGGGATAATCGCCGATTCGCCTTCGAGTGGCTTGAAGCCGCGCGCTTGCAGGCCTTTGCGCATGCGGTCGGTGATGGCATGCAGGCGCGCCACACGCTCCGGCTCGCGCGTCAGCACTTCGATGGCTTTGAGCGCACTGCCCGCGATGGTCGCCGGGAGTGCGTTTGAGAAAAGCTGCGGCCGCGAGACCTGCTGCAAATAATCAATCAGCGCCTGCGACCCCGCGACATAGCCACCTGCCGCGCCGCCGAGCGCCTTGCCGAGCGTGCCGGTGATAATGTGCACCTCCTCCTCGACGCCGAAATGCTCTGCCGTGCCGCGCCCATGCGCGCCCATGACACCGACGCCGTGCGAATCATCGAGAATCACCGACGCGCCGTATTGCTTCGCCAGCGCGAGGATTTCCGGCAGCTTGGCGATGTCGCCTTCCATGCTGAACACGCCGTCGGTCACGATAAAAATGCGGCGCGCGCCTTTGGCTTCCTCAAGCTTTTCCGTCAGCGCCACCATGTCGGAATGCGCATAGACCATCCGCCGAGCCTTCGAGGCGCGGCAGCCATCGATCAGCGAGGCATGGTTGAGCGCATCGCTGATGAGCACATCCTCAGCTCCGGCGATGGCAGGCATCAGCCCGGTATTGGCTGTCCAGCAGGAGACATAGGTCAGCGCCGCTTCCTTACGGTGCAACTTCGCCAATGCCGCTTCGATGCGGCTATGGATAGAAAATGTGCCGCAGATAAACCGCACCGAGGCCGTGCCTGCGCCATATTCCTTCAGCGCGTCGATCCCGGCCTGCACAACTTCGGGGTGGTGCGCCAGCCCAAGGTAATTGTTCGAGGAAAGCACCAGCACTTCGCCGCTTTTTTCTTCCATCGTCACCTGCGTATCCATCGGCGAGGCAAGGTGGCGGAAGCGTTTGCGCGTGCCAGCTTTCTCCATCGCCAGAAGTTCGCCGCGCAATGCATCGTCGAGGGTGGAGGTCGTGGTCATAACGTTCCTTTCCTTGTGTAGGGCAGTGCTCATAGATCCCAGTCCAATACGACTTTGCCTGATTTCCCTGAACGCATGACGTCGAACCCCTGCTGGAAATCGGTATAGGGGAAGCGGTGCGTGATGACGGGCCCGATCTCCATGCCGCTTTGAATCATCGCGGTGAGCTTGTACCAGGTCTCAAACATCTGGCGGCCATAGATGCCTTTCAGGGTCAGCCCCTTGAACACGACGGCATCCCAGTCGATGCCGGTTTTATCCGGCTGGATACCGAGCATCGCGATTTTTCCACCATGCGCCATGGTCTCGATCATCATCGTCAGTGCCGCAGGGTTGCCCGACATTTCCAGCCCGACATCGAACCCCTCTTGCATGCCAAGCCCGCGCATCACCGTGCGGATATCCTCCTTTGCGACGTTCACCGCCGCACTCGCCCCCATGCTGCGCGCCAAATCGAGCCGGTAGTCGTTAATATCGGTGATGACGACGTGCCGCGCCCCCGCGCGCCGCGCCATGGCGACGGCCATAATCCCGATCGGCCCGGCACCGGTAATCAGTACATCCTCACCGACCAGATCGAACGACAGCGCCGTATGCGCGGCATTGCCCAGCGGGTCGAAAATGGCGAAATACTCGAGCGGGATGCCGTCCGTACATGACCAGACATTCACCGCAGGCACCGCCACATATTCGGCAAAGGCGCCGTTACGGTTGACGCCAACCCCGAGCGTATGGGCGCATAAATGCCGCCGTCCGGCGAGGCAGTTGCGGCAACGCCCGCAGACAATATGCCCCTCGGCGCTGACCAGATCGCCCTCTTTCAGCCCGCTGACATTGCTGCCCACGGCAACAATTTTTCCGACAAATTCGTGCCCGGCGACGGTCGGCACTTTGATGGTTTTCTGCGCCCAGCTATCCCAGTTGTAGATGTGCACATCGGTGCCACAAATGCCGGTTTTCATGACCTTAATCAGCACATCGTCGATGCCGTATTCCGGCTCTGGCACATCCACCAGCCAGATGCCCTGTTCCGCCTTGGATTTGACTAACGCTTTCATGATGCCCCTGATTTTACGGTAAGTGGGAGAGCGTTGCTCTCTACCAGTTACCGGGCATTTTGCAAGCGCGCAGTGGCGAAAGCCGCCCCCTTCCGGAGGCGTTGCGCGCGGGCTACCTCGCCACAATGCGCAGCACCAGCCCGCCCCACAGGATGCATAGCAGCGAGCCGCCGATGACGCCAATTTTGACCATTTCCTGAAGCGGCGCCGCCTCGAAAGCGAGCATGCCGATGAACAAGCTCATGGTGAAGCCAATGCCCGCCACAATCGACACCGCATAAAGATGCCGCCATTGCGTCGCCTCGGGCATCCGCACCAGCTTTGTTTTAATCAGCAGCCATGACGTGCCGAAAATACCAATTTGCTTCCCAAGCAGCAGCCCAAGCGCGATGCCCAGCGGCAGCGGTTCGAGCAGGCTGGCGATACTCAGCCCCGCAAGGCTGACCCCGGCGCTGGTAAACGCAAACACCGGCAGCACCAGAAAGCTCACCCACGGGTGCAGGAAATGCATGCAGGCATTGAGCGGCGAGTGGCGGTCATCCTCGCCCGCACGCATCGGGATGGCAAAGCCGACAATGACCCCGGCCAGCGTGGTATGAATGCCCGAGTAATAGAAACAGAACCAGAGGAACACCCCGACCAGCATATAGGGCGTAAGAATCGCGATATTGGCGCGATTAAAAAGGGTCAGCAGGAAAATGCCGCCCGCCGCCAGCAGAAGCGGCAGCAGCGCAAGGCCGGTGTTATAAAAGGCGGCGATGACGATAATCGCGCCCAGATCGTCGAAAATAGCCACCGCCAGCAGAAAGATTTTAATCGCCGGCGGCATGCGTTTGCCCAGCAGCGTGAGGATGGCCAGCGCAAAGGCAATATCCGTCGCCGAAGGGATTGCCCAGCCATTGACCGTCTCGGGGCTGTCATGGTTCAAACCGAAGAAAATCAGCGCAGGCAGCGCCATGCCACCCATTGCGGCGAATAACGGCAGCATGATCTGGTCGCGGCGAGAGAGGAATCCCTCTTTCATCTCGCGCTTCAGCTCCAGCCCGATAATCAGGAAGAAAAACACCATCAGGATGTCTTTGACCCAGTTTTTCAGCGGCTCGACGGCAATGCTGTCGCCGACACCAAACGCCAGCGGCGTGCTGACCAGTGCCTTATAGAGTGCCGCCACCGGCGAATTGGCCGCCAGCACCGCCAGCAGCGCAAACAGAATCATCAGCACACCGCTGGCGGATTCTGTTTCCATAAACTCGCGGATATTACGGGGTAAAAGGCCTTTGCGAACGGCGTGTATTTCTGAAGGATGCTGCATGATAGGATTGCTGTTACTGCATTTCCCCTCCCTTGTCACCCCTTGCGGGAAATTTTACCACCCAACTCTTCCTTCGCCGCTTCCCTCACCCCAACCCTCTCCCGCAGGCGGGAGAGGGAGCGACTCCCCTCGTTGGCCACCGTCCTCTATTCACTTCACTTTCTTCACTTCCTTCCTTTCTTTCTTCACTGGCTACTGGCTACTGACTACTGGCTACTGGCTACCGGCTACTGACAACCCCTTTTGCCACGCGACTCTAACCGCTCGACTCTTCCCTTCCCTCACGCTATAAACACCGCATGACCGATGCCCCCGACAGTCTGGAAAGCCTGATGCGCGCGGCGCTGGCTGGCGACCAGAAAGCCTACGCGCAGGCGCTTGAGGCAACCTCGCGGCTGCTGCGGCCCTACCTCTCGAAGCGCCTGAACCAGCCGAGCGAGGTCGAGGATGTCTTGCAGGAAATCCTGCTTTCCATCCACAAATCGCGGCACAGCTACGACGGAAAACGCCCCTTCAAACCGTGGATTTATGCCATCGCCAAGTTCCGCCTGCATGATTTCCTGCGCGCGCATTATACCGACACGCTGCGCCACGCTGCTGAACTCGATGCCGCCGAGCATCTGGCGCAGCCGAATGTAACCGAAACCGGCATGACCTACGAATCCATCAAAGAGGAAATCGCAAAGTTGCCAGGAAAACAGCCGAAGATACTGCATCTGCTGCACCATGAGGGGCATACGGCCAGAGAAGTCGCGGGCAAAATGAACATGACGGAAACCGCTGTAAAAGTGGCGGCACACCGTGCCTACAAAGCATTACGAGGGAGATTATCGGGTTAAATGGAAACGCATCAACTCATCGAAAAACTCTGTAACGACGCCACCCCCGTCAGGCCCATGACAAGCCCGTGGCTGCTGACGGCGCAATGGCTGCTCGGCTTTACCGTCTATTTCGCGCTGCTGATGGCGCTGGTCTCGCCACGGGCCGATCTGTTTGTCAAGCTGCATGAACCGCTGTTTCTTATGGAAATACTGTCGCTTGTGGCGATTGTTGCCTCCTGCGCATTAAGTGCGGCGCTGCTCTCTTTCCCCGATATTTACCAGACACGCTGCATCGCCTGCCTGCCGATTGTCTGCTTTCTCGCCTTTGCCATGGTTATCGGTGTTGCCTACCGCAGTCAGGGCGGGGGGATGGAATTTCATGTCGAGGATTTCCGCTGCACCTTCTTCATCGGGCTGTATGCGCTACTGCCTGCCATCTGGCTGTTTTATTCCATCCGCCAGTATGCGAGCACGCACTGCGTTCTGGCGGCCAGCGTCGCCGTGCTGACCTCGTTTGGCATCGGCGCCCTCGCCGAACGCCTGGCCGAGCAGACCGATTCTGTCGCCCATGTGCTGCCCTACCACTACCTGCCGATGCTGGTGGTAGCGATTATCGGGCCGATTCTCGGGCGTAAGCTGCTGCGCTGGTAGCCGCAGCCACCCGGCATCTGCAACCTTTGGGCGACACCCCGCCGGCAATGATTGACTGCCATGTAGTGGATTCCCTCGCCGGGGTTGACACGCCCCACGCCTGCACCCAGCATAGACGGATACACGCGGCAACCGTCGGCTATGGCCGTTTTAATTAAGAATGCCCCATCTGCCCCCATGGGGTATTCTTAAGTGAAATGACTCTATTGCAGGCATAATTGATGAGCGAGAGCCTCGACCCACCCGCCCTCATGCCCGGCCCGTCGCTAAGCCCACGGCAGCAGAAACTGCTGCATTTTGGGCCGCTACTGGTCTTTCTTGTGGTGCTGGCGATTTCCGGCATCATCTGGCTGCTCGTCTGCATGCGCGAAGACTGGCAGTTCAAGCTGCGCACGCTCGAGGAATCCAGCAACATGCGCCGCGCCGTCAGCGAATATCTGGCCTCGACCTTCGAGGCAGTCGATCGCATGGCCAACCGCTGGGTTATCGGCGACGGCACCCCGGCCAATGTCTGGGCCTCGGATGCGCGGCACCTGATGCGCTCGCACCCTGCCATCGACTCGCTCGCCGTCCTTAACGCCGACCAGACTATTCGCTGGTTTATCGGGCAATACGGGCAGGATGAGCCGGAATCTTCGTTTTACAACGACGATGCCCACCGGGCGCTGACCATTGCTGAAGCTGAAATTACCCGCGCCCACCGCGCTTCGCAGGCCATTACCCTGACCAGCCTTGCCGGCAAGGGGTTCCTGTTTGCCACCCCCCTGTTTATCGACGACCGCTATCAGGGAAGCATTGTCGCAGAAATAAACCTCGCAGGGCTTCTCAATACCGTTGTCAGCCATTATTACGAGAACTTCCACTTCATCATCCGCGAGGGCGAGGACGTCATTTTCTCCAACGCCCCGGCGGGACTCGATGCTTCCTCGCCGACGGCGGCGACTGAAATCATCAATAGGGACGGGCTGGTATGGCGCATCAGCCTCATCCCCAAACGCGAGGTGTATAACCACCGCCACAGCACCCTGCCCACCCTCCTGCTGATTGTCGGGGTCATTGTGGCCGTGCTTGCCGCAAGCATCACCGTCGCCCTCAAACGCTCGCACCTGCAACGCGCCGAGCTGGAGCGCAACAGCGCCGCGCTGAATGTCTATGCGGCGGCCCTCGCCCTCGCGAAAGACCGCGCCGAAGCGGCGACGCAGGCAAAAAGCCAGTTCCTTGCCAATATGAGCCATGAGATCCGCACGCCGATGAACGGGGTGCTCGGGATGGTGCATCTGCTGCTCGATACCCACCCGTCGGTGCAGCAACTGCAATATATCAAGACCATCGACCACTCGGCACGCAACCTGCTGGTCATCATCAACGACATTCTCGACCTCTCGAAAATCGAGGCGCAGCAACTCCATATCGAACATATTCATTTTGATGTGCGCACCGCCTTTCACGAAACCATCAACCTGTTTCGCGGCCTTGCCGCCAACAAGGCGGTCGAGCTGATCGGCACGATTGCCGGGGATGTTCCGGCGATGCTGGTGGGCGACCCGGTGCGCTTCGGGCAGACACTGGCCAACCTCATCGGTAACGGCGTAAAATTCACCGAACGCGGCTACGTCCATGCCACGTTGACGTGGGATAGCGCCAGCAGCACGATACGCTGCGTCATCAAAGACAGCGGCATCGGTATCGCCAGGGAAAAGCAATCCCACATGTTCGAGAAATTCAGCCAGGGCGACGCCTCCGTCACCCGTAAATATGGCGGCACGGGGCTTGGGCTGGCCATCATCAAGCAACTGGTAGTGCTGATGGGCGGCGAGATCGGCTTTGAGAGTGTCGAGGGCGCCGGCTCCACTTTCTGGTTCACCCTGCCGATGCCGGTGGCGGATGAACAGGCGCTCGACCCGCACAACACCCTTGCCTCCCCCGAGCGGGTGCGCATCGAGGCGACGGCGGCGCGCGCGCTGATTATCGAAGACCATCCCGTCAATCAGTTGCTGCTGCAAAAGCTGCTGGGCAAATTCGGTATGGGCTGCATTGATATCGCGGAAAATGGCGAAGTGGGCCTATCCATCCTCGCCGAAAATCCGCCCTACGACATCATTTTCATGGATTGCCAGATGCCGGTGATGGACGGCTACGAGACCACCCGCGCCATCCGCAAGGACGAAGAGGAGCACCCCGAAAAACGCCGCAACCACATTGTCGCGATGACCGCCAACGCCATGCTCGAAGACCGCCAGATCTGCTTTGCCGCCGGGATGGACGAATACATGACCAAACCCATCGACCCGAAAAAACTCGACCAGTTCCTCAGTCAGTGGTTTATCTCGAAAGCGCAGCTTGAAGCCAAGAACCCAAGCGCCGATGACGGCAGCCTGCCGATTGACCGCGAGGCGCTCATGCAACTCTGCGACGGCCCCAGCGATCTGCGCTATGTCCTCGATCTGTTCTTCACCCTCGGCGGCCAGAAAATCGAGGAAATGCGCCTGCATCGCCGCCTCGAAGAACAGGCGCAATGGGTCGGCGCCGCGCATTACCTCAAAGGCTCCGCCGGCTCGATGGGAATGAACGCCCTATCCGCCCGCTGCCTTGCCGCCGAGCAGCAGAAATCCGCCTCCTACGAGGATAAAATCCTGTTGCTCGACGCCGTCATCGTCGAGTTCGACCGCGCCCGCGCCTATGCCGACGTGCTGCTCGATGAGATGAAAGAAACCACCACCTGACGCACGGCAATGGTGTGCGCGCCACGCCCTCCTGCGATGACGGAGAAAATCCGCCCCGTTTTTATCATGGCGCTTGCTATCGTCTGCAAATTACCCATCAATAGCCCCATGGCCCTTTACACCCCCACCATCGCCGTGCTGCTGCCCTGCTATAACGAGGCGACGACCCTCGCGCAGGTGATTGCCGATTTCCGCGCCGCTCTGCCCGAAGCGCATATCTATGTGTTCGACAACAACTCGACGGATGATTCCGCCGCCATCGCCCGCGCGGCAGGCGCCATCGTCGCCCATGTACCGTTTCAGGGCAAAGGCAACGTCGTGCGCCGCATGTTCGCGGATGTGGACGCCGATATTTACGTCATGGCGGATGCCGATTCGACCTACGACGCCGCCCGCGCGCGTGAGTTGGTCACCCCCATCCTCAACGGCACCGCCGATACGGTGGTGGCCGTGCGCGACGGCGCCCGCAGCGCCTTTCCACCCGCACATGTCTTTGGCAACCGGCTTTTTAACGTCATCGTGCAACGCCTGTTCGGGCGCGGGCTGAAGGATATTTTCTCGGGCTACCGCTCGTTCTCGCGCCGCTTTGTCAAATCCTTCCCCGCGCATAGCGAGCGCTTCGAAATTGAAACCGAAATGAGCATTTTTATGCTCGAACAACGCATCCCAATGCTTGAAATCCCCATGCATTACGGCGAACGCCCGGCCGGCTCGTTCAGCAAGCTGCACACCTACCGCGACGGCGCGCGCATCATCGTCACCATCTTCCGCCTGTTCAAGGAGGCGCGCCCGTTTGCATTTTTCTCTCTCCTCGCCACACTGATGGCGCTGCTGAGCCTGCTGCTCGCCCTGCCCGTCATCCTCACCTGGATGGAAACGGGACTGGTCGAGCGGCAACCCACCCTGATTTTATGCACCGGCATCGCCGTGCTCTCCGCCCTCACCTTTCTCGGCGGCATGATGCTTGACAGCCTGGCGCGCACCTACCGCGAAACGCGCCACCTGCGTTACCTCAACGTCCCGCCGCGCGGCTAAAGGATGTCGCCCCTGCGCCATCGCGAATTCCTCCGCTTCTGCATGGTCGGCTTCCTCGCCTTTCTGGTGGATTCGAGCCTGCTCGAACTGTTGGTATATACGGGGCTTACCGCCCCCGTCGCACGCGGACTCTCCATCGCAGTAGCGTTACAGTGCTCGTATTTCCTGCATGGCGCATTCACTTTCCGCGCCCACGGAGGCTACAGCATCAAGAGCTGGATGAAATTCATGCTCGGCAACCTGATGGGCGCCGCGCTGAATTATGGCGTTTTCCTGCTCGTCCTCATGGCGCAGGTGGGTGCCGATGCCCGCATCGCGCGCCTTGCCGCGCTGCTGGCGGGCACGGCGGTGGCGCTGCTGTTTAATTACTGGGCAAGCCGCCGCTTTGTCTTTGCACGTCGGGAGCCATGATGAAACCCATCCTTCGCCGCCTGCCGCCTGCCCTGCTCGCCACGTTGCTGATTAGCGTGCCGTACCTACTCTATGCGCTGAGCAAATGGCACGCGATGCCGCTGCATGATGGCATCCCCATCGGCCAGACCGACCCAGACACCTGGCTGCGCCTCACCCTTGTGCGCGACTGGCTGCTCGGCGGCGGCTGGTACAATCACTCCGTCGCCCACAGCAACGCACCGTGGGGCGGCATCAGCAGCCCGTGGACGCGCCCGCTCGACCTTGTGATTGCGCTGCTTGTACGCGCGCAGCCCGAGTCGGTGGAGCTTTCCGTACGCCTGATGCGCGCGTCACTGCTGCTGCCGGTACTGTGGATGACCCTGCTGGTCGTAGGCATCCACCGCGCCATCCGCGCCCTGCTGCCGCTGCCTTCGGCCTACATCATGGCGGGGGCGCTTATCGCCACCCAGCCGATGATGTGGAACTATTTCTCGCTCGGCAATGCCGACCACCACGCGCCGCTTTCCGTGCTGTTTATCTGGGTGATGGGCGGCATCCTCACACCACACCCTTCGCGGCGGCTGATGCTGTTGACCGGAATGCTGCTCGGCCTGCAACTCTGGATCAGCGTCGAGGCGATGGTGCTCATCGCGGCTATCTACCTGTGGGTTGGGCTGGGCTGGCTGCGCGGCGAGACTGCCAAAGCCGTGGCACTGGCGCAGTTGACAACGGGCGTCGCACTCACCGCCCTACTCGCTGTGATGATTGAACGCCCGGTCGCGGCATGGCTGACCCCGGTTTACGACAGCATTTCCGTCGTGCATGTCATCGCACTGCTGCTCTGCGCCGTGCTCGCCGCCCTGCTGCATCATGTGCCGGTGCGCCACCTGCGCGGGCGGCTGGTGCTGGCCGCCACAGGGGGCGGCGCGCTGCTGGGCGGGCTGCTGCTGACCTATCCGCTGCTGCTGCACGGGCCGATGGTCGGGGTGGAACCGTTCATCCACAGTGATTTCCTGCCGCATATCAGCGAAGCCAAACCGTTCTACAAAATTTCACCCCTACTGCTGATGGCGGCGACGCTAACCCCGCTGCTTGGGATAATCCTCTGCCTCGCGCCATGGATTCGCCCCGACCGCGCCTTCTACCCTCGCGAACATTCCGCCCAACTGGTATTTTTCCTCGGCGTGACCCTGCTGCTCTATTATTTTCAGCAGCGCTGGAGCTATTATATGCTGCCGCTGGCCGTGGTGGCGCTCGCGCCACTGCTGGGCGCACTGTTCACGCCCGAGCATCCGCATGTGGCGACGCGCTGGCCGGCCAACCTGCTGGCGGGCCTTCCCCCCACCACTCAGATGAAACGCCGCCTGCCGGTTATCCTCGCCCTGCTCGGCGCGCCGTTCATGCTGCTGCTACAGGGTGCCGCCCCGAGCGTGACGGATAAATTATCGCCGCTGACGAGCACCGCTTCCCCCACCGCCGACGCACAGGCGAAACAGCGCGACGCCTGCTACCGCAAAGCCCGCGTCCTCATCCGCAGCGGCGCACTGATGCGCGCCCTGCCCGACACGCCGCTGACCTTCCTCGCGCCCACCGACCTTGGCGCGGAGCTGCTGTTCTTCACCCCGCAGCGGATTATTGCTTCGAATTACCACCGCGAAGGAGCTGGCATCCGCTATGTCTGGGAGGCGGATACCATCGCTGAGCCATCCTCTTTACATGCTTATTTAAAGAAACGCACGGTGGAGGCCCTGCTGCTCTGCCCGAAAGTCGGCCCCACGAAAGATAGCCTGCTGCAGGCCTATGTGCAGGGCGCGCCGCTACCCGCATGGCTGAAGCCGGTGCCCTACACCCTGCCACCCTCTCCCACCACGGAGAAGGATGCTTCCGCGCCCCCGGCCCCCGACCCGCTGCTCCTGCGCATCGTGGCTCCGTGAGAATCATTGTGGCTCCGTGAAAGCTTGGTGCCTCCTCTTGCCACCCGGGGAGAGCGCCCCTCCCGCCTGCGGAAGGGAATGCAGGAAGCGTAGCGAGGACAGTGGAGATTATTTATTTTCCGCGCTTGGCAACAACATCTTTGACGGCCCTGCAGCCCGGTGCCTGAAGAGTGCCCATCACAGGGACGTCTTCAAAGACTGCGCACCGTTCTATCGCGAGGTCGTTCACTGGGCCACTGCCAAGCGCTTCATTGAACTTCGCATCTCCGTAGCCTAGGGCATAACCTACTTTTTCTGGGATGCTGCTATGCGGTTCGCGCGTTGCCAGATAGTCTTTGGTTGCTGCGCATGAAGGGCCATTGCTATCGCCACAAAGATCCGCATGCGCTTCATTAGCGATATTTAGGCCAAGCGCGTTATTCGCCTTTGCTGCAAGTGCTGTTGCGTTGTAAATTACTGCATCGGCTGCCATCGAAAGCTTGCTCTCTTCCTCCGGTTTATCGTTCTGATTCGTCATAAAAACTCCATCATCCATTGGGTTAAATCATTGCTCTAACCCTTTCACTTTACCCCCCCCCCGTTAAAAATCCATTAACGCCATATGAAGTTTTTGTGACAATGAAAAAGGTGGATAATTCAATCCGCTACGGTGCAAACAATCCACGCCGGAAGCTTGAACGCCGACCATAACCCCGGAATTGTCATGACCCCAGGAATTGTCATGCCGTCTTTATGACGGCATCCATCTTACGGTAGACCCCGTCATACGACGGGGTGACATGTGAAGGATAGGTATGGGGTTAGGCGCTGTGGGCTGTAGGTTGGGTGTGGAAGCTGTGCGCTGTGGGCTGTAAGCTGTGGTTGGGGCCACCCACTTTTTTACTACGCGACGCTCGACTCTCGCCACGCGACTCTTCTCTTGCCGCTTCCCTCACCCCAGCCCTCTCCCGCAGGCGGGAGAGGGAGCGACTCCCCTCGTTGGCACCATCCTCTATTCACTTCCTTCCTTCACTTTCTTTCTTTCTTTCTTCACTTCCTTCGCTGGCTACTGGCTACTGGCTACTGGTGACTGGCTACTGGCTACTGGTGACTGGCTACTGGTGACTGGTGACTGGCTACTGGCTACTGGCTACCTCTCCACTCAATTCATAACCCGGGATGTGAATAGGCGTTGCGGGAAGCGGCCCGGCATGCCAGTTTAAGCCACCGATGAATGAACCAACCCGCATCCACAGGGAGCCACCATGCCTATCCTCCACGTCCATATGCTCGCCGGTCGCGATGTCGAAAAGAAGCGCCTGCTGGCCAAACGCCTGACCGAAACCGTGCAGGAAGTGCTTGGCTCGCCGCCCGAAAAAATCCGCATCATCCTGAGCGATATGCCCCATGACAGCTATGCCGTCGCGGGGGTGCTTTACAGCGACGAGGAAAAATCCTGACCCATGAACCCGACCCCGACACTCCTGCCTTCCGGACTTGCCGATGTGCTGCCGCCACTGGCCGCCGCCGAATTCCGGCTCGTGCACCATTTCCTTAAAACCTTCATGGCCTTCGGCTACCAGCCGGTTATCCCGCCGCTGGCGGAATATGCAGACAGCCTGCTCGCCGGACAGGGCGAGGCCACCAGCCACCATGTTTTCAAGATGCCCGACCCGCTGGCCCCGGAAATGCTGGCCCTGCGCGCCGATATGACCGGGCAGGTCGCGCGGATCGCCGGTGGCGCCTTAGCAGCGATGGCGCGCCCGCTGCGCCTGTGCTACGCGGGCTACACGCTGCGCACCGCGCCTGAGGCGCTTAAAACCCGCCGCCAGCACACGCAGGTCGGCATCGAGCGTTTCGGCGATATGGACGCGCCATCGGTCGCCGAAGTGCTCGCCATCTCCGCCCATGCGCTCGAAAATAATGGGGTCGATGGGCTGACGATCGACCTGCATTACCCGAGCGTGCTCGAAGCCTTGCTGAAACGCTACCCCGAGAGCAGACACGCCGCCATCCGCGATGCGGTGCGGCTGAAGGATCACGCGCGCCTGCACGCGCTCGAAGCGCTCGATATTGCTGAAATGATGCGCCATGCAGGTTCCGCCGCCGGCGTGCTGCAACGCCTGTCTGCCTCCAATCTGCCGGAAGTGGCCAATGCCGCCGCCGACCTTGCCGCGCTGGTGACGGCACTTGAGGCCGCCAGAGTCAACGCCAGCCTCACCATCGACCTGCTCGACCTTTCGGGCTATGGCTATTACACCGGCGTCGGCTATGCGATGTTCTGGAACAAAGCCGGCCTCGAAGTGGGCCGTGGCGGCTGCTATGCCACCCGAAACGGCGAGGATGCGGTGGGCTTCACCCTCTACATCAACGATGTGCTCGACCACCTGCCGACCGAGGCGGCCGCACCCACCCGAACCATCCCCCATGGCACCCCTGCCGCCGAAGCGGCGAAGCTGCAGGCCGAGGGTTTTGTCACGGTTTTTGGCTCTTGATGCCACGTGCCGTTTGAACAGCTGCGCGCAGCCTGATTTAATAGGCTCATGCACTTAGGAAGCGCGCTTAACCGAAGCATAAATGCAGGCAATCAACACTCAAAAAGCGCTACTTTTCAGAGAGCGCCCGGATGCGCCGACTGATTTCTACCACTGCACTGGATGCTTGCTGGGTATTGGATGAGATTTCCTTAGTGACTGCCGTTTGTTCCTCGATTGCCCCGGCTACACCCGTGACATATTGGCTCAGCTGCCCGGATGCCTCGACAATCTCTCCAATACTGCCTGCCACCTCGGAGGAAATCGCCTGAACAGAGGAAATTTCATTGGCGATATCGTCGGTCGCTTTAGAGGTTTGAGTGGCCAAACTTTTTACTTCACTGGCAACAACGGCAAACCCCTTACCAGCTTCGCCAGCCCTTGCCGCTTCAATGGTTGCATTCAGTGCCAGCAAATTCACTTGCCCTGCAATACTGCGGATTAAATCCACGATATTTCCCATAGAAACCATTGTAGCAGACAAGCGGTCACTGGCAGCCCCCGACGACTGCGACTTCTGCATAATATTGGTCGTCGCCTGCTGCGATAACGACATATTCTTGCTGATTTCACCTACCGAGGCAGTCATTTCCTCCGTGGCTGCAGCCACGTTTTGCACCTGCTGGCTGGTCACATCCGCAAGCTCAACCGTTTTCATGAGCTCCGTCATATCCGTGGCAAACTTCACAACTTTAAAGGGAGTGCCGTTCATATCGAGGATAGGATTGTACGAAGCCTGAATATAGACTTCCCTCCCCCCCTTACCAATGCGCTTGTATACGCGTGAGTCAAACTCACCACGGTTGAGCCTTGCCCAGAATTCTTTATACTCGGAACTCTGCGCGTAAGCAGGCTCCGCGAACATGCTGTGATGCTTTCCTCGCACCTCAGGCAAAGTGTACCCCATCACCTTGAGGAAATTCTCGTTGGCCGTGATAATCGAGCCATCAAGGTTAAACTCTATCACCCCCTGAACTTTGCCGATAGCATCAAGCTGCCCCCGAACATCCGCATTGGCTAATTTCTGCGCCGTCACATCCGTCGCGTATTTTACAACTTTGAAAGGCTTGCCATCCATATCGAGAATGGGGTTATAGGAAGCCCGAAGCCAGACTTCTTTGCCACCTTTGCCCAGACGCTTATATTCCCGCGAGTCAAACTCACCACGGTTGAGCTTTGCCCAGAATTCTTTATACTCGGCACTCTGCGCGTAAGCAGGCTCCGCAAACATACTATGATGTTTTCCCTGAATTTCTGCAAGGCTATACCCGATAGTCTTCAGGAAGTTTTCATTGGCGGTAATGATAGTTCCATCCATGTTAAACTCAATCACCGCCTGCGATCTGCCGATGGCCTTGACTTGCCCAAGGGCGTCGGCATCCATCAGTTTTTTCTTCGTGATATCTGTGGCGATTTTTATGACTTCGTAAGGCTCGCCATTGCGATTAAGAACGGGATTATAGGAAGCCTGAAGCCAGACTTCCTTGCCGCCTTTACCAAAGCGCTTATATTCCCGTGAATCGAACTCTCCGCGGCGGAGCTTTTCCCAAAACTGGCGATATTCTGCGCTCTGCGCATAGGCAGAGTCGACAAAAATGCTGTGATGTTTCCCGCGAATCTCGTCGAGCGTGTAGCCGATCACCTTTAGGAAGTTTTCATTGGCGGTAATGATGCTTCCGTCCATGTTGAACTGAATCACCGCCTGCGATTGCTCGATTGCATCGAGCATTGCCACACATTTAGCATTGGAGGAAAAAGGAAACATACAGCTACCATACTCCCGCTAGAGTTGTCCCATGATTTATACCCAGAACCATAGGTTTTTCGAGCGGGATTATGCCTGCCCCCCCGCCCTTTACAACCATGAAGGTTATTCCATTTAGCTAATGTCAGGCTATGTAGCATATGCGCAACAGGCACATCCTGCGCCCCTCACCAAACATGCCACATAGACCGTTAAAGAAATGGCTATGCCAGATTGTCCATTAAAAAAACATGTTTCTGGCTACGAATAGGCACTCTTCAAATACCTAGTAATCATAAGAATCAGCCACAGGTTTTTTTTGCCACCATTCTTCCCGATTTTATACGCATTCTATCCCCCGCTTAAGGTAACTGGACAACCCCTCCCATCTATGCCAAAAGGCAACCTCGCAAAAACGTGAGGTTTCGCATGCAATCGGTCGTAGTTGTCGGCTCCCAGTGGGGCGATGAAGGCAAAGGCAAAGTCGTTGACTGGCTCTCCGAACGGGCGGATGTCATCGTGCGCTTTCAGGGCGGCCATAATGCGGGCCATACGCTGGTGATCGACGGCGTGACGTACAAACTCAGCCTGCTGCCCTCGGGCGTGGTGCGCAAAGGCAAAACCAGTATCATCGGCAACGGCGTGGTCATCGACCCCTGGGCCTTGTTCGCTGAAATCGACAAAGTGCAGAAACAAGGCGTCGAAGTCTCGCCTGATACCTTAAAGATCGCCGAGAACGCCCCGTTAATCCTGCCCATTCACCAGATGCTCGACGCCGCCTCCGAAGCCCTACGCGGCACCAACAAAATCGGCACCACCGGGCGCGGCATCGGCCCAGCCTATGAGGACAAGGTGGGACGTCGCGCCATTCGCGTCTGCGATCTGGCCAACCCCGACACGCTGAAAGGCAAGCTGGCCGATCTGGTCGCGCACCACACGCCGATCCTCAAAGCCTCGGGTGGGGCGGATGCCGATATGGACGCGATGCTGGCCTCGCTGCGCGACGTGGCCGAAAAAATCCTGCCCTATGCAACGCCCGTGTGGCGCCTGCTGGCCGAATACCGCGAACAGGGCAAACGCATCCTCTATGAGGGCGCGCAAGGCATGATGCTTGATGTCGATTATGGCACCTACCCGTTCGTGACCTCGAGCAACACGCTGGCAGGCGCGGCCACGCTTGGCTCCGGCTCGGGCATCCATTCCATCGGCTATGTGCTGGGCATCACCAAGGCCTACACTACCCGCGTTGGCAGCGGGCCGTTCCCGAGCGAACTGACCGATGCCACCGGCGAACATATCGGCGAGCGCGGGCACGAATTCGGCACCGTCACCGGGCGCAAACGCCGCTGCGGCTGGTTCGATGCGGTGCTGGTGAAACAGGCGGTCACCGTCGGCGGTATTAACGGCATTGCCCTGACCAAGCTCGACGTGCTCGACGGGCTGGCGGAGCTGAAACTCTGCATTGGCTACGACATCAACGGCACGAAATACGACTATCTGCCCGCCGCAAGCGAGCTTCAGGCCGCAGCAAAACCGATTTATGAATCCATCGAAGGCTGGAGTGAATCGACCCGCGGCGCACGCAGCTGGGCCGAACTTCCGGCCACGGCCATTAAATACATTCGCCGCATCGAAGAGTTAATCGGCTGCCCGGTCGCACTGCTTTCGACCAGCCCCGACCGCGAAGATACCATCCTGGTGAAAGACCCGTTTTTAGGGCTTTAGCAGCGCCACATAAAGGCGGCTTAACCAATGCACGGTTGAGAATGGCATGAAGTTTGCCTATAACAGGTGTGGATTATACTATTCCGTTTAAGAACACGCCTGTCCAGAAGTTGGAGGGCGCTACGCGTACAGGAACCTATGGCCAAGGCCCAGCAGATAACCGATGTCGAGATTCCGCTGATCGAAGAACAGGTCGATACCGGCCTGCAGCCGCTGCTTGAGAGTTACCAGACGAGCTATGTCCCCGGCGGTGAGAAGAAAGATGACCTGCTGGGCCGTTTCACCCTCTACCCCACGCGCCCCCTGCCCGAATTCAGCCACACCTATGCCACCGCCTACGAAGCGCGCGACGACTTCAACCCCAACCGGCTCGCCTATGCCATGGTGTGCGACAACAACATGCCCACACGCCTGCAGGCGATTACAGAACTCAACACCTTCACCCACGCGCACCTGACGCCGCTGCTCGGCTCGGGCACCGTCAACTGCTCGCATCTGGGCGAGGCGCGCACAGTGCTGTTCCTCGAACGCCCGCGCGGTGTTCGCCTGTCAGATAGCATCAAAAACCAATTGCGCCTGCATGAACACAAAGTGATTGATTATGTGCTGCAGCCCGCCCTGAAAGCGCTGCTGGCCATGCGCGAGAAAAAAATCAGCCACGGCCATATTCACCCCGGCAATTTCTTTGTCAGCGAAACGCCGCAGCTGGGCGAGTGCTTCTCGGCCCCCTGCGGCACACAGGGCCACTATCTCTACGAACCGCTGGAACGGCTGATGGCCACCCCGCTCGGGCGCGGCGAAGCGACCGAAAAATCCGACATCTATGCGCTGGGCATCCTCGCCTTCGAGCTGATGTATGGGCTGGAGCGCATCAAATCCATCCCGAGGGACGCCTTCATCGAGCGCATTATCAGCCTTGGCACCTACCATTTATTTGCCACCAACCGCGAATTTTCCGACACATTCCAGGATTTTTTCCGTGGCATCCTGAATGACAACCCCACCGAACGCTGGGGGCTTGACCAGCTCGCGCAGTGGATTAGCGGCAAACGCTTCAATATGATTGCACCGAGCGTACCCAAGGAGGCTTCCCGCCCGATCGACTTTGTCGGCCAGAACTTTTTCTCGCGCCGGATGCTGGCCCACGCCATGCACACCCATTGGCGCGAGGCCCTCAAGGATGTTAAATCCATGCGCGTCGATCGCTGGTGCGAAATGAGCCTGCACCGCCCCGAGCTGGGCAGCAAACTCGAGCGGCTGATGCGCCTTTCGGGCAATGCCTCGACCGATGCGCAGATGCACGACACCATGACGCGGGTGATTACGATTCTCGACCCGAGCGGTCCCTTGCGTTCACGCACGCTATCCCTCCGGCCCGATGCGATCGGCCCATCACTGGCAGAGGCCATGCAGCATGAAGGCCCCGAGCTGTCGCAATTATTGAGCTTTATCGAAGGCGATCTCGGCAATTTCTGGGCCGAACAGGCCGACAGCAACAAAAGCCCCGAGATTTCCATTGCCGTGTGGCGCCTGCAACGCGCCCGCTCGCAGTTGAAAAACCCGGCCCTTGGCTTCGGGCTGGAGCGGGTGCGCTACGAGCTAAACCCTTCGCTCAGTTGCCAGAGCCCCCTGCTCAAACCCTACCATGTGATGAACGCACTCGATGTCTTAAAGACGCTGGATGCGCTGGCGCCCACCCTTGGCCCCGACACCAGCCTGGTGGATCGCGACATTGCCGCTTTCCTCGCCAGCCGGATTGATATGGGCAAGGAAATCCGCATCCTCGATCTGGCCAGCATCCCCGCCCTCGCCGGCAACGAAGAGCTTATCATGCTCAAGCTGCTGGCCAAGGCGCAGCAGAAACATCCACGGATGCCGCTGGTCGGCCTGTGCACCTGGGCCGCCATGCGCATCGAGAAAATGATCGACACCATCCATAACCGCATCATCCGCAAGCGCCTGAAACTGCAACTGAAGAAACTGGCGCAGACCGGCAGCCTGCACGAGGTGATGGGCGCCATCATCAATATCGACGTGTCCCTCCACGATTACGATGGATTTATCAAGGCCATCGCCCTGCACCAGATTAACCACGAACGCATGAAACACCTGCAGAGCGAGGATATCCTCAACTACAAGGCCCGCCGCGCCGGCGGGAAAATGGCGATGATTATCAGCTATATCGCTCTGGCGGTTACCTTCTACATCAGCCTCACCGACATTGTGGGATATTAATCATGAGCGACGACGCCGGGGCCGATAAAAAAGAGAAGAAAAAAGGCACGCTCTCCACCGCCGGCGGACGAGGGAAAATGCGTGGCAAAAACAAGCTGCTGCTCATTCTCTTCAGCCTGATGATGATGGGGCTGCTGCGCACGGGCTTCGTGTTCTTCGTCATCGGCATGCTGCCTTGCATTGTCGCCTATTATATGGATGTCTCCAAGCACCAGTACACATTCAAGAGCGTCTTTGCGGCCAATCTTGCAGGCATGATGCCGTTCATTACCCGCATCATCCATGCAGGCCCGTCGAGCAGCCTGCTGCAGGAAATTATGGGTAACAGCACCAGCTGGATTATCATTTATGGCTCGGCGCTGATCGGCTGGCTGCTGGTCAAAGCCTGCCCGGTGCTGGCGCAGATACTGGTCACCGGCGTCCACCAGACACAATTTTCGCGCTACGACCGGCTACAGAAAAAGCTGGAGAGCGAATGGGGCGACGAGGTGAAGCAATTCAGCGGCGACCACCACGCCGAGCATTAGCGCATTGTTTTTGGGGTTAAGCCTCTCCATTTTTCGTCATGGCGAGCGAGTGCGCGGCAATCCGGTTGGCCACACAGATCGTTCCTTTGCTCCCCCCTTGCGGGGGAGCGGGCGTTGCACTTCGCAACGCCGTGGGGGGCAATTGCACGACCGCCCGGTTATGCAACTTTTACCATGCCTAGCGCGTCGCTGAAAATCCCCCCACCGAAACGCTTGAAGAGAGCGTTTCGACTCCCCCGCGAGGGGGGAGTGGGCGGGAGTGCCTCAGGCGCGGGCGCTGGAAGTGAAGGCGAGATGGCTTCCGCCTTTCAGCGTGCGCGGCGCGGCACCGCCAGCGCCTCGCAATTAATGACGGGAAATGCCTGAACGTAAAATGCGCTAATCCACTGCAATCCAGCCGCCGCCAAGTACGCGATCGCCCGCATAGACCACGCAAGCCTGCCCCGGGGCAATCCCCTCGTAGGGCTGCTCAAGCTCGATAGTCGCCCGCTCCTTCGAGGATGGGGTAATCGACGCCGTCACCGGCGGTTGCGCCGAGCGTACTTTAACCCGAATACCCGCGCGCGCGCCGGGCACATCGAGCCAGTTGAGTTCTTTGATGCTAAAAGCGTTGCGCGCCAGCGCCTCGCGCGGGCCGACGATGACCCGCCGGTTCGGCGCGTCGAGCCTGACCACATACAGCGGCTCGCCCGCACCACCGCCAAGGCCCTTACGCTGCCCGATCGTGTAATGGATAATGCCTGCATGCGCGCCGAGCACGCGGCCATCGACATGCATGATTTCGCCCGGCTCCGCCGCGCCGGGGCGGATTTTCTCGATGACGGCGGCATAGCCGCCCGTAGGCACAAAACAAATATCCTGCGAGTCGGGTTTATCGGCGACCGCAAGGCCGAAGCGATCGGCGAGGGCGCGGGTTTCCTCTTTACGCAATCCACCGAGCGGAAAGCGCAGGAAATCGAGCTGTTCCTGCGTGGTCGCAAACAGGAAATAGCTCTGGTCTTTGTCGGGATCGACGCCACGATGCAGCTCCGCCTGCCCGCTTTCGCCCAGCACCCGCTGCACGTAGTGGCCGGTTGCCATGCAATCGGCGCCAAGGTCGCGCGCGGTGGCGAGTAAATCCTTGAATTTCACGCTCTGGTTACAGCGCACGCAGGGGATGGGGGTTGCCCCGGCGAGGTAGGTGTCGGCGAAATCTTCCATCACCGCGTCGCGGAACTTACTTTCGTAGTTGAGCACATAATGCGGGATGCCGAGCGAATCTGCGACGCGGCGCGCATCGTGAATATCCTGCCCCGCGCAGCAGGCGCCCTTCTTGCCGACCATCGCGCCGTGGTCGTACAGCTGGAGCGTGATGCCAATGACTTCGTAGCCCTGATTATGCAGCAGCGCCGCGACGACGGACGAATCGACCCCGCCGCTCATGGCCACCACCACGCGCGTCTGAGATTCCGGTTTGTTGAAGCCAAGGCTGTTCATGGGCGGGGATATAGCGCCACCACCCTCTGCGGTCAATGTCCGCCACGACTTTCGCCACTTCTCTCGGCGGCCACCGCTTACTTCTCCACACTGCCCTTCACCCAGCCACGTCATGCCGAACTTGTTTCGGCATCCATCAAAGGCGCGGTTAGCGCCGGCATGACTACTGAAAGATTCTTTCCGCGCCAGACAGCGCTTCGATGGATCCTGAAACAAGTTCAGGATGACATTTACCGTTCCACACTCCCCTTCACCCGCGCGGCGAGGCTGGCGCCCACGAACATATCGAGGTCGCCGTCGAGCACGCCCTGCGTGTTGCTGGTTTCCACACCGGTGCGCAAATCCTTCACCATCTGGTAGGGATGGAGCACATAGGAGCGAATCTGGTTGCCCCAGCTATTGTCGGTCTTGTGCGCATTCAGGGCATCCGTCGCCGCTTCCTGCTTGCGCAGCTCGTGCTCATACAGCCGCGCGCGCAGCATGTTCCATGCCTCCTCGCGGTTCTGGTGCTGGCTGCGCTGGTTCTGGCAGGCGACGACGATGCCGGTCGGCACATGCGTCAGCCGCACGGCGGATTCGACCTTGTTGACATTCTGCCCGCCCGCGCCGCTGGAGCGGAACGTATCGACCTTCACATCTTTTTCCTCGATATTAATCGTAATGTTTTCGTCAACCACGGGGTAAACCCACGCACTCGCAAAGCTGGTATGCCGCCGCGCGTTGGAATCGAACGGTGAAATACGCACAAGGCGGTGGACGCCCGATTCGGTTTTCGCCCAGCCATAGGCGTTATGGCCGGAAAGGCGGATGGTGGCGGATTTGATGCCCGCCTCGTCGCCCGTTTGCTCGTCGACAATCTCGACCTTGAAGCCGCGCCGCTCGCCCCAACGCAGATACATACGGTAGAGCATGAACGCCCAGTCCTGCGACTCGGTGCCACCTGCGCCCGGGTGAATCTCGATAAAGCAGTCGTTCGCATCGGCCTCGCCGTTGAGCAGGGCTTCGAGTTCGAGCTGGCCAATCTCTTTGACGAGCGCTTCCATGCTTGCCTGCGCCTCGGCGCGCATCGGCTCATCGCCCTCGGCTTCGGCCATCTCGTGCAGTTCGAGCGCGTCGACAAACCCGGTGGTGACGCGCCTGAACCCTGCGATGGTATTCTCGACCCGCGTCCGCTCGCGCATTGTTTTTTGCGCCTGCTCCTGATTGTTCCAAAGGTTCGGGTCTTCCGCCGCTGCGTTTAATTCAACGAGCTGTTTTTCCAGATGCGCAACGTCAAAGACACCTCGCAAGCAGAGCCTTTGAGGCGTCGAATTGTTCTTTCAGCGTGATAATTTCTGCGCGCATAAGTATTTTTCACCATTGACTGATGGAGCTCCAGAGTTTTTCATACGCATCGTATGAGCATGTCGCAACCCCTATATCAGGTGGACGCCTTTGCGTCCAAAGTCTTCGAAGGTAACCCCGCCGCCGTTTGTCCGCTTTCTGCATGGCTCCCCGACCGGCTGATGCAACGCATGGCACAGGAAAACAACCTCTCGGAAACTGCTTTTTTTGTGCCCTCCACCAGGGATGGCTATGATTTCGACCTGCGCTGGTTCACCCCGACGGAAGAAGTCGATCTATGTGGCCACGCGACGCTGGCAAGCGCATTCGTTGCTTTCAACATCCTTCACTTTACGAATGACATCATTCGCTTCCACAGCGCGTCGGGCTTACTGAACGTGACACGTAACGGCAATCTGCTGACGCTTGATTTCCCCGCATGGCCGCTCGAAAAAACAGGCCATCATCCGGCAATCGAAGCGGCCATCGGCATCACGCCGCTTGAAATCTACCAGTCCCATGACTGGCTGGTGATACTGGATTCAGCGCAGGCCGTGCGCAATTTGAAACTCGATTTCGCCGCGCTGAAACTGCTCGATGCACGAGGACTGATTGTGACTGCGCCGGCAGATACAGGTAGTGGCTTTGATTTTGTCTCACGCGCTTTCTTCCCGAAACTTGGAATCGAGGAAGACCCGGTCACCGGTTCCGCCCATTGCGCCCTTACCCCCTACTGGGCCGGAATTCTGAGAAAACCAACGCTTAAAGCCGAACAGGGCGGCGCGCGCAAAGGCCAGCTTACCTGCGAACTGGCCGCCAATGGGCGCATCCTGATTTCCGGTCAGGCACAGCTTTATATGGAGGGCGCCTGCTATCTCCCCGGCTCCGCCGCCTAATACAACCCACCCGTGCCGACACCCGCCCCGGCGTTTGGGTTGAAGCCCTGCGGATCGACGGGGCGCTGGTAGGGCGCCAGTTCACCCGCTTTAGGCTGGGCGAAGCCATTGCCCCCCTCGGCGGGAACATCCCCACCCTCGACCGGTTCGACGACCGGCCCGGTATAGGCGTCTTTATCCTGCAGTTCCTCCTGCAATTCGTGCATCGGCTTGAAGATGGGGCCGCCGGTCAGGAACGCCTCGCGGATCGTCGCGGCGCCGCTCGCATCGCCATCGAAAAGCGGTTGGCCGGTATGCAGGTTAATCGCCAGTTCGCGGATGCCCGGCGGCGCGCGGAACTCTTTGACGGGCAGGCTGCCTTCCGCCAGTTGCATGAATTTGACGAAGCCCTGAATGGCAACGCGCCCGCCGGTTTCCTTATCGCCGAGGGTTTTTGGCGTATCAAACCCGACATAGGTGCCCACCACGAGGTCGGGCGTATAGCCGACAAACCATGCATCGCGCGAGTCATTCGTCGTGCCGGTTTTCCCAGCGACCGGGCGGCCCAGCCCCTTGGCCGCGCTCCCCGTCCCGCGCTCGACCACGCCTTTGAGGATGGAGGTAATCTGGTACGCCACGCGCGGATCGAGCACCCGCTCGCGCTCGTCGGCAAGCGTCGGCGCATCGGTCGAAATCGTGGTGTGCGCGGGTGCCACGCAGGGCTCGCAGGCGCGCGTATCGCGGCGGAAAATGGTCGCGCCGTTCCTATCATCAATGCGTTCGACAAACCAGGGCGCGACGCGGCGGCCCCCGTTGGCGATCATGCTGTAACCGTTGACCAGCTTCAGCAGCGTGGTTTCTTTCGCGCCGAGCACCATCGAGAAGTTTTCGGCGATGTCGTCCTCGTAGAGACCGAAGCGCTGCGCCACCCGCTTGATGCGCTTCAGGCCGATCATCGCGGCGATGCGCACCGTCACCGTGTTGCGCGAATGCTCGAGCGCGGTGCGCAGGGTGATGGGGCCGATGTAATCGCCCTCGTAGTTCTGCGGCGTCCACATCGGCAAGCCCGGCCCCTGCGGTAGCGAAATCGGCTCATCGACAATCACCGAGGTGGGGCTGAAGCCGCTTTCGAGCGCGGTGAGGTAGACAAACGGCTTGAAGGCCGAGCCGGGCTGGCGTTTCGCCTGCGTCGCGCGGTTGAACTCCGACCCGCTATAGGCATAGCCGCCACTCATCGCAAGCACCTTGCCCGTATGCGGATCCATCACCACCACCGCGCCGTTGACCGCCGGAATCTGCAACAGGCGGTAGGTGCCTTTGGCCGCGCCGCCCATCGGCTCGATGAGCACCACATCGCCCACTGCGAACTGCGGCTTTGCCCAGCGCATCCCCTCGGGCGCGAGGCTGCCACGGCTGCCATCGAGCGTGAGCAACTCGACCTTCGGCGTCACCCGCTCGATCACGCCGAGCGTCTGTGCCTCGTAGAGCGGCACCGCGCGCTCGCGGCGCACCCGTTCGAGGGCGACGGGCAAATCGCCCTCCTCGTCCTTAAGCGTAGCGATGGGGCCGCGGTAGCCGTGGCGCTGGTCATACATCATCAGCGCATGACGCAAGGCGCGGTCGGCATACTCCTGATAGGTCGGGTTCAGGGTCGTTTTCACGAACAGCCCGCCTTCATACAGCACGTTGCTGCCATACATGCCGGCAAGGGCGCGACGCACCTCCTCGGCGAAGAAATCGGCGCGCGCCACCTCGTCCTTGTTGCGGCTGCGGGTGACCAGTAGCGAAGCCAGCGCCCGTTTTTCCTCCGGCGCGTCGATGGCGCCGTCCTCGTGCATGCGACTAATGACGTAATTGCGCCGCTCCAGCGCACGCTGGTAATTTTTCGCCGGGTCGAAATAGGCGGGCGCTTTGGGCAATGCGGCGAGGAACGCGGCCTCCTCGGTGGTCAATTGGTCGAGCGATTTATCGAAATAGGTGATGCTCGCCGCCGCGACGCCATAGGTGCTCTGGCCGAGGTAAATCTCGTTGAGGTAGAGTTCGAGGATTTTTTCTTTGCTGTAAATTTTGCTGATACGGTAGGCGAGGATGGCCTCCTTGATTTTGCGCTCGAAGGATTTTTCGGAGCTGAGCAGGAAGTTTTTTACCACCTGCTGCGTGATGGTCGAGCCACCGGCCAGCGAATGGCCCTTGCCGACATTGAGCAGGTTATTTTTCATGGCGCGCAGCGTGCCGAAAAAATCCACCCCCTGATGGGAGTAGAAATTTTTGTCCTCCGCCGAAATAAACGCCTGCTGCACTGTTTTTGGAATGGCCGAAAGCGGCAGGAAGAAGCGTTTTTCCTTGGCATATTCCGCCAGCAATTTTCCATCCGCCGCATAAAGCCGCGTCACCACCGCCGGGTTATAATTGGCCAGTTGATCGGTCGAAGGCAGACTCGCGCTGTAATGCTGCACCACCAGCGCCACCGCAACCACCGAAAACACGAACCCGAGAAATACCATCGCCGCCAGCCATTGCACCAGACGCAGCAGACGCGGCATAGACCGCCCTGCCCGCCGCGCGGAAGGCTCGGTAGTAGCGGTATCGTCGATGGGCGCGGGCTGTGTCATAACGAGGGGTTGGTGCTACTCCCCGGCGCGGAAACGGTCAATGCCCTTGACGATGGAACCAATCACCAGCGTGCGGTATTCCGGCGACAGCAGCAGGCGTTCGTCGGTGACGTTGCTTAAAAAGCCAATCTCGATAAGCACCGAGGGAATATCGGGCGCCTTAAGCACGCGGAAACCCGCAAAGCGGTGCGGTCTGGGCAGGCGGGTGATTTTGCCGTGCAGACTATCCACCACCGCGTCGGCAAGGAGAGCGGATTTGTTCATCGTCTCGCGCTGGGTGAGGTCGATAAGAATGCTGGCCACGTCGGCATCGGTGGTGTTCAGGTCGATGCCGGGGATAATGTCGGATTTGTTTTCATGCTCGGCCAGCGCCGCAGCTTCATCGTCCGACGCTGTTTCCGACAGGGTGTAAATCGACAACCCCTGCGCCTCGGCGCGCGGGTTGGAATCGGCATGCAGGGAAATAAACAAATCGGCCTTGAGCTTCCTGGCAATCGCCACGCGGTCGGGCAGGAGGATAAACCGGTCGTCGTCGCGGGTCAGCGCTACGCGATAACGGCCCGTTTTCAGCAACGCCTGCCGCAGGTAGCGCGCGTAATTCAGGGTGACTTCCTTCTCGTAGGTTTTGTGCAGACCAAGCGCCCCTGGATCCTGCCCGCCATGCCCGGCATCAATCACAATCAACGGCTTGGCGTTTATTTTTCGTGCGCCGCCCGAGATGGTGGCGGGGGTGATGGTGAGCACAAAAGATGTCCCGACCGCTTCACCCTGCGTCACGGTTGCAGGTGCCGTGAGGTCGAGGACGATACGCGATGTGGTCGGGTTGAATTGGCCAAAGCGTGCCGCCTTAACCAACCCGCCTGCATAATTTTTAGGCAACGCCAGTCTGGCTGCTTCGATTCTATCCACATCCACAACTACCCGGTACGGGTCAGAAAGCACAAAAGTTTTGTGTGGGTTAAGAGGGGCATTGCCGAGAAAGGTAATTGCCTCGGAGTCATCGCTCTTTATCTCGGCGCGCAGGCCGGTAATCGCCGTCGCGGACTGTGCCAGCGCTGGCAGCGCCATCAAAAGGCCAGCACTCACAATCAAAGGTTTCAGCATGTCTCGTAACATGCCCCCTCTTAAGCCACGCACAGGATCTTTTTTCAACTTGATAAAACGTCAGCCAGCCTTTTTGCTGACACCCAGCATCATATCTGAAAGCAAATAGATTGCTCTATTCTCTGCTGCCACCACGCTTTTGTTCATTCATGCGAGCATTCCATTGCTGCACCAACTCCTGAACATTGATAGTGCGATCAAGATTCGTATCCTTAAGACTGGTAATACCGTTGGCTATGAGCACATCAGCAAGCTCTCGCGGCTCAATGACCCCGTCGTCGTTTTTATCCCAAAAGTTATATCCCTGAAGCTGCGACATAATGGGTTTAAGTTGGTTAACCAGAGCCATTTTCTTATTATCATCAAACAAACCACCTAATGTATTAATCGCGCTGTTAACCCTGCCCATTATTCCAGTTCGAGACTTAAGCATCACATATACTTCTCCATTCGTTTTTTGCTCCTTGGTAGGTAAATACTGGGATTCGCCAGAAGCATATTCCAAAGCTGTCCACCCGTGTTGACCAAGAATATCAGGATCCGCACCAGCAGCGAGAAGTCGAGCCACGACCTCTTTATGTTGACCTTGTGCAGCCACCATTAGTGGGGTAGCGCTTGCCGCAGTGCTGAATGTGCGCACACGAAAAGTATCATCTTGATAGACGAAATAACCCTTTGCATTCACATCCGCGCCGCCAGAGATGAATGCCTCAACGGCAGCTACATCACCCTCATAGCTCGCCGCTAGCAAAGGCGAGGTTTCTGCCAATTTTCTTTCATCTTCCCAACCAAGAGAATCTTGTTTTTGGTCACGCAATTCTTGGCCACTTTCTTTGTCCAATTTCCTTCTTAAATCAGGCGCAAGTGTCATATTACCTGAACGGGCGTGATGCATGCCGCTGCCCACATCCATCCCATTCTTTGGTACTGCAAAAAAACCAGCGAACACGTAGTTATTCAAATCCATCTGCAATGGATCCGTAATCAATTTGTTCGAGAAATCACGATTAGTGACCGGCAAAAAACTCTGCTTATGTGAAAATCCACCCTGCTGGTTCTGACGGACAAAGTGAAAATCAAACGCATTACTGTAGTTATGATTAATATCTTGAGGGCGCACATACATCGCCATTAAGTAATGGCTGCTGCGCAAACCATTTTGTGCCCAATGCTTTAATTCATTGGGTTCGATATAGTGGGCACCATCTTTTTCTACACCTCCTATAAGCGCAGGAATATAGCGACCCAAATCTTTATTAGTTCCTCGAATGGGCGTATTGTCAGGCATTGCTGGACTGCTGGCACTTCCAACATAATCTAAATCATTCACTGCATAATCATAACAGTTTGAATCAATTTCGAATGGCAAGGTTTCCTTTGGATTATAGGCTGGTGCGTTGGGATTTGCAGTCCGAATGAAGCGCTGATAGCTATCTTGGCCTCCCATCGCTTTGATATAGGCCTCTTTCAACCCATCCAACCGCTTCAACGCTGGAAAGCGCGCCACCTCTCGGTCGCGCCTTTCTGAGTCTGCGCGAACGGGATCCTCTAATGCCATGGCTAGATATCGATCAAAGTGATCATCTTCTGTTCTTTTACCTGCCATAACTAAATAAACCTTTGGGACACTATCTTCAATTGTATCATACCAATACTTAATAATTGGTTAGCTCTGTGCCACAAATCCACTTGCCCCCTTCATCCATCCCCCCTATACTCCCCGTGCGAAACGAAATTCGGTTGCGGCCTGAGCATGCATAGACATGACCCATCAGGGAGCGCAGCAGGGTATGATTAACATTTAATTGAAAGTGCGCGTCTGCGCGTGACCATGGTCTCACTCGGAAATACCACAAAAAACCCCTCAGCTTCGGTGCGGCAACCCGCCCGTGATGGCTTTTTTGATTGGGCAACTCTTGAACCTGCATGCGGGCCTGCCCGTGTGCTGCCTCTCTTTTGGAGTGCGATAGCAGCCTAACGCTGTCGCGCCGCTTTACGCGGCTTTAATCCGGTTGGCACCTGTCGTCGCATACGCGCGTAACAGGAGAACCTTATGACCAAACGCATGCTGATTGATGCGGCCCACGCCGATGAAACCCGCGTCGTGCTGCTCGATAACGATCAGGTCTATGATTACGACTTTGTCACCTCGTCGAAAACCCAGAACAAGGGCAATATCTACCTCGCGAAAATCACTCGCGTCGAGCCGTCGCTGCAGGCGGCCTTCGTCGAATATGGCGGCGGCAAACAGGGCTTTCTGCCCTTTTCCGAGATTCACCCGGACTATTACCAGTTGCCGCAGAACGACAAACAGAAGCTGCTGGAAGAGCAAATCGCCGAGGCCGAAGCCGAGGAAGCCGCCGAGGATGAAGCCTTCGAGCGCGAGCAGGCCGCCCGCGAATCGCGGCGCCGTGGCCGTGGCGGCAATGCCGACAACGAAACCGACAGCGACGACGATGATTTCGCCGCCGACGACGAATTAACCGCGAGCGACAACCAATCCACCACCGAAACGCTGGTGGCGGTGGGCGAACTGGCCGCGCCGGATTCCGCCGTCGAAAGCGCGATGGGCGATTTGCCGCCGGTCGAGGTGCCTGCCCACAGCTTCGACATGGCCTCAGGCAACGCCGCCTACGCGGTGGAACCGCTGAACGCCGAAAGCTTCGCCGTGCATTCCGACCCCCTGCCCGAGGAAAATTTCGCCGCCGACGAGCTCAACACCGAAGCCACCACCGCCGAAGAAGGCAACGGCGCCGAGACCACCGCCGAAGACAGCGAGGAAACCCGCAGCCGTGGCAACCGTGGCGGGCGCACCGCCTTCCATCGCCGTTACCGCATCCAGGAAGTCATCAAACGCAACCAGATTGTGCTGGTGCAGGTGATTAAGGAAGAGCGCGGCAACAAAGGCTGCTCGCTGACCACCTTCATTTCGCTGGCGGGCCGCGCCGCCGTGCTGATGCCCAACTCGCCCAAGGGCGGCGGTATCAGCCGCAAAATCACCGACCGCGAAACCCGCAGGCGCCTGAAAGAAGTCGCCTCCGAAATGCGCACCCACAAAGGCATGAGCGTCATCATCCGCACCGCCGGCATCGACCGCACCAAGGCCGAAATCCGCCGCGACTACGAATACCTCGTCAAACTGTGGAACCAGATCCGCGAGCAGACCCTCGCCTCAAGTGCGCCTGCCCTCATTTACGAGGAAGGCAACCTCATCAAGCGTTCGCTGCGCGACCTTTACACCAACGACGTCGAGGAAGTGATTGTCGAGGGCGAGGAAGGCTACAATGAGGCCAAAGATTTCATGCGCATGCTGATGCCGAGCAACGCCGCGCGCGTAAAACTCTATAAGGAATCGATGCCGCTCTTCTCGTTTGCCGGGGTCGAAGACCAGCTTTCGGGCATGACCGATCCGCAGGTGCGCCTGCCCTCAGGCGGCTATCTCGTCATCCACCCGACCGAGGCGCTGATTTCCATCGACGTCAACTCCGGCCGCTCGACCACCGAGCGCAATGTCGAGGAAACGGCGATTAAAACCAATATCGAAGCGGCGATGGAAATTGGCCGTCAGCTTCGCCTGCGCGACCTTGCCGGGCTGATTGTCATCGATTTCATCGACATGGGCTACGGCAAAAACCGCAAGCAGGTCGAACGGGCGATGAAAGACGCGCTGAAGGCCGACCGCGCCAAAATCCAGGTGGGCCGCATCAGCAGCTTCGGCCTGATGGAACTGTCGCGCCAGCGCCTGCGTCCCTCAATTTCCGAGGCGATGGGCGTGATGTGCCCGCATTGCCGTGGCACGGGCTACATCCACTCGGTCGAAACCGTCGGCATCAACATTATCCGCATCCTCGAAAAAGAGGCGGCGACCGGCGAGTATGTTGCCTTGCGCATCACCACCCATCCCGAAGCGGCCCTCTACCTGCTCAACGACAAGCGCGCCTCGCTGCAGGCACTCGAACAGCGCTACAATGTCACCGTCGCGGTGCTGATGGATGCCAGCATCATCACCGGCAACCACCGGCTGATTAAGATCACGGCAGAAGGCAGGGAAATCACCCACGATAACAGCGCCGCCAGCCAGCAGAACCAACGGGGCGGGCGCGGTGGCGCACGCCGGGGCCGCCGGGGTGGCCGCGACGGGCAATCGGGCCATGTCATCAACTTCGACCGCGCCGTGATTACCGCGCCCGAGGATGAGCAGTATGTCAGCGACTCCGTCAACCCCGATGACGACGAAATCATCGGCGTGGCGCCAAGCGAGGGCAATGTCGAGTTCGCCCCGCGTGAACCACGCACCCCGCGCGAACCGCGCCGTGAACGCGGCGAACGTAGCGAGCGTGGCGGGCGCGATCGTAACCGTAACCGCAACCGTGGCGACCGCCCGGACCGCACCCCGCGCGACCCGGCACAGGTAGCCGCCGCCATCGAGGGTGGCGAAACGCAGGACGCCGCCCCCGTCGAGCTGGATGAAAACGGCCAGCCGCGCGAGCGTGGCGACCGTAACCGCCGCCGTGGCCGCCGGGGTGGCCGCAACCGCGCCCGCACCGACCGTCCGCGCCGCGAGGATGGCAGCATCGGCAATCCGATCCGAACGAGCGACGCAACCGCCGACACCGCCACGGATGCCGCCCCACGCCCGACGCGCGAAAGCGAGCCGCGCAACAGCTACGAACCCGCCGCCGCCAGCTACAGTTCGGCATCGGAACCCGCAGCACGCCCGGCCTCGATTATCCCGCTGAGCGAAAAACAGACCAACCCGGCTGCCATCGCCTCGCCGATTATTTCGCATTCCAGCGGCGAGGGTGACAAAGCTAAACGCAAAGGCTGGTGGAGCCGCGTGCTGGAGAATTAACCGGCGCGTCGCGTGCGGCCGTGAATGACGAGTAGTGAGTGGTGCATGCGTTATCGCCGTGGCCCATACCCAAAAAGTAAGGCGCGCCCGCGTACCGGGGGCGCAGCGCCTGCCGTACTGCGCCGTTTTATGGCATTGGCCGCCGCGCTGATCCTGCCGCTTTCGGCGCAGGCGGGGCTGATTCGTGATGCCGAAATCGAAACCACCCTGCAAACTTACGCCCGGCCCATTTTCCGGGCGGCGGATATCGACCCTGAGAGCGTGCGGATTTTTATCGTCAGCAACCCTGAGGTGAATGCCTATGTGGCGGGTGGCCTCAATATCTTCATCCATACCGGATTAATCCGCGAGGCAAAAACTCCCGGCATGCTGATTGGCGTCATCGCCCACGAGACCGGGCACATCGCGGGCGCGCATCTGTCGCAATTCCGGGAGAAAGCCAACCGCGCCTCGATTGGCAACGTCATCGGCCTCATCCTCGGCGCGGCGGCAGCGGTCGGCGGCTCCAGCCAGGCGGGGGCGGGCATCATTGCTGGCAGCCAGAACATGGCCGGGCGCAGTTTCCTGAGCGACATCCGCCGCAACGAGCAATCCGCCGATCAGGCCGCCCTCACCTTCCTCGATGCCAACGCAATTTCCTCCAGCGGCATGCTCAGCATGTTCGAGACCCTGCGCCGCCGCGACAGTGGCCTCGCCATCCGCGATAAATACCTCCTCAGCCACCCGCTTAACAGCGAACGCATCGCCGCCATGCGCAACCATATCGCGGAATCGTCCATCCCGACCGATCAGGTGCCCTCGGGGTTTGCGGCCTTACACGCGCGCATGCTTGCAAAACTCGTCGCCTTCATCGAGCCTTACGACGTTACCCTCACCCTCTATCCGCCGGGCGATGGCTCCGTGGCCGGGCGCTATGCCCGCGCCATCGCCGAGTTCCGTCGGAGCCGTTTTCCCGCCGCGCTGGCAGGCATCAACGGCCTCATCAGGGATTACCCGGCCGACGCGTTTTTCTATGACACCAAAGGCCAGATTTTATTTGAAAACGGCAAGCTCGATGCCGCCGCCGCTGCCTATGCCAAGGCCAACAGCCTCGCGCCCGGTTCGGCCCTCATCGCCACCGAGTATGCAAAAACCCTGATTGCGCAGCAAAAACCCGAGCAGCTCAGCCATGCCATCGCCCTGCTTGAACGCTCGCGCGAGATCGACGACAGCTACGACGTCACCTGGCGTCAGTTCGCCCTCGCCTATGGCCGGCAAGGCAGGCTGGGGCTTTCTTACGCCGCACTGGCCGAGGAAGCGGCGCTCGCGGGCGATTACGAAACCGTGCTGCAACATGTCGCGCGCGCGCGGCGCGATGCGGGCAACGACACCGCGCTCATCCTGCAGCTTGACGACCTCACGCGCGAAGCAAAAGCACAGCTTGAGAAAAAGAAAGACGCCGAATCTACCTTCTAACAGGTTTTTTACTTGCCATTACACGGCGCACACGCACAATGGCGGCAATCACAGGGAGAACGTCACATGCGATACACACAACTGGTCATTGGGTTTCTGGTCGGCACCGCGCTGGGTGGTTCGGTCATTGCCGGCACGGGAATCGCGCCCACCGGCGCAGGCGCGACCGCGACCGACAGCGAATCCATCAAGAAAATCGTGCGCGAAGTCATCGCGCAGGAACCGCAATTGATTCTCGACTCGGTGCAAAAATTTCAGGTGGAAGAACAGAAAAAGCAATCCGCCGACGCCGGGCAGGCCCTGAATGACAAGGACGTCTACGACAAACTCTACAATAACCCGAACACTGCCAGCTACGGACCGAAAGACACCAAGCATGTGGTGGTGGAGTTCTTCGATTACAACTGCCCCGTCTGCAAGGTGATGTTCAAAAGCCTCGATACGCTGGCGAAAAAAGACAAAACCCTGCGCATCCTTTTTGTCGAATACCCGATTTTCGGCGCGGTTTCAGATATGAACTCGAAACTCGGCCTCGCGGTTCACCGCCTCCACCCCGAGAAATACTACGCCTTCCACGAGAAAATGATGGGCGTCGAAGGCCATGGCCCCGGCAATAACGAGCCAACCCTCGCCTTCATCAAAGAGCTGGGAATGGATGTGGAGAAGGTGAAAGCCGAAGCCAATAGCCCGGAAGTTGCCGCCATCCTCGACGACAACCGCAAGCTCGGCGCGAAACTGCATGTGCAGGGCACGCCGTTGCTGGTTATCGGCGGGGAAATCATCCCGCATGCGATGGGGCTGGAAGAGCTGGAAAGCCGCGTCAACGCCATCAAGTAGGCGGAGGCGGCAGCACAACCTACCAAAGGGAGCACAATAAGCTTATTGTGCTCCCTTTTTTATTATGCCCCCTTTGCTTGCGGGGCGGAAAAGGCGCTGCGGCAAACCCACCAGGCGGGATAATCTCGCATGAGCTGCGCGTGCGCCGCCGTCGCGTGGGCCACGTCGGCATAAAGGGCAAAACAGCAGGCACCGCTGCCGGTCATGCGCACCAAATCGGGCGCCGGCTGTAATGTTTCAAGCGCCAGCAGCACCTCGGCGACATGCGGGCTTACCGCAATCGCCGCCGGTTGCAGGTGGTTGCGCGTGCGCCGCAGTGCGGCCAGCAATTCCGCCGCCTCCGCTATGGAATCACCCGGCCAGCGCGTGGCGCGCGGCGACGGCAAACGCGCGAACGCCGCATAGACCTCCGCCGTCAGCAGGGGCACGCGCGGATGCACCAGCAGCACCGACAGCGGCGGCAACGGCGCTGCCAGCGGGGTCAGCACCTCGCCGATGCCGCGCGCGAACGCCGGCACGCCCGCAAGGCACATCGGCACATCCGCCCCGAGAGGCAACGCCAGCGCCTGCAGTTCGGCGAGGCTGAGGTTTAACCCCCAGCCGTGATTCAGCCCGTGCAGGGCCGCTGCCGCATCCGCCGAGCCGCCGCCCAGCCCCGCGCCGACAGGGATGTTTTTGGTCAGCGAAAGCTTCGCGCCGCCGCCATAGCCGGTATGCGCCTGCAAGACCCGTGCGGCTTTGAGCACGAGATTATTTTCCACCGCCCCGGCAGCATCGGCAAACGCGCCATCGCTCTCAAGGCTGAGCGTATCCGCCGCCTCGATACGCAACGCATCGGCAAGTTCGGTGAACGCCACGAGCGACTCCACCGCATGGTAGCCATTCGCCAGACGGCCTTCAATATGCAGAAAAAGATTCAGCTTGGCGGGCGCACGCAGCGTGATCGGCAGCACCCTATTGCACCTGTGTGCGTGCCGGAGTGGTCGCCACCCGCGAGGCCTTGGCGCTCGGCGCAACAAATACCGGCAGGCCATGCGCCAGCTTATCGCGCAGGGCGGAAGCCGCCTGTGGGTCGGGCTTGAAGGCCAGTGCCCGCTCCCACTGGAAGCGCGCTTCCGTGGTGCGGCCAACACGCCAATACGCATCCCCCAGATGGTCGTTGACGGTCGCATCGTCGGGCATCATCTCAATCGCGCGCTCGAAGTTCCTGACCGCCGGATTAAAATCCCCCGCCAGGTAATAAGCCCAGCCGACAGAATCGAGGATATGCGCATCATCGGGCCGCTGCGAGGCGGCGCTCTCGAGATATTCACGCGCCTGCACAAGGTTGCGGTTCATGCTCAGCCAGCTATAGGCGAGGTAATTCAGCACATCCGGCTGTTCCGGCTGCAAGGTCAGCGCCCGCATGAAATCGGCCTCGGCGCTGTCCCAATCGCCGGCGCGCTCGTAGCTGATGCCGCGCGCATAAAGCAGCGGCCAATCGTTCGCCGCGAGCGGCTCGGTCCGGGCGATGGCCACCCCATAGCTTTCCGCCGCCGCCGCGTAGTGTTTTGCATCGCGCTCCATATCGCCTTTGGTGATGAGGGCGGTGGCATCGTCCGGGTAGTTGCTGGCAAGCGCTTCGAGCAGATCCATCGCTTTGGATTTTTGCCCGAGCGCCTCATAATTCAGGGATTTCCGCACCTGCGCGCGGCGATAGAACACGCTGCCTTCGGGAATGGCATCGTAGGTGGCAATCGCCCGTTTATAATCCCCGACCTGCTCGTAAAGATTCGCGAGCATCAGCTGCGCGGGGGGCAGGTTCGGGCGCAATTCGAGCGCAATGCGCAAATAGAGGAAAGTATCCTGCGTCGCGTTTTCGCCAAAGAGAATGCTCGCGGTGGTAAAAAACAGCTCAGCAAGGCCTTGCTTGGCATCACCCACCAGCGGTTTGGGTGGGCTGCCTGCTACCCGTTTGGGCGGGATCAGGGTCGATTGCGGGTTGGCTTTAACATAGGCATCGAAGAGGGCCTGCGCCTCCTCGACGCGGCCATGGCGCTCGGCGAAATTGGCCATCGCCTCGATCACGCGGTAGGGTGTCGCCGCCGCATCGGCCCCCGCCTTGGCATAGGCCGCTTTGGCCGCCGCTTCGTTGCCCAGCACATCGTTCATCAGCGCCGTGTGGTAATTGATAAACGGCGCGAAGAACCCGGCCTTATCAATAGCGGCGCGCAAATCGACCGTGTGTTTGCGGTTTTCTTCCGCCACCGCAATCCACTCCAGCATGACCGGGCGGATAAGCCCGAACAGCCCCGCCCCCGGCGCCTGTTCGAGCGTGGCACGGGCGGCGGCAAAATCATTCGCCTTCACGCTTTCAAGCATCAGCAGGCTGGCGACCAGCGGGTCGGTGTTTTTGTTCTGCGCGAGTTTTCGTGCCAGTTTGGTGGCGGTTTCGATATTGCCTGCCAGCAATTGCACCCGCATGGTTTCCTGCTGCAAGCCTTCGTTCTGCGGGTCATGCGCGAGGGTCGCGCTCAAATAGCGGGCGGCTTCCTGCAGATCCTGATTATGCTTGGCAAAACGGCCCGAAAGAAAGCTCCCCGCAAGGCCCGGACGTATCTCGGCACTGGGTCTGGCCAGCGCCTCCCCCGCCGCCGAGGCGCGGCGCTCCTTCTCGGGTTTGTGGCGCAAATCGTCGCCATAGGCGGGATTTACCCCGAATGCGAGGCAGGCCGCCGCCAGCAGGCACTGCCGAAACCCAAGACTTTTGGCCGGTTTCGTCACCATCCGACACTTTCGAAGGAAAACTGCTTGCATGAACGCATCTTTACATTATATTGCCGCGCCTATCAAATGAAATGCGCGCCCAGCGTGCGAACACGAGGAAGCCATGAGCAGTAAGAACAACCCAGAACTACGCGGCGCGATTACCGAACTGCGCAAATACAAAGGCAAGACGGTGAAACCCTGCCGTGTGATTGACCCCGCGCGCGGGATTGATTTCATCGGCGCGGCGTTTGAATCCGGCGAGATCGTGATCGATGCCATCACCAAACGCCCCATCCCCTACAAGGCGATTTACGGCTAAGCAAAAAATCCTGGGATTCTGGCCTTCTCGGTCAGACTTTCTTGCAGACACACAGGGGGCACAATGATTGATGGTGCCCCCTTTTTTTGCGCGTCTTCATGACGGGGCGGGAATGACGTGGGGTGAGGTTGGCACCATTTTTTACCACGCGACTCTCGACTCTCGCCACGCGACGCTTCTCTTGCTACCCTACATATTCCCGTAATTCGGCCCGCCGCCACCTTCGGGCGTGGTCCAGACGATATTCTGCGTCGGGTCTTTAATGTCGCAGGTTTTGCAATGCACGCAATTCTGTGCGTTAATCTGCAAGCGGGTAGCGCCGCCCTCACCCACCATTTCGTATACCCCCGCCGGGCAATAACGCTGCTCGGGCGCGTCATAAACCGGCAGGTTATATGCCACCGGCACCTGCGCATCCTTCAGCGTCAGGTGTGTGGGCTGGTCTTCCTCGTGGTTGGTATTTGACAGATACACCGACGAAAGCCGGTCGAAACTGACCACCCCATCGGGCGGCGGATAGTGGATTTTCCGGCAGGAAGCAGCCGGTTTCAGCGCCGCATGGTCGGCATGGTGGTTCAACGTCCACGGCGCACGGCCACGGAAAAGATAGGTATCGAGCGCCGAAAGCAGCAGCCCCGCCCACAGCCCGAAACGGAATGCCGGACGCACGTTGCGCACGGCATACAGCTCTTTGCCCACCCACGACGCCCGCAAGGCCGGTTCGTAGGCAGCCATCTCATGGGTGCCGTTCGCCAATGCTTCTGCCGCTGTATCGGCTGCCAACATACCCGATTTCATCGCGGTGTGGCTGCCTTTGATGCGCGGCACGTTCAGAAACCCCGCCGCACAGCCAATCAGCGCACCGCCCGGAAACGTGAGCTTGGGAATCGACTGCCAGCCGCCTTCGTTCAGCGCCCGTGCACCATAGGCCAGCCGCTTGCCACCTTCAAACAGTGGGCGGACTTTCGGATGGGTTTTAAAACGCTGGAACTCCCTGAACGGGTCGAGATGCGGGTTGCTGTAATCGAGCCCGACCACAAAACCGACCGCGACCTGATGGTCGTCGAGATGGTAAATAAACGAACCGCCGTAGGTCGCGGCATCCATCGGCCAACCGATGCTATGCTCAACCCGACCCGGCTGATGTTTTTCGGGCGCCACCTGCCAGATTTCCTTGATGCCGATGCCGTACGTCTGCGGCGACACTCCCTCGCGCAGGGCGAATTCGTCCATCAATTTCTGCGACAATGAACCACGGCAGCCCTCGGCAAAAAGCGTCAACTTCGCGCGCAGCTCCATCGGTGGCTGGTAGGTGGCTTTGTGCTCGCCCTGTTTGCCAACCCCAAATGCGCCGGTGCGGACGCCTTTGACGGCGCCGTCCTCGATAATCGCCTCAGCGCCGGTGAAGCCAGGGAAAATCTGTACGCCCAACCCTTCCGCCTGCCCGGCCAGCCAGCGGCAGAGATTGGCCAGCGAGATAATGTAATTCCCGTGGTTTTTCATCTGCGGTGGCGTCGGCAGGCGGAACTTACCTGCCCGCGTGAGCAGGTGAAAAGCATCGCTTGTCACCGGCACGTTCAGCGGCGCACCGCGTTCCTTCCAATCAGGCAGCAATTCGTTGAGGGCGATGGGGTCGAACACCGCGCCCGAGAGAATATGTGCCCCCACCTCGGAGCCTTTTTCGATGAGGATAACCGTACTGTCGGGTGCCCGTTGCTTGAGGCGGATTGCAGCGGATAACCCGGCAGGCCCAGCCCCCACAATCACTACGTCGCATTCCATGATATCGGTCATGGCGCTAATCTAACATGATTAAAAGAGCGGTGAAAGTGCCAAGATGGCAACAGGTTAGCGCATAGGCACCTTGGGCTTCTCTTGCCTGACGTCGCCACCCGCATGACTGCGATCCGGGGGCAATTGCGTATTATCACCATCATGGCGTATGCCCGTCCCGCCAAGATCAACACCGAACAATTTATCGGCGAGCAGCTTCGCTATCACATGCCCATCCACCACCTGAACAAACCCGGCAGCCGCGGCGGTTGCCGCCTCACTGAGAATCAGCCCTTCCCTAGCCATATTTCACCCCCTGCTGCTCCATATCGAGGGAATCGAGAAACTCAATCGCGCGGCGCTGCGATTCGAGGGTCGGCAGGCTCAGCGCCACCAGCTCCTTCGCCTGCTTGACCTTGCGCATATTCACCCCGCACGAAGCCAGATGCCCGCGGTTGCTGCTCATGCGCGGGTCGGACATCAGCGCCTTGGCATATTCGACATCGGCATAGGCGTCGAGCGCAGACGTCAGCTCGACCACCGCGCGGGCGGCGATATCTGGTGCATAAAATTGCTGTTCGACTAGCTGCATGGGGTCCTAAGGTGTAGTTAAACTGCTCACCTTCTCATTATTAGCCGCAATTGATTAATTTTTCGTTAGTGCCCATGAATCCGCAGGAAAATACCGCCCATGCCCTTGATTCCCTCCGCTGGTATGCGGAGATGGGGGTGGATGTGTGCGTCGAAGCCACACCGCAACCGGTAAAAAAGGAACGCGCTGAAGCCATCCTGCCACCACCTGCCGCTGGGGGCGCAACCCACGCCCTTTCCCGTGATTCACTGGCGGAAGCTCGCACCGGAAGGGCGACGCGTACCCCTGATGGCGCCCCTCTCCCGCTTACGCAGGGTGGCGGGACGACGCCACCACCTTCCCTCGCCGCCGCCGTGGCCGAAGCCCGCCAACTGGCCGATGCCGCGCACGACCTGACAGCGCTTGAAGAAGCGGTGCGCGGCTTTACAGGCTGCGCCCTCAAAAAAACCGCGACCACCACCGTTTTTGCCCAAGGCGTAGCCGCAAGCCGCGTGATGTTTATCGGCGAGGCACCGGGCGCGGAGGAGGATCGCAACGGCGTGCCGTTCTGCGGCCCAAGCGGCCAGTTGCTCGACCGTATGCTCGGATTCATCGGCCTCACCCGCACCGAAAATTTCTACATCACCAACGCGCTGTTCTGGCGGCCACCGGGAAACCGGCAACCAAGCAAAGAGGAACTGGCTATCTGCAGGCCGTTTGTCGAAAAGCACATCGCGCTCATCAACCCCAGGCTGCTGGTGCTGGTCGGCGGCACTGCGACGTCAGCTATCCTTGGCGACACACGCGGCATCACCCGCCTGAGGGGGCAGGTCTTTACCTATCGGAACGATTACATGCCCGCCGAAGTGCCGGTGCATGTCCTCTATCATCCCTCGTATCTTCTGCGCCAACCTTTGGCCAAAAAGCAGGCCTGGGCGGACATTTTGAAACTGAAAATGGCTCTAACCCACTGATTTTTGCAGACGGCGCCGTTTAACCCTATTGAATTACAACATTATTATCTTTATTGGTTGCGCGTTAACGATTTACCCTTTATTAGGGCTGCCCGGCCAAGGCCGAACGCTGTAACAAAACAGTAACTGTCAATAACAATCATCACCAGCCATAATCACCCTATGACGACGCTATTACGCAGAATTTCCGGCCTGATCGACACGCGGCATATGCCTGCGGTTTCTCGCCTGTGGGTGGCGGCGGCGCTGGCAGTGGGCGTCATTGCGCTGCTTAACCTCTCCCATCCGACCTCGTATGGCGCGCCCGCATCCTCGGTGGCAGCGGTGGCGGCGACCGCCAACCCGCGCACGCTTTCAGCAGCCGACCGCAGCCGTTACACCACCCTCCGCGAGGCGCAGGCTCACGGCGATTTTGCCCGCGCCAACGCGCTGCTGGGGCAGGTGGAAAACCGCCTGCTGGTCGGCCATGTGCTGGCGGCGCGCTACCTCGACACCGCCTACCCGGCCAGCCATGCCGAGCTTGCGGACTGGCTCAGCCGTTACAGCGATCACCCTGAAACAGCGCGGATGGCCGAACTCGCAGCGCGGCGTGGTCTGGCGGTGCATTTGCCAAAAACCGTCCTCCCCCTGCGTGGCGAAGGCTACACCGACCACGAGGGCCGCAACGCCATGCCCGACCACTGGTTCACGGCGCTGGGCCTGTGGCGCGACGGGAATTATGCGCAGGCGCGGCCTATTTTCGCCCGTGTCAGTGCCGATGAATCCCTCTCGCAATGGCAGCGCGCGGCGGCCTATTACTGGGTTTACCGCGCCGATAAAAAACTCAAAAATATGCGCGATGCCCGCACCGCACTGGCGCAGGCCGCAAGCTACCAGACCACCTTCTACGGCCTGCTCGCCCGCGCCCAGATGGGGATGCCCATCCTGACGCCGCAAGCGCCGGAAGTGCCGAATAACCTGCGCGACGACCCGCGCGCCATCCGTGCGGCGCTGCTGGTGCAACTGGGCGACACCGCCGCCGCCGAGGAAGAACTGCGCGCCCTCTACAGCGCACTCGACAAAGGCGCGCGCGGCGGCATCGTCACCCTCGCCAGTGAGCTTGGCCTTTCAAACCTGCAGATGCGCCTCGCGCGCACAGCGGGCCTGAGCAACGCCGAGCAACTGTTCGCGCAATACCCCGCGCCACACTACATGCTCGACCTGCATTCGGTGATGGATGCAGCCCTGCTGCTGGCCGTCGCACGCAACGAATCGGGCTTCCGCGAAATCGCGCATAGCCCCTCGGGCGCCGTCGGCATGATGCAGATGCTGCCTTCGACCGCCCGCGCCGTCGAGCGCCATGTCGGCGAGGCGCTGCTGCGTACGGCGGATGCTTCGGGCAGCACCGCGCCGATTGCCGAACGCCTGAGCAACCCGGCCTTAAGCGCCCGCTATGGCGCGGAATACCTGAAGCTGCTGACGGCGCAACCGGCGATTGGCCGCGATTTGATTCATCTGCTGGTCGGCTACAATGCCGGCCCCGGCACGGTGGCCAACTGGAAAGCCGCCGCCCGCACCCTGCGCGACCCGCTGCTTTATATCGAGTCGATTCCCTACGCCGAAACCCGCAACTATGTGATGCAGGTCGCGGCGCAATACTGGGTCTACCAGCGCATGATGGATGAAACGCCGACCTCGCTTTATGCCCTCGCCAAAAGCGAATGGCCGCAGGTTTAGTGCCACGCCTTGCGCGTTGCATCCCTTCGCCTTATGCGTTACCTGAAACGTAAGCCATCCTCCTTTCAGGGCAGCCTCATGCCGCATCTTGCCATCGAACAGGAATATCTCCCCGCGCGCGTCTGCGGGGTCGATGAGGCCGGGCGCGGGCCGTGGGCCGGGCCGGTGGTGGCCGCCGCCGTGCTGTTCCAGCCGCACGATCTTATCCCCCGGGGGCTTAACGACAGCAAAAAACTCAGCCGCCGCACGCGTGAGCGCCTCTTTGCGCAGATCACGCAGGCCGGGATTATCCACGGTATCGGCATCGCCACGGCGGAGGAGATCGACCAGCGCAACATCTGGGGGGCGACGCAGCTCGCCATGGGCCGCGCTGTGGCCGCACTGGCCATCGCCCCGGATATGGCGCTGATTGACGGCAACCTGAAACCCGCCGGATTCCCTTGCCCGACCCGCCCCATCGTCGGCGGCGATGGCATTTCGCTCTCGATTGCTGCTGCGTCGATTATTGCCAAAGTCACCCGCGATCGCCTGATGGATGCGCTGGCGCATACCTACCCCGCCTATGGGTTCGAGCGCCACGCGGGCTATGGCACAAAACAGCACCGCGAGGCGCTGGCCGCACATGGCCCCTGCCCGGCGCACCGCCGCAGCTATGCACCCATCCGCGCCCTGCTTGAGGAGATGGCGGCATGAACGCCGCCGCAAAAAAACCCTTCCGCAAGCGCCGCTTGTTTGCCCGCAGCGTCAGCGAGGTGGTGAAAGAAGCCACCCAACCCCTGATGCACAAGCAAGGCAAACTCTACAGCGCGCTGCTGAGCGACTGGCCGCAGATTGTCGGCGCTGAACGCGCGCGCGTCACCCGTCCCGAGCGCCTGCAATTCCCGACGAACGAGGCCAGCGGCGCAACCTTGCATCTGAGTGCCCGTCCCGCCGCCGCGCCGGAACTGGTCTACGCGCAGGAACAGATGCTCGAACAATGCGCGCGTTATTTCGGCTACCGCGCGATTACCCGCCTTATCATCCACGCCACGCATGAGGGGTTTGCCGCCACCGATGCCACCCCCACGCCGCCGCCGCGCACGGCTGAGGCACCGGCCCTCACGCTGCCGGGCAGCCTGCCTGCGGATATGCGGCAGGCGCTGGAGCGTCTTTCCACCCATCTCGCATCGGCTAGTGACAAGAAATCCTGAGTGCGTTACACCCGTTGCCAACCCCACGATGACCCCCAACCAAGGAGCGCCCCATGGCCACCTCAAAAAACAGCGGAAAACTCTTTCTTTTTGCCATGGTCGCCCTCATCGGCGGCGCGATGGGCTACGGCTATTTCGCGCAGAGCAGCAAATTATCGGCAGAAAGCGGCACCGCCGCTGCAAATCCGCAACTCAGCACCGAACAGCGCGCCCTCCTCACCCCCAAACCGAGCGATATTATTCTGGGCGACAGCAACGCGCTCGTCACCATCGTCGAGTATTCCTCGCTCTCATGCCCGCATTGCGCCCATTTCCACGAAAAAGTGCTGCCGGGCCTCGAGAAGGAGTTTATCGACACGGGCAAAGTAAAGCTGGTAATGCGCCATTTCCCGCTCAACGAACCGGCGCTCGCGGCAGCGAAAATTGTCGAATGCGCTGGGCGCAACGGCCTTGAGCGCAACAACTTCATGAAGGTTTTCTTTAACCTGCAGGCGCAATGGGCCTTTGGCGAAAGCTTCCTTAAGGACCTGAAACAGATTGCCCTCGTCGGCGGCATCGACAGCGCCGCGTTCGATAGCTGCGCCACCGACAAAACCATCGAAACCCGCATCCTCACCATGCGTCAGGCGGCAGCCGAAAAACTGGGCGTGAACTCCACCCCGAGCTTTTTTGTCCATGGCACAAAATTCGTCGGCGAACCTTCACTGGCCGGGCTGCGCGCGGCGATTGCCGCCGCCGGACCTGGAACACCCACCGCAAAATAACGCACCACCCTATTGGCCGCCTGCGCAGACTGTGAACAATCCGGAACTCGCCGCTTGACAGGGCATGGGGCAATCCATAGATTGCGCGCGCCATGCGCAAGGACGAAGAAAAACCGCCTGTCACGCTCGAGACGCTCACCCAGCGCCTCGATGAAGTGAAGCGGTTGCAGCCGGAATCCTCCGCGCCGAAGAAATTATCAGGGGACGCCGCGCGTTCCGCGATTGATTTTGCCTCGGCAACCGCCGTAGGCACCGTGCTCGGTTACGGGTTCGATACCTGGCAGGAAACAACGCCGTGGGGGCTGTTGGTGGGCTTGCTCATCGGCACCGCTGCGGGCCTGAAGCTTATGTTCGCCGAGGAGGCGCGCGCAGCAAAACGCGCGACCCGCGCGGCGAAGACGGATAACGACTAACCGAATGGGACTGAACCTTGGCCGCTGAACACGCACACCACGGACCGCTCGACCAGTTTTCGGTCGCGCCGATTTATGAATTGCCGGCACTGTTTGGCATCGACGCCAGCATCACCAACTCGGCATTATTCATGCTGCTGGCGGTATTGCTGACAGTGGTGCTGTTTCTCGTCGCCATGCGCAAACGCGCGACGGTGCCGGGCCGCGCCCAGTCGCTTGCCGAGATCACCTACCAGTTCGTTGAAGGTATTGTGGACGAAAACGCCGGGCATGACGGCAAAAAATACTTTCCCTTCATCTTCACGCTGTTCCTTTTCATCCTGTCCGTCAATTTGCTTGGACTGGTGCCTTATTCCTTCGCGCCGACCAGCCATATCATTGTCACGTTCGGCATGGGCGCCTTTGTTTTCCTTGGGATTACGCTCATCGCGCTGGTGAAAAAAGGGCCGATCGGCTTTTTCAAGCACTTCATTCCCGAAGGGCTGCCGCTGGTAATGGCGCCGCTGATGCTGGTCATCGAGCTGGTGTCGTACCTGTCGCGCCCGTTCAGCCTCGGCATTCGTCTGGCCGCCAACATCGCGGCCGGTCACACACTGATGAAAGTCATCGCTGCCTTTGTTTTTCCACTGGGGCTATTTGGTGTCTTGCCAATCGCGTTTCTCATGTTTATGACGGGCCTCGAAATTTTTGTCGCGATCCTGCAGGCGTATGTCTTTACCTTGCTGTCCTGCATGTATCTTGGCGAAGCGCTTTCGGATCACCACTAACCTTTTTACCTTAATTTATTTCGTTCACTTTTGGAGTTAATCATGGAAATTCTTGCAGTAAAATACATCGGTATGGGCCTCGTTGCACTCGGCATGATGGGCGCCGCTATCGGTGCAGGCCTCATCTTCAGCGGTGCGGCACAGGGCATTGCCCGCAACCCTTCGGCGGAAGGCGCTATCCGTAAAATCGCCATCCTCGGCGTGGTCTTCGCGGAGTTCATGGGTCTGCTGTCGTTCGTACTGGGCATCATGATCATGGGCGGCAAATAATTCAGCAACCGGCAGGCAGTGTGATGAAACATTCGGGTAACAGGATAGCCGCTCTTTCGGTCGTGTTCGCGGCGCAGGCCGCGCTGGCCGAGGGCGAAATCCCGCAGATGGATCCGACCTGGTACCCCAACCAGCTGTTATGGCTGGGGGTCAGCTTCACCCTGCTGTTCATCGTGGTTTCGCGGCTGATTGTACCTTCGATTCACGCGGTGTTGCATACCCGCGAATCGGCCATCAGCAACGCTATCGCCGAAGCCGAACGGGCCCGCAGCGAAGCCGAATCCTCGCAGGGGCAGGCTACCGGCGTGAGCCAGACGGCGCGCGTGAAAGCGGCGGAGCTGATGGCGGCGGCGCAGGCCGAAACCTCGCTCGATGCAACGAAAGAGCTGGCCAAGCTCGACCGTGAACTCGCCAAAAAGGCGGGCCATGCCGAGATTGTGCTCCAGGAAGCGGTGCACAAGGCCGAAGCCGGCATCGAGGAAGCGGCGCAGCAGCTCGCCATGCTGATGGCCGACCAGTTGCTGGCGCACCACCACGCGGACACGACGGACGCGGCCGACGGCCCCAAACTGAAACTCGCCAAACGCTAGGGGTCACTCGTGAAAACAGAAACCGCCACCACCGCCGTTATCGAAGCCGCGCCGCATAGCAGCGAGGCCGTGCAACCGCTTGCCGATAGCGCGCCCGAAGCGTTGCTCAGCAATCCGGAAACCTGGATTGTCGTGGCCTTCGTTCTCTTCATTGCCGTGTTTCTGCGCTACCTTGCGCCGAAAATCGGTCAGGGGCTGGATGCGCGGGCCGATAAAATCCGCGAGCAGCTCGAACAGGCCAGCCGCCTGCGCGCCGAGGCCGAGGCGTTGCTTGCCAGCTACCAGCTGGCGCAGGAAAAACTGCTGAAAGAAGCCGAATCCATCATCGAAACCGCGAAACGCGACGCAGTCACCCTGCGCGTGCATGCGGCTGAGGAGTTGAAAATCGCCCTCGACCGCCGCAGCCAGCAGGCGCAGGAGAAAATCGCCCGCGCCGAGGCCGAAGCGGTCGGCGCCATCCGCACCCGCATCATCGAAACCGCGACGGAGCGCGCCCGCGACATCCTCGCCGCGCGCGGCCAGAGCCAGTCGGAAGCGCAGACGGTAGACCGCGCGCTGGCCGCCATCGCACAGCAGGTGCATTAGGGCATCACTTCTGCCGCCCGCGCCGTTCTCTGCTGGCCTTCTGTTTTGCCTGCGCTATAGTGCCGCCGATGCTGACACGCCCTCTCCTGCTACTACTTGCCCTGTCTTTTACGCCTGCCGCCCATGCAGGCGCGTGGCTGCAACCCGAGGGGCAAGGCCTGTTCATCGCCAACGCCACCTACTACCGCAGCGACCGCTTCTTCGACAGCGCGGGCCATAAACAACCGCAACCGCGCTTTGCCAAATACGAGTTCCAGCCTTACGGCGAATATGGCGTGACCCGCTGGCTGACCCTCGGCGGCAGCGCCTATCTGCAGCATGTCACCCAATCGGGCCGGGCCAATGACGGCCTCGCCGACCCGGAGTTTTTTGCCCGCACCACCCTCTGGCAGCGCGGCTCCGAGCGGCTGGCGGTGCAGCCCCTCGTCAAATTCGCCGGTGGATTTCGGCGCGCGGGTACGCCACGCGGCGGCAGCCGCAGCACCGATGCCGAGCTTTCGCTGCTCTATGGCCGCAACCTCGACCTGCTCAGCCGCCGCGACTACCTCGACAGCCGTGTCGGCTACCGCGTGCGCAGCCAGGGGCGCAGCCCCGAATGGCGTGGCGACGTGGCCCTCGGGCTGGGCATCCGCGATACGGTGCAGATTATTCCCGCCCTGCGCGCGGTGGTGGCGAGTGCTCCCGATAAAACCCCGGACTTCAGCGAAAACGGCGACCTTGATTCCAGCGTGCTGAAAATGGAACTGGCGGGGATTTACCACCTCGAACCGCATCAATGGGTGCAGGCGAGCCTGTTCCGCCACGTCATCGGCTTTCAGACCGGCGACGGCTACGGCCTCTCCCTCGCCTTCGCGCAGCGGTTCTAGTATGCAGACTGCCGCCGTACCACGCCTTGGGGATATACTGGTGGCGCACGGCGCACTCAGCCGCGAACGGCTGGAGGCGAGCCTGCTTTCCCTGCGCGGGCGCATCGGCCATGCGCTGCACGCGCACGGGCTGGTGGATGGGGGCAGCCTCGCCCGCGCGCTGGCTGAGCAGCACCGCCTGCCGCGCCTCGACCTTATGCAAACACCGCCGGATGCGGCGCTCTTTTCACCGCGCGATTATGCCCATTACCTCGCGTATCATTTTGTCCCGTTTGCGCGCGAAGGCAACCGCCTCACCCTCGCCAGCAGCCAGCCGGGCGCGGCCCTCACCGCGTTTGCACAGCGCCATTACGGCTGCCCCATTCGCGTCGTCGTCACCACCGCGCACGAACTCGCCGCCTGCCTCGCCGTGCGTGGCGCGACCGCCCGCACCCGCCACGCCCGCCTGTCGCTGCGGCGGCGCTATCCGCATCTGGTCGCCGACCGCATTGCGCTGCCCCACCAGCTACGCGGTGCGGCACTGCTGCTGACGGCGCTGCTCGCCGCCGCCGCCATCGCTCCGCAAAGCGCGTGGTATGCGCTGCTGATTGGCTGCAACCTGTTTTATGCCACAACCCTCACCCTCAAGCTCGTCTTCTACCGCGAGGGCAGCCGCGCCCAACGCGCGCAGGCAAACGCCGCGCAGGCACTGGCTGAAGCCGCCGCCGGGCTTAACGAAGCGACGCTGCCGGTTTACTCCATCCTCGTGCCGATGTACCGCGAAAGCCCGGCGGTAATGCAACGCCTCATCGCCAGCGTGGCGGCGCTCGATTACCCGAAAGAAAAGCTCGACGTGAAGCTCATCTGCGAAGCCGACGACGCCGATTGCCTTGCGCAGCTCAAGGCGCTGCGGCCGCCCGCCTATATGGAAATCATTGCCGTGCCACCCTCCTCCCCGCGCACCAAGCCCAAGGCCTGCAACGTCGCCCTGCAATGCCTGCGCGGCGAATACACGGTGATTTACGACGCCGAGGACGCCCCCGCGCCCGACCAGTTGAAGCGCGCCGTTGCCATGTTTCGCGCCGGGCCGGAGAACCTCGCCTGCCTGCAGGCTTCGCTCAACTATTATAACCGCGACGAAAACATCCTCACCCGGATGTTCGCGCTCGAATACAGCACCCTCTTCCGCCTGCTGCTGCCCGCGCTTGAGCGCATGGGGTTGCCGATTCCGCTTGGCGGCACCAGCAACCACCTGCGCAGCGCGGCGCTGCGGGCGGTGGGCGGCTGGGACGCCTTCAACGTCACCGAGGATGCGGATCTGGGCATCCGCCTGGCCTATCTCGGCTACCGCACCCGCACCCTGCCGTCGCTGACGCTTGAGGAATCGCCCATCACACTGGCGGCATGGATGAAGCAGCGCACGCGCTGGATTAAGGGCTACCTGCAGACCTGGCTGGTCTATACCCGCGACCCGGCGGCGCTGAAACGCCGTCTTGGCCGCGCCGGCTACTACGGCTTCCAGTTCTTCATCGGCGCACCGGCCCTCACCTTCCTGCTGGCGCCGCTGTTCTGGGCGGCGTTCACTCTCTCGCTGACGGGCATGTTCCCGGGTGCGTTGCCGCCTGCGATGCAGCTACTCTGCGCTTTTTCCTTTGTCGGCGGTATGCTCAGCCACTGGCTGTTCGCACGCAAGGTCATGGAAATCGAGGGCTGGAGCGGCATGCGCGTCGCCTTTGCCCTCTACCCGTTTTACTGGCTGCTGCATTCATTCGCCGCCGCGCGGGCGCTGCTGCAACTGCTCACCGCGCCGCATTACTGGGAGAAAACCCGCCACGGGGCCAGCCGTCATTTCGCGCCCGGCGCTTGATTTTCAAGAGCTTGCGCGCGCATCTTCTCCGGCAATTTCGCTATTGACACCGCCCCCCCTGGCCGCTAGAAAGCCCCCTCTTTTCAAGCATACAGGTGATTTATGAAAGTTCTCAGCTCCCTCAAATCCGCAAAAAAGCGTGACAAAAACTGCCGCGTCGTGCGCCGCAAAGGCCGCCTGTATGTCATCAACAAGCAGAACCCCCGCATGAAAGCGCGTCAGGGCTAGTTTTGAATGCCTTGCGCCTGATGGGGATACCGCTCGACCATCTTCTTCCATCCGGTTCGTCAGGGAAGGCTCCGCGGCATGACTAAGCCCCCCCACACACCAGGTCGCGACGCCCATTACCGTTCGCTCGTCAAAGCCATCAGCTGGCGGATTACCGGCAGCATCGACACATTCCTGCTTAGTTGGCTAATTACCGGCAACGTGATAATTGCCACCACCATCTCCGCCGTCGAAATCCTCACCAAAATCCTGCTGTTCTACGGCCATGAGCGCCTCTGGGCCCGCATCCGCTGGGGGCAGAAAGACACTACGCGGAATTAGCCCCCAAGGCACAACGGGGACATAATGATTTTATTGTGTCCCCCACACCCCAAGATGATTCACCGCCTCCCCCCATTTCCTGTTCCCCTCTACGGACAGTAGGTGCGCCCACCGGGGGCCGGCCGCGACGTGCCGCCGCTTGCCATGCCATCAACGCAGGTTTGATACGTCTGGATACTCCCATGCGTTATCCAGCTCCCGCCGTTTGGAACGCATTCGCCGCAATCGGAAGTACAGCTCATGCGCCGGGAACTCTGGAAGGTATAGCTACCACTCAGCACACCGTTATTGCACGTGCGCCACTCCATTTGTGCCTGTTCACAATTGCCATCACGGCCTGCATCTCCGAAAGTCGGCGTTTTATAGGCTATTACCTTCGCCCCATGGGCGATTGTGCCGCCCCATGGCAGATCGCAGGAGGTGCAGGTGGCTGCGACACTACAGCTCGCGGTGCGGCCGCCACCCTCGCCGACACAGTTCCATGTCGCGTTGCCGCCGCAGACGCCCGGGTTCGGGTTGCTGCTGATGCCGATGGCGCATGTGTTGATGTCCGCGCCGCAGACGCCATCGACCGGGCATGGTGCGTTCGCCGTGCTGCAATTTGCGCTGCTGCCGCCGTTTGCCCCGGCACAGGTCCATGCATCGCTGCTGCCGCAACCGCCTGAAACCAGCCCTTGTGCATTGCCGCTGCTGCAAGCGTTCGACCCCACGCCGCACACGCCATTAATCGTCGCCGCACAGGATTGCGTGTTACAGGGCTGCGAACTCAGCCCGACGCAGTTCGCGCCGCCATTGCCCGGGGGCGGGTTATCGCAGGCCCGGGTCTGAGTGCCACCGCCGCAGGTGACGGAACAATTGCTCCACGCCCCCCAGCCGCCATCGATCCCGCAGGCAGCGTGCGCCGCCGTACAACTGGCCGGCGCGCCACCATTCTCGCCCAGGCATGTCCAGCTGTCGCTGCCGCCGCACGGGCCCGCCACAAAACTGGCCGGGCTGCCACTGCTGCAGGTATTTGCCATACCGCCGCACGCGCCATCGACCACCGGCGCGCAGGGCGCATTGGCGGCGCTGCACTGGGCGTCCGTCCCCCCGTTGCTGCCCCGGCACGTCCAGCTATCGCTGGTGCCGCAGGCGCCCAGGCTGAAGCCCGATACCGTACCCGCGTTGCAACTCGCCGGGGTCGCTGCACAGACGCCGTTGACAACCCGCAGCACCTTGCCGCCGAACACCACCAGATCATCGAAAGCGGCGGCACCGACGTTCTTGCCGTCGTTGAAGGTCGCCGCCGCAATGACGCCGTTGCCCACCTCGCAGTTCTCGCTTTCAATCGCGCTGCCTGCGACGCACCATTTGCGCAGGGTATTGCTAGGGTCGCGGTAGTTGATTTTGACAGAGCCCAGCGCATTCGCCCCGTGGCTGATGACGGCATAGGCGATGCGGTTATTAACGATGCTACTGGCCGCGCTTTTGAGAATAATCCGCCCATCATAGGTTGGGTTGGGCGCCGCCGCGCGGAACTTGACCGGGTCGGTCAAATCGGTGGTCACCGCGTAGGTGAACTTATTGCCCCAGCAATCGCCGCCGAAGCTTTGTGGCAGGCCAAGCTCCTGAAACGGCAGGGCGCCGAAGGTCACCCCGTCGATGCTGTTCAGCGCGGCAAGCGGCGCCTTGCGGCCATAATGCACATCCTCGACCCCGGCCGTGCGCACCGCAGGCATCGGGAAATGGTCGTTTTTATCGACATAGGCACGCACCGCCTGCTCGATGCGGCCAAGTTGCACCGTGGTGGCGGCAGCACATTCCTTCCCGCCGCCGGATTGCTGGAGTTTAAGCGCCACCCCGGCAACCAGCCCGGCTACCACCAGCGCAATCGACAATTCAAGCAGTGAAAACCCACGACGCCGCATCCAATAACCCCGGTGATAGGAATATTAACTATTGTAGGCCGCGTTAGTTAACAACCCGTTAAGACAAGCAAAACAAACTACCGTACAAAGACGTGCGTTTCGTCGTAGCGCAACCCGGGCTGCGCCTGCCCGCGAATCCGGATGCGGTCGGAAGGCACGCCGATCTGGTTCATGACGCGGATGACCGCGCGCGTGTTATGGCCCGCGACGGCCTGCCATTGCTGATCCGTCTGCGCGTTGCCTGTCACCGGGGCGAGAGAAACCACCTCGAACGTCACCTCGGGCTTAACCGCGACCGCTTTGGCAATCGCGCCGTAAAGCTGCTGGTCGAAATAGACGCGGGGCTGATTGAACCGGATGGTCACAAGGGGCGGCACGGCCCCCGCCTCCGCCGCGCCGAGCGCAGGGGCGGTCACCATTATCACCAGCAGAACTGCGTGCGCGCACCGTAGGATTCGTCTCATGAAACTGGCCTAGCACGCTGCAAAAATCTGCGCAAGCCCACGTTCGTAAAAAGCTGCTTGCACTTGGGCGGCGAGTTGGTTAGTTTGCCGCTCCCTTAACGGGTGCGCACCCGTAGCTCAACTGGATAGAGCATCTGACTACGAATCAGAAGGCTAGGAGTTCGAATCTCTTCGGGTGCGCCATAAAACGGGGTTGCGCGAGCGACCCTTTTTTGTGGCGCCCAGTGGGCTGATTCGAACGAAGGAGTTCGAGCAAAAGCTTAGCGGCAGATGAACCGTGCAAGCAGCCATCATTTAGCCAATCGTAGATTTAATCTGCTATTGATGTAGAGTTCCTTGTGCCCTTAATATTGTTTCTAAGAAGAATGATTAAGCAACATGACAATATACCAAGACCTACAAACAGGACGGCTTCATGAATTTGATGAAGGAGTTGACCCATTTAAACTTAATGTATCCTGTTACAACCCTCTGTGGATAGGCTTTATTGCCCCGTATTCCCATATAATATCTGACGATGGAGATAAGTTAAATCCAACCTTAGATGAGATTAATAACAACTCTTACAATGGGAAAAAACTCTCCGAGGCTGTGCTCGCCTTACCTCTTAAAAACTCTGAAAACGAATACGCCCTAATCAGTTATGATGGGGGCATTGCACTTCCTAGAAATAATGATTTCGCTGCCAACAATAAAGCATTCAAGGAACTGTCAAAAATCCTGTGTGCCTTATTATTGGGAGGAGTGCATGTAGAAGCAGTGTATCCTCACGAAGTGTATTGCGGAAGTCTGAGCGGATTATCTAACGACTTGTTTTGTTATGCTTCCACCCGGCATTCTCTACTTCGTCATAATTGGGCATCTCTGGTAGACAGAGCGCTCCCGTTAACAAGCCCGCGATTTCTCTATATATCGGATCTGAAAAAAGCATACGATGCCGGAAGTGCAATATTGGATGCTATCCCCCACCTTACGCCATCCTTCCTGCTATATGGCTACACTGCCATGATATATAATGACCCGAGTGATGCTCTGGCCAATTTTTGGGTTGTTGTAGAACAGCTAACCAGCAAAATACGAGGACAAAATCCTTCTAACCTTAAAAGCAGTCCATCCATATCCAAAAAACATGAAATTTTAAAAGAGAATAAGGTTATTTCCGAAGACTGTTTCGGTCGCCTAAATTCGGCCCGCAAGGAACGAAATAATCTTATGCACAAAGGTGAAATTCCGAATAGCACCGCTATTCAAAATGTCTGGTATAGTTTGCATGATCTTTTAGAAATAGCTTCAAAAATTAGTCCATTAGGAATGCGCAATTTAGTTCCCACCAAACAAACCGAAAGCAGCATTGTCGGCAAAATTGATTTGGATGAATGGTATGCGCTTACCAAACAGTTATCTGACCCATCAGCCGCGACTCATTCTAAAGTCAAATGACTATATGATAAAATTGCCACATTGCGGGCGGTATTCCTGCCCTGTCGCGGCGTGCAAAACGACCCCGGTTCCATTTCAAGATTGCTATTTTCCAGCCTCTGACTGAAAGATAGGGTTGAGCCATCAAGCTGGAGCGACCTATGAGCGTACCGAACAACTCGCGCGCAAGCGATCTCGGGGCTATCCTGACTACCGGCACCACCGGCTTTACAGTGCGCAAACGCACCGGCATCGGCCTGTTTTTCCATTTTTTCATTCTGGCCTGCATGGTAATGCTCGGCGTGTCGCTGCTGGTCTATTACAAATCGCCCGAAGGCAGCGCGCTGGCTGTCGCCATCGGCCTTGCGCTGGCCCTCATTGCCCAGAACCTCGAGAAGCAGAAGAAAAAGACGGAAGCGCTGGAATTCATGAACGCGCTGTTTTCCTCGGCGATTGGCAAGGGCTATGCATTCTGCTGCATCGTGAAAGCCAGCGGTGAAATTGTTTTCTACAACCGCCCTTTTCAGGAAGTTTTCCCGAATTATGTGGCGCAAAAAACCCGTACACTCAAAAGCCTAACGGAACTTTATCATGTGCCGCAGGAACATGGCGACGCGCTTAAAAGCCTGATTGAAGGCAACCGTACAGGCAGTGTCGCCACCCGCATCCACGCCGAAAACCAGCCGGAAAAAGCGATGACGTTCCATCTCGAACCCATCGAGCGGCCCACGGGCTTTTTCCTCCTGCGCGGCCAATAGGCGGCGGCGCATCAGCGCAGTTGCATCCCCCGAGCCGCTAGGTTACACCCGCGCGCATGGCTGGTCGCGTTGTTGTCGCTCTTGAAGATGTTTTCCTGACGGTGGGCGCACGCCTGCTGTTTTCGGGCATTAACCTGCACATCAGCGAAGGTGATAAAATCTGCCTGGTCGGGCGCAACGGTGCAGGAAAAACCACGCTCATGCGCCTGATTATGCAGGAGCTTGAAACCGATTCGGGCAAGCGCTTTCTGTTGCCCGGCACGCGCATCGGCTACCTCGCGCAGCAGGTCGATTTCCCGCCCGGGCAATCGGTGCGCGCCTTTGTCATGGATGGCTTCGCGCAGGCCGATCGCCGCGAGGAGATGGCCCACCGCGCCGATATGGTTCTCGGCCCGCTCGGGCTCGACCCTGACGCGCCGATGGGGCATCTCTCGGGCGGCCAGCTCCGCCGCGCGGCGCTGGCGCAGGCGCTGGTCGATGCGCCTGACGTGCTGCTGCTCGACGAGCCGACCAACCATCTCGACCTTGAGGCCACGCTCTGGCTGGAGCACTACCTGGCGCGCACCAAAAGCGCGATTATCTGCGTCAGCCACGACCGCGCCTTCCTCAACGCCTTCACCCACCGCGTGTTCTGGATTGACCATGGCACGGTGCGCAGTTGTCCGTTTGGCTATGCAGGCTTCGATGCATGGGCCGAGCAGATACTGGAGCAGGAAGCACGCACGCTGGCCAACATGCAAAAGAAGCTCGAAGTCGAGCTGGACTGGACACAAGGCGGCGTCACCGCCCGGCGTAAACGCAATATGCGGCGCATGAACGAGCTGCACCGCCTGCGCGAAAAACTCAAAAAAGACAAAGCCGCCTACGCCGCCAAAATTCAGGCAATCGACCTCGACCCGCTGAAGCCGACCCCGGCCAGTAAAATCGTCGCCGAGTTCAAGGATGTCAGCAAAACCTTCACCCGTGATGGCAAAAAAATCCGCATCCTCGATCATTTTTCGCGGCGAATTATCAAGGGTGACCGCATTGGCATTCTCGGACGCAACGGCTCGGGAAAATCGACCTTCCTTAAAATGCTCATCGGCGAACTCGAACCCGATTCAGGGCTTGTCTTTCGCAGTAAGAAGATCGACCTCGCCTATTTCGACCAGCACCGCAGCGCGCTTAACCCGAAAGAAACCCTCTGGCACACCCTCGCCCCCAACGGCGATTATGTCACCATCGGCAGCGGCGAGGCGCGCCGGCACAAGCATGTCGCCGCCTACCTCAAGGACTTCCTCTTCGATCCCAAGCGCGCGAAGGATGAAGTCGGCACACTCTCAGGCGGCATGCAGAACCGTCTGATGTTGGCCCGAACGCTAATTAACCCAGGCAACCTGATGATTCTCGACGAGCCAACCAACGATCTGGATATGGACACGCTCGACATGCTGCAGGAGATTCTCGCCAACTATCAGGGCACGCTGATTATTGTCAGCCATGACCGCGACTTCCTCGACCGCACGGTGACGGAAGTGCTGGCCTTCGAGGGCGACGCGCAGGTAGATTCCTACATCGGCGGCTACTCGGATTACCTTGAGGCAAAGGCGGAAAAATCGAACCCGAAAAAAACGAAATCCAGCGCAGCGGTAGCCATTGCGCCTGCATCAAGCGCACTCGCCGCCCCAAAACCCATGGCTGCCGCTCTCAGCTTCACCGAAGCGCACGAGCTGAAAAACCTGCCCGAAACCATTGCCGCGCTTGAAAAAGAACTTGAACCACTGCGGGCATTGATGGCCGACGCCGCGCTCTACACCCGCGACCCACAACTGTTCGACCGCAGCCTGCGCCACTTCACCCGCCTGCAGAAAAAGCTCGAGGTGGCCGAAAGCCGCTGGCTGGAGCTTGAGAGCAAAGCCGAAAACGGCTGAGGCATTGGTACAATTCGCAGGGTAGCGGGGTAACAGGGGTGCAGGCCGAAATTTGCGCGCGGCAAAGGGGGGAGCTCCCCTTACTGACTACCGGCTACGGGTTGCTCCCTTTTCGCATTTCCCTCCCCTAACCCCTCCCGCAGGCGGGAGGGGGATACTCCCCGGGTGGCGATTATTCACTTTCTTTACTGGCTACTGGCTACTGGCTACTGACTACTCCCTTTCCGCATTTCCCTCACCCCAGCCTCTCCCGCAGGCGGGAGGGGGATACTCCCCGGATGGCGATTATTCACTTTCTTTACTGGCTACTGGCTACTGGCTACTAGCTACTCCCTTTCCGCATTTCCCTCCCCTAACCCCTCCCGCAGGCGGGAGGGGGATACTCCCCGGGTAGCAAGGATGGATACTCTCCGGGTAGTGGATAGAGAACAGCGGAAGATAATAAAGGAAGAGGATAATGGATAGAGGACGGCGATCAACGAGGGGAGTCGCCCCCTCTCCCGCCTGCGGGAGAGGGCCGGGGTGAGGGCTGGGTAGCAAAGAAAGAGTCGCGCGGTGAGAGTCGAGAGTCGCGTGGCGCCAATCACGATTTACACCCCAGAGTTTACAGCCCCAACCCCACGTGTCACCCCGTCGAATGACGGGGTCTACCTTGCTTAAAAAAAGACGGATGCCGTCATGAAAGACGGCATGGCACGGGAGAGGGAAGCGGCCCCAACCCCACTTGTCACCCCGCCCTAATGCCAGCTCAGGTGGATGGTCAGGGGCTTACCACCCGCTGCCACCTTGAATTTCTGCTGCTTCTGCTGGTCATCCAGATCAGCCACCAGCGTATAACTGCCAACCGGCAAGCGCACATAAAGCAGCGGGCCAATTTCAACATCGAGCACTTCTTCGCTGTCGCCCTCTTTCGGGGTGCGGTGGATATGGACGCGGGCCTCATCGACAAACTCCCCATCCACTTTCGCGCTCAGCACATGGAGGTTATAATCCGCCTTCGCCGCTTCGATGGAGGCGCGCTCATCGTCGCCCACACCGCCGGTCACATAGCTGACATCCGAACTGCTCTGCCCTTCATAACCGGTTTCGATGAGGGGGATTTCCTTCGGCGGCACCTTGCTCGGCTTTACTTTCGGGCGTGGCTTGCCAATGGTTGCCGGGTCGGGCGGGAACTCGATGGAAACATCCGCCGCCGCACCTTCCGGCAGGGCATTATGGTCGATTTCCTCAATGAATGCTTCCGCCTCATCCTCCGTGGCCATGGCAGGATAACTCGCCGTGGCGGCACAAAGGGCACAGAGTGTAATAATCGCGAAATGTTTCATGGCCGCAGCTCCCTCACATCCGGTGAATCGAATAACAAACGCCCGCATAGAACATAGAATGCCAGAGGCTTATACGCTTCTTTGCACCGCCGCACAAGCAGCATCACCGCGCCCGCACGCTTGCCTATTATTTCATCACGCCACCGCCTTTTTAAGTGGCGGCGTGGCGCTTTTATAGGCGCCCCCAACAGAAGGTTTTGAAGGAGATTTACGCAATAATTCGCTGTATTAAATGACTTCCTGCCGCTATTGGGCAGTGTGGCACAGGCATTGCTGACCAGAATCACCCACCCACGAGTGCATCATGAAAAAAATTGAAGCGATTATAAAACCTTTCAAACTCGACGACGTGAAAGAAGCGCTGCAGGAAATCGGCCTGACCGGCATCACCGTCATCGAGGCACGCGGCTTTGGCCGCCAGAAAGGCCACACCGAACTCTACCGTGGGGCGGAATATGTCGTTGATTTCCTACCCAAGGTGAAAATTGAAATCATCGTCATGGACGACATGGTCGAGCGCACGGTGGAGGCAATTGTCGCCGCCGCGCAGACCGGCCGCATCGGTGACGGCAAAATTTTTGTGCTCCCGGTCGATGATGTCATCCGCATCCGCACCGGCGAACGCGGGCCAAACGCAATTTAAGACCACACATGACATACCAAACACACACGAAAGGAACTACCGCCATGTCTGCCAAAGAAGCCCTCGCCCTCATTCAATCGAGCGAAGCCACCTTCGTGGATTTCCGCTTCACCGACCCGCGCGGCAAGTGGCAACACACCACCTATATGGCCAGCAAGGTCGATGCCGACAGCTTCGAGGACGGCATCATGTTCGATGGCTCGTCGATCAGCGGCTGGAAATCCATCAACGAATCCGACATGATTCTCATGCCCGATGCGAGCACCGCCTTCCTCGACCCCTTCACCGCGCAGCCGACGGTGGTCATCACCTGCGACATTATCGAGCCATCGACCGGCCAGTCCTATGGCCGCGACCCGCGCAGCACCGCCAAAAAAGCTGAGGCCTACCTGAAATATACCGGCATCGGCGACACCGCGTATTTCGGCCCGGAGCTGGAGTTCTTTATGTTCGATGACGTGAAGTTCGACCACGGCATGTTCAACAGCTTCTACCACCTCGAAAGCGAGGAAAACCCCTCGAACTCGGGCAAGGATTATGCGCATGGCAACCTTGGCCACCGCCCGGGCATCAAGGGCGGCTACTTCCCCGTTGCTCCGGTGGATTCCGCACAGGATATTCGCGGTGAAATGCTCACCACCCTCAGCGACGTGGGCATCACGCCGGTGCTGCATCACCACGAAGTGGCCCCCAGCCAGCACGAACTCGGGTTCGACTTCAGCACCCTGACCTACACCGCGGATAACGTTCAGAAATACAAATACGTCATCCACAACGTCGCCAACACTTATGGCAAAACCGTGACCTTCATGCCCAAACCCGTCGCGGGCGATAATGGCTCGGGCATGCATGTGCATCAATCCATCTGGAAGGATGGCAAACCGCTGTTTGCAGGCAATGGCTATGCCGACCTCAGCGAAACCTGCCTCTATTACATCGGCGGCATCATCAAGCATGCCAAGGCGCTCAACGCCATCACCAACGCCTCGACCAACAGCTACAAACGCCTTGTCCCGGGCTACGAAGCACCGGTGCTGCTCGCCTATTCGAGCCGCAACCGCTCGGCCTCCATCCGCATTCCGTATGTGGCGAGCCCGAAAGCCAAACGCATTGAAACCCGCTTCCCCGATGCGACGGCGAACCCCTACCTCGCCTTCTCGGCACTGCTGATGGCGGGGCTGGATGGCATCGAGAACAAAATCCACCCCGGCGAGGCGATGGATAAAAACCTCTACGACCTGCCGCCGGAGGAGTTAAAAGACATTCCAACCGTCTGCCGCAGCCTGCGCGAGGCGGTCGAGGCGCTGCAGACCGACCGCGCCTTCCTCAAGAAAGGCGATGTCTTTAGCGATGACCAGCTCGACGCGCTGATTGCCCTGAAGATGGAGGAAATCGAGAAATGGGAAATGGCGCCCCACCCGCTCGAATTCAAAATGTACTATTCGGTGTGATGCGGCGGCATATAACGGAAAAGAGCGCTCCTCTGGGGGCGCTCTTTTTATTTCCCTCTTGGCGATAGCATGCCCCGAATGCTAAACTTACGCCCTATGAGCCGTACCGCCGCATCCACATCACACCAACGCGCCTTCACGCTGATCGAGCTCAGCATTGTGCTGGTGATTCTCGGCGTGCTGATTGGCGGCATCCTCACCGGGCGGGGCCTGATCCGCGCGGCGGAATTACGCAGCGTCATGACCGAGGCCAACAACTACCTCACCGCCGCCGCTAATTTCCGCAGCCAATACCGTTATCAGGCAGGCGACATGCCCAACGCAGTCAGCTACTGGTCGAGCGCCAGCAACGGCAATGCCGACGGCCAGATTACCGGCGACGAGCGCTTCCAGTTCTGGTTCCAGCTCAATGCGGCAGGGATGGTTGAACAGCGCTTTTCGGGAGTAACGGGCAGTGGCGGCGCCAATGATTTTGTGCTTGGCAGCAACACCCCCGCTTCGCGCCTGCCGCTGACGGGCTTTGCCGCCACCTACGCCAACCTGACCGCGACCGCCAGCCATTACGCGGTGAATCTCGATAACAGCTTCACGTTTGGCGCCAGCATGGGCAGCAATGCGGGCGAACCGGTCAACGCCGCCCTCACCCCGACCGATGCCTTCACCCTCGACAGCAAGGCCGATGACGGCATCCCCGGCACAGGCAAATGGGTGGCAAACCTCACCGGCGGCGGCAATTTCGGCACCGCCACCGCCTGCAGCACCGATGCCAGCGGCACGGTTTACACGGGCGCTTACCGCACCACCATCGACACGGTAGCCTGTTCGTTTTTCATTATGATGGGGTATTGAGTTTAAAGCGGACGCGCGCTTAAGTCGTCTGCCCGTGGCTCTGACTATAAAGCATCAGGGCAATGCTGTTATGGCGGGCTTTGAGTTCCTCGACGTCGTGCTTTTGCATGATACGATCGAGCGACAGCGCCACCATTTCGACAAAATTGGCGATCACCTGTTCGAGCTGGCGTTTGATTTTTTTCAACACCAGATGCGCGGCGTTGCGGCGCTCGGTGACGCGCAGCGAGAAATCCGCCATCGCGATATAGACCTTGCGCAATGCACCTTCAACCTTGGTTTTTGCGGCTTTTTTGCGCTCCGCCTTACCCTCGCACAGGGCAATGTATTCTTCCGTCAGCACATCGGCGGATTCGCCAACCGTTTCCACCAGCGACTCGACCATGGCCAGTTGCATTTCCGGGTTCTCGGCGCTTTGCACCGTGGCCAGCAATTCATCGGCGAGGCTGTAAAGCTCGGTGATGTCATAATATTTCTGTTCCCAGATATTCATCTGGTTGGTTGCTGCGCTAGCCATCCCACTCACCTTAGATTCGTTGTTACCTGTTGTAGTTACGTTCGTCGTCATTGTCATTACCCTTATGCCCCACGGCCATAGGCCGATTGCAGCTCATTCACATGCGCACCGCCTTCGCCGCTGATGTAACGGTTATAGGCTTCATCGGCATTCTGGCCACGCTCGGCGGCGACATTGCTGGCGAATTTACCTGGGCCTGCGGGCGCAACGCTTGTGCCGATATTGCCGATTCCTGCCGTATATGAGCTGAGCACCTGCGGTTTGCTGCCCAAGACCCCGGTGACGCCGCCAATAATTGATTCCGTCAATGCGCGGGCATGGGTGCCAAGCGTCGCGCCGGTGGCAACGCCGGAAGCGGCATTCGCCCACCAGAAGCCCGTTCCTTCGCTGGCAAAGTTAACGCTGGTGCCGACAAACCCTGCGATGGCCGTCGTCGCCGCGCTGCCAAATTGGCCGCGAAACAGCCATTGCGCCGATTCAATTGCCGTATCTACGTATCCGAGCAAGGCGCCGAAGGTGCCGCTTACAAAAGGAACTTTACCAAAAATATCGCCGATTTTTCGAATGCCCGGAATAAGGCTAATCCGGTTCGACCAACGCGTGAGCGGGCCTTTGCCGGTGCTGGTGTAGCTGTCGTCGATGTTGCCGAGTAATGCCATAGGGCCTAAAAATCCTTTTCCTCAGCTTTTACTATAGCATTTCGCCGCGCGCGTAGGATGACAGTTCTGTGACATTTTCCGGCCACCCCGGCATGGCCCGGCAATAGCCAAGAATAATGATTAATATCAATTGATTAGCTTGGTCGCTCCCCCTAATCGCCTGCTTCCCGGGCAACCGCTCTCTGCCTTGTCATGACGGCATCCGTCTTTTTGAAGCAAGGCAGACCCTGCAACAAGTGCGGGGTGACACATAGGGTTAGGGTGACTGAGCTATGATGATAAGTGGGGATGGGGCAGGGCAAAGAGTGACCCTGGAGGCACAATGAATCATTGTGCCCCCTTCGCCCTTGCCTCTGCGCTGTTGCCACCGGCCACTTCCCCATCCCGTGTCATGCCAGCGCAGGCTGGCATCCAGCCTCTTTCAGGGAAATCTCTCGGCGCAGACGCGCCGTGATGGATGCCAAATCACGTTTGGCATGACACGTGGTGGGGTTGGGGGCTGTTGGCTGTAGGTTGGGTGTGCAAGCTGTGGTTGGGGCTACTCGACTCTCGACTCTAACCGCTCGACTCTAGTCCTCGACTCTTCTCTTGCCGCTTCCCTCACCCCGGCCCTCTCCCGCAGGCGGGAGAGGGAGCGACTCCCCGTGCTGGCCACCGTCCTCTATTCACTTCCTTTCTTCACTTCCTTCGCTTTCTTTACTTTCTTTTTCTTTCTCTTTCTTTCTTTCTTTCTTCACTTCCTTCACTGGCTACCGGCTACTGGCTACTGACTACTGGCTACTGGCTACCGGCAACTCCTTTTACCGCTCGACTCTAAATCCACCTCTTAAAGCTCACTCGTCACGGGCCGTTCGAGCAGGCGCTCAATCGCGCTGGCGACGGGCACATGGCCGCCGAGCACATCGTGCACAGCAAAGGCAATCGGCATCGCCACCCCAAGTTTTCGTGCCAGTTGGCTGACCGATTCCGCCGTCGCCACCCCTTCGGTAAGCCCCGCATTGCGGGTCGCCGCCCCACGCCCGATGGCCACACCGAGGGCATAATTGCGCGATTTGCCGCTGGTGCAGGTCAGCAGCATATCACCGATGCCAGACAGCCCCATCAGCGTTGCATCGTCGCCGCCCTTGGCCTTAGCCAGCCGCGCGATTTCGACCACACCACGGGTGATGAGTGCGGAGCGCGCATTCTCGCCCAGCCCGCGCCCTTCGACAATACCTGCCGCAATCGCCAGCACATTTTTCACCGCGCCACCGATCTGGGTGCCAATCGGGTCTTCGTTCACATACAGCCGGAAATATTTCCCGCCGAGGGCGAAGGTGATGGTATCGGCCAGATGGGTCTGATGCAGCGCCAGCGTGGTCGCGGTCGGCAGGCCTTGCGCCGCCTCACGCGCGAAGTTCGGGCCCGAGAGAATTGCATAGGGGTTATAGGGCAGGATGGATTGCAGCACCTCGCTCATCAGCATCAGCGAGCCGCGCTCGATGCCCTTGGTGGCGATGATAATCGGCACGTTCGAGGGCACGGTATCCGACAGCGAAATCGCCACCGTGCGCAGCGATTGCGCGGGGATGGTGACGACCAGCATGTCGCACTCGGCGATAAAATCGGTTCTGTCGGTCACTTCAATCGCCGGGTCGATGAATTGATCGGGCAGGTATTGCGCATTTTCGCGACGCTGGCGGATGGAATCAATCACCTGCGCGTTACGTGTCCACAGCATGGCCTTACTGCCAGCACGGTTAGCCAGAATTGCCAACGCCGTGCCCCACGCCCCCGCGCCGATAATGCCGACCTGTGGGGTTTCCGTGCTCACTACGCCACCTTGCTCAGGCCGATGACGAACTGCGCGCCATCGAGCTCCTGTTTCACTTGCATCTGCGCGCTGGCACTGCCCTCACCCAGCGACACAGCAAGCGTTTGCGCGCGGATATAATCGCCGTGTGCGGCAATCGCGGTTTGAAAATCTGCCGGCACGTCGAGCGCCAGCGTAATGCGATCGCCGACATTGAGGCCGGAATCTTTCCGTGCCTGCTGAATCATCCGCACCAGATCCCGCGCGCGGCCCTCGGCCTCAAGTTCCGGAGTGATGGTGAGGTCGAGGATGACGAGCGCATCGTTGGTAGAAAGCGGTGCGGCTGAGTTTTTGTATTCAGGCTTCGGCTCGAGCAAAATCGTGTATTCACCCGCCAACAAGACTTCATCTGCAACAACTACATCACCATTAGCTTTACGCGACCACTCACCTTTTTTGGAGGCTGGAAGTATTTGCTTCATTTTTTCAGGCAGTCGCTTTCCAAGAACCTGCGAGTTGATTTGCAGTCTCACGCTCGCATAATCATCGAACGATCCGCCAGTACGAAATTCTTTTGCATTCACTTCCTCACAAATGATACTCGAGAACGTTCCTGCAACCTGCGGTGTAACATTGACAACACGCACTACGTTGTTACCTGCCAGCGTAAGCGATGCGAGCGGCTGGCGATTGCGGATATTTTGCTTGTTACGAATGGCCGAAGCGGCATTACAAATATCCTGCACCCAATCCATATCGGTGACCAATTCGGCAGCACTATCGATCCCCCCCACATCCGGAAAATCCTGCAAATGAACGCTGGTCGCATCACCGTTCAACCCGCGATAAATGGCTTCTGCGGTAAACGGCAGCAACGGCGCAGATGCAAGACACATCAGCTCCAGCACCGTGAACAGCGTGTCATAGGCGGCCTGTTTATCCACCGTCATACCTTCGCCCCAGAAACGCGGGCGACTGCGGCGGATATACCAGTTATTGAGCACATCGAAAAACTGGGTAATCGCCTCCGTCGCGCCGGGTGTGTCGTAGGCGTCCATACTCGCTTCCACCTGCAGCACCGCCGCTTTCGCCTTGGCCAGAATGTAGCGGTCGAGCATGTTCGTGAGCCCGTCATCCCGGGCCCTTTCTTGTCCCGGGATCTCCTGATGATTGGCGTCGCGCTCGCTGCGGGAGATCCCGGGACGAGCCCGGGATGACAGCAAATTCTTCGCTTTCACCCCATCCGCATTGGCATAGAGCGTGAAGAAGTTGAACGCGCTCCACATCGGCTTGATGTTCAGACGCACCACGTCGCGGATGAATTTGCCGTCCGGGTCTACCCCCAAATCGCTGCCGCGCATGACGGGCGAACTGAGCATCATCCAGCGCAGCGCATCGGCGCCATAGGCATCCATCACCTCTTTTGGGTCGCGGTAGTTTTTGAGGCGTTTGCTGTATTTCAGGCCGGTTTCCTCGTCGATCACCACGCCGTGGCAGATGCAGTTTTTGAATGGCGCTTTGCCAAACAGCGCCGCTGAAAGCACCTGCAGTGTGTAGAACCAGCCGCGCGTTTGGGCGATATATTCGGTGATGAAATCGGCGGGAAAATTCTCCTCGAACCACTCCTTGTTTTCAAACGGGTAATGCACCTGCGCATACGGCATCGAGCCGGATTCAAACCAGCAATCGAATACATCCTCGATGCGGTGGTAATCCTCTCCATCAATTTTTAGCACCACCTTGTCGATATAGGGCCGGTGTAAATCGGGTACGCTTACGCCACTGAGTTTTTCGATTTCGGCGATGGAGCCGCAGACATGCATTTTACCACTTGCGGATTTCCAGATCGGGATCGGCGTCCCCCAGAAGCGATTGCGCGAAATGCTCCAATCCGGCGCGCTCTCGATGCCCTTGCCCATCTGCCCTTCGCGCACATGGTCGGGAATCCAGTGAATCGTCTCGTTATTGGCGGCCATGGTGGCTTTGATTTTTTGCACATTGACATACCAGCTGCTCATTGCGCGGTAGATCAGCGGCGTATCCGTGCGCCAGCAATGCGGGTAATTATGCTTATAGGGTTCGTCTTTCAGCAACGCGCCGTTGGCCTTCAGCCAGCGCAGGATACGCATGTTGGCCAGGCCGTATTTCACCACATCCTTCGCCGAAATATGCTGGGCTTTATCTTCCTCGCTCACCACAATATCCGCTTCCGCAATCCGCGTATCGGGCACGACAACAAGGCCAGCCAACGAAAGCACTTTGCCTTTGCTCCCTCCCTGAGGGGGGAAGCAGTCCCAAGCAATATCGTAAATTTCGGCGGTGAAGCGGCCTTTTTCATCGACGGGAACAATGACTTCGATGCCATTCTTTGCGCAGCAGGCCTGATCCACCTCACCGAACCCCGGGGCCATATGGACAATGCCGGTGCCATCACCATCGGTGACGAAATCGGAGCCGTCCAGCACGCGGAACGCGTTGGGCGTGTCGGCAAAATACGGGAAGAGCGGTTCGTAGGTGAGGTTGAGGAGGTCTTTTGGCTTGTGATATTCTACCAAAATATAACCCTGCGATTTTTCTTTCGAATCTTTTACGATCTCTTCATAGGTTCTACCATTGACCCAGCCACCCCCAACATCTTCAGCTTGCGGGAATAATTTTTTCAGCCCAGTCAGGGAGCCAAACAGACAATCACCCTCTGGTGTAAAAAGTTCACCATAAGTCAATTGAGGATTAATTGCCAACGCAAGGTTACTCGGCAATGTCCACGGTGTCGTCGTCCACGCAACAAGATAATAATTCTTAGCTGGCGTAGCGCCCTTAGGCTTCTCCTTCAACCTGAACTTCACATACGCCGCTTTGTCTTCGCGTTCGCGGGTGGCGTTGTCGATGCGGGTTTCAAAATTGCTGACCGGGGTTTCCGCCGCCCAGCTATAGGGCATGACCCGCATGGATTCATAAATCAGCCCCTTTTCGTGGAGCTGCTTGAAGGCCCACAGGCAGGATTCCATGAAGTTTTTATCCATGGTTTTGTAGTCGTTCCTGAAATCCACCCAGCGACCCTGACGGGTGACGTAATACTCCCACTCCGCCGTGTATTTCATGACGCTGGTGCGGCAATATTCGTTGAATGTGTCGATGCCGTAACCGGCAATCGCCGCGCGCCCGCTGATGCCCAGTTCTTTCTCCGCCCCCATTTCGGCGGGCAGCCCGTGGCAATCCCAGCCGAAGCGGCGCTCGACACGCTTGCCTTTCATGGTCTGATAGCGCGCGATGGTGTCTTTCACATAGCCGGTGAGCAGGTGGCCGTAATGCGGCAGGCCGTTGGCAAACGGCGGGCCGTCATAGAACACATAGGCGTTGCTGCTGCCATCGGCCTTTTTCTCGGGGCGGCGGGCCACCGATTGCTCGAAAGTTTTATCCGTGCGCCACACGGAAAGAACCCCCTCCTCCAGCGCGGCAAAGTTTGGATTGGCATCAATTTCAGGGTAAAATTTCGTGGTCATGGCGCTCATCAGCAATTCGGTGAGCCTGCGTTCTAGCCAAGCCCGACACAAAAATCCAGCATTGCGCAACTAATGGAGAGTATTTGCTTTTATTGCACGAACTGCGTATAGCAACAGCACCACAGGACTGAGCAGCAAATCGGCACATGCCGTGATGAATCGCAAGGTCGCCATACAACTTCAGGTTTAACAAAATCGCGCAAAAGTTGCAAGCGCGAAAGGGCATCACGATGATGGAGCACCGCTTATCCGAGCGTTTGACCCGCTACTGGGATACGCTGCGCAAAGACCTCCCGATGCCGCATTTCAGCCATTTTAACGCTTCGGCGATTGACGATATCTGGCAGCAATGCCTGCTGTTTACGGTAGCACCGGAGGTTGAGAACCAACCTTACGCACTCAGCTTCTACCAGATTGGCGAGGGCCTGCGCGGCCTTTATGGCAGCGACATGCTGGGCCGCAACTTCAACAGCACCCAACGCCATTTTCAGGGCGCGGCGATTGTCCGCCGGGTCGGGGAGGTGATTGCCAACCCGTCCCCGGTCAACGATATGGGGCAATTTGTCAACACGCGCAGCCATGTGGTGAAATACCGTTCCTGCCTGCTGCCGTTTGGGCACGACAAACAGGTGAGTCATGTGATAACCGGCCTTAGCTGGCGCGAATTTTAGAGCATTCAAGGAGTCCTTATGAGCCGACACGACACGACCGAACTCGACACCCAACTGGTCTATCTCGGGCGCGACCCGAAACGCGATTGCGGATCGGTCAACCCGCCCGTCCACCGCACCAGCACGGTGATTTTCCCGGATTACGACACGTTCCGCGACTATGAGCTGGGCAAAAACACCCATCGCGGCTATGGCCGTTACGGCTCGCCCACCACCGACGGGCTGGAGGAGGCGCTGGTCGCGCTCGAAGGCGCGGATCACGCCATCATCACCGCTTCCGGGCTGGCGGCAATTACCACCTCACTGCTCGCTTTCCTCAATGCAGGCGACCATGTGCTCATCCCCGATTCGATTTACAGCTCGGCACGCCTCTTCGTGAAAAAAGAGCTGGTGCGTTTCGGCATCGACGTGCAATTCTACGAGCCGACCATCGGCGCGGGCATCGCGGCGCTGATGAAGCCCAACACCAAAGTCGTCTATTGCGAAAGCCCCGGCTCCAATACCTTCGAGATGCAGGACATCCCCGCCATCGCCAAAGCGGCGCATGCGGGCGGCGCGATTGTCATCGCCGACAATACCTGGGCAACCCCGCTGCTGCTCAAGCCATTTGACCTCGGGGTTGATATTTCCATCCATTCGGCGACAAAATATATCGGCGGCCATTCCGATCTGGTGATGGGGGCTGTGACCTGCAAAGCGGCGCATTACCCGACGCTCAACCGCGCACACCGTAACTTTGGCGCCATCTCAAGCGGCGACAATGCCTACCTCGCCCTGCGCGGCCTGCGCACCATCGCCGTGCGTCTGAAGCAGCACGAGGCGCATGCGCTGGAAGTGGCCAAATGGCTGCAAACCGTGCCTGAGGTCAAGCGCGTGCTGTTCCCCGCCCTGCCCGGCGACCCCGGCCACGCCCTCTGGAAGCGCGACATGACGGGCGCTTCCGGCCTGTTTGCGATTGAGCTAAAACAGGCGAGCGACGCGGCACTCAGCGCCATGCTCGACCATCTGAAACATTTCGGCATGGGCTTTAGCTGGGGTGGGTTTGAATCGCTGGTGATTGCCTACCAGCCTTACAAAATGCGCGAGGTGACCAAGGTCGATAAGGACGCCACCTATTTGCGTCTGCATATCGGTCTGGAAGCACCGAAGGACCTCATCGCCGACCTCGATGCAGGCTTCGCACGCTTCAGGAATGCGTTGAAAGCGGCGGCCTAAGCTGAATGGATTACACGCGCAGTAACTTTACCAGCGGCTCAAACGCGTAAAGTGCTGGCCGTCTACCCGACGCCTCCTCGAGAGTTTTGAGCAATTTGTTCTCGATGAGTATTCGCGTGAAGCGCATGGCAGTAGAAGTTGGAATACCCCCCGTCCCCGTGAATTTATTATTACGGAAATATGGATAGGTAAAAATAAAGTCGAGTGCCTTGATATGCCAACGCGTGCCCAGTTTCTCAGCGAACACTGTTTTCATCTCTTCATACAGTCGATTAATGTCTTCCGCGATTTTAAGATTTCGCACCGCTTGCTTTTCCAAGGTTTCAAGGAAGAACACGCACCACTGCGTCCACAAACCGTCGGCGGACACTTCCTTCATCGAGTCGATATAGGAATCTTTATGCTCTTCAAGATAGCCGCTTACGTAGAAGTGCGGCGCAGAAATGACGCCCGCCGTCCACAGCATGAGGGTGATGATCATTCGCCCTAGCCGCCCGTTTCCATCCTTAAAGGGGTGGAGTGCTTCAAACTCAACATGCGCAATTGCAGTTTTCAAGAGTATCTGCGTTTTATCTTCTTCGATATAACGCAATAAATTCTGCATTCCATCGGTTAGTTTTTCCGGGCTAACGGGCACAAAAAGAACGTTCCGTTTCGTTTTATCGACAACGTAGTTCTGCTCGGTTTTATATTGCCCGGGAGATTTTTCAGCGCCGCGCCCCAGCGAGAGCAATTTGCCATGCATTGAGCGAATCAGGAAATCAGATATTTTTTTGCCGCGCTCGATTTCATACTGAGCCTCTTTCAGCGTACGTTGGTACATAATGGTTTCAACAACCTCTGCACGCGTGGTGGAAGAGTTCTCATCCGTCTCATCGTGGTCGGCCTCATAGCGCAGAATTTCATCCATCGTACTGACAGTGCCTTCCATGCGTGACGAGATAATCGCCTCTTGATTCCTCAGCGGCGCTAAGAGAATTTCACTGTTATGCATGTTTTTGAGCATCTGGTCATAGCGCGCCAATGCCGCCGTTGCTCGTGCAAGCGGGTCGATTATTTTAGCGTAATCCAAACTTTGTGGCGGGAAATCATCGTAATGATAATTTACAGCTTTATCAAAATTTAGCTCTGAGCGAGGAATTGCCATAAAAATAACATGCTGTTTTAATTTGCTTATTATGCTTGAAAGCCAATTTGCTCGAAAAATGAGCAACAAAAAGTTTTGTCACTCTAATTAGACGCTCAAATCATTTTGTCTATCAAAAAACGCTTTTTCTGATTCTCAAGATATTTTGATGTTCAATCTAAATCATCAAAAACGATTGAAATCCAACCCCATCAGGAAAATTGATGTATAGACTAGAATTTTATTAAAGGGTCGTGAAGCGTGTTAACCCCGTACTGCGCCAACCACTGAACTGGCAATAAACAACACCGCCGCGACCACCACCATCATCGGCGCGGCGGGCGCATCGATATGCAGCGCGGCGAGCAGCCCGCCACCGACACTCAGCATGCCGACAATGCCGGCGCGCACCGCCATCTGCAACGGTGTCCGCGCGAAATAACGCGCCGTCGCCGCCGGCATCACCAGCAGCGCGGTGATGAGCAGGATGCCCGTCAGTTGAATCGCAACTGCAATCACCGCCGCCAGCAACAGGGTCAGCAGCAACTGCGTGCGGGCGATATTCACCCCCTCCACCTGCGCGATGGCCGGGTCGATGGTGGTCATCAGCAATGCCCGCCAGCGTAGGCGCAACACGAGCAGCACCACCAGCGCCAGTGCCGCCAGCAGGCCCACATCGGCCCAATCCATCGCCAGCACATCACCGAACAGATAGGCGTTCACATCGACCTGCACCCGGGAATTGAGCGAGACCAGCACCAGGCCCAGCGCCAGCGTGCCATGCGCCAGAATGCCCAGCAGCGTATCGGTATGGAAGCGGGTATCGTGGCCATAGCGCGCCAGCAGCGCCGCAACCGCGACCGCGACCAGAAAAATGGCGGCGGTCATTGGTATCGCGCCGCCCGCCAGCAGCGAAAGCGCCACCCCGAGCAAGGCCGAATGGGCAATCGTATCGCCGAAATAGGCCATGCGCCGCCAGACCACGAACGCGCCCAATGGCCCGAGCAGCGCCGCCAGCAGAAGCCCGCCCGCCAATGCACGCAGCAGCAATTCATCCATGGGGGTGCTCCGTCGGCGCGTGGTGGTGGGTATGCGGGTATTCCTCGTCGCCCAGCCCGTGCGTATGCGTGTGATGGTGGTGGTAGAGCGCCACCTGATCGGCCAGCGCATCGCCGAACATGGCACGGAATGAGGCATCGCCGCCGACCGCCTGCGGTGTCCCTTCGCAGCAAATATGGTGGTTGAGGCAAATTACGCGCTCGGCGCCAGCCATGACTACGTACAAATCGTGACTAACCATCAGCACCGCGAAATCATGGGCGACGCTGAGGCGCTTGAGCAAACGGTACAGCTCGCCCTGACCGCCGACATCGACCCCGGCGGTCGGCTCGTCGAGCACCAGCAGATGCGGTTTGCCGAGCAATGCCCGCAGCAGCAGTACGCGGCGTAGCTCGCCGCCCGAGAGGCTCGAAAGCGGCTGCGCCAGCAGGTGCGCGACCGCCAATTGCGTAACCAGCGCCGCATCGGGCGGGGCATAAAGTTGCAGGAAGCCCGCGACGCTCAGCGGCAGGCTGGCCTGCGGATGGAAATGCTGCGGCACATAGCCGATGCGCAGGCCCGGCGTGCGCAGCACCGCGCCGTAATCGGGCTTATCGAGGCCGAGCAGGCAGTTGAGCAGCGTGGTTTTGCCCGCCCCGTTCGGGCCGACGATGGTGATAATCTCGCGCGGAAAAATGCGCAGCGACACCTCGTGCAGCACCTCGCGGCCTGCATAAAATTTGCATACGCCCCGCGCTTCGAGTAAAGGGGCATGCGCTGCCAGAGGGAGTGCCGATGCGACTGCTGTTTCCATACGCCGCTACGATAGCGGCAATGCTGCTCTCTGCGCAAGCGGCCTCTGCGGGCGGCTTATTCCCGAAGGTGGTGGTGACGGTCGCGCCGCTTAAGCCCTATGTCGATGAAATCCTCCACGGCCACGGCGAAGCGAAAAACCTGCTGCGCCCGGGGCAGGATGCGCACCGCTTCGCGCTCACGCTGCAACAGGCGCAGATGCTCGATGATGCGGATATTGTCGTGGTGCCGGATCTGGCGATGAGCCCGTTCCTGCAGCGCCTGCTTTCCGGCAGGAAAAATCTGCGGGTGGTCGAACTAAGCGCGCTTAACGGCGCACAACCCCTGCCCTATGCCCGCGAAAACCCCTGGCTGGCCAGAGCCAAAGCCGCCGGAAAAAAGCCGCACGACGAACACGACGCGCATGATGCGCATGACGAACACGAGCATGACGCGGCAACGGGCAACGACCCGCATCTGTGGCTCGACCCCGAACGCATGGCCGCCCTCGCGCCGCCACTGGCTGCGGCGATTGCCGCCCACGCCCCCGAGGCACGCACCGCCCTCGCCGCCAATGCGCAGCAGCTGGCCGCCCATCTGCGCCGCGAGGTCATCCCCGCGCTGCGTGAAATGCTCGCCCGTCCGGCGGCCACCTCAAGCGCGGTGGCCCGCCCGGAAATCCCGTTCCTCACCTACCATGCCGCGTACCAGTATTTCCTCACGCGTTTCGGCCTCACCCATTACGGCGAAATCACGCAGCGGCCCGAGGAATCCATGGGCGCAAAAACCATGGCCGGGATGCTCAATACCGCGACAACCCTGCATGTGCGCTGCCTGATTGGGGAACAGAAAAACGTGCTGATGACGTCCATCGCCAAATCCACCGGCGCGCGCCTTGTCATCCTCAGCCCCGAACAAACGGTGGCCCGCAACGCGGTGGATGCACTCGACTGGATGAAAAACGATTACGACCGTTTTCTTTATGCCACCGCCAAGGCCTTCGCGGAGTGTTTGTAAAGTCGTTTGACTATAAGAAAATCCGGCGAATCAGCGCCACACGCGGGGATTTTTTCATCCGCTCCCAGGTTGCTTCGTTATCGCCAAACAGCGTCACCCCGAAGGCGACCGCGATGGCCAGCACCATCCCAAGCGATAGCAGCACGCCCAGCAGGTAATACATCGGCGTGGCGATGGCGGGCAGCGTCTGCATGAAAAACCCGCCAAGGTGAAACCCGAGCGACGCAAGAATCAGCAGCATCAGCACGGTCAGTTTCTCGCGGGCGATACCCACCAGCAGGCCGATGCACAAAATCGCGCCGAGGATGAAATAGCGCAGGAACGGATCATGCATGACATCGAGCGAAAGCGCGCCGCCGACCATAATCATCAGCGTGAAGGCAATTGGCATCAGCAGCAACCCGTCACGCGGCAGCAGGGCGGCAGCCACCCCCACCAGCGTAATCAGCAGCAGCAGGGGCGCATGCTCGAGCGGCGCGCTGAAGCCAAGGCTCAGGCCCGCACTCGCCAGCGCTGTGGGCTGCGCAATCAGCAGCGGCAGCGCCCCGAGGATGAACAGCACCATCGTCAGCAGGATAAAGCGTTGGCTCGACATGAAGGCTCCTTTGAGGCACGCCCGGGGGTCACAGGCTGGCACGATTTTAGCCGCGCGCACGCAATTAGCCACAAAAAAGCTGCGCGGCGGGAACATCTTTGCTAGCCTCCTGCCATGCGCCCTCGTTTGCTGAGCCTTGTCGTTCTGCTGCTGACCTGCCTGCCCGCGCAGGCGGCGGAGATGACGCAACCCAGGCCCAACCTCACCATCCTGACCGATGAATCGATGCTGCTGCCGCTGGCGCAGATTGCCCGCGATTATGCCAGCGAAAGCCGTACCCCGCTGACCATAGTCGTCAAAAACGCGGAGGAAGCACAAAAACAGATCGAGCAGGGGCTGGAGGCGCACCTGCTCATCACCGCCAATGAGGCGCTGATCGAACAATTGACCGCACAAGGCCTGACCAATGTCTCAAGCCGCAAGCCGATTGCCCGCACGCAGCTTGCTCTTGTCACTGCCGGCGATCTGGGCGAGCAGGCGAACCTCGCCCGCCGCATTTCCTTCGCCTCGATTCTGGCGGCCACCCCGAACCTGCCGATTTATGCCGACAGCCCCGCCACCCTCGAAGGCGCGCGCGCGCAGGCCTTGCTCGGCGGCTATGAGTTCTCGGGCGCGCTGGCGGCACGGCTTGCGGTCAAAAGCAGCCACGACGAAGTCATCACGGCGCTGCGCGACGCGCCCTCGCTGGCGCTGGTGCTCGCGACCGAAGCGGTGGTGGAGCCGGACATCCGCGTGGCCAGCCTGTTGCCCGATGAGGTCAGCCCCCCCGTGACCTACGACGTGGTCGTGCTTGGCAGCGAACTGATGGAGGCCTCGCAGGCCTTCGCGAATTATCTTCTGAATCGCCCGACGCGCAGTATTTTCGCCCGGTTCGGCTATCAGCCGCCTGCGGAGTGAACCCGCACCAGCTCGGTTAATGGCCAGCGCGCGCGCGGCTGCACCGATAAATCATCGACCGCACCGGCGCGCAGGCGCTCCATGCCCGCCCAGGCAATCATCGCCGCATTATCGGTGCATAAGGCCGGTGGCGCGACCACCAGCGGCACGGCATGCGCTGCCGCCAGCAGGCGCAGACGCCCGCCGATCGCCTGATTCGCCGCCACGCCGCCCGCCACCGCCAGCGCGGTAATGGGGTAGGCCGCCTGCGCCACCGCCAGCGCCTGCCCCACCCGGTCATCGAGCACATCGAGCACGGCCGCTTCGAAGCTCGCCGCCACATCCGCGACGATGGCAGGGGTCAGGCGCCCTGCGTGCGCGACTTCTTTCTCGATGCACAACCGCACCGCTGTTTTCAGGCCCGAGAAGGAAAAATCATGGCCCGCCGTGCCTTTGAGCGGCCTGGGCAAGGCATAGGCTTTGGGGTTGCCCACACGCGCCGCACGTTCGAGTTCCGGGCCGCCGGGATAGGGCAACCCCAGCATTTTTGCGCATTTGTCGAAAGCCTCGCCCAGCGCGTCGTCGAGGGTGCCACCGAGGCGCACATAATCTCCCACCCCGCGCACGACGAGCTGCTGGCAATGCCCACCCGAGATAAGCAACAGGAAATACGGGAACGCCACGGCATCGGTCAGCCGCACGGTCAGGGCATGGCCTTCGAGATGGTTGATGCCGATGAACGGTTTGCTGGCCGCCGCCGCCACTGCCTTGCCGACCATCACCCCGACCATGACGCCGCCGATGAGGCCCGGCCCACAGGTGGCCGCCACCGCATCGACCTGCGCAATATCGAGCTGCGCATCGGCAAGCGCCTGCCGGTAGAGGCGGTCAATCTGCGCCAGATGCGCCCGCGCGGCGATTTCCGGCACCACGCCGCCAAACGGCGCGTGCTCGGCCTGCTGCGTCGCCAGTGCCTGCGCCAGCACGGTGCGATCCTCGCGCACCAGTGCCACGGCGGTTTCGTCGCAACTTGATTCAATGCCAAGAACAATACGCATGAACACCTTTACACTCGCCAGCGCGGATGCAATCGGCTAATGGCAAGCCATGTCACGCCTTATCCGCATCGGCACCCGTGCCAGCAAACTCGCCCGCGCGCAAGCCCAAATGGTGGCTGAAGCGCTGCAAACCCTTAACCCCACCCTCGCCATCGCGACGGTGGCCATGACCACTGCCGGTGACCGCGAACTGCATAAACAGCTCAGCGACTGGGGCTATAAGGGCCTGTTCACGAAAGAACTTGAGGACGCACTCCTTGCCGACAGCATCGACATCGCCGTGCATTCGATGAAAGACATGCCGAGTATTTTGCCCGCAGGGCTGACCCTCGCCGCCATGCTGCCGCGCGCGGATGTGCGCGACGCCTGGATCAGCCCGCATTACGCCACGCCGGGCGAGGTGCCCGAGGGCGCCACCGTCGGCACGTCCTCGGCACGGCGGGCGGCGCAGTTGCTGCACCGGCGGCCCGATTTGCAGGTGGTGCCGTTGCGCGGCAATGTCGAAACGCGCCTGCGCAAACTCGATGAAGGCGTCGCAGTAGCTACCTTCCTCGCCAGCGCCGGGCTGATGCGCCTCGGGCTGACGCAGCATATCCGCCACGCCATCGCGCCGGAGGAGATGCTGCCCGCCGTCGCGCAGGGCGCCATTGGCATCGAATGCCGCACGGATAACGCCGACATGCGCGCCCTGCTGGCCCGCATCAACCATGCGCCGACCCTGACCTGCCTCACCGCCGAGCGGGCGTTCCTCGAAGTGCTCGACGGCTCGTGCCGCACGCCGATTGCGGGCCTTGCGACGCTCGATGGCGACCAGATCCACCTGCGCGGCGAAGTGCTGTCGCTCGATGGCACCCTCCGCCATTTCGATGAAGCGCGCGGCAACGCGGCGCAAGCCCATGCCCTCGGCGAAGCACTCGGCCACCGCCTGCGCGCACAGGCGAAAGAGGCATTGCAGCGCCATGACTGAATATCCGCGCCTCTGGCTGACCCGCCCACACGATGACAGCGTCGCCTTCGCGCAGGAGCTGGCGCCCTACGGCATTGCGGGCATTGTCGCGCCGGTGCTGCGCATTCTGCCACACCCCATTCACGCCCTGCCGCGCGCAACGCCCGATGCGCTGCTGCTCACCAGCCGTCACGCCACGCATGCCCTCGCCGACCTGCCTGCCGCATGGCGCACCCTGCCTGCCTATTGCGTCGGCCACGCCACGGCGGCAGCGGCGACCGAACACGGGCTGCAAAACATCCTGCCGGGCACCTCCGATGTGCAGACCATCCTGCCGCGCATTGGCAATGCGCTCTCCACCGGCAGCAGGCTGCTCTACCTCGCGGGCGACGAAACCCGCACCGATGTCAAACATGCGCTGGCGGCCTACGGTGTCGATGTCACGGTGATGGTGGTGTATTCGGCAATCGCCAATGCCGCACTCGACGAACCTCTGCGCATGGGGCTGGCCAATGGCAGCATCGGCGGCGCGGTGTTCTTCTCACCACGCTCGGCACGAATCGCCTGCCTGCTCATCGAAAAAGCCGGGCTGAGCGCCTGTACGCACCGCATGGCGGCCTATTGCCTGAGCGCGAATGTGGCAAGCGAAGCCAGCCGCCTGCGCTGGCTGTCCCTGCATTCCTGCCCCCGGCCCACCCGGCACAGCTTACGCGAATTGATTGTTTCACACCGCAAAAAAACCGGGTAAGAACGCTCCATGGACGAAACCCCGGACAGCCCCTCACGCAGCCTGCCCCTGACTGGCATTTTACTGGTCGCGGTGCTGATAGCGCTCGTCGGCCTGTGGGTGGTGCAGTCGCATCTGCGCGGCGAACTACGCGAAGCGGCGCAGCAGCAGGCAGGCCGTCACGAGCAACTTGCCGCGCGGATGGATAGCCTTGCCACCCGCCTTGCCGCGCTCGAACAGGCCCCCCGCCCCGATCATGATGCCGCCGCCGCCCTCGCCCCGCTGACAAGTAACCTGCAAACCCTTGCCGGGCGGCTGGAGGAACTCGAAAAAGCGGCCGCCGCGAAAAAGGCCGATTCCCTGCCGGTCGTCATCACCCCCGCCGTCACGCCGCCCGCGCGGCAGAGCGCCGAGGCCGCCCTGCGCGCCCTCATTTTCGCGGCGATGACCGGCAAACCCTACGCCCGCGAACTGGGGGCATGGAGCGCGCTTTCGCACACCGAGGCCACGGAAGCTTCGCGCCTGCGCATCTTTGCCGAACCCGGCATCCCGGCCGAGATCGACCTGATCCGCCAGCTACGCGACGCGCTCGACCACGCCGGCGCCCGCCCGGCGGTTGATGATGTCAGCCTTGTCGGCAAAATCAATACGCATCTGGCCGGGCTGGTGAGCATCAAACAAACGACGCCCGCCGACCCTTACACCGCCCTGCGCGCGCAGCTCGACCACGCCACGCTCGAAACGCTGCTGGGTGAAGTCGAGCGCCTCGATGAACCGGCCCGCGCACCGCTTGCCGCATGGGTCGGCACGGTTAAAACCCGCGCCGAAGTGCTCGCGGCATTCCAGCAACTCGACACTCGGGACGGGTATTAGCCATGCCGGGGTTCCTGCTGTTCATCGCCCTCGTTGCCAGCCTGATTTTCGGCGGCCAATGGCTAATCGCCCACCCGGGGAATGTCGTCGTCCACTGGCTTGGCTACGACATCACCCTGCATATCGCGGTGGTGACACTGCTGCTCATTACCCTTTCGCTGCTCGCATCAATCGTCGCGATTACGGTGTGGAAAATCATCAACTGGCCGAAGCGACGCCGCAATCGCCGCCAGTTACGCACGCTGCAATCGGGCCTGCGCCAACTGACGCTTGGGGTCACCGCCCTTGCTATGGGCGATGAGGCGGCGGCTGATGCGGCGCTGAAAAAAGCGGTGCTTGCCCTGCCGGACGACCCGTTGCCCCAACTGCTCACCGCGCAACTGCTGCAGCGTCAGGGCAAACTCGACGATGCGCGGGCGCAGTTTCGCGTGCTGATGCAGCATAAGGTGACAGCGCCGCTGGCGACCCGCCGCCTCATCGAGCAGCATGTGCAGGCGCGCGAGTGGATCGAGGCCAGCAAACTCGCCGAAATGGCACGCAAGGAAGCCCCAAAAGACCGCTGGCTGGTGCTGACCCTGATCGACCTCTACGCGCGCGACGACAACAGCACCGCCATGCTGGCCCTAAGCGAAGGCTGGCAATGGCAATCGCCGCTGACCAAAGACGAGCGCCACCGCACCGCCGCCCTCGCCCATTACCTCGCTGCCCGGCGCGAACGCGACGCCCACAAAAAAGAGCAGTCGCTGCGCCATGCCGTCGGCTATGCGCCGGATTTCCTCCCGGCGGTGATTGATTTTGCCGCCGCAATCCTCGCGCAGGGGCAACCCCGCCGCGCCCGCAAATGGCTGCGCGGCGCGTGGGAGAAAACCCCCAGCCCGCTGCTCATCGCCCCGATTCTCGCGACGCTCGACGGCATGCCCGCGCGGGCGCAACTGCGCCTGCTGCGCCCATTCATGAGCGCCCCTCTCACGATCGCCCACCACCTGCTGGCCGGCGAACAGGCCTTCGCCGCCAGGGAATGGGCGGCGGCAAAAACCTCGGTCGAGGCGGCACTCACGCTCGAAGAAAACAAAACCGCCTGCCGCCTCATGGCAAAAATCGAAGCGGCCCTACATAACGAGGAAGCCGCCAATCGCTGGTTGCAGCGCGCGGTGGACGCCGCCGCCGGCGAAACCTGGGTATGCGAGCATTGCGGCGAGCAGCACCCCTCCTGGCACGCGCATTGCGGAGCCTGCCAGCATTTCGACAGCCTGCGCTACAGCCGACCGGAGGCCCGCATCACCAGCGTTGAGCTGGCCGCCCCGGCTGCCTGACTATTTCTTTTTCACCGGCTTTTTTGCTGCGCTCCCCTGCTGTGCGGGCGCGGATTTGGCAGGCGGCATATCCCGCACCTGGATTCCGCTTGCGGCATTGTCGAAAACCGGCCCGGTATCAAGCGGGTAGACCGTGTTTGCCGCCATATTCGCCTGCGATTTCACCGGCGATGGCTGCAAAGCAACCGCCCCGCCGCCGCTGACCCCAAGCGCGCCGCCGCCCGGCTGAATCCAGGAGCGGTTCTCGCCATCCTGATAGCCGATGAGCTTAGCCGTCAATTGCGGCTGTTCGCTGTCGTAACAGACAATATCGCTCTGCAACTGGTAGCAGTAGCGCGTCTGCGGGAACGGTGCCGGTAACGGCGGATGGTAGGTAAAAAACTCCGTCCACGAGGCTTTGGTATCATTGAAGGCATGCAGCGTCACCGATTGCACCGCCCGCGAGGTATCGGTGATTTTGTCGCAGCCGCTAAGGCCTGCAAGCAGCAGCCCGGCCACCACTGCCGCGCGCCATTGTTTCCTGTTGTTCATCCTCATGCTCCTCCTGTGCACCGCCGCCGCGCTTGCGATTGACACTGCCCTGCCGCACGTTATAAGCAAGAGCCTTGCCAATATTTCTTACCCTCTGTTTTTCTTCGATATAAACTTAGCATAACCCCGTCACAAACGCACGGAGCGATGATGAAACATGTGTTGCTACTCAGTAGCTGCCTTCTCGTGGCGGCGACAGCGCAGGCGCAAACCGGCGGCATGCAATCGCCCGCCTACCACGAATGCACGGCGCTGGCCACCAGCAACCCGGCGCAAGCCCTCGCCAAAGCCGAGGCATGGCTCAACATCGACAGCGGAACCGCTGCCCGGCATTGCCGCGCCATGGCCCTGTTCGGCCTGCACCGCTTCGACGAGGCGGCCAGCGCGCTTGTCGCCACCCGCGCCTCAATTGCACCCGAAACCATCGGCCTGCGCAGCTATGTCGCACGGCAGGCCGCCGAGGCGTATCTCAAGGCCGAAAGCGCCGACAAAGCCCTCGCCGTGCTCAGCGAACAAATCGACGACATCGGCAATTACCGCCACGATAACGCCACCGCTGCCAAACTGACCTCGGGCCTGCTGCTTGATCGTGCGCGGCTCAACATCACCTATGGCCGGCTCGACGCCTCTATCAAAGACCTCGACCACGCCGTCAGCCTCACCCCGCTTGATGAGGAAGTGCTGTTCGAACGCGCCGGTGTGTTTGAAAAACTCGGCGATCTGCCCCTCGCGCGCAACGATCTCGCGGCGGTGCTGCGCCTCGCCCCGGGCCACAGCGCCGCGAAAAAAGCGCTGGGCCGCTTAAGCGCCGCCCCTGCCGCACCGGCTCCGGTGGCGGCAACGCCTGACCCGGCAGCAGAACCGGAAGCGGCCCTGTCAAAACCGACGCCGCCTTCTGCCACCCCCACGAAAAAAGCACCGGATGCCGTGACACCGCCCCTTGGGAAAAAATCCCCGGATGCCGCACCGGCCACCTCGGTAATGACGCGACCCGCCCTGCCGGTGCCGCCGCCCACATCCGCGCCCTGAGCCGCCTATTTACCAAACGCGCCGAGCACGCCGCCGATAGCATCCTGAATCTGCTGCTCCTTGCTGGGCACAGGAGCAGGCGCAGGTGCAGCTTGCGTGGCCGGGGCCGGCGCGCTCACAGGTGCGGGTGAGGTGACGGGTGTCGCCGGGGCCGGGGCCGGAGCTGTTTCCGCCGCCGGGGTTTTTGCCTTTTTATCGCCAAATAACGCCGCGCCAATATCTTTCGGGCTGTTAAACTTGCGCAGGTCGTTGCCGATATCCTTGAGGTTCTGCTTGAAGGCCGCCGGATCTTTCAGCGCGCTGGCCGCCGCCGCCGCGAAGTCGGGCGTCACCGAAATTGCCCGCCACGGGCCACGAATAATCAGCGGAATCTCAAGCCCACCGCCGCTGAGCGTATCCTTGCCGCCCTGCCCTTTGAGCGTGCCGACAATGGTTGGCACCGCGCGGTAGTCGATGCTGCGCGACGGCAGGCTAATGGTGCCGCTACCCACGAGCCGCAATACCGGCGATTTCATCAGCAGGTCGCTGTTGCTCACCACCCCTTGTGCGATGGTGTAACTCGCCGTGAGTTCAGTAAAGTCGGTCGATTCCGAGCCTGCACTCCCAAGGATAAACCCTTTTTTTGCATCCCGCAGAAAAGATGCGACGTTAATACCTTTAATCGCCCCGTCGTTGATTCTTACCGTGCCATTGCCGCCCAGCGAGCCTACCAGTGCGCGCTGGCTGGTGCCGCGCCCTGTCGCCGCCAGCGTCATCTGCGCGGTGCCTTTCATTTTCGACGCGCCGCTCAGCGCCGTCATCAGAGCCTCAATATCCATATGGCTGAGCGCAAGGTTGGTGGCAATTGCCGTGGTTGCGGTGCTGCCATCGAGGCCCACCGTGCCTTTCGCTGTGCCGCCATAGAGTGCCAGATGCGCCAGCGTCAGTTTTGCATTGCCGCCGTTCATCGCCACTTCCGCCACGATGTCGCTCACCACAAATTTACCAGAAATAAGCTTTTCAATCGCCAGTTTCAGGTTCGCATTTACCGCGCGTAAGCCGCTCATATCGAGCGGCGCATCCGACCAGTCATCGCCTGCGCTGGCGGAAGAGGCAGACGCAGCGGTGCCCGCCACCGGGGTGGCCGCTTTCGCCTTGCCCGCAAACGCACCGAGATCCACCGCGCCGAGTTTCAGATTGCCGCTAAGCGCAGGCACCGCCCCGGCAAGGTTTACCGTCAACGCACCCGTACCGCTCAGCGCATCGGCAGAGAAGGCCAGCGCGTCGAGCGTTATATGCTGCGCGCCTTTCATGCCGATGGTCGATTGCACGCTCACTTTTTTTGGCAGCGCGCCTGAGGGTTCTTTTCCCGTCGCCCAGCCCAGCAGGCTGCCGAGATTATCCGAATTGAAACTGGCTTTGCCTTGCGCCTGCGGCCCATCCTTCAGCGCCAGCGTGCCCTCGAAATTCGCCGCACCGGTGGGCAGGGTGAGCGATGCCCGCACCACCGCCGGTTTTTCCGTCATCAACGCCTGCAAGGTCGCAACCGTGAGCTTAAGCCCCACCGCCTGTTTCCGGTAGGTGATACCACCATCCAGCGCAAGCGGCGCCTTGCCATCGGCGCCATCGACCGTCAGGTTAATATCCTCGGCCGCTATCGGCTCTTCTCCCGCTTTAGCATAATGAACAACGGTGTTTCTGACCGTCACCCGGCCAATGGCGAGCGCCTTCAGGGACGCGGCTTTTTTCTCCGCAGGCGCAGCGCCACGCGCCGCTTCATCTGTGCTGCCAGCCGCTTTGGCTGCGGGCGAGAACTCCCAGTTTTTTGCCCCGCGCGCATTGGCTTCAAGGTAGAGCGTCGCCCCGTCGAGCGTGATACCGGTGATGCGCAGTTCCTTGGCCAGCAAGGGTTTTAATGCCGCCCCGGCAGCGAGTTTATCCACATGCACGAGGTAGGGGGCGGCAAAGCCCGCCGGGTTGCCGAGCGTGACATCCTCGACCGTAACCGCCAGCGCCGGGAACAGCGAAAGCGAGGCCTTGCCATTAATCGTGAGCGTGCGCCCCGTCGCTTTCTCCACCTGATCCTGCAACTGCGCCTTCAGGTAATCCGCCGAAATGAACATGGGAATGGCGATGGCCACCACCACGAGCAGTGCCAGCACCGCCCCCAGAATTTTAAGTGCGCGTTTCATTGCAATCTCCCGTAATGGCAAGATGTTACAATTTCTTCTTCAGCAAGTCGTTCAGCATCGCCGGATTGGCCTTACCGCCGGTGGCCTTCATCGTCTGGCCGACGAAGAAGCCGAATAATTTATCCTTACCCGAGCGGTATTCGGCGACTTTATCCGCATTGGCGGCGATGACCGCATCAATCGCGGCTTCAATCGCGCCGGTGTCGGTCACCTGCACGAGGCCTTCTTCCTCGACGATCTGCTTGGCGGGCTTACCGCTTTCGAACATTTTTTCAAAGACAGTTTTGGCAATTTTGCCGCTGATAGTGTTGTCCTCGATCAAGGCGATCAAGCCGCCCAGTTGCTCGGCTGAAATTGGTGAATGTTCAATATCTACACCTAATTTGTTCAAGCGTGCGAACAACTCCACCGTCATCCAGTTGCTGACCAGTTTCGGGTCGTGATGCGCGCTCAGCTTTTCAAAAAACTCCGTCGTCGCCTTCTCGGCCACCAGCACTCCGGCATCATACGGCGAAAGGCCAAGCTCGGCGACATAGCGCGCTTTTTTCTGATCCGGCAATTCGGGCAAGCTGGCCCGGATATCATCAACAAATTTCTGTGTCAGCACGAGGGGCAACAAATCGGGATCGGGGAAATAGCGGTAGTCATGCGCGTTTTCCTTGCTGCGCATGGTGCGGGTTTCGCCCGTTGCGGAATCAAACAGGCGCGTTTCCTGATGGATTTCGCCACCGTTTTCGAGAATCTCCACCTGCCGTTGCGCTTCAAACTCAATCGCTTTCATCACGAACTTCACCGAGTTCACGTTCTTAATCTCACACCGCGTGCCAAACTCTTTCGCACCAACACGGCGCACCGAAACGTTGGCGTCGCAGCGCAAATTGCCCTTATCCATGTCGCCGTCGCAGGTGCCAAGATATTGCACAATCGTGCGCAATTTTCTGAGATAGGCGCCCGCTTCCTCGGGTGTGCGCATATCCGGCTCCGAGACGATTTCCATCAGCGCAACGCCGCTACGGTTCAAATCAATGAAGCTGTATTTGGGGCTATGCTCATGCAGCGATTTTCCCGCATCCTGTTCGAGATGCAGGCGGGTGATGCCAATCTCGCGGGTGACGCCGCCTGCGAGGTCGATGGTGATGGAGCCCTTGCCGACAATCGGGTCGAGATATTGCGAAATCTGGTAGCCCTGCGGCAAATCGGCATAGAAATAGTTTTTGCGATCAAACACCGAATGCAGGTTAATCTCGGCGTTGATGCCAAGCCCCGTGCGCACTGCCTGCTCAATGCATTTTGCGTTGATGACGGGCAGCATGCCGGGCATCCCGGCATCGACAAAGCTCACATTCTGGTTGGTTTCGGAGCCAAATTCGACCGGCGCGCCCGAAAACAGCTTCGAGTGGCTCACGACCTGCGCATGCACCTCCAGGCCGATGACCAGCTCCCAATCGCCCGTGGTGCCTTTGATGATATATGGCGTGCTCATGCTAATACCCTTTCGGAGCGAAGGTGAATCCCGCTTCGCGCTCGATTACTTCCGCCACTTTGAATACCGTTTCCTCATCGAACGCGCGGCCGATGAGTTGTAACCCAAGCGGCAACCCGGCTTTGCTTAACCCAATCGGCAGCGCCAGCCCCGGCAACCCCGCGAGGGAGGCCGGAATGGTAAAGACATCGTTCATGTACATCGCCAACGGGTCGTTCTGGTTCTCACCCACCGCGAACGCATCCGAAGGCGCGGTCGGCGTCAGCAGAATATCGCACTGCGTGAAGGCCTGTTTGAAATCCTGCGCGATGAGGGCACGGATTTTCTGCGCCTTCTTGTAGTACGCGTCATAATATCCCGCACTCAGCACATAGGTGCCAATCAGGATGCGGCGCTTCACCTCGGCACCGAACCCGGCGGCGCGGGTTTTTTCGTACATATCGTTGAGCGAATCGCCCTCATCCAGCACCCGCAGGCCGAAGCGCACGCCGTCATACCGCGCGAGGTTGGAGGAGGCCTCCGCCGGTGCGATGATGTAATACGCAGGCAGCGCATACTGGCTGTGCGGCAGGCTGACATTGACGATGACCGCGCCCGCAGCTTTCAGGATTTCAACACCTTTCTGCCATGCCGCGCCGATCTCGGGGTTCAGGCCCTCGATGCTGTATTCCTTCGGCAAACCGACGCGCAGCCCCTTCACGCCCTGCCCCAGCACTGCCTCGAAATCCGGCACGGACTGCACCGCGCTGGTTGAATCTTTCGGGTCGTGCCCGGCCATGGCATTGAGCGAAATCGCCGCATCGCGCACGGTGCGCGTCATCGGCCCGGCCTGATCGAGCGAACTGGCGAAAGCGACAATGCCCCAACGCGAGCAGCGGCCATAGGTCGGCTTGACGCCGACAATCCCTGTGAACGCCGCCGGTTGACGGATCGAGCCGCCCGTATCCGTTCCTGTCGCCATCATGCCAAGGCGCGCGGCCACCACCGCCGCCGACCCTCCCGACGAACCGCCCGGCACCAGTGGTTTTTCCGGCGCATCCTCGCGCCGCCAGGGGTTGATGCAATGGCCGTACACGCTGTTGATATTGGCCGAGCCCATGGCGAATTCATCCATGTTGGTTTTGCCCAGCATCACCGCGCCTTCGCGGAATAGGTTGGTCGTCACCGTCGATTCATATTCCGGTTTGAAGCCGCTGAGGATTTTCGAAGCCGCCTGCGAGGCAACGCCCTTGGTGCAGAACAAATCTTTAATGCCGATGGGGATGCCCTCCAGACGCCCTGCTTCGCCCTTTGCACGCTTTGCATCAGCCCGTTCGGCCATCCCAAGCGCAATCTCGGGTGTGAGATGAACATAGGCGTTGAGCGCGGCATTATGCTTCTCGATGGCGTCAAGATGCGCCTGCGTCAGCTCGACGCTCGATAGTTTTTTTGCCTTGAGCGCGTCGCGCGCGGCAGCGAGGGTCATGTGGGTCGGGTTAGTCATGCGAAATGCTTTCCATTGATTCAGGGTTTGTCACCCCGTCCTTGTGACGGGGTCCACCTTGCTTAAACAAGATGGATGCCGTCATAAAGACGGCATGACAGGCTGGAAACAGGTTGGTGCAGACGTGCATTATTCAATCACCTTCGGCACGGCAAAACAGCCATATTGTTGCATTGGCGCGTTTTTGAGCACGGCTTCCTGCCGGTTGCCGTCATTGACGACATCGGCGCGCCATGGCAGCAATTGTTCCGAAACGCTCGACAGCGCGGCCACACCCTCGGTGTTGACTTCGTCCAATTGCGCAATCCATTTCAGGATGCCGTTGATTTCTTTCGCATAATGCGGCAGCTCATCGGCGCTCAGGCGAATGCGTGCCAGCGTCGCGATATGGTGAACTTCCTTGTCGGTCAATGCCATGGGGTACGCCTCCGTGCGGGGGGAGGTTGTAGCGCGGCAGGCGGAAAATGCAACCCTTTGTCGTGCCTGCAACCGCCAGCCTCCAGTTTTTTCTTGGCAGGTGCCTGCCTTCGCTGGCATGACACGCAGATGGAACCACCGCGCGCTACTTACAGCCTTGCCGAATTTAAGGCCCTGCTGCCCCTCACAGGGCGGCTGATTGGCCTCGATGTGGGCACCGAAACCATCGGGGTGGCCGCCAGCGATGCCAGCCGCCTGATTGCCAGCCCCGACCTCACCCTCTACCGCCGCAAATGGAGCGAGGATACCGCCGCCCTTTCGGCAATGATGGAAGGACAGAACATGGTCGGCTTTGTGGTTGGCTACCCGCTTAACATGGACGGCTCGGCAGGCCCACGTGCACAGGCCACCCGCGCCTTCGCCCGCAATTTGCAGGCGGAGTTCCCGCTGCCGCTGCTGCTGTGGGACGAACGGCTTTCGACCGCCGCCGTCACCCGCATGATGCGCGACGAGGCCGACCTCAGTCGCGCCCGGCGCGACGTGCTGGTCGATAAACTGGCGGCCAGTTACATCCTGCAGGGTGTACTCGATGCACTAAAAATAGAAGGCGCGCTGCAGTAGGGTTATTTATTTCGCTTGCTTAAAAATCCCTCCCCCCTCTACGCTCGTACGCGTATGCATGCGATGGAAGTCATTCAAATCCTCGTGATCGGCTATGCGCTGGGCGGCATTCCCTTTGGCGTGTTGCTGGCGAAGCTGTTTGGCCTGCCCGACCCGCGCTATATCGGCTCGGGCAATATCGGCGCCACCAACATGCTGCGCATGGGCAACAAAAAAGTCGCGCTGCTAACATTGCTGCTCGATATGGGCAAAGGCGTGGCGGCGGTGCTGCTGACCAACTACCTCTTCCCGTTTCTGGTGCGCGACCTTACCGCGACCTGCCAATCGGTAGGCGGCGGTCTGATTCCTTGCGCCTACACCATCGCCAACCCGCATTACGGCGCGCTCGCCGCGCTGCTCGCAGCAGTCGGCCACATGTATTCCCCATGGTTGAAATTCAAAGGCGGCAAAGGTGTCGCCACCTTATGTGGCGGCGCCCTCGCCTTTTCATGGCCGGTGGGTATGGCGGCGCTGCTGCTGTGGGGCATTGTCGTCTTCACCACGCGCTATGTCTCGCTTGGCTCTCTCGTCGCGCTCACTCTTGCGCCGTTCATCGTGTGGCTGCGGGTCGATGGAGCAAGCGCCATAATTCTGGCGATAGCGGCAGGCATCGCCATCTGGAAACACCGCGAGAATATCGCACGGCTACGCCGAGGCTTCGAGCCGAAGGTAAGCCTGGGTAAAGGTAAATAAAATGGCTGAAGTGTTTTTTGTTTACATTCTAACCAATGCGCCCCGTAATGTATTTTATGTCGGCGTAACAAACGACCTGATGCGCCGCGTGTTTGAACATAAAAATAAATTAGTGAAAGGTTTTTCTTACCGCTACAATGTTGACGCGCTGGTTTATTATGAAATGTTCGGTAGCGTGGAGCTGGCGATTCTGCACGAAAAGCGCGTCAAGCGCTGGGCACGCCCCATCAAATGCGACGCTATCCAACGGATGAATCCTGAATGGAAGGATTTGTACGACGACCTAACCGGCGCGGCCACACACGCCGAAGAAAAATCAGTCCGTCATCCCGGGCTTGTCCCGGGATCCCCAGAAACGAACACCGCCACTAATTTGAATGGTGCATTAGGGCAGGAGATCCCGGGACAAGCCCGGGATGACGCAACTCAAACCCAGGATGACGGAACTCAAACCCGGGATGACGCAACTATTTTTACTCTGGCAAAAACACCCTGTCTGGCAAAAACATCATGACATTCGACTTCATCCCGAATCCCCATCTGCGCGGCACCGACCCCATCGACGCGCTGCGCCTCATCCGCAGCGAGCAGGTCGGGCCGATGACCTTTTTCCGCCTCGTCAAGTTCTGCGGCTCGGTCAGCAAAGCCCTCGAAATGGCCCCTGGCATCAGCCGCCGTGGTGGGCGGGCGAAACCCATCGCCATCGCCTCGAAAGCCGCTGCCGAGCGCGAGTTTGCGGCGCTGACCGCCTACGGCGCCGAGCTGCTGCTTTACGGCGAACCGCGCTACCCGCGCCTGCTGCAGATGGTGGCGGATGCGCCGCCGGTGCTCACCGTGCGCGGCCATACGCATCTGTGCGCGGGCGGCAACCTTATCGGCATCGTCGGTGCACGCAACGCCTCGGCGAACGGCTGCATGTTCGCTAAAAAACTCAGCAGCGAGCTGGGCGCGGCGCAGCAGGTGATTGTTTCGGGCCTCGCACGCGGTATCGACGCGGCGGCGCATCGCGGCGCGCTTGGCACCGGCACCATCGCCGTCATTGGTGGCGGCATCGACAACATCTACCCACCTGAAAACGCCGCGCTGTTTCAGGAAATCGCCGCGCAGGGGCTTATCATCAGCGAGCTGCCCTTTGGCGCCGAGCCGCACGCGCGCTCCTTCCCCGGCCGCAACCGCATCATCGCGGGGATGACGCGCGGCGTCGTCGTCGTCGAAGCCTCGCTCAAATCCGGCTCGCTGATTACCGCCGAATACGCCAATGAATATGGCCGCGACGTGTTTGCCATTCCCGGCTCGCCGATGGACCCGCGCTGCCACGGCACCAACCGCCTGCTGAAGGACGGTGCGACCATGGTCGAGAGCGCGCGCGACATTCTGGCCAGCTTCGCCCCGATGGGCGACCTGCCGCTGGCCGAGCAGAAAACGCTCGAATTCAGCGACGCGCCCGCCCGCCTGCCCGACGCGCAAACGCTGGATGACGCCCGCACACAGGTGGTCGAGGCGCTCGGGGCCAGCCCGACATTGCTCGACGATGTGCTGGCGATGACGGGGCTGACCCCGCACCTGCTGATGGCGGTTTTACTTGAACTGGAGCTGGCGGGTAGGCTAGAACGCCACGCCGGCTCGAAGGTGGCTTTACGCATGGGGGATGCAGCGTGACGAAAAATGTAGTGGTGGTCGAATCGCCGTCGAAGGCGAAAACGATTAATAAATACCTCGGCAGCGATTACACGGTGCTGGCCTCCTACGGCCATGTGCGCGATTTGCCGAGCAAGGATGGCTCGGTGGAACCGGATGCCGATTTCGCCATGCATTACGAAGTCGATGCCGACTCGAAAAAGCAGATGGGGGCGATTGCAGGTGCCCTCAAAGGCGCGCAGATGCTTTATCTCGCGACTGACCCCGACCGCGAGGGTGAGGCTATTTCCTGGCATGTGCTCGAAGCGTTGAAGGAATCCAAAAAGCTGCCAAAGGATATCGGCGTCAAGCGCATCGCCTTCCACGAAATCACCAAAAAAGCGATTACCCACGCCATTGAACATCCGCGCGACATCGACATGAACCTCGTCAACGCGCAGCAGGCACGCCGCGCGCTCGACTACCTTGTGGGCTTCAACCTTTCGCCCGTGCTCTGGCGCAAGCTGCCCGGTTCGCGTTCGGCGGGACGGGTGCAATCCGTCGCCCTGCGCCTGATTTGCGAGCGCGAGGCGGAAATCGAACTGTTCACCGCACGCGAATACTGGGATATCGGCCTAGTCATGCAGACCGGCACCGGCGCCAGCTTTAACGCACGGCTGACGGAATATAACGGCACCAAGCTCGACAAGTTCGCTCTGGGGAACGAAGGTGCCGCCCGGGATGTCGAGCGAGTGCTCAAATCCACCGATTTTCGCGTCACCACCATCACCCCACGCACAGTACGCCGCGCACCTTACCCGCCGTTTTCGACCTCGACCCTGCAGATGGAAGCCAGCCGCAAGCTTGGGTTTGGCGCCAAACGCACCATGCAGGTCGCGCAGAAGCTCTACGAGGAAGGCCTCATCACCTACATGCGGACGGATGGCATTACCGTTTCGGTCGATGCAATCGCCGATGCGCGCCGCTTCATCGAGAAAGATTACGGCGCAAACTATGTGCCCGATGCGCCGCGCATGTATAAAACCAAGGTAAAAAACGCGCAGGAAGCCCACGAAGCCATCCGCCCGACTGACCTTAGCAAACGCGCCGATATGCTGGGTGACAGCGAGCAGGCGCGGCTCTATGACCTCATCTGGAAACGCATGGTCGCCAGCCAGATGGAAGTCGCGCTTTACGATCAGGTCGGGGTCGATATGCACGATGCCACCAAGCGCCACGCCCTACGCGCGACGGGTTCGGTGCTGAAGTTCGACGGCTTCCTGTGCCTCTATCAGGAAACGCTTGAGGAAGACGAAAAGAAGCCCGAGAGCGACGAGGAATCGGCGGAAGACACCAGCCAGCGCCTACCTGCGATGGAAGCAGGCGAGCCGCTGCGCACCAGCAAAGTCGAGGCAGCGCAGCATTTTACCCAGCCGCCGCCACGCTATTCCGAGGCCAGCCTCGTCAAGCGCCTTGAGGAGCTGGGCATTGGCCGCCCCTCGACCTATGCCAGCATCATTTCGGTGCTCACCGACCGCAATTATGTGAAGCTCGATAAACGCCGCTTCACCGCCGAGGCGCTCGGGCGCATCGTCACCGCGTTCCTGATGAGCTATTTCGAGCGCTATGTGGAATATAATTTCACCGCGAATCTCGAAGAGAACCTCGACAAAATCGCCGACGGCGAGCGCGAGTGGAAAGAGGAGCTGCGCCTGTTCTGGACGGATTTCCACGCCAAGGTCGAAGACAGCAAAAAGCTGACCATCTCTGAAGTGCTGACCCATGTCGAGGCGCTGCTGGAGCCGTATATTTTCGGCACCGGCGAAGCGGCGGCGACGGCGAAAACCTGCCCCACCTGCAAAACCGGTTCGCTGCACCTGAAAACGGGTAAATTCGGCTCGTTCCTCGGCTGTTCGAACTATCCCGAATGCAACTTCACCCGCCAACTCACCGGCAGCGCCGCCGATGCTGCTAACACCGGCGGCGGCGATGGCGAGGAGTTCCCGCGCACGCTGGGCACCGACCCGGTTTCCGGCCAGACTGTTACCCTCCGCAAAGGGCCGTATGGCGTCTATGTCCAGCTCGGCGAGGAGAAAAAACCCAAGCGCTCGAGCCTGCCAAAAGGCACGCTCCCAAGCGCGGTCGATCTCGAAAAAGCATTGTCGTTGCTGGCCCTGCCGCGCGAAGTCGGGCTGCATCCCGAGACGGGGCTCACCATTGTCGCCAACCTTGGCCGCTTTGGCCCCTACCTGCTGCATGACGGCAAATACGCCAATCTCGGGCCCGAGGACGACGTGCTGACCATCGGCATGAACCGCGCCGTGACCCTGATTGCCGAGGCCGCCGAGAAAAAGAAAAATGGCGGCGGACGCGGCGGCGCACCCGAGCCATTGAAGGATCTGGGCGCGCACCCCGAATCCGGCGAAAAGGTCGTCATCCTGAAAGGCCGCTACGGCCCTTACATCAAGTACGCAGGCAAAAACATCACCCTGCCGAAGGAGCAGAAACCCGAAGACGCCACCATGGAATCCGTACTCGCCCTCTTACCGGCGGCAGGGAGCAAACCGGCTACGAAAAAGAAACCCGCCGCCAGAAAACCGGCGGTGAAAAAACCGGCGGCAAAAAAAACCGCCACGAAGAAGGCCTCGTAATACCCGTGGCGACCGACGCTTGACTCCCCGCCTGCAATCGCTACATTCACGCCCATGAGCACCCCGCGCGCAAAAATCTACCGCCCCACCCGTAACCCGATGCAATCGGGCCGAGGCAACATGCATCACTGGCTGCTGGAATACGAGAAACCCGCCGCCGGCACGCCCGACGCGCTGATGGGCTGGAACACCATGCCCGATACGATCGTGGAGGTAAAACTCAGCTTCGCCACGAAGGACGAAGCCATCGCCTACGCCACCGCCAAGAAGCTGGAATATACCGTAAGCGAGCCGAAAAAGGCGGTGGTGCCACCCAAGGCCTATGCCGAAAACTTCAGTAACGGCAAGCGCAAGGCATGGGACGCGGGCTGCTAACCGGCTGATTTTCCCCTATCCGCAAAAACATCTCGCACCTGCAAAACCTGGCGTTTGGGGTGATCGCTGTCATAAAACTGTCATCATTGGCGCGTATAGTGTAAAATGGTTGGGATATCCTACGCATAGTCCGGAGAAAGAAAATCATGAAGCGTTTTACCGTCCCCTGCGATTTTAACGGCGTGAAACACCCGTTCCATGTCTATATCGGCGACCCGCACCCCAAAAAGCACCCGCTGCAATTTCAGGGCTGGTGGTTGTCGAGCGAGCGCGGCGGCAACATTCCGCAGGACGTGATGGACAGCTTTGAAAAGCTTTTCAAAATCTCGCAGGAAAATAACGTCTCGTTCGAGGATTTATGCGTCTACGCGCTGGGCGCCGCACAACAGGAAGAAGCAGCGGCAGGCGGTGGCGCCGTCGCCAAGCAACCGGCCTAACGGGAGATAACGCAGCTTCATGGTCGCCGATATCACAGCCGATGATTTTGTCGCCAAACCCAGCAGTAACGCGCTGGATGACGAAGAAGCCGGGCTGCGCGCGGCCTATGAACAAGTGACGGCGGAACTCACACGCGCGCGCGAAAAAGCCTCGGCGGAAGCGAGCAAAACAACCGATAACGAAAACTACTCGATGCACGACATCCCCGGGGTTGGCCGCTATGTCATCCCCCGGCGCACCGGCTGGAAAGCCCTGCTCGAAATCATCCATGACCCACGACCCAATGTCGATTTCTCGGCGAATATCTACCCCGCGTTCGACGGCATTATCGGCGAGCATTTCCAAAGCCCCTACCTGCTCGACCCGCTGCACGAGAAATACGAATCCTACGAGAACCTGCGCGACAACCTCGCCGCCGTGCGCAACTTCCTCATGGAAAGCTACTACGCCACTAACAGCAGCGGCATGAGTCCGGCGCAGGCCAAGGCGGCCCTTGCGGAAATCGCGGGCTTCGTCGGCGACGGGCTTTACAACAACTTCCTCTTTGGCGGCATCATCCCAAACCACGACCCGCGCAAACCCTTTATCGACCTCGACGAGGCCAGCGAGCCGAACGGCCACGGCGCGCAATATATTTACGAGCGCATCCTCGCCCACCAGCGCCATTCGAGCTGGCTGCGCCCGTTCGATGCGGTGATTGCCCTGTTCGGCGGCAAAGCCCCGCCCGACTGGAACCTGCCGCCCGCCGAGCAGACCCATTTCACCGATGAAATCGAGCGCGATATTGCCGATGACAAAACCGCCACCGCCCCGCTGGATGCCGCCGAGGCCACCGTCGCCGCTGCCGCCGCCAAACAGGCCGAACTCGCTGCCCGCCTCGCCGCCGTCGCCGACGCCAAGGCCTTAAGCAACGCCGCACGCGACATCGACGACATCGGGAACCACCTCGTCTACACCGCCACCAACATGGAGGGCGTCGCCCATCTCGATGCGCCGGTGCGCCAGAAGGCAGTCGAAATCGCCCGGGACATTTTACGCAAACTTAAATTCTCGCTCGGCGATGTCAGCGTGCTTGACGGCCTGAAGATGAAGCCCTCCGACGATATGGCCGCGCTTGGCGCGATTAAAGGGGTGGCGACGGTGTATGAGCGTCTGCTGGCCTGGGCGCGCAGCAATAACGATACGGCAATTTTCCAGCATCCGTCGGTCATCGCGGCGACGCGCGCGATCGGCCAGCTTGGCTATACCGCCAAGCGCGAGGCGCTGCGGCTGGCTGAACTCTCGGGCAACGGCAAACTGGCCGGCACCCTGCGCGAGCAAATTAAGCGCCTGCCGGAAAGCTTCACCCCTGCGGCTGGCACCAGCATGGGCAGCCTGCTCGACAAGGTGCAAAGCGGGATCGACGTCGTGATGAACCGCACGCAACAGGTGAGCGTTTCGGGCGGGCAGGTCGGGCATTCGATCGACGGTAATCTTGGCAGCAGCATGAGCGCCAACCCGACGGCGGGCATCGGCAATCAGGCCGGAGCCGAGCAGGCGGCCAAACGTAATACGCAGGCGATGCTGGCCGACCAGTTGAGCGCACAGGCGCAGGCCAACAGAATCCACGGCCAGTTGGCGGCGCAGGCGCACCAATCGCAGCAGACCGCTTCGGGCCAGAGCGCCCCGGCGAAGCCCGCGCCCACGGCCCCGCGCAGCGGCAGCACGGTCGGGCGGCAGGCGCTCAACGCCGCACGCACCCGGCAGACGGCAGCGCCCAAAGTGGCCCCCACAGCGGTGACCCCGCCGCCCGTATCCCCGGCACAGCAACAGGCCGCGCAGCGCAGCGCCACCAGCATCGCCCTCGCCCGCGCCGCGCAGGAACGCGCCGAGCACGAACAGCACGAACATGAAGCGCAGCGCCAGCAGCAATTGCGCAACCAGCAGAAAATAGCAGCGCAGTCCAAAGCCAAAGCCGCCGTCACCGGCATCGACCCGGGGTTGCTGAAAGGCTTCCAATCGGCGACCAGCCTGCAAGGTGTCACCGGCACCCCGATTACCGGCGGGCGCAAAATCGACCCGCAGGCGGTGCGGGCTGCCGCCACCAAAGCCGCCACCGAAGCCGAGCGCCTGAAGCAGCAGCAACTGTCGCCACAACCGCCCACCCCACCGACACGCGGCGGCGGGCGCGGATTTTAGCGCATTTTCCTGAAAGGCTGGATGCCAGCGTAAAGCTGGCATGACAAGGGAGGGCGAAATGTCCGGCACCCCCCGATTCCCTCCCCTAACCCCTCCCGCCTGCGAGAGGGGGATACTCCCCTCGAATGGTGAGGGGGATGCTCTACGGATAGTGGATAGCAGATGGGAGTTAACAAGGGGAGCGGCGGGGGTGATGGCCTGGTAGCTGACAACTTACAGCTGGCAGCCCCAAACCCCACGTGTCACCCCATCGAATGACGGGGTCTACCTTGCTTAAAAAAAGATGGATGCCGTCATGAAAGACGGCATGACACTTGAGGGCTAGCGACTACATTTCCCTCCCCTAACCACTCCCACTTGCGGGAGGGGGATACTCCCGGGTGGTTGGGATAGGCCGCCGCCCGCGCCACACGGCTTCACTACTCCATGCGGCGCGCTACGCCGCCGCGCGGGTGCGGCTAGCTATGCTCGGGTGCGGCAGGTTGCATCTGCGGGTTCAACGTGCCGTTAACCGGGCGTTTCGGGCCACACGGGCTGCCCGCCAGCCCAGCGCAGGGGCTTTTTAGCACCTCGATTTTCTCGGAGCTACAGGCGGAAAGCAGCATGGCTGCCGCCAGCGCGAAGGAGAAGGTGATTAGAGCACGGCGTTTCATCATGCCCCAGCGTTACGCCATCCGCGCGCAAGAATCAAGCCCGCACGACGACTATCCCCAGATTGCCGGAGCCGCTAACCCTGTGCGTCCGGCGACAGCAGGCCCTATCAGCCCCTTATTTAACTGGCTGCCCACCCTTCGGCGTGAGCAACCCATTATCCTTCCCATCCTTCTTATCGTTCAGTTTGCTCAGGTCGGATTTCGCCTGCTGGTCGAGGTTGACGAAGCTGTTGGAGATGTCGGCCGCGATGCGGTCGGTGACCTCGGCAAATTTCCCCGCGACATAAATCAGGATAAGGAAGCTCAGGATATCGACGATGTTGAGCGGGAACTCGGCGCATTTGCCGTTCTGGTTATCGCCGCCCACCACGCTCGTGCCACCCTCCATCCGGCATTTGATCGAACCGCCCCAATCGAATTCATTGAGGTCGGGGAATTTTTCGTCCTTATGCTTGAAGCGCCAGAACGCAACCTTGTTCTGCGACCCCGCCCATTGGCTGGATTCAACCCAGCACAGCTCGTTGCCGCCCATCATACTGGTGCTGGCGGTGGTGATCATCACCAGGAAGAAGGAAATAAAGGTGAAATAGAGAATCGGCTGCAACGAAAGGAACACCAGCACGTTGAGCCAGCCGGTAAAGAGCTGCTTGGTGCGGTCGAACAGCAGGAAGACAATGAATACAGGGGCCACCCCCAGCATCAGCGAGCGCACCACGAAACTCACCGCATAGAGCCGCAGGCCGTTCACCAGCAGTTTAATCAGGCCGAACGCCGCGAAACTCAGCAACGCGGCGATGGTCATGCCATAAGGCCCGCTGTTGAATGTCGCGCCGAGAATAGCGATAATCATATCCGGACTGAGGATGATTTTGGCCAGCCCATCGAGCATTTTAAACGGCGAGTCGCCCGCCGCAAGGTCAATCCCTGTGCCGATTTCCATGGATTTAGCGATAATGCTGTCTGTCCCGTCGTTAAAAAACTTCACGGCATAATCGCTGAAAAACTGCCAGCCGGTCGGCGAAATCAGGGTCAGCACCATCCCGATCTTGACCAGCCGTACCAACACCTGACCAAAGCTTGCCTGCACCACACCAATGAGAAATCCCACCCCGTAAATGACAATCATCAGGGTAATCGTCGCGCCCACCGCATTCTGGTAGGCCGCACTATTGGTGAAGGCCCGGTAGAGTTGCTCGGATGCGCCGGTGACCACCCCCTTGACATAATCGGTGATATTGGTCAGCAGCCCCTCGCCGCGCGGGAGATTCTCGGCATCGGCATAGAGCTGGGCAAACCCGGTGCAGGTTTCGTTGCCCGCAACCGCCTGCGCATGGCCCGTTGTGGCGAAGCCCCCACTCAAAAGCAGCATCGCGCCGAGCAGCAGGGCAAAACGTTGGAAGCGCTGGTTCATAATCATCCTCATCATCCTACTGATCCCTCGGGTGCATGCCCTCTAAAAAGGCGCTGATACTGTCTTTCGTCGCCCCGGCAATATCCGTCGGCACGCCCCTTAAGAAATCAGCACCACTTTTATAGATGGCACTGTCTTTATTGCCGTCCGTCGCTTTGAAGCGATTGATTGTCGCATCGAACGCACGGCGCGAACCTTCCTTGAAGTCGAAATTATCCTGGAACAATGCATCGTTGGCGGCAATCGCACTGCGCTTCCCGAGAATCTGGCTCAAAAGCCCCGTCAGCGAGCCAAGGCCATTATGGATAAGGTAGGCCACCACAAACAGGTTCAGCAACTGGTAGAACATTTTTTCGTAGGCTTCTTTGCGGTTCGGGCTATCGGCGGGGCCGGTCAGGTTGCCATCCGGCGCGACGAGGCCATTAATCGCCTCAGCGTCAAGGTTCGGGAAACTGAACGGCAAAGAGCACGGGTCATTCCCGCCGCCGGACGTCTGGTTCCCAGAAAACTTCAGCATCGGGCTGCTCAGGGGATTGCCCGACGTGGAGTTTCCATCGCCGCGCAGCTCGGTCGGGTTGTTGGTGATGGGGTGGCTGCAGGCCGGGCGCGAGGGCTTGAGCGCCGCCTTGATGTTCTCGTATTTGAATAATGTCTGCACCGCCGATTCCGGCGCAAAGAGAATCTGGTCGTAGAGAATCATCGCGAACATTGAATAGGCGGTAATGAGCACCGGGGTCAGGAAGGCGGCAAGGATGGTGCGCCACGTCCCCTCGAAATATTGGGCGGTAATCTTGAGGAAGGCCAGCGGCAGCAGCAGCGGGCTTAGAATCAACAACAGCGAAATCACCAGATAGCTGCTGAGAAACCCAAGCGCGGTGCGCATAACCATCATCAGCACCGTCACCAGCGTGCCGAGCATACCCAGGAAAATCGCTACCCCCCATGCGCCACCGAAGAAAAACCCCGTCATCAGCCCGAGGACACTTGAAACCAGCAGCATATTGGTGGTTTCCTTGCCGGTATTCGGATCATGCCCGGTGGTAAACCCATACAATTTGCCGAGCACACAATCCATCATCGCCCAGATGCGCGGGGTGTTCTCGCCCTGAAAATCCGCGACATTGCAATGCAGGTTGGTGGTGTTAATGGCACCGGCGACAATCGCCTGCGATTCATTCATGATGTCATAGACGGCGGGAATAAGTTTGCCCTCGCCGCCGCTGCCGTCATAGGCCGTGATATTTCCCAGATCGGCCAGGATAATGGCGACAATGGCGATTTTAACCAGCAACAGGAAGCCGTGTTTGTGGATTTCAGGCTCCTGCGCCAGCATGCGCACCCCGAACAACACCACCACCAGCGTCAGGAACATGAAAAGCAGCGGCCTGAGCATTTCAACCATGGCGGCGGCAAACTTCACGGTGGATTGGTTAATCGTGTAAATCAGGCATGGCACGATTTTTCCAAGCAGCTTGCCGCCTTTGACCTCGTCCAGCTCCCCGCAGGAGACAATGTCGCCGCTCGCATCCGTCGTCTTAATATCGCCTGTCGATGGGGTGCCTGTCGGCGCCTGCTCAGTCGATACAGGCGCGGGTTGTTGTGCTTCTGCGCCACCGGGTAAAAGCACCAGCAACCCCGTCCCCAGCATCAGCAGGGCAACAAGCAGGCGACACAGGGATGCAGCGCGCAGGGTCATCATTTCGCCTTCTGGAACGGTTTGGTCACTTTATCGGCGATGCCCGAGAGGCCGCCGCCAATCCCGCCGCCAAGATTATTGCCGAATACGCCGCTTAAATCCGGCGACTGCACCGCATCCCCCAGCAGGTCGCTGATGATGGCGGGCACCAGCGCCAGCAGGCCGTTGAGAATGAACACGACCATCGTTCCGAAAAATAGCGCCGCCATCACCTGCCGGGAAATCTGCTGCCCGGGCGTCGTGCCTTCCGCCGGCGCAGAGAGCGGCGGCTTGCGCACGCTAGCCATTTTTTCCCAGTCGATGTTTTTGAAGGCTTTCTGAACCGGATATTGGCTATCGCAGGACACTTTCAACAACGGATCCGCCTTGATAAGATCGGGCGTACAAGAACTGGAAACCACCCCTTTGACAATCCCCCCGTCGCTTCGGCCTTGAATCGGCGTACCTTCCGGATTCGAGGTTTTGATGCGGGCCACCACCCGATCCTTACCGGCAATGATTTCATTGCTGACCAGATAGTCATTCAGGCTGAACGGCGCACGGCGCGACGCATCGCCGGCAATCTGGTAGATAACGGAATAATTGCCGCTGAAAAGGGCCAGATCCACCGCTGTCAGCGAAAAAATAATGAACACCAGCATGATCACGGGCTGCATAGCAAAGGCAATCAGCATCTTGGTCCATTTGTCGAAATACTGCTTGGTCTCGCGAAACAGAATCATCGGGATAAACAGCGGCGAAAAGATAATAAGGAACGCCACCCCCATATACCCCGCGATGTAGGTAAAAAACACGCGGACAGTAAGCAGCAACATGCCGAAAAGAAAGAAGAACCCGACAACGGCCAGCACCCCCCCCAGCACCGAACTCTGCATGCTGCTGAAGAAAAAGAACAGCAGCGAACGCGCCATTCCGGTGTTGGGCTTGGTAGAAGAGTCCGCATTGTCGTAAAGGGTGTTGAAATAAGTTTCGCTACCTTGCCGCGTTGCCCCTGCCGTGGGCGGCATCTTAATCCCGACCAGCGTATCGATCAGGCAATCAATGCCCAGCCATGGGGTGATAATCGGTTTGCCCGGAGCAGCATTGGCCTGCGCATCCATCATCACCCGCATGCAGATGCTCTGGCTGTAATCCGACCCGGCATTATCGGCCATGCCGCTGGGCGGCGCATAACTCACCACCGCTGCCGCCGCCCCGTCCATGGCCCGCGTCACGGTGTGAAACATCAGCGGACTGCTGGTCACCAACCCGGCAATGGCGCTGATTTTAATGATGAGAACAAAGGTATCCCGCCCTGTTTTCTCGACCAGACCGACACTGAACATCACACCGTAAATCACGACCGCGAGCGTCAGCAGGGCGGCAATCGCCCGCTTGAAGAACGGGTAGATTTCATCAAAAAATTTCTCGGCGCTGGCATTGATTGTATCGCGGATGCAGCCCGCAAGATGGTGCGTCAGCCCGACATAGCCGTCGCAGGTTTCAGGCGGACGGATAGCATTCGGATTCACAGACGCAGCAGAAGGCACTGAGGACGGCGCCCCGGAAGGCAACGATGGCAACCCCGGCAATGCCTCCGGCAGCGCATAGGCCGGCAACGCCGCAACCGCGCACAGCATCAGGGCCACCAGCACTAACATCCAACTTGCCGCGCGTGCGCGCATTATGCTTCCTTAATTCGGCGGTTAAACACAGGCAGCCAGGCATGGACATCATCGCCCACCTGACCACGGATTTCATCGAGCAGCGCCACGGTTTCGGCGCGGCCTGAGAGCACGTTGATAATATCTTCCATCCCCGACAGGTCGATACGCGCTACCACCACGTCCTTGCCCTGTTTGACAAGGAAATAGCGCGTCCCTGGATCGGTATTCTTGAGCAGATTGAATTCGCGCTCCGAGAGCATAAACGCCTTGCGGTACGGCTCGGTCGCTTTCGGGTTGGGCAGGAAAATCTGCGTCGCCGTCTGCTGGATAAGCGTGTCGGAGATTGAGCTGTTCACCGCATCCTCGACGCTCTGGGTGGCAAATACCACCATGCCGTTCAGCTTACGCAGCGTTTTGAGCCAATCTTTAATTTTACTGGCAAAAATTTTGTTATCGACCAGCGCCCATGCCTCATCGAGTACGATAATGGTCGGCGTACCATCCAGCGCCATCTGGATGCGCTGGAAAAGATAAAGCAACACCGGCACCAGACAGGCGCGGTTAGTGAGCACGTCCCCCATCTCAAAGCCGAACACATTGGCATTCTTGAAGTTCACCCGATCCTCGACCGCATCGAACACCGGCGCAAAGCGGCCATTGCCGTACCATTGCTTCAGGCGCGCGGCGACGGTCCCCGAGCCTTCCATGCCGAAGAACGGCGCGATGTTGCGCAGCACGCGGTCTTCCTTACGTAGCTTATACACTCCATCGACCGCCCGCTGCACCACCTGCAGATCATCGGCGGAAATCGGCTCCTCGTTGACGCTGACCAACGCCGACAGCCACTCGGTAAGGAAGGAGCGGTTCTCGGGCGTGTCATCCATCTGCAGCGGGTTAAAATGGCACTGCTTGCCCGGGTCGATATGGGTGTAAACGCCGTTAATCGCCCGCACGAAAATTTCCGCGCCCCGGTCTTTATCGAACATGAACAGGCGGCAGTTAAACTTCAGCGCCTGCGCGCAGAGGAAGTTCATCAGCACCGTTTTACCCGCGCCGGTCGGCCCGATAATGGTGGTATGGCCCACATCGCGTGCATGGAAATTGAAGAAATACGGCGTGCCCGACGTGGTGTCGAACACCGTCACCGCATCGCCCCAATGGTTGCCGGAAATTTTACCCACCGGGTAATTATGCATCGCAGCAAATCCGGCGATGTTCAGCGTGTTGATCTTGGCCGAGCGGCCGATAAACTCCTTGTTGGCGGGCAGTTGCGCCCAATAGCATTGCTCAAGAATCAGCTTTTCGCGCACCGGGTTGATGCCGACATTGACCATCTCGGCAATCACCATCGACACCGCCGCTTCGAGCGCGTTGAGATTATCCTCAACGCACATGACCGTGAGGTGGTGCCGCCCGAAAGCAATATGCCCCGACATCGCCAGATCCAGCGCATCGGTAATCTCGCGCACCTGACTGACTGCCAGATCGTTTGAATTGGCCATGCGCCGCTGCTGCAACTGCATCGAGCCAAGGTTGGCCTGCCGGTTTTCAAACGCGAAGCTCTGCGCCACCACCAGCTCGAACGGCATCTGCAGGAACGCATCCATGATGCCTGCTGCCGTATGCGGCGAATATTCCTTGATGCTGACCATCGCCGCGTAGCGCGTCCCCGCCGCCGAGCGGATTTCAATCGCGCGACTGCCGAAATAGAGGCGACTGGTCGGCAGGTAATGGGCGATATCCACCGTCGGCACCAGCATCGGCTGGCTGCCACCGCCATTGACCAGCCGCCCGAGGAACTCCAGCGGCTCGGACATCGGGCCCGAGGGGCTCATGGTGGTGGTGAGTACCCGCGCACCGTAATCACGGAAGGTTGCCAGCACGCGGTACACCGCCTCACGCAGCTCCTTGTGCATTTCCTGAAGCTGGATGGCATCCGCCTCCTTGTTGGTGCGTTGCTCAAACTTATTGAGCAGGTTCTGGATTTTAGCGACGCCCTTGGTGTCGTCCTTGCGCACGACCGAAATATAAAGCTCGTTGACGAACGTCGAACGCGAATGGTGTTTCTTGCGCCATTTCTCGTCAAGGTAATGCGCAAATCCCGGCGGCATTTTTCCTTCCGGATAGGCGCTCTGCCTGCGCCGCACCAGGTGAAACCACATGCTGAACGTGCCTTCCGCCATGCTTTTATACAGCGAATTACGCACCAGTTTTTTCATGTCCACGACTTCGTCATCCGCCGTCTCGAACGAGAAACCGTCGATCTTGATAATCTGCAGCATCTCGCGGTTTTTGGTGATGATGGTGTCTTTGTCCCAATGGTGGTCGTAGGGGATGAAAGTCGCCGCCGATATTTCGCGCGCAGCCACCGCTGCTTTGGACACCTTACGACGCGTGAGGGGGTGCAGGAGGATGCTCATGGCTAAAACACGTCATAGGAATTCGTGAAGGAATGGTAGGCCCGGTTCCATGAACGGTAGCCCCACTTCATCCGCAGCATCCAGAGCTCGATCGCGCGCGGCTCCTTCATGCATAACAGGTAGCCGAAGCCGTGAATCACCAGAAACAGCGGCAGCACCGCGAACGATTTGGTGTTAATGAACAGAATCATGATGGTCATGATGTTGGGCACAAAAAACATGTAGCTTACGCCCGCGACCATCGGCGGGCGGGTAAGCCCCTGGAATAATGGATCTGCCGCAAGACGTCCGACCGCCATAAAACCCCTCAAAATCATATTCCGTTCAACGGCTTAAAAAGAGCGCCGCCGCGGATACCACCATCCGGCCCTACTATACTGGCACCCTGATAACTTACCAAGAATTTACTAAAATTGCGTAAAGATTCACCAACGACGGTAACGAATAATGGCAAAAATACACCGACCTAAAGCCCGACCAGCGCCCGGGCGAAATCCTCGGCGGCGAAGGGTTGCAGATCCTCCGCCCCCTCGCCCACTCCAATCGCGTGAATCGGCAGCTTGAACTGCTCGGCGAGGGCGACGACAATCCCTGCTTTGGCGGTGCCGTCGAGCTTGGTGACCACCAGCCCGGTCACGCCTGCCACCTGCCCGAACGCCTTGACCTGCGCCAGGGCATTTTGCCCGGTCGTCGCATCGAGCACCTGCAGTACGGCGTGCGGTGCGTCAGGGAGTAATTTTTTAATGACTTTGGTCATTTTTGCCAGCTCTGCCATCAGGTTTTCTTTGGTGTGCAGCCGCCCGGCCGTGTCGATAAACACCACATCCGCATGCTGCGCGATGGCCTGTTCGAGCCCGGCATAAACCACCGAGGCCGGGTCGGCATTTTCCGCCCCGCGCACGAAGCCGCAGCCCGCACGGGCACTCCAATGTTCGAGCTGTTCAACCGCCGCCGCCCGGAATGTATCGGCAGCGACCAGCACGACGCGCTTGCCCTCTTGCGTTAACTGATGCGCCATTTTCCCGATGGTGGTGGTTTTGCCGTTGCCATTGACCCCGACGACCAGCGCCACATACGGCGCCTCGCCGCCGCTTTGCGTAGCGAGCGGCACCGCATAGGGCGCAAGGCGCCGAGCGATGCTTTCCGCCAGCAACGTACGTATCTCCTCCGAACCAACCTCGCGGTTGATGCGGTTTTTTGCCAGTTCCGCGACTATGGCGGCGGCAGTTACTGCCCCCATATCCGCCAGAATCAGCTGATCTTCGAGCGCCTCAAGCGTCGCTTTATCGAGCGTGCGGGCGGTAAACACGCCGCCTATCGCATCACTGGTTTTACGTAACCCGCCCGAAAGTTTTTTGAACCAGCTCATGCATTATCCTTGGTCATGATGTCACGCATAGCACGCATGCCCATCGGCACGCATGACCGTGACACGTTGCAGGCTGCCAACCGGCATCGGTTCCGCCAGCTTCACCAGTGCAAATCCTTCCGCATGGCCGCTCATCCCATCCTGTTCGATGATAATTTCAAGTGTCGTGCCGATAAGGGACCGATAATAATCCGCGACCTGCTTCTCACCTTCGGCGCGCAGCACCGCCGCCCGCGCCTTACGAACGGCGGCAGGCACCTGCGGCATTTTCGCCGCCGGAGTACCTGAGCGCGCCGAATAGGGAAACACATGCAGATAGGTAAGCCCGATTTCGCCAATCAACGCGCGGGTATGCTCGAACATGGCGTCGGTTTCGGTCGGGAATCCGGCGATAATGTCTGCGCCGAACACCATCTCGGGGCGAAGCGCCTTCACCCGTTCGCAAAAAGCGACGATATCGTGGCGCAAATGGCGGCGTTTCATGCGCTTTAACACCATGTCATCGCCCGCTTGCAGGCTGATATGCAGGTGCGGCATCAGGCGGGGTTCCTCGGCGATAAGGCGGTAAAGATCATCATCGACCTCAACCGCGTCGATGGAGGAAAGCCGCAAGCGTTTCAGCTCGGGCACCGCAGCCAGTACGCGGCGCATCATTTGCCCGAGCGTCGGGGTGCCGGGCAAATCCTTGCCGTAATCGGAGACATCGACCCCGGTAAAAACAATCTCGTGGTAGCCGTTTTCCACCAGCGCACGCACCTGCGCGACGATTTCGCCCATCGGCACCGAGCGTGAATTGCCCCGGCCATAGGGGATGATGCAGAAGGTGCAGCGGTGGTCGCAGCCGTTTTGCACCTGAAGGAACGCCCGCGCGCGCCCGTCGAACCCCGCGACGAAATGGGCGGCGGTTTCCTTCACGCTCATGATGTCGTTGACGCGGGCTTTCTCTGTCCCGAAAGCGGCTTCCTCCGCGCGGATGAGCGGCGCCGACGGACGATGAGAAACCGCCTGCCACTCGCCCGCTTCCATCTTCTCCTGATTGCCGAGCACCACATCCACTTCCTCCATACCGGCGAAGCTTTCGGGCTTGATTTGCGCCGCGCAGCCCGTCACCACGATGCGCTTATGCGGGTGCGCGCGCCGCGCTTTGCGGATGGCCTGACGCGCCTGTTTTTCGGCCTGTGCCGTCACCGCGCAGGTGTTGAAGATAAGCGTATCCGTCAGGCCCGCGGCGGACGCATGGCGTTTCATCACTTCGCTCTCGTAGGTATTGAGGCGGCAACCGAAGGTGACAATCTCGATGGACATGGCAGGATTCCTAGCGAAATCCGGCGGAAAGTAAAGCCCTACCACACCGAAGGCTAAAGCTCGACCACGCCCTCGAACACATAGGCGACCGGGCCGCTCATGAAAATGTCGCCGCTGGTTGCGCCCTCGGCCTTCTGCCAGTCGATCTGCAAGGTGCCGCCGGGCAGATCGACCGTGCATTGCGCCTGAAGGAGGCCACGACGCACCCCGGCCGCCACCGCCGCGCACGCCGCCGAACCACAGGCAAGCGTCAGGCCCGCGCCGCGCTCCCACACCAGCATGCGGATATGGTTTTCGCCCAGCACCTCGACCGCGCTGATATTCGCCCGCTCGGGGAACAGCGGGTGATGCTCAAGCGTCGCGCCCCACTCCACCATTTTGATATGCGTCAGGTCGCGCACGAAAAACACCGCGTGCGGGTTGCCCATATTCACCGCCACCGGGTCGGCGAGCAGGCCCAGTTCGATCCCCAGATGCAGCGTATTGCGGCTTTCGCTCAACGGAATTTCATTCCACCCGAACTTCGGCGCGCCCATGTTGACCGTCACCAGCCCGTCATCGTTGCGGGTGGCGGAAAGCAGGCCGCCGCGCGTGGCAATCCGCACCCGGGCCTGCCCGCTTTCGCGCATCAGGATATCGGCGACGCAGCGCGTCGCATTGCCGCAAGTGGCGCTGAGGCTGCCGTCGCCGTTGATAAACCGCACCGCCACATCCGCATCCGCCGCTTTTTCGAGAATCACCAGCGTATCGCAGCCGATGCCCAGATGGCGGTCGCAGAGGAACCGTGCCTGCTCGGGCGTAATGTCGAGCGCCTGATCCCGCCGGTCGAGCACGACAAAATCGTTGCCCGCCCCGTGCATCTTAAGAAAAAGGAGTTTTTTTGTCATACCCTTGCGACCCTGTCAGCCGGCGTGGGCCGGCATCCGGACTGAGTGACCGACGCCCGCTTTCGCGGCGCCCATGCCCGGCTAGAACGGGATTTCGTCGTCCAGCTCCGCCTCGGCGACGCGGGCGCGTTGCGGCGCGGCGCTGCTGCCGTAGCTGGCGTTGCCGTTCTGGCCGTAGCTATCGCCGCCGCTGCGTTCGCCACGGTCACGCGGGCTGTCGAGCATGGTCAGGTTGCCGTTATAGTTTTGCAGCACTACTTCGGTGCTGTAAACGTCCTGTCCTTCCTTGTTCGTCCATTTGCGGGTTTGCAACTGGCCCTCGATATAGACCTTACTGCCTTTGCGCAGGTATTCCTTCGCGACGCGCACCAGTCCTTCGTTGAAAATCACGATGCGGTGCCATTCGGTTTTTTCCTTGCGCTCGCCGGTCGCCTTATCCTTCCAGCTTTCGCTGGTGGCGAGGGTGAGGTTGCAGATTTCACTGCCGTTCTGCATGGCGCGCACTTCGGGGTCTTTGCCCAGATTGCCTACCAGAATGACTTTGTTGATTGAACCGGCCATGCGATGGTGCTCCCTCTACCTGTTTTTGCTTGTTTAACTTGGCTTACAGGCCGCATCATACGGGGGCACCAAGGCTTGGCAAGCACGAAGCATGCGTCATACACAGGCGCGGGGCACCTATATCCTTGACTAGTCATGCCGTCCCCCCCTATAAACGCTCTCCCTCAGAAACGGGCTGTCATCCCGGGCGCGCCCCGGGATCCCCTTGAGTTTGTGGCGGGAGATCCCGGCATAAAGCCGGGATGACACAACAACCAATAGGCCCATTCATGACCCAGGACGTAATTTCGATTCGCGGCGCGAAACAACATAACCTCAAAAACGTCGATCTCGATATTCCCAAAAACCAGCTCGTGGTCATCACCGGCCTGTCGGGTTCCGGCAAGTCGAGCCTCGCGTTTGATACGCTCTATGCCGAGGGTCAGCGCCGCTATGTCGAAAGCCTGAGCGCCTATGCGCGCCAGTTCCTCAACATCCACGACAAGCCGGATGTGGAAAGCATCGAGGGGCTGTCGCCCGCGATTGCCATCGACCAGAAAACCACCAGCAAAAACCCACGTTCGACCGTCGGCACCGTCACGGAGATTTACGATTACCTGCGCCTGCTTTACGCCCGCGCGGGCATTCCCTACTCGCCCGCCACCGGCCTGCCGATTGAGTCACAGACCGTCAGCCAGATGGTTGATGCAATCAATGCCCTGCCTGAGGGCAGCAAGCTGCACCTGCTGGCGCCCATCACCCGGGGGCAGAAAGGCGAACACCGCAAGGAGCTGATGGCGATGAGCCGCCGTGGGTTCACCCGCGCGAAGATCGACGGCGAGATTTACGAACTGGCCGATCTGCCCACCCTCGATAAAAATAAAAAGCACGACATCGCGATTGTGGTCGATCGTATCAAGGTCGGGGCGGAGCTGGGCAACCGCCTCGCTGATTCCATCGAAACGGCGCTCGCCATCTCGGAAGGGCTGCTGCAGGTCGAGATTGTCGGCCTGCCCGAAACACAGGAAAAGCCGAAAAAGGATAAAGCGGCAGCGGCGTACAGCGAAGGCCAGATTCTCACGTTCTCGGCCAAGTTCTCCTGCCCGGTTTCCGGCTTCATGATCGATGAAATCGAGCCGCGCATTTTCTCGTTCAATAGCCCATTTGGCGCCTGCCCCACCTGCGACGGGCTGGGCACCCAACTGTATTTCGACGAAGCGATGATTGTACCCGATGCCAATTTGTCGCTGGGCAGCGGCGCGATTGCACCCTGGGCAACGGGGCACGCCAAATTCTACCAACAGGCGCTCGATGCGATTGCGCGGCACTACAAATTCAGCATGAGCACGCCGTTCCGTCAACTGCCTGAGGATATTCAGCAGAAAATTATCCACGGCACGGGCGAGGAAGCGATTAAAATCGCTTATTTCGACGGCGCGCGCACCTTCCACAGCAACAAACCGTTCGAGGGCGTGGTCGGCAACCTGCAACGCCGTTATGCGGAAACCGAATCCGATTCGGTGCGGGCGGATTTGAGCCGTTTCCAATCCAGCTCGCCGTGCGAAACCTGCCACGGTGCGCGCCTCAAACCAGAATCGTTATGCGTGCGCATCGGCGACAAAAACATCTCGGAAGTGACGAGCTTGCCTATCGATCAGGCGGTCGAATGGTTCGAGAAATTACCAAAGAAATTAAGCGCCAAACAAAACCAGATTGCAGAAAAAATCTTCAAAGAGATTAAATCACGCCTCGGCTTTTTGCAGAATGTCGGCCTCGACTACCTGACTTTAAGCCGCGAATCGGGCACGCTCTCGGGCGGGGAATCGCAACGTATCCGCCTTGCCTCACAAATTGGCTCGGGGCTTTCGGGCGTGGTCTATGTACTCGACGAGCCGTCCATCGGCCTGCACCAGTGCGACAACGAGCGCCTGCTCAAAACGCTCGAACATCTGCGCGCACTCGGCAATACGGTGATTGTCGTCGAGCACGACGAGGACACGATGCGCCACGCCGATTACCTCATCGATATGGGGCCGGGTGCAGGCATCCATGGTGGCCATGTCATCGCACAAGGCACCCCTGCGCAAGTGATGGCCACGAAAAAATCTATCACCGGGCAGTATCTCTCCGGCCTCCGCCAGATTGATGTCCCCAAACAGCGGCGCATCGCCAGCAAAAGCAAACGCATCGTCATCCACGGGGCGCGCGCCAACAACCTGCGCGGCATCGACGTCGCCATTCCCCACGGCCTGTTCACCTGCGTTACCGGTGTGTCGGGCGGCGGCAAATCGAGCCTGGTTATCCAGACGCTTTACAAAGCCGTCACCAAGCGTCTGCATGGCACCAAAGTCACCCCCGGCGCACATGACAGCATCGAGGGGCTTGAGCATATCGATAAAATCATTGAGATCGATCAATCCCCCATCGGGCGCACGCCGCGCTCCAACCCCGTCACCTATACGGGGGCATTCCAGCCGATCCGTGACTGGTTTGCGGGCCTGCCCGAATCACGCCAGCGCGGCTATCAGGCTGGGCGGTTCAGCTTCAACGTCAAGGGGGGGCGCTGCGAGGCCTGTCAGGGCGACGGGCTGATTAAAATCGAGATGCACTTCCTGCCCGACGTCTACGTCACCTGCGACCAGTGTAAAGGCCAGCGCTACAACCGCGAAACGCTGGAGGTGAAGTACAAGGATAAATCCATCGCCGACGTGCTGCACATGACGGTGGACGAAGCCTCGGACTATTTCATCAACCACCCGACCATTCGCGAAAAGCTGCTGGCGTTGTCGGAGGTTGGCCTTGGCTATATCCGCCTCGGGCAATCGGCGACGACGCTTTCGGGCGGTGAAGCCCAGCGGATTAAACTGGCGAAGGAGCTTTCCAAACGCGCGACCGGCAAAACCCTCTACATCCTCGACGAACCGACGACGGGGCTACATTCCGAGGACATCAAGAAGCTGCTGCATGTGCTGCATAAGCTGGTCGATGCGGGTAACACCATGGTGGTCATCGAGCATAACCTCGACGTGATTAAGACCTGCGACCATATCGTCGATATCGGCCCGGGCGGCGGCAATAAGGGCGGGTATCTCGTCGCCATGGGCACGCCCGAACAGGTCGCGGCGGAGCCAAAATCGGTGACCGGAAAATACCTCAAACCGCTGCTGGAAAAACCCAAAGCCACGGATAAAAAATCACCCGCAGCAAAAAAGCCCGGCGCAAAAACCTCTGCGGCAAAGGCAAAGAAGAAAGCGGCGTGAGGCAGGTTAAATAGCGGCGGCAGAAACCTCGGGAACGGTTTTATTCGATTTCCTGTACCTTCGGCGTTAGGCACCCGTAGTGGCACAGCCTTGCGCCTTGTGATATCGCCACCGGCCCGGCTGGCCGCTCACCTTCAAAACAACCATGATCGCCGAAGCCGCTATGCGCTACCGCCTCAAGCTCCGCAAGATGTTCTGGTGTTAAATCACACTCTGGAGCGGGTTCAGCCAATCGCTTCTGATTGTGGCCCGTATGCCATTCCGGCAGAACTCTCCGGATAGATGTCACATTACCAGGTCCGGGGGTCACACGCATTTCACCACGTCGATTTTTTGATTCATCGCTCATGCATTCCCTTCATTTCGTTTGCCATTCCTACCTTGCGCAGAGATGACAAGCAGCGCATTGTTAACTGAATCGAGTATAGCGCAAAGCCCATCCGGCGGCGTGACAGTTTCATGACAATTACCTAATGTATGGCATCGCCCGAAACAGGATTTCGCTCGCAACCACAATGGCGGCGACTTTCGCAGGCGTAAGGCGGAAGAACCCGGCGGCCATCACCACCACCCCGCCGACGGGGGTCGGGCTTAAAATCAGCAGCCACGGCAGCCATTCACGCGCGGCGCCGCGCATCGCCTCGATACGGGCGCGTTGTGCCTCGGTGCTCACCCGCTCGGGCATGCGGCGCAGCCAGACGCCCACGGCGTAATACACCGCCAGCGCCAGCAGGCCGCCCACCGCTGCAAGCGCTGCATTGGCCGGATACTGGCCGAACTGAAGATGGCGTATCGCCCCGAGCGTCACCTCATGGTAGATAGGTAGCAGGCGGCTGAGGAAGGCCTGCATAAAAATATCGGGGTTCATAGATTACTCTCCTTTACGCGCATAGAGCAGAAATTCGACATTGCCTTTCGGGCCGGTGATGGGGCTTTGGCTAATACCCACCACCTGCCAGCCAAGCGCCGCCACCCAGGCCGAAATATCCGCGCAGACCTGCCGATGCAAGGCCGGGTCGCGGATGACGCCTTTGCCACGGCTGACTTCGGCCTTGCCGACTTCGAACTGCGGCTTGATGAGCGCCACCAGTTGCGCGCCCGGTTTTGCCAGCGCCAGCGCGGCAGGCAGCACTTTGGTCAGGGAGATGAACGAGGCGTCGCAGACGATGAGGTCGAGGGGATTTCCCTCCCCCAGCCCCTCCCGCAGGCGGGAGGGGGGCGACTCCCCTTCGATTAACGCAAGCGGCTCGATTGGCGACTCCCGTTCAATTGGCACGGGTGGTTGCTGCACTCCTGCAGACGACACAGAAACGCATACCCCCCTCCCGCCTGCGGGAGGGGTTGGGGGAGGGAATGGGCACGGCATGGTAAGCTGTTTCAGAATATCGGCGAACACACCCTCGGGATTTTGCAGCACCTCGTGATTCCAATACCGCACCACCCGATAGCCTGCCTCCTTCAGAAATGAAGTGCGCTCGGCATCATACGCCACCTGCTGCGCATGCTGGCCGCCATCGAGTTCAAGAATAAGCCGCGCCTCGATATTCACAAAATCAACAATGTAGGGGCCAATGGCCTGCTGCCTACGGAACCGCGCGCCACCACACTGGCGGGTACGCACGATCGACCATAATTTCTTCTCGGCTTCCGTTGGATTTTTACGCAATTCCTTTGCATGATGCAGCGCCGTACGCTGGCGGGTCGAATCCCGCGCCTGCCCAAAAGACGGGCGCGCCTCTCTCAACCCTTTTCCCTCCCCCAGCCCCTCCCGCAGGCGGGAGGGGGGCGACTCCCCTTCGATTAACGCAGGCGGCTCAACTGGCGACTCCCCTTCGATCAACGCAGGCGGCTCGGTTGGCAGCGCGCCCGCAGCCCGGCCTCCGGCCAACTCCGCCGCTTGCACGATCGCCGCCGTCAGATGCCGCGCGTTGGTATTTTCCATCACCACCACGCGGCGGTCATTGCGCAGCTTCACATCAAGCTGCCCGTGGCCGACATCCACCGCATAGATTTTCGCCGCGCCGTGGGTGAGCAGCACATCCGTAAACCCGCCTGTAGACGCACCGACATCCATCGCCACCGCGCCGCGCACCTGTATGTCGAACTGTTCGATGGCGTGCGCCAGCTTCATCCCACCGCGCGACACCCACGGATGCTCGCGCCCGCGCACGGTGAGTGCCAGGTCATCGGCAAATTCGGCACCCGCTTTATCGAGCTTCTGCTCACCGTGATAGACCAGCCCTGCCATAATCAGCGCCTGCGCCTTCGTGCGCGATTCGGCAAGGCCACGGGCGACGAGGAGAAGATCGAGGCGGGTTTTAGCCATAAGGATTATCCGGCGTTAGCGGCGTTTCGCGCGCACAGGCGTGGCCAGACAACGCGGCGGTTGCGTGCGAAAATCAATTCTTCCGCGTGACGACAAACTTGGCCAGCGTGCGCAGGCGGTCGGCGCGCTGGTCAAAAGCGCTCAGATGGCTGACGGCCTGCTGTGCCAGCGTTTGCGCCTGTTCGCGCGCGCGCTCGACCCCCATTACGGAAATGAGCGTCGCCTTACCCTTGGCCTTATCCTTGCGCACGCCTTTGCCCGTTTCGGTGCGGGTGCCCTCCTCGTCGAGCAGATCGTCGGTAATCTGGAAGGCCAGCCCCATGTCGTGGGCGTAGCGTTGCAGGCGGGCACGCATGGTTTCGGGCGCTTTGCCGAGGATGGCACCCGCTTCGCAGCTCACCGCAAACAGCTCACCGGTTTTAAGGCGCTGCAAGCGGATGACTTCGTCAATCGTCAAATCCTGATGCTCGGCATCGAGATCCATCATCTGCCCGCCGACCATGCCGCGCACGCCCGACGCCCGCGCCACCGAGCGAATCAGCTCGCAGCGCACATTGGCATCCGCATGCACGCGCGGGTTGGCCAGCACCTCGAACGCGTAGGTCAGCAGCGCATCCCCGGCGAGGATGGCCGCCGCTTCGCCAAATTGCTTATGGCAGCTTGGTTTGCCCCGGCGAAAATCATCGTTATCCATCGCAGGCAGATCGTCATGCACCAGCGAGTAGGTATGCACGAACTCGATCGCCGCCGCCGTCAGCAGCGCCGCGTCGGGGTTAACACCGAACAGTTTCGCCGATTCGACGGTGAGGAACGGACGCAGGCGCTTACCGCCCGCCAACGCCGAATAGCGCATCGCCTCAATCACCTTGGCTTCGCCCTCGGGCGCGGCGCTGGTGTTTTTTTCCTCCTGCCGGCTGGCCAGCGAAATCACCCGCGTGTTGACCTGCAGATTACTCGGCAGCAACTCGGCCATCATGCGGTCGAGCATGCTCGAGGTTTCGGATAGGGAATCTTGCAGTTTTTGCATGGGGTTTCTCGCGCGTTATTCGTGGGTGAAGGGGGCAGTGCCGAGTGAGCCGTCGGCGCGGGTCTGGATCTGTTCAACCCTGAGTTTGGCCTCGCTCAGCTTGTTGAGGCAGTGGGTTTTCAGGGCATTGCCGCGTTCGTAATCGGCGATGGCCTTTTCGAGGTCGGCATTGCCCGATTCGAGCGCGCGCACAATCGCCTCCAGCTCTTTCATGGCCGCCTCAAAGCTGAGGGCGGCGATGTCGGCATTGGTTTTTTGTGGCGAAGCGGCGGGTTTTGTCATAGGAGCCTTGGGCGGTGTTTCAAGCGCGGCACCATACGCAAATTTTCACGCGGCGGCAAGAATGTTCGAAAACCTAAGTAAACGCCTGACCGAATCGCTCGACAAGCTGCGCCGCAAGGGCACGTTGAGCGAGGCCGATGTCGATTCCGCCCTGCGCGAGGTGCGCATGGCCTTGCTCGAAGCCGACGTCGCCCTGCCCGTCGCCCGCGACTTCATTGCCAACCTTAAATCCGGCATGGTTGGGGCGGAGATTGTCGCCAGCGTTTCGCCCGCCAACATGGTCATCAAACTGGTCTATGACGCGCTGGTGGAGCTTCTGGGTGGCACCACCACGGCGGAGCTGAATCTTGCCGCCGCACCGCCTGCTGTCATCCTCATCTGCGGGCTGCAAGGCTCGGGAAAAACCACCAGCACCGGCAAACTTGCCCTGCGCCTCAGGAGCAAACAGAGCAAGCGGGTGCTGGTCGCCAGCCTCGACGTCTACCGCCCCGCCGCGCAGGAGCAACTGGCCAGCGTCGCCGCCACCGCGCAGGTCGATAGCCTGCCGATTGTTGCGGGCGAAATGCCTGCGGCAATCACCGCCCGCGCGCTGGATGCCGCTCGCCGTGGCAATTACGACGTGCTGCTGCTCGATACTGCCGGGCGCCTGCATGTCGATGCCACGCTGATGGCGGAACTGGCCGAAATCAAGCGCCTCGCCACCCCGGTGGAAACCCTGCTCGTCGCCGACAGCCTCACCGGGCAGGACGCCGTCACCCTCGCCAAAGCTTTCCACGATGCCATCGGCGTCACCGGCATCATCCTCACCCGGCTCGATGGCGACGGGCGCGGCGGCGCGGCACTCTCGATGCGCGCCGTCACCGGGCAGCCCATCAAGTTCATGGGGCTGGGCGAGAAACTTTCCGAGTTCGAGCCGTTCCACGCCGAGCGCATCGCGGGCCGCATCCTCGATAAGGGCGACGTGGTCAGCCTCGTCGAAAAAGCCGCCGAGGTCATGAACACCGCGCAGGCCGAAGCCAGCGCCAAACGCATGATGGAAGGCAAGTTCGACCTCAACGACATGCTCGGCCATATCCGTCAGATTTCGAAAATGGGCGGGCTGGGCAGCATGATGAAGCTGATGCCCGGCATGGGCAAACTGAAAGAAGCCATGGCAGGCGCCGCCATGCCCGACGACTCGGTAGTAAAACGGCAGGAGGCCATTATCCTCGCCATGACCCCGAAAGAACGCGCCACCCCCGGCCTGCTCAATGCCTCGCGCCGCCGCCGCATCGCCATCGGCGCGGGCGTGCAGGTGAGCGATGTCAACCGCCTCATCAAACAATACCAGCAGATGGAAACCATGATGAAGCAGATGAAAAAACTCGGCGGCAAAGGAATGATGAACCCGCTGAAACTCAAGCAGATGCTCGGGCAACTCGGCGGCTGACCGGGCCTTATCGAACCCTGCCCCTTTCCCCTTTAGAGTTCGGATACATCGCTTCCACCGAACGCCAATGCTGCTCCAATAGTTTATCTATGGTACGCAACGCCGCCTCGGCGCGCAAATAACTGATTTGTTCGCGCAGATGCGGCGCGGCGGCCATCACCTCTGCCAACTGGTCCGTGGCCGATATGGTGGTTGGGAATAATTCCGATTGCTGAAATCTTGAGGTATAGGCAGCCACATCCTCGCGGTAGGTGTCGAGCATACGGCTATGGAGAGTCGAACCCACCGTTTCAGCACCGAAACGCCGGATAAGAATCTCGGCACTCTGTTGCAGCCAGGTTGCCATCTGCACACGCGCCTCTGCCTGTGCTTCAGGATTCGAGGTATCCCGCGTATCCACCAACGCTTTCAGCCGGGCGGAAAAATCTGGCTGGTGGCGCAGATAATCCAGTGGCAACTTTGCTAAAAATATTTGTACGGCCTGCATCGCAGCCGCATCATCTACCGTTGCATCCCCTACCGTTTGCGCTGCCACCTGCATGGCTTTCGCGCGGGCGATCAGACGCATTTTCTCGGCGGTCGCGGGCATGGATTGGATGAAAGGGTTTTCATTTAATTCCCCGACACTCAGCCATTGTCCATTTTTACGGAAATCGGATGCGTAGGCCTGCCACAAACTATCGACCGTTACTTTCTCTCCGAACGCATCGGCAGCTTCGCGGAGTTTCCTGCGCATTCCATCAATGATATTCATGCGTTCGGTGCTGGCATGCGTGTTATTTAACGCCAGATTACGGTGCTGCAAATCTTCTTCCACGCTCATCGCTTGTTGCAATTTTTCGAGCATCGGCTGCAACATGGGCTGTTCGTAGTCGGAGGAATGCATCCCCTGCTCGATGCGCAGCTGACGCAGCACCGCTTCTGTCTTGGCGATGATGGCTTCAAACTCGGTGCGCTTTTGTTCAACAGGCACCGCCTCACGGCGCGCTTCCTGGTACGCAACATGCGACATCTCCTGTTGCCTGCGCGCGGAAGGCGGGTTCAGCAGCGCATCAAGGCTGCCGATTGCCAGTTCCAGCTCGTCCAATGGTTTGAGCAAATGTCTAGGGACCACGTGCTGGCGTATTGCCAACCAGTGCTTGCCCCCTTCAGACCCCGTTCCCTTTCGTTCATGCGCCATCGGAACAGTATGACCTAAGCCGTTGAAACTTCCGTGACCGTTGTATGACAGTTGCGTGAAGATTATGCTATGCAGCCCCGCGCACATTTTTTGCTGGATTTATCAGCGGGACTATGGTTAAAGCCCCGCTCCTGTTGGGTATATGGGCAATCAAGCTCAACCGAAACTGGTGGAGAGAACTATGTCTGCAGTGATTCGTCTGGCCCGCGCCGGCACCAAAAAGAAACCCTTTTACCGCATTGTCGTTGCCGACCGCCGCGCCCCGCGTGATGGCGACTTTATCGAAAAACTCGGCACCTTCAACCCGCTGCTGGCCAAAGACAGCGCTAGCCGCGTTGTTTTTAACGCCGAGCGCGCCAAGCATTGGCTTGCAGTCGGCGCCCTGCCGTCGGAGCGCGTCAACAGCCTGCTCGCTGCTGCCGGTCTGACCAAAAAAGCCGACGCCGCCGGCAAACCGCAAAAAACCCGTAAAAAAGCCGACAAGCTGACCCGCGCCGAAAAGCGTGCGGCTGCAGAAATCGAGGCGAAAGAGGCCGCTAAAGCCGAAGCCGAAGCCGCCAAGGCCGCCCCGGCGGAAGAAGCCCCGGCAGCCTAGCTTCTGGCGTACATGCCTTACCAAAAGGGCGGCCTTGTGCCGCCCTTTTTAGTGCCTCATGCCCCCATGGTTGCAATTTTCTCCTCGCCATGCTAGGAATTGCCTCGTTTTTTGGAGGTTCTATGGTACTGGCCATTCTCGTTGCCGCAGCCGGGGTCGCCCTTGGCGTAGTGGGGCTGATTGAGCATTTTAACTGACCGGGCATTTTTGATGAACGACACGACATCCCCTCTGGCCAAACCACCCGCTGAAACATCGTGGGTAGCGCTGGCTGTATTCACCCAACCGCACGGTGTCAGCGGCCGCATGAAGGTGAAGTCCTTCACCGACCCGCTGGATGATTTTGCCCGCCACCAAAGCCTGACCGATGCCAACGGCGCGCCCCTCACGCTGCGCATTACGGGGCATACCCAAGGCGGCGCGATTGTCGAAATCGAGGGCATCACCCGCCGCGAACAGGCCGAACTGCTGCGCGGCAAAAAAATCGGCGTCGCGCGGAGCGAATTGCCTGCGCTTGCCAACCCCAATCTCTATTACACCGACGACCTCATCGGCATGGCGGTGGTAGAAGCCGATGGCAGCGCCTTTGGCACGGTGCGCAGCGTCGCCAATTACGGCGCGGGCGACATTCTCGACATCACCCGCCCGGACGGGGAAAGCGCGCTTTACGCCTTCACCCACGCTACGTTTCCCGTGGTCGATACGCCCGCGCGCCGCATCACCATCGACCCGCCCGAACTACTGACCGCCCGGCCCGAGTGACGAACAACCCCGAACAGCCCACCCCCTGGCGCATCAGCGTCATTACCCTCATGCCCGAGATGTATCCCGGGCCGCTCGGCCATTCGCTGGTGGGCGAGGCGCTCACCCGCCGCATCTGGGAGTTAACGCTGGTGAATCTGCGCGATTTCGGCATCGGCCCGCACCGCAAAGTCGATGATTCCCCCGCTGGCGGTGGTGCGGGGATGGTGCTCAAGCCCGATGTCGTCGATGCCGCAATAACCCACGCCCAACAGAGCAATCCCGCCGCCCAACTCATCCATTTTTCGCCGCGCGGCGAACGGATGAACCAGCCTCTGTTGCGTGAACTGAGCCAGACCCCGCTGATTCTGCTCTGCGGGCGCTACGAAGCGGTGGATGAGCGCGTCCTCGAAAAACACGCCCCACGCGAGGTGTCGCTCGGTGATTTCGTGCTCACCGGCGGCGACATCCCCGCCATGGCGCTGATTGACGGCTGCGTGCGGTTGCTGCCCGGCGTTGTCGGCAAAGAAGCCAGCCTCGGCGAGGAAAGCTTCGGCGATGGTGTGTATGCCAACCTGCTCGAATACCCGCATTATACCAAGCCCGCTGTCTGGGAAGGCCGCGAAATTCCCGAAGTTCTGCTCAGCGGCCACCATGCCCATATCGCGCAATGGCGGCTCGCGCAGGCACAGGCCATTACCGCGCGCAAAAGGCCGGATCTGCTGAAGAAATGACGCGCCTGCGCCGTGCGGGCCAACTCCGGGGCGCGCCCCGCGCAAAAACCCCTTGCCAAGGCATGGGCTTGCGTGTAGTAAGCCCTCCCCAATGATACTAACGCGCCGGTCGAAAACACGAGGTAAGCCATGAATATCCTGCAGGAAATTGAAGCAGAACAGGTCGCAAAAGTCAGCGCCAGCCAGAAAATTGACGCCTTCAAACCCGGCGACGTCGTGCGCGTGGATGTGAAAATCATCGAGGGCAATAACGAACGTATTCAGGCCTTCGAGGGCCTCGTCATCGCGAAAAAGAACGCAGGCATCAACTCGGCATTCACCGTGCGCAAACTCAGCCACGGCGAAGGGGTCGAGCGTATCTTCCCGCTTTACTCGGCACGGGTTGCAGGCGTCACCCGCGTGCGTCAGGGTGAAGTGCGCCGCGCGAAACTGTACTACCTGCGTGGCCGCACCGGCAAATCGGCGCGCATCCGCGAAAAGATGGACCTGACTGTCGGCGCGAATGCTAAGGCAGCCACGGCAGACGCGCAGGCATAGCCCTCAGGTTTTAGGCTACAGGTTCCAGCTCTGCCTGTATCCGTGGCGGGCGCGCGCTGCCACCACTCCTTAGAGCTGCAACCTGCAACCTGTACCCTCATGGCTCATTCGCGCACGCTTTTCGACAAGATATTCGATGCCCACCTCGTCCATGAAGCGGATGACGGCACCTGCCTACTCTATATCGACCGCCATCTTGTGCATGAAGTAACCAGCCCTCAGGCCTTCGAGGGTCTGCGCACGGCGGGTCGCACGGTGCGTCACCCCGAGGCGACGCTGGCAGTGGCCGACCATAACGTGCCCACCACCAAAGATCGGCTACACGGCATCGCGGATGAGACCAGCCGCATTCAGGTGCAGACGCTGGAAGATAACACCAAAGCCTTTGGCATCACCTACTATAAAATGGACGATATTCGTCAGGGCGTGGTGCATATTGTCGGCCCCGAGCAAGGCTTCACCCTGCCCGGCGCCACCATCGTCTGCGGCGACTCGCACACCAGCACCCACGGCGCGTTTGGCGCGCTGGCCTTTGGCATCGGCACCTCCGAGGTCGAACATGTGCTCGCCACCCAGACCCTCATCCAGAAGCGCGCGAAAAACATGCGCATCACGATCGAAGGCGAATTGCCCGACGGCGTCACCGCGAAAGACATCACGCTGGCCATCATCGGGAAAATCGGCACGGCGGGCGGCACCGGCTACGTTATGGAATATGCGGGCAGCACCATCCGCAGCCTCTCCATGGAAGGGCGGATGACCGTCTGCAACATGAGCATCGAGGCCGGGGCGCGCGCCGGACTGATTGCGCCGGATGAAAAAACCTTCGCCTATCTGCGTGGCCGCCCAATGGCGCCGCAAGGCGCGGATTTCGAGGCCGCCATCGCCTACTGGAAAACGCTGCCGAGCGATGCCGACGCGGTGTTTGACATCGAAATAAGCCTCAACGCCGCCGAGATTGCACCACAGGTGACCTGGGGCACCAGCCCGCAGGACGTGCTGCCGATTACGGGCAACGTCCCGGCGCTTGAAGATTTCCCCGAAGGCCAGCGCGAGAGCATCGCCCGCGCACTCGATTACATGGGACTCACCCAGGGCACGCCGCTTGCCGGACTTAGCATCGACAAGGTCTTTATCGGTTCGTGTACCAATGGCCGCATCGAGGATTTGCGTGCGGCAGCGGCTGTGGTCGAAGGCCGCAAAGTGGCGGCAAATATCAAGCTCGCGCTGATTGTCCCCGGCTCCGGCCTCGTCAAGCAACAGGCGGAGGCCGAAGGGCTCGACAAGATTTTTGAGGCCGCTGGCTTCGAATGGCGCGAGGCGGGCTGCTCCATGTGTCTGGCGATGAACAACGACCGCCTGTCACCGGGCGAACGCTGCGCCGCCACCAGCAACCGCAATTTCGAAGGCCGTCAGGGACGTGGCGGTCGCACCCATCTGATGTCCCCCGCAATGGCAGCGGCGGCAGCCATCACCGGCGAGCTCACCGACGTTCGGACACTCCACACCCGCAACGCCGGGCGCGCTTAATCACGGCGATACTTTCCCTCTACTCACCCCCACAGAAAGAAAATACCATGTCCGCTCCCCAAACCCTCCGCACCACCGGCGTTTCCGCCGCGCGTGATTTCCAGGAACTGCCCGCCTGGCAGAAAGCCATCGCGCTGGCCGAACGTATCTACGGCGCGACGGATGATTTCCCCGAGCGCGAGCATAGCGGGCTTGGCGCGCAGATGCGCAGCACCGCCCTCAGCGTAGCCTCGTCGATTGCCGCCGCTTCTGGCCGCAACAACGAATTCGGCATGAGCGACAGCTACAGCAAGGCACAAAGCGCCAACGCCGAGCTGATGACGCAAATCACCCTCGCCGGACGCCTGGGCTATATGGGCGCCGACGGGGCCGCCGAAACCCTCCGCGCGCTCGACGAGGTCAGCCGCCTGATTGTGGCACTCAAACATGGCCTGAAGGTCGCCGCCAAAGACGCCGAGCGCGCCGAACGTGCGGAGCGCGAAGCTGCCGCCGCAGAACGTGGCGAACGCGAACAGCGCCCGCGCCGCGAGTTCAAGCCGCGTGATGGCGGTGAAGAACGCCCGCGCCGCGAATACAAACCACGCGATGGGGGCGAGGAACGCCCGGCCCGCCGCGAATATAAGCCGCGCGAAGACCGTGGCGAACGCAAACCCTACGGTGACAAAAAACCCTACGGCGATAAGAAGCCTTACGGCGATAAAAAACCCTATGGCGCGAAAAAGCCGTACGGTGACCGCAAACCCTCGGGCGACCGCCCCTACCGCAAGCCGCGCGACTAGAACATCTTCGGCAAAAGAAGCGTCGCGCGGTGAGAGTCGCGTGGCTGTCTTTACCTCTCCCTTGGGAGAGGTCGGCGCACCACGTCCTTCATGGGGTGCACCGGGTGAGGGCTTGGCAAGAGAAGCATCGAGAGGCGCGTGGTAAAGGTGAGTGACTCCAATCCCCGCGCCGCGCGTCATTGCGAGGCCTGACGAGAACGTGCCTCGTACTCTCACGGTGCAAGGCCGAAGCAATCCACCTGTTTCTCCTAACCGGCAGCTTTCATGGTTCTCCCACCCAACAGCTTTCTTTATGTGCCTAAGATGGATTGCCGCGCTATCGCTCGCAATGACGCGGCATGGCTGGTGGCCTACGCTTGCGCCTGCGAGGGCTACGCTTGCGCCAGCACGGGGAGTCGCTCCCTCGCCCGCTTGCGGGAGAGGGCCGGGGTGAGGGCGGGGCAACCGACAACTCACAGCCATCCAGCCCGTTACCCCGCGCGATGAACACGGGAGAGAATGGCGCCGGAAACAGGGAAAGGCCCTTGCAAAAATCGGCGATTACTTGCATAAGAACGGCGGATAACCTTAAGGATTCCCCATGCAGAAATTCACCACACTTTCAGCGATTGCCGCGCCGCTGCCGATCCAGAATATCGACACGGATATGATTATCCCGAAGCAGTTTTTGAAAACCATCAAGCGCACGGGCCTGCGCGAGGGGTTATTCTACGAAATGCGCTTCACGGTGGATGGCAAAAAAATTGAGGATTTCGTACTGCACCGCGAACCCTACACCCGTGCAAAAATCCTTGTCGCGCTTGAAAATTTCGGCTGCGGGTCGAGCCGCGAGCATGCGCCGTGGGCGCTGGCGGATTTTGGCATCACCTGCGTCATCGCCCCGAGCTTTGCCGACATTTTTTACAATAACTGCTTCAAGAATGGCATCCTGCCGGTGGTGCTGCCGCGCGAAGCGGTGGATATTCTCCTCCAGCACAGCCAATCGAGCAGCAACAACATCACTGTCGATCTGCCGAGCCAGACCGTGCGTGCGGGCAACCATGAGTTCACTTTTACCCTCGACCCGTTCCGCAAGCACTGCCTGATGAATGGGCTGGATGATATTGGCCTGACACTCGAAAAGAGCACCGCGATTGATACGTTCGAGGCCACACGCGCCGCCGCCATGCCATGGCTGAGTGCGAGGTAACGCTACATTGCCCTGCCTATGAAGGCACGCGCTGACAAAAAGAAAGGAAACGCCATGACCAGCAAAACCATTCTCCTCCTGCCGGGCGACGGCATCGGCCCCGAAGTGGTCGGGCAGGCCAAACGCGTGCTCGCATGGGCAGGCAGCAACGCTGGCGTTTCTTTTGTCTTCGACGAGGCACTCCTCGGCGGCAGCGCCTACGACGCGGTTGGCACGCCCTACCCCGCAGAAACGCTGGCGAAAGCCAAAGCAGCGGATGCAATCCTGCTTGGCGCGGTCGGCGGCCCACAATGGGAAGCACTCGATTATGCCGTGCGCCCCGAGCGCGGGCTGCTTGGCATCCGCAAAGACCTCGACCTGTTCGCCAATTTGCGTCCGGCGATGTGTTTTTCGGCGCTGGCCGATGCATCGAGCCTGAAACCCGAAATCATCTCGGGTCTTGATATCCTTATCGTGCGCGAACTGACGGGCGATATTTACTTCGGCCAGCCGCGCGGCGTGACGGTTGAAAACGGCCACCGCGTTGGCCGCAACACCATGGTGTATGCCGATTGGGAAGTGACGCGCATCGCCCGCGTTGCGCTCGATCTGGCGCGCGCCCGCGGTAAAAAGCTCTGCTCGGTCGATAAGGCGAACGTGCTCGAAGCCACCGAAATGTGGCGCGAGGAAGTACAGAAACTGCGCGACGCCGAGTATAGCGACATCACCCTCAGCCATATGTATGTCGATAACGCGGCGATGCAGCTGGTGCGCGCGCCCAAGCAGTTCGACGTGATGGTGACAGGGAACATCTTTGGCGACATCCTTTCCGACTGCGCGGCGATGCTCACCGGCTCCTTGGGCATGTTGCCCTCAGCCTCGCTGGGCGCAGAAATCAACGGCAAGCGCGCCGCCCTCTACGAGCCGGTACATGGCAGCGCGCCCGATATTGCGGGCAAGGGCATCGCCAACCCGATTGCCACCATCCTTTCGGTCGGCATGATGCTGCGCTATTCCTTCGCCATGCATACGCAGGCGGATATGGTCGATGCCGCCGTGGCCCGGGTGCTCGAAGAAGGCTACCGCACGGGGGATATTATGCAGGACGGCGCGAAAAAGGTCGGCACCGCAGAAATGGGCGACGCCATTATGGCCGCGCTTGTCGCCCTTGCCGCACAATCGAAGGTGGCGTGAGCGGCGCTTGATTCCCGGAGAGAATCGCGCTAAAATGCCAGCGATGAACGGCATCCACTACATTACGGACTCGAAAGGCAGACAGGTCGGGGTGCAGATTGACCTGCGCAGGTACGGTGCTTTGTGGGAGGATTTCTGCGATGCCATGCTCGCCCATGCCAGCGACGGCGATGCGCTGATTGATTGGGAAACCGCCAAACGCCGGCTCCATGCGGGAGATCAACGCCCGAAACGGGCTGCAAAATCGCCGCCGCAACGGGGAACCCGCGCGAAACTCCCCCGGGAATGACCCTCCGTTTTACGGTTCAAATCCGCCGCAGCGCCTTGAAGCAACTGGCCGGGGTACCCGGTGGTTTTCGCATCCGAATTGAAAAGGCGATTGACCGGCTGGCACAAACCCCTTATCCGCACGGGTGCAGGAAGCTGGCGGGGGAGGATAACCTCTGGCGAATCCGTGTGGGCGACTACCGCGTGATTTATCTGGTGGAGAACACCATTCGGATTGTCGAAATTCACGCGATTGGCCACCGTCAGTCCATCTATAAAAACTAAGGTACTGTATCATGAGCTATAAAATTGCAGTGGTCGGGGCGACAGGAAATGTTGGCCGCGAAATCCTTGAAATTCTGGCGCAGCGCCGCTTCCCCGCGCGCGAAGTGGTGGCGCTGGCCAGCCGCAACTCGGTGGGCAAGGAAGTCAGCTTCGGCGAGGAAAAAATCCTCACCGTGCAGGCACTCGACGATTACGATTTCACCGGCACGGATATTGCCCTTTTCTCACCCGGTTCGGCGGTGAGCAAAATCCACGCACCGCGCGCGGCGGCGGCGGGCTGCGTGGTGATCGACAACACCTCGCATTTCCGCATGGAGCAGGATATTCCCCTCGTTGTGCCCGAAGTAAATGCCCACGCCCTTGCGGATTTCCGCACCCGCAACATCATCGCCAACCCCAATTGCAGCACCATCCAGATGGTGGTGGCCTTGAAACCGCTGCACGCCATCAACCCCATCAAGCGCGTAGTGGTGAGCACCTACCAATCCGTAAGCGGCGCAGGCAAGGAAGGGATGGACGAGCTGTACGAGCAGACCAAAGGCCTGTTCGTCCACGATGCAAAAGAGCCGAAAAAATTCCAGAAGCGCATCGCGTTCAACGTCATTCCGCAGATTGATGTCTTCATGGAGGACGGCAAAACCAAAGAGGAATGGAAAATGGTCGAGGAGACCAAAAAAATTCTCGATGCCAACATCAAGGTTTCCGCCACCTGCGTGCGCGTACCGGTGTTTGTCGGCCACAGCGAATCGGTGAATATCGAGTTCACCCACCCGATGAGCGTTGCGCAGGTCTACGATGCGCTCGAAGGCGCCGAAGGCGTGCTGGTGGTCGATCGCCGCGAGGCAGGCGGCTACACCACGCCGGTCGAATGCGTCGGCGAGGATGCGACGTTCGTCAGCCGCGTGCGGGTCGATGAAACCGTGCCCCACGGCATCAATCTGTGGATTGTTTCGGATAATTTACGCAAAGGCGCAGCGCTTAACGCGGTGCAGATCGCCGAAACGCTGGTGCAACAATTCAACCTAAAGCCATACCTTCTGCCTGCATAGGCGAAGTAACCGCTGAAACCCACCCCTTCGGTGGTACAACGGCTCTTCCTTTGGTTGTTCTACCGTGTCCGGCCAGGCTTCTTGCCACCCGACCACCAGCATTCGCTTCTTTGCAGGCCGCGCGCCAGACAGCATCGGATACAAACGGACTGTAGCCCGCCACCTGCCCGAGGAGCGCCTTGCGGTCGTCACGCAGTTCTTTTTGATTCGTCCCCTGCCCGCCAAAAGCGCGGGCATAGTCAGGGTTCTCCTTCATATCCTTAAGCGTTTTGGCGAGAATGTCGCGCGCATTTCCCACCATTGCCCCTTCGCTATACCAGAAGAGCGGGCAGTCTTTACCATCGAACTTCAGCACGGCCTTATCACCCTCAACATGGCCCAGATCCACCATGCGCTGCTTGATTTTGCCGAATGCCGCCCGCAGTTTTTTATAGCCCTCATCCCGCTCCATTTCCTGACAGAAATGCTGCCAGCGCGCGCGCGTCGCCTGCCAGTCACCTGCCACCTCAATGCCTTCTGATGCATGTTCCTTCACTTTTTTATCAAACCATCCAGACTTCCAGAGTTCTACCCGTGCATGGTTGCCATCGGCAGGGATAAAGCCTTGTTTCATCCATGCCAGAAAAACCGGAAAACGCGGAATCAGCGGATGCGCATCGAGATGTTGCTTAGTCGTTTTGCCCTCGCTGTTCTTGAGGTTTGGAATCCGATCGATTCCCTCCACCCTGACCCCGAACATGACCAGCGATTGCGTTTTCCCCGTGCGCGCGTGGTAGGTGTGCGGATACGGGCGCGGCGAGAATTTTACTACCGTGACACCGGAAACCGATGGGTTGGTGATGTCGCGCAGCGTTTCGCCCCGTTCCAGTTTGCCGATATTCTCTTCACCGAGAAATGCCGCTAAATCGAAGCCGGTTTCCTCACCAAATTCACGCAGGGCACCACGCAGCGGCGTTTCTCCTTCATCGATCGAGCCTTTAGGCAGCACCAGATAGCGCCCGTCTTTGGCAAAGCGTCCTTCATTATACCCCACGAGCAACCGGCGATTTTCAGGCGTGCCCTCATAAAGCATAATGCCCGCTTTTTTGGGAAGCGATGCGGTACGGTGTTCTGCGAATTTAGAAGGCACAGCCAATGGAACTTACCCTAACTATGTAGCATGCGAAATAACTTACATGAAGCTTAGCTGTCTGCCCGCCCAAAAGCCCGTGACAGTTTCGTGACAATTGCGCGACAGAAAGGCGCAGCAACAGCACCACGGACACACCCCCATGGGCATGGTTTGACAAACCGTAAGGCCGGGGGCATAAATAGCGCAACCCCCACCCAGCGAGAGCGTCCTATGAGCAGCATTTACAAAAACCGTCCGCTATCGCCGCATCTGGGCATCTACCGCTGGCAGATGTCGAACGCGCTTTCGATTCTGCACCGGGTGACGGGCTTTGGCCTCACCCTTGGGCTGATTCCCCTTGCCCTGTGGCTGTGGGGCGCGGCCTATGACCCGGCCCTGTTCGAGGCGCTGCGCGGCGCGTTTGGCAGCGTTGTGGGTGAACTGTTCCTCTTTGGCTGGACGTTGGCTTTTTACTACCATCTGGGCAATGGCATCCGCCATTTGAACTGGGATCTTGGCCGGGGCTTCAGCCTGCCCGACATGCTGGCCTCAGGGCAGGTAGTGCTGGCCTTTGCCGTTTCGGCGACCGTTTTTACCTGGGCGTATGTCGTCCGCATGGGAGGGATTTAAGATGGCGCACACTTCCTTACGTACCCCCATTAAACGCGCACGTGGCCTTGGCTCGGCGCATGCGGGCACACAGCATTTCTGGCTGCAACGGGTAAGCGCCCTCGCCCTGCTGCCGCTTTCGCTGTGGTTTGTGGTCGCCCTTGTCACCCGCCTGATTCATGCGGATGCGAGCAGCCTCAGCCAATGGCTGCACCAACCGTTGGTGGCACTGGCGATGGCCGCTTTTGTCGTCGCGCTGTTCGCCCACGCCCGGCTTGGCGTGCAGACCATCCTTGAGGATTATATCCACTCGGAAGTCCGAAAAATCTTCGCCTTGCTGACGCTGAACGTACTTGTTATCGGCCTCGGTGCGGCTTCGCTTATGGCGATTTTCCACCTGCACGCTACGGCACTTTAAATTCTCCATTCGACCTTCGCTTTTTTGATAGGACTCCCCATGGCTGACGCTCCCAAAATCGACAAATCCATCCCCACCATTCAGGGGCGTGCCTATCCCATCACCGACCATTACTACGACGTCATTGTCGTTGGGGCAGGCGGTGCGGGCCTGCGCGCGACCTTCGGCATGGCCGAGCAAGGCCTGTCCACCGCCTGCCTGACCAAAGTCTTCCCCACCCGCTCGCACACAGTGGCGGCACAGGGCGGCATTTCGGCGGCGCTGGGCAATATGGGGCCGGATGACTGGCGCCGGCATTTTTACGACACCATCAAAGGCGCGGACTGGCTCGGCGACCAGGACGCCATCGAGTACATGTGCAAAAACGCACCCGAGGCCATCATCGAGCTGGAGCATTACGGCGTGCCATTCTCGCGCACGGCGGATGGGAAAATCTACCAGCGCCCGTTCGGCGGCATGACCACGGATTACGGCAATGGCCCCGCCGCGCAGCGTACCTGCGCCGCCGCCGACCGCACCGGTCACGCCATTCTGCACACGCTCTACACGCAGGCACTGCGCCACAAGGCCAAGTTTTTCGTCGAATTCTTCGCCCTCGATTTGTTGATGACCGACGACGGCGAATGCCGTGGCGTGCTGGCCTGGAACCTTGATGACGGCTCGCTGCACCGCTTCTGGGGCCAGCAAACCCTGCTCGCCACCGGCGGCTATGGCCGCGCCTATTTCTCTGCCACCTCGGCGCATACCTGCACCGGCGACGGCGGCGGCATGGCGCTGCGCGCAGGCGTTGCGCTACAGGATATGGAGTTTGTGCAATTCCACCCCACCGGGATTTACGGTGCAGGCTGCCTGATTACCGAAGGCGCGCGCGGCGAAGGCGGCTACCTCGTCAACAGCAAGGGTGAACGCTTCATGGAGCGTTATGCCCCCAGCGCCAAGGATCTGGCCAGCCGCGACGTCGTCAGTCGCGCCATCACGATGGAAATCCGTGAAGGCCGCGGCGTCGGCCCCGAGTCCGACCATATCTTCCTGCATCTCGACCATCTCGACGCCTCGGTGCTGCATGCGCGCCTGCCGGGGATTTCCGAAACCGCAAAAGTGTTCGCCGGGGTTGATGTCACCAAGGCGCCGATTCCGGTGCTGCCAACCGTGCATTACAACATGGGCGGCATCCCGACCAATTACCACGGCGAAGTCGTCACCCTCAAAAACGGCAACCCCGATACGGTCGTACCGGGCCTGATGGCGATTGGCGAAGCCGCCTGCGTTTCGGTGCATGGCGCCAACCGTCTGGGCAGCAACTCGCTGCTCGATCTGGTGGTGTTTGGCCGCGCTGCCGCCCACCGCGCACGCGACACCGTGAAAAAGGGTGCGAAACTTGCCCCAGCCCCCGCCCATGCGACGGAAAAAGCGCTCACCCGCTTCGACCGCGTGCGTTACGCCGACGGCGCCTCCCCCACCGCCACCATCCGTCGCAACATGCAGCGCACCATGCAGAATCACGCGGCGGTCTTCCGCACGCAGGAGGTGCTGAGCGAAGGCGTGAAGAAAATGAAGCAGGTCTATGACTCGTATGGCGATTTGAAGGTTTCCGATCAGGGGCTGGTTTTTAACACCGATCTGGTCGAGGCGCTCGAACTTGATAACCTGCGCGCTCAGGCGCTGGTGACCATTACCTCCGCCGAGAACCGCAAGGAATCACGCGGGGCGCACGCGCGCGAGGATTTCCCCGATCGCGACGACGCCCAATGGATGAAGCACAGCATCTGCTGGCTGGATGATGCGGGTGGCACAAAACTCGACTACCGCCCGGTGCATACCAGCCCCCTGACGGACGACGTCGCCGCCGTGCCGCCGAAAAAACGGGTGTATTGATGAACCTCACCCAACTGCGCGCACTCAAACCCCAAATCCTTGCCATCGCGGCGGAGCATGGCGTGGGCAATGTGCGCGTGTTTGGCTCCGTCGCGCGCGGCGAGGCGGATGAGACAAGCGATGTGGATTTTCTGGTGACGGTGGAAAAACCGATGGGATGGGATTTTTATTCGATTGAGCCAAGGTTAGAAGAGCTGATTGGCTGCGAAGTTGATGTGATTACCGATAAATCCATCCACCCACGCCTGCGTGACCATATCTTGTCGGAGGCGACGCCTCTATGAAGGATATAAACGCAGGAAACCTGTTCCACCTCGGCAATATGCTGGACGCGATGGATGCCATTGAAGAGCGTCTGATGCTGGGTTTTTCAGAGGAAGTAGTCAAAGAGTCGACGGTCTTTCATCTGATGACCATTGGCGAGGCTGTCACCAAGCTGTCCGACGACCTAAAAAACCGTTACCCGGATATACCGTGGCAAAAAATTGCAGGCCTGCGCCACAAAATCGTTCATGAGTATTATCGCATTGATTACGATCAGGTGGAAACCATCGTGTACGGGCAATTGCCGCATCTGCACAAACAAATCGAGTCTATCATCGCGGAGATTTCCGCATGACCCTCGCCCAACTCCTCACCCTCACGGCGCTCCTCACCCTTACCGCCTGCGCAACGCCGACGACCAGCAACCCCGGTGTCACTCGCGAGGAGCTGGCGATCGAAGCGCAGGCGCAGGAAGCCGCCGCCAAGCAGGCGCCCATCCGCTTTAACGACAAGAAAAATTACGGCCACCGGCAGGTGGAGGCGCTCGCAGGTCGCCTCACGCCGATTGCTGCGCGCGTTTCGAAAGCGGCGGGCAGCCTCTGCCGCGACCTTGGCCGTGACGCGGCGGAGTGTCATTTCAAAGTCATCCTCAACCCGCACGAGCACGGACTCAACGCCCATGCTGACGGGCAGGACGTGGTGATTTACCCCGCCATGGTCGATTTCACGAAAAACGACCACCAGCTCGGCTTTGTGATTGCGCATGAATTCGCGCATAACATCATGCGGCATATCGAGGCGCAGGAACGCAACGTCACCCTCGGCACGCTGGTCGGCGCGGTGGCGGATGCGGCGGCCGGGGCCGCCGGGGCTAATACGCAGGGCATCTTCGGCAAGGTCGGCAGCCAGCAGGGAATGCTGCGCTACTCCTCGGCCTTCGAGGCCGAGGCGGATTATGTCGGCCTCTACATCCTCGCGCGCGCAGGTTTTGCGATTGAACAGGCGCCCGATTTCTGGCGCATCATGTCGCAGGCCGAGCCCGACAGCATCTATATCGCGCAGAGCCATCCGACCAACCCGGCGCGCACCATCGCCATGGGCAAAACCATCGCCGAAATCCGCGCCAAACAACGCGCGCACCTGCCTCTCATTCCCAACATCCGCACCCCAGAAGCATAGGAGCTTTTATGGCTGAGTTTTCCCTCCCCAAAAATTCGAAACTCTCGAAAGACGGCAACCATTTCGACGCGCCCGAAGGCGCCACGCGGGTCAAGGTGTTCAACATCTACCGCTACGACCCGGAGGATGTCGGCAGCGACGGCAAGCCGAAAAATCCGCGCGTGGACCGCTTCGAGGTCGATCTCGATAAATGCGCACCGATGGTGCTCGACGCGCTGATTAAAATGAAGGACGAGCAGGACCCCTCCCTCACTTTCCGCCGCTCCTGCCGCGAGGGTATCTGCGGCTCCTGCGCCATGAATATCGACGGCACCAACACGCTGGCCTGCACCAAATCCATCGCCGACGTGAAGGGTGAGGTCAATATCTACCCGCTGCCGCATATGAAGGTGGTAAAGGACCTCGTGCCCGACATGACCCATTTCTACGCGCAGTATGAATCCATCGAGCCGTGGCTTAAGGCCGACTCCGCCGCACCTTCAGGCACCGAGCGCCTGCAATCGCCCGAAGACCGCGAAAAGCTCGATGGGCTGTACGAATGCATCCTGTGCGCCTGCTGCACCACCTCCTGCCCAAGCTATTGGTGGAACCATGAGCGCTATCTCGGCCCGGCCATTTTGCTGCATGCCTACCGCTGGATTATCGACAGCCGCGACGAAGCGACAGGTAACCGGCTGGATGAGCTTGAGGATCCCTTCAAACTCTACCGCTGCCACACCATCATGAACTGCGCCAAGGCGTGCCCCAAGGGCCTCAACCCCGCCAAGGCCATCGCCGAAATCAAAAAACTGATGGTCAGCCGCACGGTTTAAGGAGTCGCGCGGGTTGTGGCCGTGCCGCCGCGCCGCGCAACAGATTGCATGCCGGGGTTTGTTAACCCTCTCTTTAGCTTTGGCTGTTAAGCTGATTGGGCGTATAGAATAACATCGCTACGTCCAACCATTTGGGGGAACCGCCATGAAAACCAGCATCCACACCGCACGGCAAGCCCGCACACAGGCATTTTCACTGGTCGAACTCTCGATTGTGCTGGTGATTCTCGGTCTGCTGGTTGGCGGGGTGCTCTCGGGGCAGTCCCTCATCCGCGCCGCCGAGCTACGCTCGGTCAACACCGAGTATCAGCGCTACGCCACGGCAATTGGCACCTTCCGCGACAAATACTTCGCCCTGCCCGGCGACATGAACAACGCCAGCAGCTTCTGGACCACCGCAGGCAATGGTGATGGTGACGGCGTTATCGAAAACCACGGCACCGCCGCCAACAACGAGATTTCCCTGTTCTGGATTCATCTGGCCAACGCCAGCCTGGTCGAAGGTTCCTACACCAATGTCGGCGGCACCGCGATGACGCCCGCCACCCACAATCCGCGCGCCAAACTCAACGGCGCGGGCTGGAACATCGCCGGGCTTGGCACCGTCGCCGTGACAGGGGTCGCCTCACCCGGCACGGGGGTCACGGCACCTGCCGCTTCGACCTTTTACGCCAACAGCTATGGCAACGCCTTCGTCTTTGGCGCAGGCACCGATGCTCTCCTGCCAACAGGCGTGCTGCGCTCGGAAGAGGCGTGGAACATCGACACCAAGATGGATGACGGCAAGCCCGATAGCGGCACCGTCACCACACTCGAAAGTCAGGGGAGCGCCACGGCTGGCGCGGGCTGCGGCAACCTTGCCACCAGCGTTGCCGCCATGGCCGCGTCGTCTTACGACCTGACCAACAGTTCGGTTTCGGCCTGTTCGCTGGTCTTTAAAAGCGGCTTTTAGGCGTCGCCTCTCAACGGGTGCTCACAATGATGTAGCCTGACCGGTCAGGCGTGCCGTGCCATGCGCGGGAGCACCGACCATCGCCCCGGAATTGTCATGCCAACGCAGGCTGGCATCCAGCCCCTTTGCGGAAAACTCTCCGGCGCCGCCGCGCCGTGATCGATGCCAAATCACGTTTGGCATGACAAATGGCGGGCTTGGGGGCTGTGGGTTGTAAGCTGTTGATGTAAGCTGTGGCTGGGGGCTGTGGGTTGAGTATGGGGTGTAACCCGTGGTTGGCGCCACTCACTCTTTTACTACTCGACTCTAGTCCTCGACTCTTCTCTTGCCGCTTCCCTCACCCCGGCCCTCTCCCGCAGGCGGGAGAGGGGGCGACTCCCCTCGTCAGCCACCGTCCTCTATTCACTTCACTTCCTTCCTTCCTTCCTTCCTTCCTTCCTTCCTTCCTTCACTGGCTACTGACTACTGGCTACTGGCTACCGGCTACTGGCTACTGGCCACTGGCTACTACCTCCCCCATCCCAAAACAAAGGGGGCACAATCATCCTTGTGCCCCCACTGCTTTGGTTTGCCCACTCGGGGCCGAAACGGCAGGTGTATCCTGCCTGAGAAATACCGGAGAACCGCAGGCGGCTCCGTTATTCGCTTACGCCGCCATTGCCGCTTGTTTACGCAGCACTTTCAGCAGGCGATCCTGCGCGTCCTTAATATCGACACGTTCGGAAGCAGCCACTTCACCACACAGGCGGTGCATGGCGGTTTCGTAAATCATCCGCTCGCTGTACGAGCGCTCGGACTGATCGACGTTCTTGTGCAGGTCGCGCACCACTTCGGCGATAGCAACAAGGTTGCCGGAGTTGATTTTTGCCTCATACTCCTGCGCACGGCGGCTCCACATCCCACGGGCGATTTTAGCGCGACCCTTCAGGGTAGCGAGCGCCTTGCCGATCTGGTCGGTGCTCGAAATCGAGCGCAGGCCTGCCGCTTCCGCACGGCCCACCGGCACGCGCAGCGTCATTTTATCCTTCTCGAACACAATCACGAACACTTTCAATTCGTGTTCCCCAATGCGCTCGACTTCGTGGCCGGTGATTTTGCCTACGCCATGCGTCGGGTACACGACATATTCACCGACGGCGAAGTTGTTTTTGCGGCCATTGCTCGGCTGCGGCGGCACCACAAACATGGTACGCCCGCCCTGCTGCTGCTGGCGACCCACCGACGAGAGCGGCGCTTTGTTCTGCATGCTCGGTGCGCGGTCGAGCGTATGACGCGTATCGGCCTTGGGTGCAGCGGAAGCCTTGGCCACAGGGGCAACCGGCTTTTTCGCTTCCACCTTTTTGGCGACCATTTTCAATACGGGTTTGGCCACGGCCTTCACCGCCGGTTTCTTCGTCGCCGCTTTGGGCGCCGCTTTTTTAGCCACCGGTTTTTTCACGACCGCTTTTTTTGCATCTGGTTTCTTTGCCACGGCCTTCTTTACCGCCGCCTTTTTTGCAGGCGCGGATTTCTTGCTGGTTTTTGCGTTCACTTTTACTTTTGCTTTCGTTGCCATAGACGCTACATCCTTAACATGGGGTGATTGCAGTTGCCTGCCGCCACCAAATACGTTAAACAAAAACCCGCCGCCAAACACTGGCGGGAGCCAGACCAGAGCACACTTGGATGCTTAAAGTTCCCATTTCTGGTGAGGGATTGCCTTAAGTTGCATTGGTTATACCACAAAATTCGCGCTATTAGAATGGTAAAAATTTAGTTAATTTACCAAGTTTCCGGTTGCAATGCGCCACAAAACACAAATTATCGTTATTTATCAGTCAATAAAAAATTTGCTGCAGCGCAGTGTTTTGGACTGGTTTGGTGGTTTTTCTCAACCACAGGGCTTAAAGCGCGATTCAACACCGCTCAGGTAGCGCCTAAATCACCGCTTCGAACGCCGTCCGTCTTAATCCCCGCTCCCGGGGGCGGGGCTGAACAGGGTTTCAAACTTGTTCTCGACGTTTTTATACTCGTCTGCATCGGCGGGGGCGGGTTTTTTCCGGGTGATGACGGGCCATTGCATCGCATAATCGCGGTTAATCTCGACCCAGTGGAGCAATTCCGCCGATTCGGGCTTAATCGCCTCGACCGGGCATTCCGGCTCGCAGACGCCGCAATCAATGCATTCGTCCGGGTTGATGACCAGCATGTTCTCGCCCTCGTAGAAACAATCGACCGGGCAGACTTCCACGCAGTCGGTATATTTGCAGCGCACGCAGGCATCAATCACAACAAAGGTCATAGCAGGGCCGGGCCGTTAGGGGTTGGTGGGGGCGAAGTTTAGCGGGTCGCGCGCAGGGAATAAACAGGAAAGTGCCGTTTTGTTTTTCCGTAATCCCTGCCTGCTACGCGCCTTCTTCCATCGCTGCATTTTTTAGCGCAATGCGCTGAATCTGCAAGCGCCGAAGTTTGACCGCTTTGAGCGCTGTATCGGCACGCACCAGCAGCAGCACAATGAAAAGCGCCGTGAAGCAGCCGATCATCAGCAGCAGCGGAGATAACATCGATGGGTCGATGCTCGGCCCGCCACGGCGCAGGATGCTGGCCCCCTGATGCAGGCTGTTCCACCACTCCACCGAGTATTTGATAATCGGCAGGTTCAATGCCCCAACCAGCGCAATCCACGCCGAAGCGACTTTCACGCGCTCGGAATGTTCGCCGCTCATCGCCACCCCGAGATAGCCCGCATAAAGCAGCAGCAGCACCAGCATGCTGGTCAGCCGCGCGTCCCACACCCAGTAAGCACCCCAGGTAGGCTTGCCCCACAGCATGCCCGTGATGAGGGTGATGAGGGTAAACACCGCACCAATCGGCGCCGCCTCGCGCGCCAGCACATCCGCCAGCGTATGCCGCCAGATGAGAAAACTCGCCGACATCACCGCCATGAAGGCATAGGTCGCACTCGCCATCCATGCGGCGGGCACATGGATATACATGATTTTCACCATCGCCCCTTGCTGGTAATCCTCGGGCGCGACAATCAGGCCAAGATAGAGGCCAAGGGTGCCGCACAGCACCGCAACTGCCATCGCAACAGGCAGCACAACAGCGCTTATGCGGGTAAATTGGGCGGGACTGGCGAAACGGTGCATACGGGAGGCGTGGGTGCGGGGGGGGCGGGGAGGCAGGGA
>JANRKD010000027.1:0-131488 GCA_033763655.1 Alphaproteobacteria bacterium
AAGCCCGCAAGGATGGCCAGATATGATTGCGGCTCTCAAAGCCTTTTTCACCACCAATGCCCTGCGTGTGGCCGGGTGGTGCATGGCCGTGTTATCCGCCCTCGGCATCCTACTGGCAGCTCGTCGTGCCGGTAGGAATGCTGAACGGGTGGATGCACTCGAAAAACAATCCGAAAACGTGAGCAAATCCCATGAAGTCCAAGATAAGAACCGTCGCACTCTTGCTGATGGCGATGCAGCTAAACGCCTGCGCGATGACTGGTCGCGTGACTGATAGCTTCTGCGCCATCGGCAGACCCATCTATATCAGCAAACAGGACATGCTGACCGATGGTACTGCACGACAAATCCTTGACCACAACGAAGTAGGAAAATCCCTCTGCAGGTGGTGAATGGAACTTATGATTTCACCTGTTGTTGAAATTTGAGTAGGCGCAGGCCGTTGAATACAACAATTAGGCTTGCTCCCATATCAGCAAAAACCGCCATCCATAGCGTCGCAAGACCAGCAAAGTTCAGTGCCAGGAAAACGGCTTTAATGCCGATAGAAAGGCTTATGTTCTGTTTTAATATCGTGCTGGTCTTGCGACTCAGATTCATAAACAATGGAATCCGCCGCAGATCATCTTCCATCAACGCGACATCGGCGGTTTCTAATGCAGTGTCCGTACCCGCTGCCCCCATCGCAAAGCCGATAGATGCCCGCGCTAAAGCAGGCGCATCATTTACTCCATCCCCCACCATACCGACGACATCGTAATTTTTCCTTAGCTCCTCCATCGCTTTCAACTTATCTTCGGGGAGCATATTTCCACGCACATCCTCAATACCTACATGCGTAGCAATGGCTTGAGCCGTGGTGCTATTATCACCCGTTAGCATCACGCAATGCACACCGAGTTGTTGCAGTGATTTCACGGCTTCCACACTGGTAGTGCGCACCGTATCAGCTACGGCAAATACGCATAAAGCTTGCTGCTCGGTTGTCAGCACTACCGCTGTTTTTCCTTCGGACTCAAGCGGCAACAATTCGGATTCCACATGCTCACCGCACACGCCAAGCTCCTCAGCCAGCCGGTGATTTCCCAAATAATAGCGCGTACCGTCGATGACTCCATTCACGCCACGGCCCGTCATCGCCTCAAATTTGGAAACGGTTAGCGGTCGCGCGAGTGCAGCCTTCGTGACGATAGCGTGAGCAACGGGATGTTCCGAAAGGGCATTGAGGCTGGCAGCTATTTCCAGTGCTTTTTCTGCCGTAATCGTACTGATGGGGCGAATATCCGTAAGCGCAGGTTTGCCATGTGTGAGCGTGCCAGTCTTATCAAGCGCCAGCGCTTTTAGCTTCCGGCCTTCTTCCAAATAGACACCGCCTTTAATAAGAATGCCGCGCCGCGCTGCCGCTGCCAGCCCACTAACTACGGTTACAGGCGTAGAAATAACCAACGCACAGGGGCAGGCAATTACCAGCGTTACAAGCGCACGGTAGAGCCATGGCATGAACTCTGCCCCGAAAAAGAATGGCGGTACTGTAGCAATCAGCACCGCCAACAAGACGATAACGGGGGTATAGTAACGAGCGAATTGATCGACAAAACGCTGGGTTGGGGCGCGTTCACTTTGGGCCTCCTGCACAGAACGAATAATGCGTGCCAGCGTGGTATTGCCCTGATTCGCAGTAACCGTAAAAAGGAAGCTGCCGCGCTCATTGAGCGTTCCGGCAAAGACTGTATCACCCGGCTTCTTTTCCACCGGCATGCTCTCTCCGGTGATCGGAGCCTGATTGATGGTCGATTGGCCCTCGATGATCTTACCATCCAGCGGAATACGCTCGCCGGGTTTAACTTGGATGATTGCATTAAGCGGAACATCACTGGCCGCGACCTCTTGCCAGCTACCATCGGCTTGTTGAACCAGCGCCATTTCGGGTGCCATTTCCATCAAATCGCGGATGGCATTTCGTGCGCGATCGAGCGAGTAGGCCTCGATCATTTCGGCCACCGCGAACAGGAACGTCACCATTGCCGCTTCCGGCCATTCCCCAATAACCATGGCACCGGCTACTGCAATGACCATCAAGAAATTGATGTTCATTGTGAAGGTTTTTAGCGCAATCCATCCTTTTTTCGCAGTCTGCATACCGCCGGTGAGGATAGCCAATATCGAAAGCGCGATAACTTGCAGCGACCCTTCCTCTGCCCCCATCCAACCACTAATTTCAGCGGCAAAGGCGGCCACGCCTGAAATGCCAACCAGCCATTTCGCCATAAGGCTTACCGTGGAATCTTTCCCATTCTCATAACCATGATCGCATGATTTACAATCTGCACCATCCTTACGTTCTGGTTCCATTCCAAGCGTTTCCAGCGCTGCAAGAATGGGCTGGTCATCTTCCAGTTCATGCCGCACAGTCAGTTCACGCTGCATCAAGTTAAAACGCAATTCGTGAATACCTTGCATCGGCTCTAATTTATTACGAATGAGCCGTTCTTCAGTCGGGCAATCCATTTTCTGAATGCGATAGACTGAATCTTTTGCAGATGCGTTGCTGTTGGCGCTCATAAATCTTCCTTTAATAATCAGTAATTCCATCTGTTTTGATTCAGACGGGTAGAGAAAACTATGCCCCACATTTTAGTGATGTGATTTTGTAATCTTCAACAATGAAATAAAATGTCCTTTGAATGGGACTTCCGGAGAATGTCCCTGCAACAGAAACTACTGCTGTAACCTCATTATCTGTAAAAGAAATATTCAATACGGTATGGCATGTGCTGTATCTCTTGTTGGTATTTTCTAGCCAGTGGCGAATATTATCCGGGCCACGGTATTCCTCCCCTTCATAATAAACGACTGCCGCCTCAGAAAAATGTTCCAAAACAGCATCCACGTCATGCGTATTGATGGCTTGGAAATACTGTTTCAGAAAGAGTTTATGCTGCATGGCGTACCCTCATCATTGACCAGACACCAAGCTTCTATCTGTTAGAATCTTATGCCGTTTTAGGGTGCTGATACCTGCCGCAGCAATCCCGACCAAGGCCATTGCGAAAACCAAGAAAGCGATGTGCCACTCATGTCCTGCCAAGGCAGCGCCGAAATGCTCATAAATCTCGACTAGGCATAACGTGACCGCCGTGGAAGCAAACGTGGAGTAATCTTTCAGGAAAACACGTCGCCAGTTGAAATACATGCCTGCGCGGGCTTGCTTGAATTGCGCAATGCGCGGAATCCAGCGCGGTACATCCTTGCAGTAATCCGCATACGCATCACCAAACTTGTTCTGCAGGTAGTTTTCTTCTGCATAAATGATGCACTGGTAAATAAACAGATACAGGCCAATGCCCAGCACAATGACGAGTGGATCTCCGTGCATAAAGAATACCCCGGCATAAATGAGCATATTGCCGAAATAGAGGGGATTTCTACACAATGAGAACATGCCTTGCGTTACAAGGTTCTCTGCATAAACCTTCTTATTCAGCCCGCCGCGCTTGATGTAAGCAAAGCCAATGACAACGCCGCGCACAGCTAGGCCAGCAAGGGCCAAGCCAATGCCGATTATTTCCTTGATGTGCGGAAGTTCGCTATTGCCAAACAGTTCTGCCGGAGGGATGGCGATGGCAAATATTGCGAGGATGATAAAAGGAAAAAGTTTGTTGCGATAACGGAAAAGGAAATTACCGATCTGAATCATGGAGTTTTTCATTGTGAACCTACTTTACCGCGATGATTCCGCAGAAGTTATACCAGCGAAAGAAAACCTCGGTGCTGCGGAACCCGGTATCTTTAAGTAATTGGATATTTTCCTCCAAACGGTAGGGAATCAGCACGTTCTCCAAAGCTTCACGCTTTTTGGCGATCTCGATTTCCGAATAACCGTTACGCTTTTTGAAGGCGTAATAATGTTCGATATAAAGTCGGTTAAAAATGGCTTCTTCACAGGTCAATTTCTCAATCAGCAGCAAGCATCCCTGATGCTCCATACCGTTGTAGATAGATTTCATGACGCGCTCACGGTGCAGCGGGCGCACAAATTGCAAGGTCAGCAGCATGGTAACAACGCTGGCATTCTCGATGGAGAAATGCCCGTTTAAGTCCGCTTCCTGCAATTCGACTTTTCTACGGCACTGCGCCGCATCAAGTTTCACTCTGGCTTTCGCTAACATTTCGGGGGCATTATCAACCCCGATAAACTGCACTTCTGGTGCGATCAGCTCGTCGAGTGCCAGTAATGTTGTCGCGGTAGAACACCCGATATCGTATAGGTTGGTTCCGGGCTTTGCGAAATCGCTGGCCAGCTCGCACACTTGGCGCTGCATTTCTTCATAGTAAGGCACAGACCTGCTCACCATGTCATCGAAGACATCGGCTACGGTGGCATTGAAAGCAAAGTCTGCTACGGGTTGGGATTTCTCACTAAAGACAGCGTCTTTTTGTTCCCGGCTTAGTTTGAGGGTCGGGGTATTATTCATAGGGCCTCTGAGTTCCTGTTTATTTTTCGTTATTGCGTTTCTTATTTCGTTCTTTTTCGTGCGATTCAGACTCCTTATTTTTTAATTTACCGGCAAGCCCAGCACCATTTTGTAACGCTTATCGACACTCTCATGCAGATTGAGCGCCAGCTGGTGATCGAACGATGTCGTGGAGAGGTGCATCATTTCTTCCTCTAACGTCACGTTATTGCCGTTAGGCTTGGTTTCGTATGTGTCTTGGCGCGGCTGCACCGCATAGTGCGGTGCAGTCAAATTGCTGGTTGTGGCTAAATGCGCTGCATTGGTGCGCGACATGCGTAGGCGCTGGTTTTCTTCCAGCATTTGATTGAAATCCGGCGCCTGCACATCTTTCGCTTTAAAGCCGGGGGTATCGACGTTGGCGATATTCTGTGCAAGCACCGACACGCGCTGGGAACTGTAGCGCATTTTTTGGTCAATCATTTCTGTTAGGACAGACTCAAGAAACCCCATGCCATCACTCCTTCGATACAGGCATCACCTTGCTCTTTTTTTAGAAACAGCGGCGGATTGCTCTTGAAACAACTTGCAGTATTCCGCGACATGCTCCTGTAGCTGCGCGGTGAGTTTGCGACTTGCATCAACGCAATTCTCAATGGATTGCTGGGTGATTTTTTGATGCAGATCAAAGGCAGCATTCACCGTGCGGCATTGCGCGGTTTCCTGAGGAATCGTGATGATCTGAGAGAAAGAACGACTGCCACTATCATTCAGGTCTGAGGAAATGGCACACAAGGTGCGTACCGTTCCGCCGTAATAATCGGTGGCGGCTTGTACTGCCTCGCTATGCAATTCGATAGTGGTTGCCAGCAATTGATTGCAGAGGTCGATGGGATTCTGAAAAGTGCTTAAATCAAATAATTTTTCTGATTGGCGCTTGCCTTTATTGGCTCCGCCAGCAGGCGAGAAAGAGTTTTCTGTCGCTGTGTTTTTTACGGCCTGATTCATGGTGCGATTCTCCTTTTAAAGATTCATGGGAAATGGCCGCTGGTGCTCAGTGAACACCAGCGGCAAAATGCCTAACGCTTCGTAGGATGGGAGTGTGCCGGCTCTTTTGCAGGTTGATACCCGGCCACATTGCTCACTTTGCCTGCAAAATACTCGGCATTGCGCTGCCCCATACGATGATGCGGGCTGCTCGGCTCAGATGGCGCAGCAGAAGCCGCCCAAGTAACCGAGGCATGCTGGATACCATTTTGTTTGAAATAAGCCGCATTGCGCTCTGCAAGGCGCTGTTGGCCCAAGGAATTACCGGCAAATGCTTGCGAGCCGAATAATAGGGATGCTACACTAACTATAGCCATTAGCTTAAAAGTGGATTTCATATGATTTCTCCTTTGGTTGGTGGTTACATTCCCAGCATTTGCTAGGTTTTGGGGTTGCGGCGGGAAGCTAGTCGCCAAACTTGTTACTTCCCGCCGCAACTATGCCTAAAAGCACGAGGCTTTTAGGCATATTGCTTACCGACTTGGGGCTTGCTCCTTGGGCTTTTCTTCCTTTCCCTTGGTGTCGTCGTGGTGATCGTCGCCCTCTTTATGGCCTTTATGCTTACCGTCGTCCTTGTGGGCATGATCGCCTTCTTGATGCTCATGCTTTTCTGCTTTTTCGGCCTCCGCAGCTTTAGGCGTTTCCGCAAATGCCGCCGTGCCGGAAGCCAGCACCAGCGCGAGGGCGGATGCGGTCAACATGGTTTTAAGATTTTTCATTCTTTTCTCCTTTATGGGTTGGGTTAAAATTACAGTTCTTCCTTGGCCAATACATCGCGGGCAAGGTTGAACCGTTTGTAAATGGCGGGCAGCACCAGCAGCGTCAGAACAGTTGCCGTGATGAGTCCGCCGATAACGACCGTTGCCAGAGGCTTTTGAACCTCTGCGCCTGCACCGCTGGCAATCGCCATCGGTACGAAGCCAAGGCTTGCCACCAGTGCAGTCATTAACACGGGACGGAAGCGCGATAGCGCCCCATCCACAATCGCGCGGTGTGATTCAAGCCCCTCACGCACCAGCTGGTTAATGCGCGTAATCATCACGAGGCCGTTCAGCACTGCCACACCGGAAAGTGCGATCAGACCGACTGCCGCCGAGATTGAGAACGGCATACCGCGAAGCCATAGCGTGATGATGCCACCGGTTAGCGCCAGCGGCACGCCGGAGAATACCAGCAACGCCTGTTTGACCGAGCCGAGTGCCGTAAACAGGAGCAGGAAAATCATGAAGAAGCAGGCTGGTACGACCACGGCCAAACGTGCTTTTGCTTCTTGAAGATTTTTAAACTGTCCGCCCCATTCCAGCCAATATCCGGCAGGTAACTTCACCTGCTTATCAATCGCGGCTTGGGCATCCTTCACGAACGAGCCAATATCCCGGCCCCGCACGTTGGATTGCACCACGACCCGGCGCTTGCCGTTTTCACGGCTAATCTGGTTCGGGCCATCGGTGATTTCCAGTTTCGCCACCTGTTTCAGAGGGATGTAAACAGGGCGGCTATCGGGCAGCCCACCTTGGGCAGTGGTGTCGTTATCGGCGGGCAATAGAATGGGCAAACTCTGCAATACATTCAGATTTTGACGCATCTTATCTGGCAGGCGCACCACGATGTCGAATCGCCTGTCACCTTGGAACACCAAACCCGCTTCACGACCACCAACAGCGATAGACAGAACGTCCAGCACGTCAGCCACATTCAGGCCATACCGGGCAATCGCATCCTTATCGAGCTTCACCTCAAGCATCGGCAGGCCGGAGGTTTGCTCCATCTTCACGTCTGCCGCGCCATCAATGCCCTGCAAGACCTGCACCAGTTCTGCAGCTGTCTTTTCCATGGCCGGGAAATCATCGCCATAGATTTTCACGGCAACATCAGAACGCACCCCGGAGATAAGCTCGTTGAAGCGCATTTGGATAGGTTGGGTGAACTCGTAATTATTCCCAGGAACATCCGATACGGCTTTCGTGATTTTCTCGATGATCTCCGACTTGCTGATGCTGGGATCAGGCCATTCTTCTTTATCTTTAAGAATAATAAAGGTGTCGGATACATTCGGCGGCATCGGGTCGGCAGCCATTTCCGCCGTCCCCGTTTTCGCATAAGCAAACGCCACTTCTGGCACCGTGCTTACCGCCTTTTCCACCGCAAACTGCATATCCTGTGACTGCGTAATGCCCGTGCTTGGGATACGCATGGCGTGCATGGCGATGTCTTTTTCATCAAGGGTTGGGATGAATTCCTGGCCCATGGTTGAGAAAAGCACTAACGAGAAAGCAAAGCCCGCTGTTGCAACAGCAATGACTTTCATGGGTGCGTTTAGCGCATAGTTAAGCGCAGGCGCGTACCAGCCTTTCGTTTTATGGATAACGCGGCTTTCCTTTTCTTCCACCTTGCCGGTCACAAAAATGGCAAGCATGGCCGGAACAAACGTCAGTGAAAGCACAAACGCAGCGGCAAGTGCGAAGATAACCGTCAAGGCCATCGGCTCGAACATTTTACCTTCCACGCCGGTAAAGGTCAGAAGCGGCACATACACCATGATGATGATCGCCTGACCGAACACGGAGGGCTGGATCATTTCTCGGCTGGCTACCATGACCTCATGCAAGCGCTCTTTCACCGTCAGCATTCGGCCTTCTTTGTGCTGGCGATGCGCGAGCCTGCTCAAGCAGTTCTCGGTGATAATCACCGCGCCATCGACAATGAGGCCGAAATCGAGAGCACCAAGGCTCATCAGGTTGCCGCTGATGCCTACGCGGATCATCCCCATACTGGTCATCAGCATGGAAAGCGGAATCACCAACGCCGTGATAAGCGCTGCGCGGAAGTTACCAAGCAACGCAAAGAGAATCACGATGACGAGCAACGCACCTTCGGCAAGGTTCTTTTGCACCGTGCTGATGGTACGATCAACCAGCTTGGTACGGTTAAGAACCGTTTTTGCCTTGATGCCTTCCGGCAGGGACTTGTTGATCTCGGTTATTTTTTGGTCAACGGCTTCGGATACGGTGCGGCTGTTCTCTCCAATCAGCATCAGCGCCGTACCAACGACCACTTCTTCACCATTTTCGGAAGCCGAACCGGTGCGCAGTTCTTTGCCAATGCCCACAGAGGCAATATCCCGAAGGTAGATGACAAAGCCGCCCCGATTTGCAATCACGATTTTGCCGATCTGGTCGGCATTTTCGATACGGCCATCCGAGCGCACCACATAGGCTTCACCGCGTCTTTCAATATAGCCCGCGCCAATACTGATATTGTTGCGTTCCAACGCGTTCACCACATCGGCAAAGCTAAGGCCTAAGGCGACCAGCTTTTGCGGATCAGGCTGCACATGGTATTGCTTCACATAGCCGCCGATAGCATCCACACCGGCAACCCCTTTGACACCTTTCAGCTGCGGGCGGATGATCCAGTCCTGCACGGTGCGCAGATAAGAAGCCTGCTCCAACTCATTGTTCAGGCGTTGCCCTTCGGGAGTGAGGTAACTGCCATCCGATTGCCAACCCGCGTGACCATCCTTGATTTCAGCCCCTTTGCCGCGTGGATTGGCATATTCCACCGTCCACATATAAATCTCGCCAAGGCCGGTAGAAATCGCCCCCATGCGCGGCTCTACGCCATCGGGCAGGCTTTCCCGTGCCTCGGCAATGCGTTCATTGACCTGAGCGCGTGCGAAATAAATATCGACGTTATCATTAAATACGGCGGTGACTTGGCTAAACCCATTGCGCGAAATAGAGCGCGTATATTCCAGCCCCGGAATGCCAGCGAGGGCGGTTTCAACCGGGAAGGTAACTTGCTTCTCCACCTCCATCGGAGAAAAAGCGGGAGCCACGGAATTGATCTGCACCTGATTGTTCGTAATATCCGGTACGGCATCAATCGGCAGGTTTTTAAGCGAGTAGATCCCAAACGCCGCGACCGCTGCTGTTAGCAGCGCTATTAAGAAGCGGTGGTGGAGGGAGAATTGTAAAATACGTTCGATCATAAAATGACTCACATTAGGGTAAGATGATCCATGCAGGTAACATTGCGGAAATACGCAACGCGCATAGCGTTTCAATGAGAAGAAGGGCCAGAATGAAGCCGGAGGCATCACGCATCGTCAGCAACACCATGCGCGGCTGGACAACCAGCTCGTGCGTTTGGTGCCAGAGCGACAGGTTCGGCACCCAGCGAGGCACCGTGCGCAGGTAATTGCGGTACGCATCCCCATAATGCCCCTGTAGGAATGCTTCTTCTTTTTGTATGGTCCAGTGATGCAGCACGAGGAATATGGTCGTGGCAACCGCCGCGACAATCACACTGCCGGTTTGCAGACCGAGGCCAATGACAGCGAATAATGAGCCGACATAAAGCGGATTGCGGACAACAGAATATGGCCCATCGGTAAGCAGAACCGCGTTTTTGCGACCGCCCGAATATAGCGACGTGTAAACGCGGATTAATACGCCACTGAAAACCAGAAGATGGGCCAATAGTTCCATCAACTCATGCCAGAACGTAAACTCCTGCGTTACCGGGGCAATAAAAAGAAGCATCGGCAGACTTAAGAGCATCAGAAAGCGCACAATTCTCATGCGCTCTTTGAATAGTGGCGATCTATTTATCATGAAAGACTCCGGTTTAGTGCGCATGTTCGGCACCTGCTTTGCCAATTTCGGCCTTCACCACGAAGCTATTGTTCGCAACGTAACGCTGACCGGCGACAAGACCGCTTTTGATCTCTGTCCATGTTTCATCGCTCGTACCAAGCTCGACGGGTTGTGCCTTATAGGTGCCGCCGCTTTCCTGTATGAAAATGACGTCATTGCCTTCTAAGCGCTGAATAGCGTCGGTCTTCACTGCTACCGGGACTTCTTTTTCCTTAATCACCACATCGGCCCGGATATTCATGCCGGAGCGCCAGTGATTTTCGGGATTATCAATCACCGCACGCGCAACAAATGTCTGGCTGGAAGCCTCGGTGGTGGGCAGCACCACAGAAATGGTGGCCTGAGCAGTCAGGTCATCATCAAGGCACTGAATATGAATCTTCTGGCCCGATTTTATTTTTTCACCGTCCCTAGAAAAAACAAACAGCTCGGCCCACAATTTGCTTACATCCGCCACAACAAACAGCGGTGTTTCGCCAGCCACTTCACCCACGCTTGCATTGCGACTAATGACCAGCCCGGCCACCGGCGACTTCACCGGATAGACCTGCAGGCTGTCGTTACTCTCTACGGTTGCCAGCGTATCATTGGCTTTCACCGTTTCGCCCGGCTCTTTCAGAACGCTGCGAATCACGCCGGGAAAACGTGCCTTAACCTGTGCGGCGGTGTTCTGGTTTAAACTAACACGGCCGGTGACGCTGATTGTTTCCTGCACCAGCGCCGAGCCAACTTCCAACACCTCAATCTTCATGTTTTGGACTGCATTTTCGCTGATCTTGGTTTCCTCATGCCCACCTTCTTCTTCACCGCCGGTTTCAGAGGTTCCGCCATGGGCATGTGCTTCTTTTTCACCGTGAGCATGTTCATCAGCATCGCCATGCCCGTGTTCGCCACCTTCGGCATGATCTGGCTTGGCTTCATTCTCATGGCCATGTGCATCCGCATCGCTTTCGCTGTGCTTGGTGCTTTCGGCGTTACTGGAATTGCTCGTGGCATAGTAACCACCGCCTGCTAAGGCCAGCACCAGAATGACGATGGTTAGGTTGCGCTTACTCAACATGGGGTTCTCCTGTTTCCTCGATCTCCGCAAGGGAGCCGTTTGTTGTGATGTCACTTAAATGTGTCGCCGTAAGACGCTCCACTTGCGCCCGTGCGGTATGGAATACGCGGATTGCGTCGATTTGCTGCTGTTTCACCACGAACAAGCTGCGCTGCGCATCCAGCACTTCAAGGTAGGGGAAACGGCCAACTGCATATCCTTCGCGGGAAAGGCGGAAGGCTTTATCCGCTGAGGGGAGGATTTCCGTTCTCAGCGTTTCTGCCTGCATGTAGGCGTTTTGCATCTGCTCTTGTGCGCGTGTCAGTTCCGCACTGGTATTCAATACAAACTGGCGATTATCTAACTCGGTGCGGGCCACTTCGTTTCTTGCCCGTTGGATATTGCCTCGGTTCGCGTTGAAGACGGGAATAGGAAGGGAAACGCCGATCATGAACGCCTGATCGCCACTATCGCGAAAATCCCGCACCCCGACACTAACGCTGGGGTCTGGAATGGCATTGGCCTTTTCCAAATCAAGTCGGGCTTGCGATTGCTCCAAACCGCTTTCCAGCTTTACAAGGTCAGGGTTGTTTTTGAGCTTCTTCTCATTATCCGCCAATTTTTGTTCGCGGATGGCATAGAAGCCCGTGGTATCCAGTGGCAGGGTGAAGCTTTCTTCCCCCATCAATGCCGCCAATCGCTTGCGCGTAATATCACGTTCCCGGCTTGCCTTATCCAGTGCAATGGTCGCCGTTGAGCGTTCGACTTCTGCACGGCTCTTTTGCACGAGCGGCGCAGCAGCAGCCCCTACGCGGATGCTCACGGATTTCAGCACATCTTCGGCCAACGCTTTTTGCTCGGTAGCAAGACGCACATTTTCTTCTGCGGAAACAACGTCAGCAAACGCGGTGGCTACATCCCGGATAATATCGAGCGCCGCCGATTGCTCGTCAAACGAGGCGATCTCAACGTCCTTACCAGCAATGTCCTTTTGTGCTGAGAGTTTGCCGCCAATCAAGAATTGCTGGGTAACGCCGTAATTTACTTCGGCTGAATTAAACCCCTTGTAGGGGCCGCTACCCGAAACATTCTCGGCCTGAACACCAATTTGAGGGTTGGCCCATGCACCTGCTTGGCTTTGTGCGCCCTTAGCAGCGGCCACACCACTACCGAATGCTTTGAGCCTAGGGGATTGTATCAGGGCTTTTGCAATCGCTTGCTTCAACGTAAAGCCAGTAGATGCAACGGGTGCTTCTATGGCGACGGGGGGTTGGGGTTCGACTTTCGTTTCTTGTTCTGCAAATGCTGGCACGCTGGTTAATACCGTGGCGCAGAGCAGCCAAGCAGATAGCTTATATCGTGGGTACATAGATAATTCTCACACTTAATTCCTTGGTTACAAAACCGACAAGGACGCGCGAAATCGGAGCGCCTGAATAGGCACCCGATCAGGCGCGAGCCTGATTTATGAAATTAAGCGTGGGAGGGTGGCTTGAGCGGTGGCCCGACCACTACTGATGTGATTGCATCATGCTCAAGAATGAACGATGTGCGATTAGCAACATCGGGGGCGGATTTGTTAACAGTCAAGTCAGGAAGGGCCGAAACATGGGAGCAGCAATGATGCCCCCCTTTAGCCATTTTATCATTGTCCTGCTGCGTAGCATCGGCTTTTTTCTGTACTTGCTCCGATGTCTGACAGGCATCACCTTCACATTGCACTTCTGCCGCGTGCGCCATGGGCGCAGTAAGCAGCGAAAGAGCAACAAAGAGTGATACAAGGGCCTTTTTCATGCACACCATAATAGTCAGCAATCTTTATTTTACAACAAAGTTTTTATTCGATGAATTGTGTGACGCGCTGGCGAAGGCCTACCGCCAACTTTACAATTTACGCCGGTCATTTTAGAATCCTATTCAGTGCGGAAACATTCCATCGAAATTTTTTCATAGTGATTTAGACTATCGACCGCACCTCAAGCACACCGCAAACCGCATTAGACAAAATCAACCTATGCGTGTACATGCCATTTGGCATGTATATTTATGGTTGCATTTTTGCAACGCGGCGTTTATAAGCATTGCTCCAGTAAAAAGTGGTTCAAGAATTAATAGGGGCGAGCTTGTGACATGGTTTTTACAGAGAAGTCTTACGACCGATTGGAGCATTTATGGAGGCGTTGGGGTCTAACACAGGATGATGCATATTATGCCATCGAGAATGGCTTGCTTCGCACCTGTGTCTGGCTACCACTCCGTTATGTAGAACGCGGCACTATCAAAGAAGGAAAATTCGTCTTCGAGCGTTACGAATCCAAAGAGGGATTTATCGCAGTACGACCAGAAGATTTCCGTCGCGTATGCCGCACCGGGCGTGCCAAGCTCCGCGAATTCTTTTCGCTTAGAGAGGAAAATTGTATCGTTCGTTTAGCCTACGAACCGCCACAGCCTGCGGTTATGGTGAGAATCAGTGATCTAGTCGTGCTGCAAGCAGACCGGTTACAATTTGAGCAAACATACAATCTCGGCCCGCAAAGCGATGCGCTGTTATTCCCGGCCAAGCATAGTGCAGAGGGGCAATTCAAATGCTCCAACGATTATCGACACATCAATTTTAATGGAAATGAATATCATTTTGGCGATGTGCAGGCACGAGTAGTAGAGCAATTACATGATGCGGCTCGCAGCCGCCAGCCGTGGGTGCATGGAAAAACATTAATGTATGAATCCGGTTCCCGCGCTTTACGGATGCGCGACATTTTTAAGCATAAGCAGGATTGGCGGCAGCTGATCGTATCCAATGATCGTGGTTACTATCGACTCAATTTACCGTTAGAGGAATTTCACGATCAGCCACCCGAAGGTGCCATAGAAGCCCAGCACCATAAACAATACGAGAAGCAATTTTCCCGTCAGCCTAGCTAATTTGCGTCGCCACGGTGGGAACTGCTCCCAGTAACGACGTTCATTCTCCTCATCCAATTTGTTTTGGTAACGATAGCCCATCAGCCCACCCTCATGCTTTGCATCAGGGCGAAAATCGCTTTCTTCTTTTCGGCTGGTAGAGCGCGGAAATTTTCCAGCAGTTTTGCTTCCTGCTTAGTCATTAGGGGAACTGTAGCCGGTATGTTCCCATCTTTTTCGCTGGGCAGAAAATAGCTAAGTGGTAATTGCAGCACAACGGCAAATTGCCACAATCGGGAAATCGCAATGCGATTGAAGCCGCGTTCGTATTTCTGGACTTGCTGAAAAGTAACCGGGTGCTCAGCTTCTTCTCCCAAAGCTTGCTGGCTCATGTTACGAAGCGCACGCCCTTGGCGCAGGCGCCTGCCTACCTGAACATCTATAGGATGGGGGTCGTTCTTTGTTCGTGCCATATACCTCGCTCCTTTTGGTAACGAGGATTCCAACGCCCATTGGCGTCGGGAGGTTAGTAAGCCAAAAACCCGGCTGCGACCTATTTCCCGCGAGGGTATTATATTCAGCCGCCCTCCCGACATAAGGTCGTGGAGGGACATCTCGCGAATACGAGTCCATCAGACGTATGGTTTTTAGGGTTACTACACCCCGTCACACGTCGATCAGCATAAAGATTAGCTGCAAATATTCAATAGATAGCTCCGCTGGTAGCAGAACAACCCCGCTACTTTTCAACGGGAGGGAACGTGCGGCCCCCTCTCGGCCCCACCCAAGCCCCCCTTAGCGCCCCACCCAAGGTCACGGACAAACGCTTCCGTTTGTGCATGTCACCATTTTCGCGGGTGTATCAGCAATTTTAGCGCCCCCTCATGGCCCCACCCAAGCCCTCACCAAGCCCCACGACAGCCCCCCATACTGTCACGCAGCCTGTGTCCGAACAGTTCAAACAACGGAGGCTAACATGACTGATTCCAAACCTATTTCCACTTTTGACGAAATCTGCCGCCTTACCATCGAAACCATGCGGCGGATGGATATGCAAACGCTCTGGCAGCTGAAAAAACAGGCCGCAAAAGAACTTGATCGTGCCAAGCTTACCAAGGGGTGCATCGACCTGGCACTGTCCCTCAAGCAAGAGGACGAAGACCGCGCCGCGCAAGCGGAGGACGATAACCAGCCAAGTATGCTGGATTAAGCGGCAACCGGCGATGGAATGGTACAGGGTTTATCACGGTATGCCACACGATCCTAAGCTCAAAGTGATCGCGCATCGAGCCAAGCAACCAATGGCGCACGTCATCGCGGTGTGGACATGCTTGCTCGATGCAGCATCCCAGCACCGTTCACGCGGCACCGTAGAAGTCGATGCCGAACAAATCGCCATCATGCAGGACATCGAAACCGAGGCGGTGCAGGCGATCATCGCCGCCATGTACACTAAGGGAATGCTGGATGAGCAGAACCGCCTTACAGCATGGGATAAGCGCCAGCACACCACTTCCGCCGAAAGGATGCAGCGGCATCGTGACAAAAAGAAACGCGATGTGACAGCAAGTGACGGGGCAACCAAGAAAGTGACAAGTGGTGACGCAAAAAACCGCAAAAACGCACCAGATACAGATAACAGATTACAGACTACAGATTCAGATACAGAAATTCAGAAGGCAGAAGCAGAATCACAGAAAAACAAAAAAACAGATTCAAATACAAAAAACAGAGTGAGAGCAGAGGGAGAGCGCGAGAGGGAGAAAACAAAATCGCTTCCCGATGAGATCGCAGAGCAAATGCTGCAAATCTGGAATGCAGAGGTGCAGAGCAAATTGACCAAAGGGCAAAGCGCAAAGCTCACACCCAAACGCAAACAGCAAATGGCAGAACGGTGGCGGCAGGATTTCCAGCAGGACATCCGGGCATGGCGCTACTTCTGCGAAGTCATCGGCAGCAGCGATTTTTGCCTTGGCAAAGTGGCAGGCAAGGATTGGACGATTGACCTCGGCTGGGCGGTGGAATCCTCCGACCATGTGGCGAAGATTCTGGAAGGCGGGTTCTCCGGCGGCAACCATCCACCGAAGCCACCAGCCTGCGATGTGCCGGGCTTGCAGCAGGCATGGGATGCGGTGCTGGATGCCTTCCAGCAAAAGCACGGCAAGGCACCATGCCGCAGCTGGCTTGCCAGCACATCCATCACCGGCCTGCGCGGGAACACCGTTATCATCCGCTGCCCCAGCGCCTTCGTCTGCCAGTGGATTCAGCAACATTACCTGCCTGACCTCACGCGTTGGTGGCGCACCGCGACCGAGGGCGGCGCGGCTGTGGCCAGCGTGGAATTGATCTCGGAGGGGCGGGCATGAAAAACCTTACCCCCGAACGCTGGACGGAAAGCGCCGTTGCCGACCGTTTTGAAGATGCCGTTTACACCATGAAGCGCCTGCCGCCGGTGCGGGTGCAGGGCTATTTCAGCGCATGGCCCGCCATCGTGCGAACCGTCGCGGAGCAGCTGGCGGAAGACCGCTTGCCGATGCGCCTTGGCCCGCCATCAGCGGAGGCGATCAGCCGCATGGAAGAAACTATCCAGTGGATCTTCTTCCTCGATGATGAGGACGAGCGCCGCCTTGTCTGGCTCCGCGCAGCGCGGGTTCCGTGGCGGCCCATTTGCGCCCGCATCGGGTGTGGTCGGACAAAGGCATGGCAGATGTGGGTAATCGCCCTCATGAAAATTGCCATCCGCCTCAACGCCAAACCCAAGCTGGGAGGGCGTTAGCATGGCCTCCGAAAAAAAGACTAAACAAGGCGAACAAAAAAGTGTATGGGTATATATAAGATCGCGGGACGTGCGAGTTTTTGCACCCTATAGCGCCCGGAACTCCCATTTTCACCATTTTCGTTCCCACGCAGCTGCCAATGCGCAGCGGGCGTTTCTGTGCGTTGGGGGGCGGTAATGATTACTGACCTGACCCCGTACCGGAAATATGTAGATCAGTTCGATTTGACCGAGGAGCAGAAGCTCGAACTGGTGAATGCCGTTTGGGTGATTTTAGAAAATTACTTTGACCAACAGTTAGGCCTTAACCAGCTGGCAATAAAGGAGAAAACACCCCAAAAGACCATTGATTCGCAGGTGCCACCGGCTATCCTTCAAAAAGCCCCTCAAGACATTGAATTATAGGGGCGTTTTGAATGGAGAATCCTATGCAAAAAGCTGTTATTTATTGCCGCGTATCATCACCCGAACAGGTGAAAAATGGACATGGACTGTCTTCGCAGGAAACGCGTTGCCGTGAGTTCGCCCGCCACAAAAAACTGGAAGTGGTCGAGGTGTTCTCGGAAGAAGGCATATCAGGGAGCCTGATTGACCGGCCCGCCATCACGCGGATGCTGGAACACCTCCGGCAGAATGAACAAACCGTTGTGATTATCGACGACATTAGCCGCTTGGCGCGGGGCGTAAAAGCCCACTTGGAATTGCGCCTCGCCATCCGTGATGCCGGGGGCATCCTGCAATCCCCCTCCATCGAGTTCGGGGAAGATTCCGATAGCCAGTTGGTGGAAAACCTACTCGCCAGTGTGTCGCAGCACCAGCGCCAGAAAAACGCCGAGCAGGTAAAGAATCGGATGCGGGCGCGGATGATGAACGGTTATTGGATTCTCTGCCCGCCGCGCGGTTACAAGATGGAAAAACGCGGCACCCACGGCAAAATGCTGGTGCGGGATGAACCGTTGGCCTCGATCATACAGGAGGCACTGGAGGGGTTCGCCGCCGACCGGTTCAGTGCGCCGGTGGAAGTGAAGGTGTTTTTGGAGGGCCAGCCGGACTTCCCGAAAGATCGCCGGGGCGAAGTGCATATGCAGCGGGTGCTGGATATTCTGAATCGCCAGCTTTACACGGGGTATTTCGATTACCCGGATTGGCAGATTGGGCTGACCAAGGGCGTGCATGAGCCGATTATATCCTTTGAAACCTATCGACGGATTCAGGATAAGCTGCATGGGCGGGCCAAGGTTCCGGCCCGTAATGACATTAGCCACGACTTCCCGCTGCGGGGGTTCGTGGTATGCGAATCCTGCGGCGTGCCGATGAAATCCGGCTGGGCGCGTGGTCGCAGTAGTAAATACCCTTACTATCTCTGTCAGACCAGAGGGTGCGACTATTACGGAAAATCCCTCAAGCGGGACTATCTTGAAGACGAGTTTGTTCGACTCCTGAAAGACATCACTCCATCGGATACGATGGTGGACATGCTGGATGACATGATCGGGCAGCTGTCCGAACTTAAAGGGGGGGATGTCGTAGAGCATCGTAGGGAACTTCAGCACCAGATCGCCGTGATCGAACGAAAAACGGAGCAGTTCCTTGATCGCATCGCGGTAGCCGATAGCATGACGCTGATTACCAGCTATGAGCGCCAGATCACAAATCTGGAGGAACAGCGGGTGGTTCTACAGGAAAAAATACAAAAATGCGGGGAGTACAACATTGCCGTGGATGACACGGCTAGAACCGCTCTCCGATTCTTCGCAAAGCCGCACGAACTCTGGCTTTCCGGCGACATAAAAACTCAGAGATTGGTGCTGAAAGCGACATTTTCACGCCCTCTGGCCTATTACCGAAAGGAGGGGTATAGAACCGCTGATCTATCGCTCCCTTTCTCGCTTTTAAGGGAGTTTTCGGACACTAAGTCCGGATTGGTGCCCCGGGCCGGACTCGAACCGGCACACCCGTGAGGATACAAGATTTTGAGTCTAGCGCGTCTACCAATTCCACCACCGGGGCAACCCAAGGGCCGCACTATAGCGGGCAATTCCCATTGGTCAACCGGTGCGTTTGTGCTAGACCTGTCGCATGATGGAATGCAGAATCAAAGGTGATAGCGTCAGGATGATGGCGGCTATCCTTATTCTCGGCGGGGTGTTGCCGCTCGCCGGGGCGCTGCTCTCGCAATATGGTTTTGGCTTTCACCCCTGCCATTTCTGCCTGCTGCAGCGCTATCCGTATGGGGTGGTGATTGCGGCGGGCCTGCTGCTGCCAATGGTGGCGCGCGGCGGGCTGATGGCGCGCGCACTGGTCGCCTGTGGGGTGTATGCGCTGCTGGTGACGGCGACACTTGGCCTCATCCATACCGGCATCGAGGCGAAATACCTGGCCTATACGGGCGGCTGTGTGGCGCAGGCCCCGGCAGATAGCTCGCTCGAAGCGTTGCGCGCCGCCATCGCCCGCGCGCCGCAGGTGGCGTGCGACGAGGCAACGGCGGTGTTCCTCGGCCTCTCGATGGCGACGTGGAATGTGCTGTGGGCGCTGTTCGTGGTGGCGGCCATCGCGTGGCGCACCTGCCGGGACAGAGGCGCGCGGGCATGACGGCAACCCCTGCCAGCCAACGCCGCCTGCCCGGCGATTTCACCCTCCGTAACCCGGCGGCTTCCGCCCTGCGCGTCGATCACGCGGGGGAATATGGCGCCACCCGTATTTATGCCGGACAACTGGCGGTGCTGCGCGACAAAGCCTGCGCCGCCGAGCTGCACCATATGGCCGCGCAGGAGGAGGTGCATCTGGCCGCCTTCAACCGCATCCTGCCTGAATATGGCGTGCGGCCCACGCTGCTGCTACCGCTGTGGCATGTGGGCGGCTGGCTGCTGGGCGCGGTGACGGCTGCCATGGGCGAACGCGCGGCTATGGCCTGCACGGTTGCGGTAGAGTCGGTCATCACCGAGCATTATAATACGCAACTGGCAGATGGCAGCGTCGATGCTGCGCTGCACCCCAATATCGAAAAATTCCGCGACGAGGAGATGGAGCATCACGCCATCGGCCTTGCGCACGATGCCGAGCATACCCCGCTCTACGCGCCACTCACCGCTGCCATCCGTGGTATTTGCCGTGGCGCTATCTGGCTCAGCGCGCGGCTGTAGGCGCATCCCGCCGCTGAGTGCGCCTGCCGCGCTGCAACATATGATTTTCTGCACCTATAGTTGCAACAATGCTTATTTTTTAGGTGAACGTCACGCTTTTTTATGCTATGGGTTGTTGACTCAGGCGCGTTCATATCCCACGTCAGATGGGTGCCTGTCAGTGACGTTAGAAGGAGGCAAGTCATGGCTAGTTATGTTGCAAATGATGCAGAACTTCTCGGGGAACCGACATTGGAGGAACTGCTGGCAGACCCGATCGTGCGCCTGATTATGAAGCGCGATGGGGTCGATGAAAGCGAGATGCGCGGCCAGATTGACCGGGCGCAGCGCGTGTATCACGCCGCCGAGGTCGCTTAAGCGCGCGGGCTTCGGGCGTACGGTGGTACGCACGGGGTGGTTTGTCACACAATCTTCATGCGCGGGGGCGGCGATGCTGCTATAATGCAGCTATGCCTGTGTTGCGTCCATGTGTCCTGATACCCCTTTTGCTGCTGGTGGCGTCGTGCCGCCCGGCCAGCCTTTATTTTGTCGAGCCCAGCGGCCCGCCCGAGTACAAGCTCGGCTGGGAAGATGGCTGCGACACCGGCCTTGCGGCGCAGGGCGGGGGCATTGCCAAGGCCGCCTATGGCTACAAAAAACGCCCGGAACTGCTCGATAATTCGCTCTACAACACGGCGTGGAACGAGGGCTTCACCTATTGCCGCTTCTCGCTCGACCCGGTCGATAAATCGCAATGGTTTAACTAGAAAATGCTCTAGGCGTTGCAATCTCCGGCGGAATTGTTACATCACGCCGATGGGATTTCTCAGATTGATGCTGTTGGGGATTGCGAGCCTGTGGCTGGCACTGCTGGCCTATAACACCGTTTTCCCGCCCATCTCGACGTTGATGGCGGCACGCGCGGTGCGCTTCGAGCGGATCGAGCGCCGCTATGTGCCGCTGCGCCGCATTTCGCCGTATCTGGTGCGGGCGGTCATCGCGGCGGAAGACGGGCGCTTCTGCGACCATCACGGCGTCGATTGGTCGGCGCTGCAGGCGGTGGTGAGCGAGGTAGTCGAGGAGGACGATGCCTCGCATGGCGCTTCGACCATCAGTATGCAGACCGCCAAAAACCTGTTTCTGTGGCACGGGTTTTCCTATGTCAGAAAGCCGGTGGAGATTCCGCTGGCGCTGCTGCTCGATGCGGTCTGGGGCAAGCGTCGGGTGATGGAGGCGTACTTGAATGTGGCGGAATTCGGTCGCGGCGTTTTTGGCGTCGAAGCGGCCAGCCGACATTATTTCGGTAAATCCGCTGCGCGGCTCAGCATGCGCGAAGCGGCGCTGCTGGCGGCAGTCCTGCCCAGCCCGCGCCGACGTAACCCCGCGCATCCGAGCGCCTTTGTCAGCCTGTATGCGCAGAGCATCGCCCTGCGCGCCGGGGGCGTGGCCAGCGCCTGTGTTCGCCGCTATGGGGCGTAGCCGGGCCTGCGCAGGAGAATGGAAATGGTGCAACGGGTAAGCGCACTGCCTTTGCCCGCCCGTCAGGAAAGAAACTGGCGCACCCGAGACGATTCGAACGTCCGACCTTTGCCTTCGGAGGGCAACGCTCTATCCAGCTGAGCTACGGGTGCATTTTTGTATGGGGTGCGGCCAGACCGGCCCGCCCGCAGATTGGCCTCACTACAGGAGCCAGGGCGCAAGGCCAAGCGATATATGCGCCGTCCGAGTTATTTTCCTGCACTTTATTACTGGAGGAAATCGTTGCCCACCGCGCATAAATGCGGGCCGTCGTATCCCTCTGCCGCGCCGGAAGCCTGAGGATAAGTCGGTGCATGGGGGCTATACACCGGGATAACTTCCCTAGGAATCTGTTTTTTCAGCCCTATATAAGGTGAGTAATCCACCGGGATTTCCCGATTGACGGGTGGGCGCAGTCCGTTCAGCGTGGGTTACGCAGGGAACGGGGCGAATTGCTGCAGCGCACACCTTGTGCCTACTATATGTTGTATGTGCAACAGCAGGTGTGGCTTTGCGGTTTTTGGTGAAGTGTGCCTGAAATGCACATGGGTTAATTATTTGAATAATAGAAGAAATTAAGCTTGCAAGTAAAATGAACAGGGCCATGTATGATTTTCTGCCTAGACAGAGGGAACACAAGATGTAGTATCCACCTCCCGACGCTGGGAAACGGGGGCAAGGCCCCTGTTACCACCGGGAAAACAGGCTTTACCGACAACAAAAAACGCTAAGGGGTGTGAGACATGGCTGCTGGAAACATTACCGTCGATTATAGCCGCGATAAATACCTGACCGATTTTGGCCGGGCAACGCTTGATGACCGCTACCTGCTGCCCGGCGAGAAATATCAGGATTTGTTTGCGCGGGTTGCCGGGTTCTATGCCGACGACGACGCCCACGCCGCCCGGATTTACGATTACATCAGCCGCATGTGGTTCATGCCCGCCACCCCCATCCTCAGCAATGGGGGCACCACCACCAGCGAAAACAAAGCGCGCGGCCTGCCGATTTCGTGCTTTCTCAATGAAACCGAGGATTCGCTGCAGGGCATTGTCGATTTGTGGAACGAGAATGTCTGGCTGGCCTCGCGCGGGGGCGGAATCGGCTCCTACTGGGGCAATTTGCGGGCGCTGGGCGAAAAAGTCGGCCGCAATGGCAAAACCTCGGGCGTGGTGCCGTTCGTGCGGGTGCAGGACTCGCTGACGCTGGCGATTTCGCAAGGGTCGCTGCGCCGGGGTTCGAGCGCGGTCTATCTCGATATTTCACATCCCGAGATTGAAGAATTTATCGACATTCGCCGCCCGACCGGGGGCGACCCCAACCGTAAGGCGCTCAACCTGCACCACGGCATCGCCATTACCGACGCGTTCATGGAAGCGGTGGAGAAGGATGAGAAGTGGGACTTGCTCAGCCCCAAAGACAAGCACGTGGTCGAGACCGTCAAGGCCCGCGATTTATGGGCGAAGCTGCTCACCACCCGGATTGAAACGGGCGAGCCGTACATCATTTTTATCGACACGGTGAACCGCGCCATCCCGCAGCACCATAAAGAGGCGGGGCTGTTCGTGAAAATGAGCAATCTGTGCAGCGAAATCACCCTGCCGACCGGGTTTGACCAGCATGGCAAAAGCCGCACCGCCGTGTGCTGCTTAAGCTCGCTCAATGTGGAGTATTTCGACGAGTGGAAAGCGCACCCGACCTTCGTCGAGGACGTGATGCGTTTTCTTGATAATGTGCTACAGGATTTCATCGACACCGCGCCTGAATCCATGGCTCGCGCCAAATATTCGGCAATGCGCGAGCGTTCGATCGGCCTTGGGGTGATGGGGTTTCACTCCTACCTGCAAAGCAAAATGATTCCGTTTGAATCGGTGATGGCGAAGGTGTGGAACAAAAAAATGTTCGAGCATGTACGCAAAGCTGCCGATGCGGCGTCGCTGAAGCTGGGTGAGGAGCGCGGGCCGTGTCCGGACGCGGCCGAATTCGGCAGCAAGGAGCGGTTCAGCAACAAAATGGCCATTGCGCCGACCGCGAGCATTTCGATCATCTGCGGCAATGCGAGCCCCGGCATTGAGCCATATGCCGCCAATGCCTTCACGCAGAAAACCCTCTCGGGCAGCTTTCAGGTGCGCAATAAATACCTGAAGGCACTGCTGGCGGAAAAAGGCCGCGATACGGATGACATCTGGTCGCAGATTACGACGCAGGAAGGCTCGGTGCAGCAGATGGATTTCCTCGACGACAACGAGAAGCTGGTGTTCAAAACCGCCTACGAAATGGATCAGCGCTGGGTGGTCGAGCATTCCGCCGACCGCGCGCCGTTTGTCTGTCAGGCGCAATCGACCAACCTGTTCCTGCCCGCCAATATCCATAAACGTGATTTGCATATGCTGCATTTCATGGCCTGGAAAAAAGGTGTGAAGTCGCTGTATTACTGCCGTTCGGCGAGCCTGCAGCGCTCGGATAAAGTGTCGAGCAAAAGCCAGACGCCGGAAATCCAGCTCGAAATGTCGCTGAAAACCAAGCAGGCCTCAACTTACGAGGAATGCCTCGCATGCCAGTGACAGGCCTGACATTAGCCGCGTTCGCGTTGCTGCTGCTGGGCGCGCCGGGGGTGGTGCAGGCGCGTGCGCGAGTGATCATCCGCCATGCCAGCCAGTTGCAGGACGAAGCGGGGGTGGTGCGGGCCAGCCAGCCTTATCTGGCGCTGGTGCGCGCGCATGTGCTGTACGAGGAATGCGGTGAGGCGCTGGGCATCAGCGCGGCAAAGAGGCAGTATCTCCTTGCGCAGTTTGTGCCGGCGGCCAACGCCTATCAGGCGGCGTATCAGGAAGCTTTTGAGGCCCATGTCGGCGTGCCGCCGACGCAGGAGATGGTCGATGATATTGCCGCGTTTATCACCCGCCAGCAGCAGATGGCGGTGGATCGTATGGCCGGGATATTGCGCGACAAAGGCTGCTTCCAGGGCAAGGCGCTGAAACTGCAGCGTTACGTTGACGCACTCTACCAGCGCGACACGGCGCCGATACCGACACCTTAAGCCAATCAAGCAAAAACATCCTTCAAAAACCGGGAGCCTGCCATGAGCCTACTTGACGCCAAACCCATCTACAAACCCTTTGCTTACCCCTGGGCCTATGACGCCTGGCTGATGCAGCAACGCATCCACTGGCTGCCCGAGGAAGTGCCGCTCGCCGACGATGTGCGCGACTGGAAAAAGAACCTCGAACCTGCGGAGAAGAACCTGCTGGCGCAGATTTTCCGCTTCTTCACGCAGGCGGATATCGAGGTCAATAACTGCTACATGAAGCACTACACGCAGGTATTCCGGCCGACCGAAGTGCAGATGATGCTCTCCGCTTTTTCGAACATGGAAACCATCCATATTGCTGCCTACAGCCATTTGCTCGACACGATCGGCATGCCCGAGAGCGAATATACCGCCTTCATGAAATACAAGGAAATGAAGGATAAATACGACTACATGCAGCAGTTCGGCGTCAGCACCAAGGAAGACATCGCCACCACGCTCGCCGTGTTTGGCGCCTTCACCGAAGGGCTGCAACTGTTCGCCTCGTTTGCGATTCTGCTCAACTTCCCGCGCTGGGGCAAAATGAAGGGTATGGGCCAGATCGTGACCTGGAGCGCGCGCGACGAAACGCTGCATTGCCAGTCGATTATCCGCCTGTTTAAAACCTTCTGCGACGAAAACCCCGAAGTCTGGACGGACGAGCTGCGCTCGCGCCTGTATGTCGCCTGCAACACGATTGTGACGCACGAGGATGCGTTCATCGACCTTGCGTTTGGCGTGGGCGAAGTGCAGGGCCTGACCCCCAACGAGGTAAAAAGCTACATCCGCTATATCGCCGACCGCCGTCTTAGCCAGCTTGGCCTGCAACCGATGTATCAGATCGAGAAGAACCCGCTGCCCTGGCTCGACGATTTATTGAATGGGGTCGAGCACACCAACTTCTTTGAAAACCGCGTGACGGAATATGCCAAAGCGGCCACGCAAGGCACGTGGGACGACGCGTTTGTCATCCACGAAACAACGCCCGACGCTGCTTAGCGCCGCGCTTAATGCCGGGTTGCCGGCATTGTTGTCGCTTCATCCTCCGGCCCGAACTTATAGACGGGCAACTGGCGCGGCAACGGCTCGTGGAACAGTTCGCCCTGCGGGCGTACATGCTGCGGCAGCAGGGGAGTCGTGGCGTGGATACGGTTGGCTTGGGTAGCGTGTTGCGGGCTGTGCGGGTTCATAGTATTTGCCTTTCTCGAGGAATCAGCGTTGACTATCTCCCCGCTAAGGACGCAGGCGGGGATATGCTCAGTATGTTCGCCGAAGCTTAACAAAACGTTACCTATCCACAGGCGAGTGGTCGCATGCCAGAAAGCGCTTCCGATAATTTGCTAATTGCCGCCGGGGCGGATGCTTTCGGCGATGGTGCGCACCCCAGCACGCGCGGCGTGCTCGAAGCGCTGGCGATGATCGATCCATCCGTGTTCCGTCCGCGCATTGCCTGCGATATCGGCGCCGGTTCGGGCATCCTCAGCCTCGCGCTGGTACGCAAATTCGCCTGCTCCGTCGTTGCGGCGGACATTGCCCGCAGTGCGGTTGCCGCCATCCGTGCCAATGCGGCGCGCAACGCGATTGCCTGCCTGCCCCTTCCCCCGGGCGGGGAGGCGGCGGCAGGCGGTATTCTTCCCCTCCATGCCGATGGCTTCACCCACCCCGAGCTCGCCGCCCACGCGCCCTATGACCTCATTGTGATGAATATCCTGCCCGTGCCGCTGCGGCAGCTGGCGGGTGATGCCCATGCCCATCTGGCTCGGGGCGGGGTGCTGATTCTGGCGGGGATTCAAGAGGCGAATGAAGCTATGATTATTGATTCATATCAATCGTTTGAATTAGAGTTAACCGCCCGGTTATGCCTCGATGGCTGGGTGACACTGGTCTGGCAGAAGCCTTGATTTTTCAGAGACTCCCGCATGTCCGTCTAAGCCGCTCTGGCTGTTGGACGCAGCCAACAGCCAGAGCGGCAAGACTCCCATGATGCACCAGCACATTCGAGCCACCGGCTCGAATGTGCTGGCGCATCTTCACAGAATCTTCACATAACTTTCGTCCCAGGGCGTTAGAATGGCAAGGTGGAGAACTAAGATTATGGTGAAACTGAACCTTACCGAAACGTTGGATACCGGTGCTGCCGAGGCCTACAAGGCGCGCGCCACCCGCGCCAAGTTCAAGCAGCAAGTGTCCTATGGCATCGGCGCGGCGATGGTGTTCGGTCTAGTGACGGCCTTGGCGGGCGGCCTGAGGGAAATGGCGTTTGGTGAGGCAGTGGGCGCGGCGGCGACGACAGCAGCGGGAGCAGCAGCATCCAGTACGCTCCTGCCGATTCTTGGATTGGTCGCACTGGGCGCATTAGGGGTCGGCCTGCTTTACCTGAGCGCGCAATATCTTTCGGAAAATACCCTGCTCGACCAGGCGCTGCAGGCTCGCCAGATTGGCGTGGCGACGCGCGGCCATGCCCCGAAAATTGAGCCGGAGGTGGAAGCAAAACCGACCTTATTTCCCGCCGCCGGGGCGTTGGCCGCCGCCCCCTCCGCGATGGAGCAGGAAAACGCCCCGCTCCCGCGCGTGCTGGCCGATACGGTAGCCATGCAGGGCATGACGCAGGAAAACGCCGCCCCCACACAGGTTAGAACATAATGGCAGCTTCGGTCGAACAGGCAGCGCAGGAAGTATCGGCCAGCCAGCAGGCGGCGTCGCCTGCACTTGCTGCCGCCCCGACGATTCAGCCTGTAACTGCCCCCGCCGCCGCGCACACGCCCAACGGCCTCGATCCGATGGATTTCGTCCGCGCCAACCGCATCCATGTAAAGGACGGGTCGCTGTTCATGGATCCGTATCTGGTGATCCATCCGCGCGAACTGACGGCTGAAAACGAAACAAAACTGCGCGAGAAACTGCGCCTGACCTATTCGATTAACAACCCTTCGTTCTATGAATCCGCCGACCGGCTGGCGATTGCCCTCAATTTGGCGCAATTGGTGCCGGTCTCGTTGCAGGCACGGCACAGCAAGCTGCTGGATGGAATCAAAAAGTACAATGCGCAGGTGGCCTCGGGCGTCGATGCCGACCTTGCGAAACTGCAGCACGACAAGGAACACCCCTTCGCCTCCATCGCCCGTGACACGCGCGAAAAACCCGAGCGCGACCCGGTGGGCATCGAGACCCTCGAAAATGGTGTGGCGATTTACCTGCTGTTGCGCCAGAAACTAACCTCGCAGGGTTACCTTAACCCGCTCAGCAGTTATGTCGCCCAGATGCAGACGCCCGATCAGGTGCTCGGCGAGCTGGCCGGGCGCATCGGCGTCAGCCCGTTGCAGATGCGCACGGCGGCGCTTCACGGCGGGCTGGAGGGCGTTGGCCGGTTGCTCGGCCTCGACCCGTCCTATGTGGCGGATGTCAAGCAGTTCAGCGCCCATGCGGCGACACAGGATTTCAGCCTCAACCTGATTGAGCACTGGCATCTCGGACGCCAGTTGCTCGGCCATCAGGCGCCGCTTGCCCAGAAAATCGAAACCGGGATGGCGGCGCGGATTGAAAAAACCCTCGCCGAGGCGCGCGCGCAGGTGCGCTACCGTTTCGAGGTGCCCGCGCCCGTCAAGGCCGAAGAAACGCGCATTGCCCAAGCACTGAACCTGGTTGACCCTATTCAGCGGCAGCTGATGTTCGATCTGGGCTACGAAATCGGCTTCACCCCCGAAAACACCGCCGATTCGATTGCCAAATACAGAGGTGTCTACGGCCTGCACCGCAAGGCTGCCAACGATCTGCGCGATTTTAACGGCACCTACCATATTTATTTTTCGGGACGCGGCGACCTTAAAGGCTCGATGCGCACGCTGGTACATGAGGTGGCGCACAACCTCTGGCCCGACCAGTTTTCGGCCGAAGACGTGCAGAAAATCGACACGCTGGCGGCGCGCGATGCCGCGCATTTTTCGGCATGGCAGGGGGTGCTCGGCCAGCCGGATTATTTTGCCACGTTCGAGAAATTCTTTAACGCCTACCGGGCCGGCGACGATGCCGAAAAAGCCGCCGTCCTCGCCGCCGCCAACGACTGGCTGGCACCGCAGGGGCTGCGGGTGGACGCGCTGTTCCCCTATATGCGCGACGCGCGGGACTTCCAGTTCATGGTGCAGCATGCGTATGACACCCTCTCGGTCGAAGGTGCGCGCTATGCCAAAAGCGGCTATAACGGCACCAACGAGCGCTTCCGTGAGGTCATCTCGCGCTTTGCCGAGCTGAAGCAGGTGGAATACCGTTCCGAGCCGCAATTGCTGCATTTCCTTGCGCCCGGCCTCGACGATATCTGGGAGACGCAGTATCTCCCGCATCTTGCGCGCGTTCACCAGAAGCTGATTGCCAGCCGCGCGGCGGCGCATGTTCCTGCCCACCGCGACCTGCCCGGCGTCATCGCGTCCGAGGCGGCGATGGACGCGGCACAGCAGCCCAAAGTCGAGCAGCGCCCGACTGAGCCTGTGGGTGTTCCCGTCAAAGCGGCGGCGGATCGTATCGCCGACGGCCCCCCGCAGAACTCGGTGGATGCCACCAGTGCCGCGCTGATGGGCGGCGTGATGAACGATCGCGGCCTTGCGGCGGTGAATGCGCTTTCCGCCATGGGCATTACGGCGCGCTAGATTTTCATCGGCATGATAATCAGGTTCTGGCCTTTATTGTGCAGGCGTTTCTGCACCATGTAGGCGGTCTGGTTATGCAGCAGCGCCGTGACGAAGTTCTCTTTCTCGAAAATCAGCTTGGCGGCGAAAAAAACGGTATGCGGGAAATCCGCCGAGATGCGCTCGGTCAGGCGGCTGACGGTTTCGATGACATCCGTGCCGTAATCATGGTAGTAGGTGGCAGGCAGGCCGCGCGCCGTACAGAAATCGACATAATTTTTGAGCATGGTTTTGGTGTCGCGGCGCAGGGAATGCCAGCGGGTTTCGTCGGAAAACTCCTCGGTATCGATCTCGCCGACGCTGGCAAAGACGAAGTTTTTGAACACGCCCGGAAACAGCCGCTGCACCCACAGGAAGGTGTGCATACCCGGCGCCGCCGAGCCGCCGACGAGGAAAACAGCGGTGGCCTGACGCGGATCCATTTTCGGTTTTTCTTCGGGCACGGGCTTGCCCGCATGACCGAACATCGCGCCGCCCAGCTCGGCTTCGATAATTTTCAATCGTTTGCTGACCGAGTCGTAATGGCGGCGAATGAGCAGGCCGATGACAATGACCATGCCGGTGACAATCACCGTTTTCCACGCGCCGGTGGTAAATTTTTCGACCAGCGTGACCATCAGGATGGTGGCGCAGACCATCAGCGCCAGCGCGACGATGAACAGCTTGTGCCAGATGCGGGGATTTCTCCGCTCGCGCCAGCGGTAGCGGGTGATGCCCGCCAACGACAGCGTGAAGGTGAGAAAGACGTTGATGGAATACATCACCACCAGCAGATGCACGACGCCGCCGGTGGCGATCAGCGCCCCCACCGCCGAAAGCCCCATCAGCATGACGCCGTTTTTGGTGACCAGCCGGTTGCTGAGCGAGGAGAACATATGCGGCATCCAGCGATCGACCGCCATCAGCGCCATCACGTTCGGCCCGGCGATGAAGCCGGTGTTGGCCGCGACAAACAGCAGGCCCGCCGCGAATATAAGGGCAATGCCCGTGAACTCCGCCGACACGTTAAGGCCGAAAATCTCCCAGTTGGCCGTCACCATTTTGAAGGCGGTGGCGTTGAGCGTTTCGCCATCGACCTTCTGCACGCCCCATAACAGGTAGAGGGTGATGATACCCGCCGCGACGAGGGCAAGGGAAAAGGCGACCGCCCACATGGTGGCCTTGCCGGTTTTGACCTTCGGCTCGGCCAGGTTATTCATCGAGTTGCTGACGGCCTCGAGCCCGGTATAGGTGCCGCCGCCCAGCGAGAATGCCTTGAAAAACAGGGCCAGCACGGCAAACCAGCCAATATCACCCGCCAGCGACGTGGTTTCGGCGACGGCGTTGGGCATCAGAGAGGTCAGCCCTTCCACATGCGCAAAGATGCCATAGAGGATGAGCAGGGTGTGGGTGGCGACAAACCCGAGGAACACCGGCAGCAGGAAGCGGATGGATTCTTTCATCCCGCGCAGGTTCATATAGGTGAGGATGCCGGTGACCCCAATCGCCGTAATCAGTTTGCAGTCCTGCAGCCCGGCCGGCAGCATGGAAAACAGGGCATCCACGCCGCTGGCAATCGAAATGGCGATGGTCAGCACATAGTCGATCAGCAGTGCACCGCCTGCCACCAGCCCGGTTTTGGGGCCAAGCAGGGTCGAGGCGACGCGGTAACCGCCGCCGCCGTTGGGGAACAGCTCGATCACCTGCGTGTAGGCGGCGGCAATCAGGAAGACGGTGAAGGCGGTGACAATCGCCAGGAAAATGGCCAGATGCGTGTGCCCGGCGAGGGCAAGGAAGGCTTCTTCCGGGCCGTAGTTGGCGGAAGATAAGCCGTCGGCGCCGATGCCGACCCAGGCAAAGAATGTAATCAGCGCCAGACGGTGGCGGGTGTCGGCGCGAAACGGGTCGAGCGGTTTGCCCATCAGGGCGTGCTTGATGGAAGCGGGGGTGATTGGCATAAGCAGCCTTTTTGTCAGAGGACGCGCCGTTTGGCAGTGTAAAACGACGCGCCTGCCGCGCTTTACGCCCGTTTTTTTGCGGTTGCAACATATTTGCCGCGTTTCAGGCCGCAATAATGCCGTTGCAGGGGGTCGCCGCAGGCGCTACTGCAACCGCATGAACGCACCCACCGCCCATGTGCCCGCCCCCGTGCTTGAATGGCGCGACGGCATGCCTGTTTCCGCCGCGTTTGACGATGTGTATTTTTCGCGGGCGGGCGGGGTCGCCGAAACCGAGCATGTTTTCCTGCGCGGCAACGGCCTGCCCGAACGCTGGCAGGATAGGGCGGCATTCACTATTGGTGAGATGGGCTTTGGCACGGGACTGAATTTCCTCGTTGCCCTCAAACAGTTCCGGGCGACGGCCTCCGCCGGTGCAGTATTGCATTACGTCGCCATCGAAAAATTTCCGCTGCCGCCCGATGCCTTACGCGCCGCGCTGGCGGCACAGCCTGGGCTTGAGCAAGAGGCGGCAGAACTCATCGCCGCCTACCCGCTGCGCTTGCCGGGGGTTCACCGGATTACCCTCGATGGGGTGCGGCTGACCCTGTGCTTTGGCGATGTCGCGGCGTTGCTGCCCGACATCCGCACGCCGATAGATGCCTGGTTCCTCGATGGGTTTTCGCCGGCCAGAAACCCCGAGATGTGGGCAGAAACGCTGTGGGCTGAGCTGGCGCGGCTCAGCGCGCCGGAAGCGACGTTGGCGACCTTCACCGCCGCCGGGCAGGTGCGGCGCGGGTTGCAGGCGGCGGGGTTTGTTATCGAAAAACAGCCGGGCTTCGGCCATAAGCGCGACATGCTGGTAGGGCGCTATACGGCGACGGATCAGGCGCTGCCGTCGCGCCTGACGCGCGCCGCAACCGCCATCGTCATCGGCGCGGGCATCGCCGGGGCGACGGTGGCACGGGCGCTGGCCGAGCGGGGCTATGCGGTGATGGTGCTGGAGCGCGGGGTGGTCGCAGGGGGTGCCTCGGGCAATGCGGCAGGCGTGCTGTTCCCGCAACTGACCAAACGCTGGAATACGTCGAGCGCCTGGTATTTCACCGCCTATGGCTATGCGCTCAGGCAATTGCGGCGCTGGCAGGCCGAGGGGTTGCGGTTTGAGCTTGCGACCACTGGCATGCTGCGCCTGCCGCGCCATGCCGATGAAGATGCGCAGTTGCGTGCGTTACACGAAACCCATGGGTTCGACCCCGCCATTGTTCATTGGCTCGATCGCGATGACGCGCGCGCGCAGGCCGGGGTAGCACTACCGACGGGCGCCGCGTTTTTCCCCGAGGGGAGCTGGGTCAATCCATCGCAATTATGCGCCAGCTTGCTTGCCCACCCGAAGATTACGCTGCGCGAACACGCCTCCGTGACGAAGTTTGCCCGCACGGGGCAGCAATGGGGCGTGACGCTGGCGGATGGCGAAGTAATTCCGGCGGATCTCTGCTGCATCGCAGCGGCGGGGGAAAGCGCACAATGGTTGGCGAATGAAGGAATTACCCTTGGTGCGGTCGGCGGGCAGGTCAGCGTTTTTGCTGCGGGCAATGCTGCATCTTCGCTGCGCAGCATTGTATGCCATCGCGGGTATGTTATTCCGACAGCGCAGGGCCTGCTGGTTGGGGCCACTTACCACCGCGACGATATGCTGGCGGTAACGCCTGCACGCCATGACGAAAACCGGGAAGCGCTTCTTGCCATTCTGCCGCAATGGCACACGGGCGACGCCATCGCGGGGCGCAGCAGTATCCGCGCGACCACGCCGGATCGCCTGCCATATATCGGGGCGTTGGCGCACGGGCTGTATGTCACGACGGGGCATGGCTCACGCGGGTTGCTCTCGGCGCCGCTGGCGGCGGAGATTATTGCCAGCGACCTGACGGGCGAAACGCCGCCGGTGACGCAGGCATTGCTTAAGGCCGTTCATCCGCTGCGTTTCAGGAAAGGCTGAGTAGCCGCACATCCTCGAAGCCCTCGCGCTGGAAAATATCGCGGTAGCGCGCGATGTCGGCCCCGGCAGTGACATAGGCGACGGAGGTTGGCGGCATGGCATCGGCCAGCGCCAGCGCGCGCCGCGCAATCGCCGCGCCCGAATCAATCCAGTGGACGGGCCAGGGGGCAACGCGCTGCAGGGCCTGCGCAATCAGCGGGTAATGGGTGCATCCGAGCACGATGCAATCGGTTTTGCCGCGCGCGTCGTCATGAAAGGCGGGGGACAGTTCGGCGCGCAGGGCGTCGTCGGTGACAGCCTCGCCCAGCAGCAGTGCCTCGGCCATGGCGGCGAGGTTGGGCGCACCGTAGCGATCGACCACGCAATCGGCGGCGAACTGCGTGACCAGCCCGTGGCTGTAGGCGCTGCCGGCGGTGTTGGGTGTGGCCAGCAGCGTGAAGCGGCGGCTGACGGAATGCTGCGCGGCGGTTTTAACTGCCGGAACCGTGCCGACGAACGGCAGGGCAAAGGCCGTGCGCAGCGGATCAAGGCACAGGGTGGACAGGGTGTTGCAGGCCAGCACCACCGGCGCCGCCGGGGGCAGGGTGCCAAGCGCCTTAACCAGCGCGTGGGCGCGGGCGTTGATGTCGGCGGTGCTGCGGCTGCCATAGGGGAAACCGGCCGTGTCGGCGACGTAGGTGAGGGGCCGCGCGGGCGCGAGGGCGCGTAACGCCCGCACGACGGAAAGCCCGCCCAGACCCGAATCCAGTACAATCACCGCGCCCCCCCTGGCGTTTGCCTAAAATGTGAACGACATTTGTCTCATATACGGCATGTCTGCAACTTGCTATTCCCGTAAATTTTGCGCATACTAGCGCTTACCGGTGAAGCAGCAACAAAGGAATGTAGCGTGGCAGAACAGAGCGCGTTTTTTTCGGTATGGGCGCAGGATGTCAACTACTGGCTGGTGGTAGAAGGGCCGGGGGCGACGCGGCTGGAGGGATTTTCCGCCCCGTATCACAAAAATAATCTGGCGGCGCGCAAAGCCGGCGCTCACTGGGCCGAGGCCTGGGCGGCGCTTGAAACGCAGCTTGCTGCGCAGCCGGGTGCGACCACCGGCTACCGCGCGGCGGTCATGCCGGGCGAGGCCTTGCCCGAATTAGCGGAAGTGACGATGGCGCTGCGGCCACTGGTGGAAATCCATGCGGTGGCGGCGAATCTCTGGCTGGTCGAGGCGGTGCATCACGGGCGGCTCGATTGTTACATGCAGCGTGTGCTTGATCGGCGCGGCAAACAGGTCGGGTTTGAGGCGTTCGCCCGTGTTGAGGGGCCCGACGGCGGCGTTATCGGCGGCGGTGCCATCATGCGTGCCGCCCATGCGCTGCGGATGGAATACCAGCTCGACCGCCTGCTGCATAAACAGGCGATTGAAAGCTTCGTCGCCAGCGATCTGGAAGGCTATATTTTCATTAATTTCCTGACCGGCTTCATCCACCGTCCGGAAGTCTATCTCGACGGGCTGAGCCAGGCTGTCAGCCGCACGCATGTGCGCCCGGCCTCGGTGGTGCTCGATGTGCCGCTGGGCGATTATGCCCGGGATATGGCGAAACTGAAATCCATTGCCCAGTTCTGCCACGCGCGGGGCTTTGCGCTCGCGCTTGACGATGTCAGCACCAGCGAGGGGCTGGGCGCCCTGCTGAGCGAAATCCGCCCGGCGTTTGTCAAGCTCGACGGCGCGTTTGGCGTGGATATCGCCCCGGCGCGCGCGCAGGGCATCCTCAGCGACATCGTGCGCGTCAGCCATGCGCACGGGGTGAGTGTGCTGGCCGAAGGGGTCGAAACCACCGCGCAGCATGAAGCCTACATGGCGGCGGATGTTGATATGTTCCAGGGCTATTTCTTCGGCGCGCCCGAGCGCCTGCCCCGCCCCTTGCTCGACACGGCCCGGGTTGCCACCTCGAATTAGGCGCGGCCACCGCGGCGCTCCCACTGTGACACTTGCGTCGCGTTTTAATAAAATATGGCGATAATTCACGCAATTATCGTACTTATGCTCGCGATTTTCCGTCGCCTCGCTCTAAATTTTATGCTACACCAGAAACGTACTTTTTACATCGGAGTTTATGCCGCAACGTTCCCTCATCGTGTTGGCCCTTGGTATTGTGATCGCCCTGGGCACGGCGCTGTCGCTTAAAAGCCGCATGGGCCATGCGCCCAAGGCCGAGCTGTCGCAGGTACTGGTGGCGGCGACGGATATTGCGGCGGGCCAGTTCGTGCGTAGCGACGCGCAACTGGTGATGGCCGACTGGCCGAAAAATAACATCACCGGCGCGATGCTGACCAACCTCACCAGCAAAGCGGCGGATTTCAACGGCGCGGTGGCCCGCCGCGCGTTCGTCCGGGGTGAGCCGATTCTGAAAAACCAGCTGGTGCGCAGCAATGAAGGCGGCTTCATGTCGGCGGTGCTCGACCCGGGCAAGCGCGCCGTGTCGATCGCAGTGGATTCGACCAGCGGCAATGCGGGCTTCATTTTCCCCGGCGACCGGGTGGATTTAATCCTCACCCATGCGGTGTCGCGCCAGTCGGTGCAGACCCGCGCCAGCGAAACCTTCGTTGAAAATGTGCGGGTGCTGGCGGTGGATCAGCGGCTCGACAACCCGGAAAATAAGGCGGTACTCGCCAAAACGGTGACGCTCGAAGTGACCCCTAAACAGGCGGAGGAAATTAACCTCGCCAAGGATTTGGGCAAAATCTCGCTGTCGCTGCGCAGCCTCGCTACAGGGAATAAAACGGCAGCAACGGTGCCGGTAACGGCGGTCGGAGATACCGGCGACATTACCGCCAACGAGCCGGAAAGCCTCGACGACATCCTGCGTCCGAATGAGGCGACGACCCCGGCGGCGGAGGTGGCGGAGATCGACCCTTACGCCCCCGCCCCGAACGTGACCCGCGACACCGAGGTCAGCAAGCTGATTTCACCCGAGGATGCGGCCGGCAGTCAGGTGACGCTGATTCGCGGCAGCGAGCGCACCCAGGTTCAATTTGGCCCCACAACGCAAGAGCAACGCCGTGAACCCTAAACGCAGACAGACACCATGGAGAATCGCCCTGCTGGTGGCGGCGGGCCTGCTGGCGGGCGGCCCGGCGACGACCCGGGCGGCGGGCGGCGATGATTTCTACAGCGCGCTGGGCGGTGCGATTCAGGTCGAAATCAACAAAGGCACGCCGGTGCATCTGTCGGCGGCGGCGACGTCGGTGGCGATTGCCGACCCGGCGATTGCCGACGTGCAGGTGATTTCGCCGCGCCTGCTGATGGTGGCGGGCCGTGGTGTCGGCGAGACCAGCATTCTCGCAGTCGATGCGCGCGATAACGTGATTTTACAGGGTACGGTGAATGTCACCCATAACCTCAGCCGCCTGACCCGCGCGCTGAACGAAATGAACCCCGCCGCCAAAATCAGCGCCACCTCGGCGGATAATGCGATTGTGCTCAAAGGCAAGGTGGATTCGCCGGTATTGTCGGAAAAATTGCAGCGGCTGGCCAGTGGGTTCCTGTCGGGCGACAAACAGCAGGTCATCAACATGCTCGACACCAGCGCGGGCGATCAGGTGATGCTGAAAGTGCGTGTGGTCGAGCTGCGCCGCTCGGAACTCAAGCGCTTCGGCATCAACTGGGAAAGCGTCATTAACAGCGGTAATTTTGTGTTCGGGCTGGCGCAGGGGCGTGATTTTATCGGCAACACGCTGAATGCGGCGGGCAGCCTCAACACGTTCGACCGTTCGTCGGGCGGCGAAAATGGCATCCTCGCCGGATTTAACGACGGGCGCACCAGCCTCAACACCATGATCGACGCGCTCGAAACCGACGGCCTCATCAGCGTGCTGGCCGAGCCGAACCTGACGACGCGCTCCGGCCAGCAGGCGAGCTTCCTTGCCGGCGGTGAAATCCCGATTCCGGTGCAGGGCGAAAACAATGCGGTGACCATCCAGTACCGCCAGTTCGGCGTCAGCCTGCAATTTACGCCGATCGTGCTGAGCAAGGACAAAATCAGCCTGACGGTGCTGCCGGAAGTGAGCGCGCTGTCGGAGGATAACCGGGTGACGACGACGAGTGGCGTCTCGGTGCCGTCCATCACCACCCGCCGCGCCTCGACCACGGTCGATCTCGGCTCGGGGCAGACCTTCGCCGTCGCCGGGCTGCTGCGCAGCGACAACGCCAACAGTGTTTCGAAATTCCCGTTCCTCGGCGATTTGCCGGTGCTCGGCGCGCTGTTTCGCTCCAGCTCTTTCCGCAACGACCAGACCGAGCTGGTCATCCTCGTCACGCCGTATATTGTGAAGCCGGTCGATGACCCGAGCAAGCTGCTGACGCCGCTGGATGGGCTTAACCCCGCCAACGATTTCGAGCGGATTGTGCTGGGCCGTCTGACGAGCGAAAGCCCGATGCTCCCCGATTCCGCGAAACCCGAAGCGGCAGTACCCGGGCAGAGCTCGCCCGATGCGGCGTTCGCCGGGGTGGGTGGCCATGCCGGATTCCTGTTGCGTTAGGGGGAGATGATGCTGCGATTAGGAATAATGCTGATGCTGATGACAACGCTGGCGGCGTGCGACAATTACACGCCGCGTCCGAAGGTGGCCAGCTACGACCCGGCGACGAAAACGCTGACTCTGCCGCACCCCTGCCCGGACTGGAGCCAGTCGCAAACCCATAATTACCTGAACGAAAACCACAGCAATTACGGCTGCGCGGTCAACACCAACAGCGCCCTGCAGGTGGCCGACCCGAACGATCTGGTGATGGGCCATGGCGACAACCACCCCGATACCGGCATCACCACCAAAGTGATTGAGGATTACCGCGCGGGCAAACTCCCCGTCGCCCTGACCCCGAACCAGACCGCCACCGGCGAAGCGACGCAATGATGAAACATCCGGCATCGGGAACGCTGGGGCATACCCAATTCATGGTTTTTGCCAACGCGGCCAGCGGCGATGCGGCGCGCGCGACGAGCAAAGAACTTGGGTTTACCCATACGCATATGGCCGAAGGCACGGTGGACGAGGCGGTGGCCTATCTGTCCCAGCACCCTTCGCCGGAAATCCTGCTGGTGGAAATTGGCGACGCCGAAGCGGCCCCCGCCCAGCTCGACGCGCTGGCGGACGTGGTCAATCTGCACACCAAAGTGCTGGTGACGGGCACGGTCGATAGTATCCGCTTCTATCACTGGCTGAGCGATCTGGGGATTGACGGCTATTTATTGCAGCCCTTCACCGCCACCGAATTAAAACATGCGATTGCCAAAGGCAGTATCAAAAAGGCGGAAGCGCTCGAAGAAAAAGCCGGTGAGGCGAAGAAGGTGATTGCGGTTATCGGCGCGCGCGGCGGGGTTGGCACCACCCTGATGGCGAGTAACCTGGCGGCGCTTTTCGCCCGCAACCACCACCAGCCCACCGCGCTGGTGGACCTCGATCCCTATTTCGGCTGCGCGGCGCTTTCGCTCGACCTTGAGCCGGGGCGAGGCCTGCGCGATGCGCTCGAAAAACCCGACCGCGTCGACGCGCTGTTTCTGGAGCGCGTCATGGTCAAGCCGTTTGCCAATCTCGGGGTGTTAAGCGCGGAAGAACCGCTGATGGATGTGATTAAAGCGCAGGACAATGCGGGCGAGATGATTTTTGCCGCGCTGCGCGAAAAATTCTCCATCATGGTGGTGGATCTGCCGCGCCAGATGAACCCGCTCACCCGGCAGGTGCTGGCGATGGCCGACCATGTGATTATCGTCGCCGAGCCGCAGATTACCTCGCTGCGCGACACGCTGCGCCTTAAGGATTACCTGGTCGATACCCTGAAGCGGCCGGTGCCGCAGGTGATTTTAAACCGCGTCGGCCTGAGTGCGGCCAATGAATTATCGGCCAAGGAATTCGCTAAAAATTATGGCCACGCGCCGGTCGCGCAGTTTGCTTTCCTGCATGAGGTGGTGGCGCAGACGGCGCAGGGTGAATTGCTCGACACGCTGCCCAAGCTCAACGTGCTGATGAACCCGCTGCGCGCGCTGGCCCGCACACTGCTTGGCACCCTCGAGGAGAAAGACGCCCCGCCACCGCAAAAAGCCACCGCTGGTGCGTTGCTGGCACGCCTGAAGGGCGGCAAATAGGATGTTCGGCCGCGCCCAGAACAGTGCGAGCGTGGAGCCGGAAACGCCCGCCCCCGCCGCCACCCCGGCCATGCCGCCGCCGGGTGAGTCATTGGCGCAAACGGCGGCTACCCGTCTTGCCGGCGTATTCGAGGAGCCGGGTGCTGCGCCGCCCAAAGCGGAAAACCCCCTGCGGGAAACCAAGGAGCGGATTTACGCGCGGCTGATGGAGCAAATCGACCTGCAAACCGCCTCGCGCATGCCGCTCGACGAATTGCGCCACCAGATTACCGATGTTATCGGCGAAATCGTGATGGAGCAGAAACTGGCCATCAATCAGGGCGAACAACAGCTTCTTGCCACCCAGATTGTCGATGACATGATTGGCCTCGGCCCGCTTGAGCCGCTGCTGCACGACGAACTCATCACCGACATCATGGTCAATGGGCCCGAGCAGGTCTATATCGAGCGCAAGGGCAAGCTTGAGCTGTCGGAGGTGCGCTTCCGCGACAACGAGCATGTCATGAATATCGCCCAGCGCATCGTGACGGCGGTTGGCCGCCGGGTCGATGAATCCAGCCCGATCTGCGATGCGCGGCTCAAAGACGGCAGCCGGGTCAACGTCATCGCGCCGCCCTTGTCGCTCAAAGGGTGCAGCATTTCGATCCGTAAATTCTCGAAAAAGAAAATCACGCTCGACATCATGGCGCAGCAGAACAACATTTCCGATCAGGTCTGTAAGCTGCTGAAAATCGCCGGCGCCTGCCGCCTGAACCTGATTATTTCGGGCGGTACGGGGTCGGGGAAAACCACCCTGCTCAACGCCATGAGCCGCATGATCGACCACGGCGAGCGCGTGGTGACGATCGAGGATGCGGCGGAGTTGCAATTGCAGCAGCCGCATGTGGTGCCGCTTGAAACCCGCCCCGCCAACCTCGAAGGCGACGGCGAAATCAACATGCGCGATCTGGTAAAAAACGCCCTTCGGATGCGGCCCGACCGCATCATCCTCGGTGAGGTGCGCGGCGGCGAGGCGATTGATTTGCTGCAGGCGATGAACACCGGCCATGACGGTTCGATGGGTACGTTGCACGCCAACAACCCGCGCGAGGCGCTGACCCGGCTTGAGAACATGGTCAACATGTCGGGCATGCGCCTGCCCAGCCACGCCATCCGCCACCAGATTTCAAGCGCCGTGCAGCTTATTGTGCAGATCCAGCGGATGCGCGATGGCGTCCGCCGCATCACCCATGTCACCGAGGTGCTCGGCATGGAAGGCGAGGTCATTATCACGCAGGATCTCTACACCTATGTGTTCCACGGCGAGGATGAACACGGCAAACTCATCGGCGAGTTTAAATCTTCAGGCCTGCGGCCGAATTTCACCCGTCAGGCCGCCTATTTCGGATTGGATAAAGCCCTCCTCGAGTTGGTGTGAACATGATGGATGTGCTGACAAGCCCCATACTCTGGATTGGCCTTGGGGCGTTGCTGGCGCTGGTGTATTTTTCCTCGGGCAGCGGCATGTCGGGCAAAAAGAAAGCGGCGCGGCTTGCGCGGGTGACGCGTAAAAACGCGCCAATGCTCCGGGCGGGGACGGCCTCGCTGCGGCGGCTGAATCCGGGCGAGGATACCAGCCTCGGGCAGATGCTTGCCAGCATGCAGAGCATCGCCAAGCTGCGCGCGCGCCTCGAAGTGGCGGGACTGACACAAACCACGCCGCAGCAATTTCTGCTCATCATGGGCGGCATTACACTTGGGATGACGCTGGTGCTGTTGCTGCTCGGCAAGCCGCTGCTGGTGAGCCTGCCCATTGGCCTGCTTTTCGGGCTGGCCATTCCGCATCTGGTGGTGGGGCGCAAAATCAAAAAGCGGCAGAAGATGTTTTTGAAGCTATTTCCCGATGCCATCGACCTCATGGTGCGCGGCTTGCGCGCCGGGCTGCCGGTTGCGGAATCGTTCATCAATGTGTCCAAGGAGCTGCCGCCGCCGATGGGGGACACGTTTGGCACGATTGCGCAGCAGACGCAGCTCGGCATGCCGATGGAAAAAGCGCTGGCGGAAAATGCCACCAAGCTCGGGCTGACCGAGTTCAATTTTTTCGTCACCACCATCATCCTGCAACGCGAGACGGGCGGAAATCTCGGGGAAATCCTGAACAACCTCTCGGAAATGCTGCGCCAACGCCATATGATGCGCCTCAAGATCGGGGCGCTGTCGTCGGAGGCGCGGGCCAGCGCCTACATCATCGGCGCGTTACCGTTTCTGGTCTTTGGCATCCTGATGGCGGTGTCGCCCGATTATTTGCAGCCGCTGTTTAACGACGCGCGCGGCAACAAGGCGCTGATCGGCGCGATGGCCAGCCTTGGTATGGGCGCCTTCATCATGAAACGCATGACGCAGCTGGAGATATAAAAATGGCTGCGGGCAACAATCCACTGCAACTGGAAGACGTCCTGCCGTTTGGCATGGGGGTCGATGACGTGCTCACTGCCGCTGCCGCTATCGGCATTTTCATGATTGTCTGGTCGATCGGGCAATACCTCATCGTGCGCGACCGCTTCGGCCCCCGGCTGAAAATGATTCAGGAACGCCGCGCCGAACTCAAAGGCGAAATGACCGCCGCCCGGCGGCGGCATAAAGGGCATAAAAAACACGAAACCATGACCGTCATCCGCCAGGTGGTGAGCAAGCTGAAATTGCTGCAGCAGCATCAGGTCGGACAGTTGCAGGAAAAGCTGATTAATGCGGGTTACCGCTCGAAAGATGCGATTATTATTTTCGCCTTTGCCAAGCTGGTGATGCCGTTTATCGGGCTGGGTCTTGGGCTATTCGTCGGGCATATCGACTGGTCGCAGCCCTTTACCACCGGGCAGGCGGTCGGCTGGCTGAAGGTGCTGGGCATTGCCTATTTCGGGGCGCGGTTGCCTGAAATTCTGGTCGCCAATGCGCGCGCGAAACGCTACGCCGCCCTGCGTAAAGGACTGCCCGACGCACTCGACCTGATGATGATCTGCGCCGAAGCGGGTTTGTCGCTTTCCGCTGCGCTCGACCGCGTGTCGCGCGAATTATCGCGCGTCAGCCCCGAACTGGCGGAAGAATTTGGCCTGACTTCGGTCGAGCTGGGCTTCCTGCCCGACCGCGCCACGGCGCTTCGGCATCTTTATGACCGCGCCAATATCCCCGAGATTCGCGGTTTTGTGAATGTCATCGCCCAGACCGAGAAATACGGCACGCCGATTGCGCAGGCACTGCGCGTGCTCTCGAAGGAATACCGCACCCAGCGGATGCTGCGCGCCGAGCAGAAAGCCGCGCGCCTGCCTGCCATGATGACCGTGCCGATGATTGTGTTTATCCTGCCGACGTTGTTTATCGTCGTCATGGCGCCCGCCGTCATCAGCATCATGGATAATTTCTAGCGTAGGGAAATCCCGGCGGCTTACTTCGCGCCGCCGACCGCCGCCTCGAAGGCCGATTTCCCGGCAGGGGATTTTTTCGCGGATGCGCCGCTGCCGTCATGGCCGATGCCGGGCGTGGGCACTGGCGGGGTGCTACCTGCCGCGTGCTCCCTGATATATTCCTTCAGCCGGGCGAGGGCCAGCAGGCGGGTTTCCTCGTCCATTTCACCCTTCAGGATTTTTCGCGCCTCGCCATGCCGCCCGAGCATCCCATAGGCGAGGGCGAGGTTATGGCGGGTGACGCTTGAGGCGTTCGGTTTTTTCGCATCCGCCACCAGCAGCGGCAGGGCCTTTTTAGGCGTGCCGGAAAGCAGGTACGACATGGCCAGATTGGTGCGCAGGCTGACCAGATTGGCCTTCGGATTGTTGCGGATGGCACGCAGATAAATCGCCTGCGCGCGCGCATGTTCGCCCAGCATATCAACAGCGACCCCGAGGCCGCCGATGAGATCCATACTGTCGGGCTGTTGAATCAGGCCGCGCTCGAAGGCGGTGCGCGCCTCGGCGTAGCGGGCGGCGGCAAGCTCCAGCTTACCCAGCATGTAGTTGGCGAGCGGATGGTTCGGCTGGAACAGCAGCGCCCGCGTCAGGATTTCGCGCTCTTTTGCCGTTTCGTTGTGCGTGTCGTAGAGGCGCGCCAGCGCCAGATGCGCCTCGACATGGCCGGTGGAAATACCAACCGCGCTTAAGTAGTCGCGCTCGGCGGCAATGAGATTGCCCTGCTGCGCGGCGCCGTCGGCTCCGAAAATCAGCGCCTGTTCGCGGCTGGTGAGGGGCGGTAGCGCGGCCCTGTCGACCGGGCCTTTGGGCGCGTCATCGCCGATGTCGCAGCCGCTTAACATCAGCGAAATAATCAGGATGGGCAATAAACGCATGGCAACCTCCGCGCCTGATGGTAACGCAAAACGGGACGCGCCACCAGCTGTAAATGCGCGCGGCACTGCGTGAATTTTACCTCAAATTAGCGTAAAAATGACAAGGAAATCTGCGCGTTATGCGGTTATTATGCTGACGGGGTCGTGGCCGTTTGCTATAGTGCCTGTGGGAGAAATTATGCGGCTGTTGCAGAGTGCGCCCTTAAGATTGCTGCGCCATGAAGGGGGCGTGACGGCGCTGGAGTTTGCCGTGGTCGCGCCGGTGTTCATGCTGCTGCTGATGGGGATTGTCGAATTTGCGCTCATCATGGTGGTGTATAACGTGATGGAAGGGGCGACGGCAGTTTCCTCGCGCCTTGGCAAAACCGGCTACACGGCGGCGGGTGTCACCCGTGAACAGACGATTATGAACGCCATCACCACCCGCGCCGGTTCGCTGATTGATCCACTCTCGCTGACGGTCACTTCGAAATTCTACAAACAATACGACCAGATTAACGATCCCGAGCCTTATACCGACGTCAACGCCAACGGCAGCTACGATGTCGGCGAGGCCTATACCGACATTAACGGCAACGGCCAGTGGGACCCGGACATGGGGGCTTCGGGCTATGGCAGTGCCGGGGATATTGTCGTCTATCAGGTGAGCTACCCCTGGGCGATTTCGACCCCGGTCATCAGCAGCCTGATTGGTACGGGCGGGGTTTACACCATTACCACCCATGCGGTGGTCAAGAATGAGCCGTACTGAGATGCGCCGCTTCCTTCATATCGGGCGAGGGTTCGCCGGTGCCGAGCGCGGCATCGCGGTGGTCGAGTTCGCGCTGATTCTGCCGGTGCTGATGACGCTGTTTTATGGCACGATTGAGGTTGCGCGCTACATCTTGATTACGCAAAAAGTCGAGAAGCTCGCCCACGCAATTGCCGACGTCACCGCGCAGGAGCAGGTGACGAGCGTCGCCGCGCTGAACCAGGCGCTGGCAGCCACCTCGGACATTATGAGCCCCTACAGTATGACCACCAACGGTACGGTGATTATCAGCGCGCTCTACCGTGCCGATGGTGCGGCGGACGCGACCATCATCTGGCGGCATCAGGGCGGCGGCAGTTTGGTAGCCACCAGCCAGATCGGGGCGCTGAACGCCATCCCCGTCGTGCCGGGCGGCTTTACGTTCGACACGCGCGAGAACGTGATTGCGGCGGAGGTGTTCTACCGGTTTTCGCCGCTCATCAGCACCCAGTTTTTTGGCCCGACCACGATTTACCGTTCGGCGTTTTACAAGCCCCGTTTCGGGGCGTTACTCACCCCGCCGGTTTAATGGCAGCGTCCATCCCGCGTGATGGCAAGAGAGGTGTTATGTTGAAACAGTTCCTGCGCGCCCGTGAGGGGAACGTGATGCTCATCTTTGCGCTGTCGGCGCTGACGGTGATTGGCGCGACCGGCGTGGCGATTGATATTGGCCGCAGCCAGATGGTGCAGGCCAAACTGCAAAACGCGGTCGATGCGGCGGGGTTGGCGGCGGGCGCGACGCTGAGCACCACCGATCTGGCGGCGGTGGCCACCAAATATATTAACCTCAACTTTGCGCAGAATAATCTCGGGGCAACGCTCGGCATCGTCACCACGACGCTAAGCGCGGATAAAAAAATCCTGACGGTGAGCGCGGGCGCCAGCCTGCCGACCACCCTCACCAAGCTTTTCAACCGCAGCGAGGTGAGCGTTTCGGCTTACACCGAGGTAACGCGCGCCAACAAAGGCATCGAGCTGGTACTGGTGCTCGATAATACCGGCTCAATGAACAGTGCGGTCAACCCCGCCAATAGCCCGACGACCAAAATTACGGCGTTGAAAGATGCTGTCGCCGGCACAAACGGATTGCTCGATATTCTCTACGGTGCGGGCAACAATACGGCGGATAATCTGTGGGTCGGGGTGGTGCCCTTCTCGCAGGTGGTCAATATCGGCACTACCACCAGCTGGGTGGCGGCCAACAGCTACGATTGGGGCGTGCCGATACAGCCGTGGGAAGGCTGTGTGATGGCGCGTAGCGCGCCGTATGATATGTCGGATGATCCGCCGAGCGTGGATATATTTACCGCCTATTATGCGCCGACCACTGGTACGGTAACCAGCCCCGTGTCGGGGACGGGGGTAAGCGGCAGTTGCAGCGGCGGCCTCAATGCCTGGAAATGTACGGTATTGTCCTCGGGGTTGAACATACTGCGCTACAATTACAGTTATAGCGGCAGCCTGGGCACCAACAGGGGCCCCAACGCGGAATGTCCGCAGCAGGTGACGCCGATGGTCGCCGAGAAAGCGACGGTAGCCGCCGCTGTGAACGCGATGGTCGCCAAAGGCAGCACGTTTATCAACGCGGGAATGGCCTGGGGCTACCGCATGCTCTCGCCGCGCTGGCGGAACCTCTGGGGTGGGCAGATGGATACCAACAACCTGCCGCTGGATTACAACACGCCGCTGATGACCAAGGTGGTGGTGCTGATGACCGATGGGATGAACTCGTTCAGCAACGGTAATTTTACCACCTACGGCTTCCTGAGTGACAACCAGTTGGGTACGACCAAAAGCATGACCAGCGGTTACTCCTACGCTGTCAGTGCCGAGAAAGTGCTCGATGACCGCACGCTGGCCGTGTGCAATGAGATGAAATCTCACGGCGTGGTTATCTACACGATTGGTTTCGGTGCGGATGACACCAACAATTTCAGCAGCTCGAAGAGTGTCAACGGGCCGCTGCTGAAGGCCTGCGCCACCTCGGAGGCGTATTACTTCCTCGCCCCGACCAATGCCGATCTGCAGAACGTGTTTCACGCCATCGGCGATTCGCTCGCCAATCTGCGCATCAGCCAGTAAGAGGAAATCAGGCCGGTTGCTGCTGCGTTAAACAGTGGAGGGTGCCCAACCCCCAGACCAGATCGCGCGCATAGATGCCGACCACGTCGCGCGTCGGGAAGCATTTCTGTAGGGCGGCGAGAGCGACCGCGTCGGCAGGATCATTAAACACCGGCACCAGCACGACTTTATTGCAGATCAGAAAATTAGCGTAGCTGGCGGGTAGGCGCTGCCCCTCGAATATCACCGGGCGCGGCATCGGCAGTTCGGTGATATTCAGCGAGGTGCGCGCAAGACGTGCGCGGTTGGCCTGCAGCAACGCGTAATTTGCGTCGGTGTGGTCGCGCTCCATCACCGTGACCACGGAACCGGGTGCGACAAAACGGGTGATGTCGTCGATATGGCCATGCGTGTCGTCGCCGACAATACCCGCCTCCAGCCAGATGGTGCGCGAAGCCCCGAGATACTGCGCGAAAATGGCCTCGTAATCGTCGCGGGTGAGGCCGGGGTTGCGCACCTGCACGTCGCTGAGCAGCCATTCCTCGGTGACCAGCACACTGCCTGCCCCATCGACCTCGATGCCGCCGCCTTCCAGCACTACGGGCTTGCCTTTGTAATGGGGTGCAAGGCAGGTGTGCTGCGTGAAATGGGCGATCGACTCGGGGACATGATTATCAAGCCGGTGGTTGGTATATTTCGCCCAGCCGGTGAATTTCCAATCAAGCGCCACCAACTGGTTGGCCGTATCGCGTACCCAGATTGGGCCGCAATCCCTCAGCCAACCGCGGTTGGTTTTGGTATCCAGAAAATCGACCTGCGTTAAGTTGACACCCGCGCGGTCGAGCATATCCATCGCTTCGGCGCGCACCGCCGGGCTGTTGACCAGCACCCCGACGCGCTGGGTCGGCGTAATCGCCCGCACCATTTCGGCAAACACCCACGGAATCGGCGCAAATTTTCCCGGCCAGTCGCCGCGCGCATGCGGCCAGGAAAGCCAAATACGCTCCTGCGGCGCCCATTCGGCAGGCATATGAAAACTATCGTTGCGCGTAGTCATGCTTCTTCCCCTCGAATCACGAATTACGCCCCGGCATCCGGATGCGCCAGCAACTTGCCGTATGCATCAATCCGCCGGTCGCGGAAGAATGGCCAGTATTGGCGCTGTTTTTCGACTTTTGCCGGGTCAATGACGGCGGTTAGCACGCCTTCGAACGCATCATCCGCCTGTTCGATAAAGCGGCCCGACATATCGCTGATGAAGCTGTGGCCAAAAAATTCGAGCGCGCCGCCATCGGTCTCCGGCTCTAGCCCAATGCGGTTGGGCGCGGCGATGAACACGTTGTTGGCGACGGCATGGCCGCGCATTACGGTCTGCCATTTGTTCCATTGCTCTTCGCCGTAGGCTGCTTTTTCGGCGGGGTGCCAGCCAATCGCGGTCGGGTAGAAAATGACGCTCGCGCCCTGCATCGCAGTCAGGCGCGCCGCTTCCGGAAACCACTGATCCCAGCAGATAAGCACGCCGATACGGCCAAACTTCGTGTCGAAATTTTTGAAGCCGGTATCGCCGGGCGTGAAGTAAAATTTCTCGTAATAGCGCGGGTCATCCGGGATGTGCATTTTGCGGTAGATGCCCAGATCCGTCCCATCCGCATCGAAGACCACGGCAGTGTTGTGGTACATGCCCGCCGCCCGCCGCTCGAACAGGCTGGCGATAATCACCATGCCCAGCTCTTTGGCCAGCGCCTGCATGCGAAGATAGGTCGCGCCGCCGGGGATGGATTCGGCCAACGCGAAATAATCGTGGTTTTCACTCTGACAGAAATAGTAGCTGGCAAATAATTCGGGCAGGCAGGCAATCTGCACGCCTTTGGCCTTCGCCTCCCGCAGCCATGCTTCGGCGCGGGCGAGGTTGGTAGCGGGCGTGGCATCCATTTTCATCTGGATGATGCCAATGGTAAAAGGTGCAGGCGTCATGCGTAGCGTTCTCCGTTTCTCCCGCGATTAGCAGGTTCGCTGTAAACGCGCAACCCTGAGTCAGACCTACCGGGCATGACCATCGACGGTGGTATTGTCAGCGGCGGATTTAACCGCTACACCTCACCACAACGCACCCATAGCTCAACTGGATAGAGCACCCGCCTTCTAAGCGGACGGTTGCAGGTTCGAGTCCTGCTGGGTGCACCACGCTTCAATTGAAGGGGTGCCGCTAGAAGCTAATTTCAAGGCGGGTGCCGAAGATGAGGGCGTCGTCGGTCACTGTGTCGGTGCCGGGGTTCACCACATACTGGATATCCGGTTGCAGGGTGACGCCGCGCCCCAGCGTATCGCGGTAATACAGCTCGAAGCTGGTTTCGTTGCGCGCGCTGGCATCGCCGTCTGCGACCACCGAGCGCCGGTATTTATCGCCGTTATGCGCGCCCGAGACGCCCAGGCCGATCTCGCCGTCGGGGCGGCCCGGCAGCCAGCCGTTGCCGACCACGCCCGCCACATAATCCCAATCGACCTGTGCCGTATCGCCATCGGCGACACCCAGTCGCAGGAATGCGCCGAGGGTGCGCGCACGGGGCGCGTCGTGGTAGAGCCGCGCGCTGGAGAGAAAATACAGCCCCTGCGCCGTGCTTCTGGCCGGGTTACCGTTGCTGTCAAGGCGGGTTAGGTCATCAAGGCCTGCGGTGTAGTTCCAGCCACCGATGGCCAGCTTGTTCGGTGCGTCTTCGCTGTCGGCAGCGGGCGGCACATAGGCCAGCTCGCCCACCAGCAGCAATCCGTCCTTGCGATCGAGACGGATGGCGGTGCCGCTGGTGGCGTTTGGCGCGCCGGGGACGCCGTCATAGACGGCAAACGCGACGTAGCTGTCATCGGTGGGTTTCACCTTCACCCGCGCCGCCAGCGAGGTGGTGGGGAAGGCGGAGGGGCCATTTTCGCCGCTTTGCGCGAAAGACTGACCGAGCTGGAAGGTCGGGGTGAGGAAATGATCGCTGAGGCTGGTCACCGCGAACTCGCTGTTCACATCATGCAACCCGACCAGTAGCGAGAGGCGGTTCTCGAAGAAATTCTGCTCCATCCACGCTTCGTACAGACGCACGCCGCGCGCGCCGACTTCGTTATTGTCGATGCCCTGCGTGCTGCCGACGGTGCTGGCATTGCTGCTGGTGCCGTTACTGTCGATGAGCGACACGGAAAGGCTGTTGCCTTTGATGCCAAATAGTTTTTCACCGTCGAGATTCGCCCGCAGCTCGATGAAATCGAGGTAGGTGACACGGCGCTTCAGGCCCCCGCTGGCGACGCCCCAGACATCGCCCGCGTAATCGAGGCCGATTTCCACCCCCGCTTCGGCCAGGCGGCCCCGCAGACCCCCGAGGTCGCCCAACAGTTTTTCCTCGTAATCGGCCTGGCTGGGGGCCGATGGCGGCGTTTTGCTATACTGCACATTGTCGAGGGCCTGCGCCCGGCCTGCGGCCAGCAGGCTGAGAAAAGCAGTCGCGACGAGGGCAAGTGGCTTCATGAAAAGCTCCTGAACAGGAAGAAAGCGCACCTTGTTTGCGGTCATTCGGGCGCGGGTGCGGCGCATCCACAGGTTGTAATGCGCCCGGTGTTTGCAGCATAGCCATCCGGGTGTTTCAAGCCCAAACCATCGGCAGGCGGACAAATATTGCGACAAAGCGCGCCGCCTGTTACAGGTCAGGCACACTCACCTTCCGCGAGAATCTGCCCATGTCTACCCCGCCGTCGCCGATGCCCTACAGCCCGCGCCCGAAACGGCCCTTGCGCACGCGGCGCGGCGTGCAGGCGCTGTTGGTGCTGCTGGCACTGGTGGCGGCCTGGCAGTTTTTCGCTCAGGCCGGCACCGGCAAGGCGGGCGGGGCGGCCACCGTCGCCGTGCGCACGGCCACTGCGCAGCGGCAGGCCGTGCCGCTGGCCTTGCAGGCGGTCGGCAATGTTGTGCCGTATGAATCCGTCGCGGTGCGGGCACGGCTGGATTCGCAGGTCACTGCCGTGCATTTCAAAGATGGTGACGAAGTGAAAAAAGGCGATTTACTGTTCGAACTCGACGATAATTCTCTGCGCGCGCAGGCTGCGCAGTTGGCCGCCAATATCGCCCGCGATCGCGCGCAGCTCGAAAACGCGCACCGCCAGTCAGGCCGCGCCGAAGCGCTGGTGGCCAAAGGCTTCGCCACCAAAGCCGCGCGCGATGACAGCGCCGCCAACGTCGCAGTCACGCAGGCCTCGCTCAATGCCAGCATCGCTGCGCTCGACAGCGTCAAAGTGCAGCTGGGCTATACCCGAATTACTGCGCCAATCACCGGGCGCACCGGCACGATTAACGTCACCCGTGGCAACAATGTCAGGGCCAACGACGCACAGCCGCTCGTCACCATCAACCAGCTCAAGCCCATCCGCGTGCAGGCGGCGCTGCCGCAGCAGCATTTCGAGGCGGTGCGTGCGGCGATGCAGGTCGGCCCGGTGCGCGTGCAGGCCCGCCAGCGCGAGGGCGCGGGCGACGCCACCCTCGCCGAAGGCACGCTCGATTACCTCGACAACGCGATTGACCCGGCGACCGGCACCTTTGTCACCCGCGCCGGGTTTGCGAACGAATCCGAGCGCCTGTTGCCAGGGATGTTTGTCACCGTCACCCTGGATCTCGGCAGCACGGCCAACGCGCTCACCGTGCCGGAAGTGGCGGTGCAGCACGGCCAGAACGGTGATTATGTGTTTGCCATCGTCGGCGATAAAGCCCTGCGGCGCGATGTCAGGATCTCGCGGATGCAGGATTCGCTCGCCGTGGTCGAAAGTGGGCTGGAAGAAGGCGCGCGCGTGGTGGTCGATGGCATCCTCGGCCTCAAGGATGGCAGCGCGGTCACGGCGGCGGAGGGTGCCGCGCCATGAACCTTTCGGCGTTATGCATCCGGCGTCCCGTTTTCACCACGCTGCTGATGGCGGCGATTCTGGTCGGTGGCATTTCGGGCTACCGGACGTTGGCCGTTTCGGCACTACCCAGCGTCGATTTCCCGACCATTCAGGTGACGGCCACCCTGCCCGGCGCCAGCCCCGAGACCATGGCCAGCGCCGTCGCCGCGCCGCTGGAGCGCCAGTTCTCGACCATCGCGGGCATCAGCGCCATGACCAGCACCAGCTTTCTTGGCAACACACAAATTACCCTGCAATTTGACCTCGACCGCAGCCTCGACGGTGCCGCGCTCGATGTGCAGACCGCCATCTCGACCGCCACCCCGCGCCTGCCCAAAGAGATGACTACCCCGCCCTTTTTTCGCAAGGTCAACCCTGCCGACCAGCCGATTCTGTTTATTGCCGTCTCCTCGGATACGCTGCCGCTGAATCAGGTCAACGAGTATGCGGAAACCCTGTTGTCGCAACGGATTTCGACCTTGCCTGGAGTTGCGCAAGTGACCATTTTCGGTGGCCAGAAATACGCCGTGCGGGTGCAGGTCGATCCGCAGAAGCTCGCCGCGCAGGGGCTTAGCGTCACCGACATGCGCCGCGCCATCGCCGATGCGGCAAGCAACGCGCCGGTGGGCATCATCAGCGGTGCGCGGCAGCTTTTTAACATCGAAGTCAAAGGCCAGCCCGAGGATGCGCAAGGCTTTGGCGCGCTGATTGCCCGCTGGCAGGACGGCGCGCCGGTGCGGCTGAACGATGTAGGTACCGTCACGGATGGGGTTGAAACCCGCCGTTCGATTGGCTTTCTGAACGGCGCGCAATCGATTGTCATCGCCATCCAGCGCCAGCCCGATGCCAACACCATCGCGGTGGTCAACCGGGTGCGGCAGCTTCTGCCCGTCTTTCGCGATCAAATCCCCGCTGCCGTCAGCATCACCCCACTGTTCGACCGCTCGGTGGCGATTAAAAACTCGGTGCATGACGTGCAGATGACACTCTTTCTCACCACCGCGCTGGTGATTCTCGTCATCTTTGCCTTTCTGCGTAACCTGCGGGCGACCCTCATTCCCGCCCTCGCCGTGCCGCTGTCGATTGTCGCCACCTACGGCGCGATGGCACTGCTCGGTTTTTCCATCAATAACGTCTCGCTGCTGGCACTGACTTTGAGCGTCGGCTTCGTGGTTGATGACGCGATTGTGATGCTCGAAAACATCGTGCGCCATATCGAAGAAGGCATGACCTCGCGCGCGGCGGCCTTTAAGGGCGCAGGTGAAATTGGCTTTACCATTCTCTCCATCACCCTGTCGCTGGTGGCGGTGTTTATTCCGGTGCTGTTTATGGGCGGGCTGGTCGGGCGGCTCTTCTCTGAATTTGCCATCACCATCAGTGTCGCGATTTTAGTTTCAGGCTTCGTTTCGCTTACCCTGACGCCGATGCTGTGTAGCCGCTGGCTGCGCGCGCGCAGCGCACAGGCGGCACCTGTTGCGCCGCTCAGCCTGCAACTGGAGGCCGCCTTCGCGTGGATGCTCACCCGCTACACGCGCTCGCTGCACTGGGCGCTCGTCCATCGCCGCATCATGCTGGCCGTCACCCTGGCGACGCTGGTGGCCAGCATCGGTGCGTTTGTCATGGTGCCCAAAGGCTTCTTTCCGCTCGAAGATGTCGGGTTTGTGTTTGCCAGCACCGAAGCGGCGCAGGATATTTCCTATGAGGCCATGGTCGAAAAGCAAAAGCGCGTCGCGGAAATTATCCGTGCCGACCCGGCGGTCGATAACGTCTTTTATGCCGTGGGCGGTGGACGTGGCGCCCTCAATTCGGGCCGCGTTTTTTTCGGCCTGAAACCACGCGGTGAGCGTCCCGGTATTTTTGCCGTCATCGGTCGCCTGCGCACGGCGTTGCGGGCAGTCGAGGGCATCAATACCTACATGCAGCCGATCCAGAACATTCAGCTCGGCGGGCGCTCCAGCAAAAGCATGTACCAATATACGCTGCAAGGCAGCGACCTGCCCGCGCTTTATGCGTGGTCGGACAAATTACTCACCGCCCTGCAAGCCAACCCCCATATTCAGGACGTCACCTCGGATTTACAAATCAAAAGTCTGCAAGCCACCGTCATCGTCGATCAACAGAAGGCCGCTAGCGTTGGCATCAGCTACGACGACATCCGCCAGGCATTGTATGCGGCGTTTGGCGAGGCGCAGGTGGCGAGCCTCTATAAGCCCAGCAACGATTACGCGGTCATCCTCGAAGTCGCGCCCGAATTCCAGCAATCGCCCGAGGATATCGGCAAAATCTATGTGCGCTCGACCAGCCACCCCGAACGCATCGTGCCGCTCGATTCCATCGCCACCATCCGGCGTGGACTGGCGCCGTTGCTGGTCAACCATCAGGGCCAGCTACCTGCCGTCACACTTTCCTACAACCTTGCCCCGGGCATTTCGCTCAGCACTGCCACCCGCGACATTAAAGCTGCAGAGGCGCGCCTTGCCATGCCCGCCTCGATTACCGGCGATTTCCAGGGCAGTGCCGCCGCGTTTGCTGCCTCGGCCAGCGGTCAGGGGATGCTGATTCTGACGGCGATTCTGGTCATCTACATCATCCTCGGCATGCTCTACGAGAGCTTCATTCACCCGCTGACCATTCTCTCGGGCCTGCCCAGCGCGGGGCTGGGGGCAATCCTCACCCTGATGCTGTTTGGCATGGACATGTCGATTATTGCGCTGGTCGGGATTATTCTGCTGATTGGCATTGTCAAAAAGAACGCCATCATGATGGTCGATTTCGCCATTGGCGAGCGCCGCCGCGGGGTGGGCGCCGAGGAGGCCATTTTTGGCGCCGCGACGCTGCGTTTCCGTCCGATTATGATGACCACACTCGCCGCCCTGTTTGGCACGTTGCCTATCGCTCTGGGCTTTGGCGCAGGGGCGGAGCTGCGCCAGCCTCTGGGCATTGCCATTGTCGGCGGGCTGCTCACCTCGCAACTGCTGACGCTCTACATCACCCCGGTAGTGTATCTCTATCTCGACCGTTTTTCGGGCAGAGGGGCTATTTCAGCGCCGTAAGCCGCAGGGCGACTTGAAATACATCTTTCACATGCTCCTCGGGCTTCACCCGTCCGGTGCGCATTTCGTTGGCGACCTGCGTCCAGATTTCTTCGGGCAGGTCTTTGGCGATGACCACGAACCCTGCCGCCTCCACCGCCGCCATCACTGCGCGCGCCTGCTTGGTGTAATCCTCGAAGAAATAACTCGCATCCGCCTTCTGGATGGCGGTTTCAATCACGCTTTGCAATTTGGCCTTGCTGGTCATGCGAGCAGCTCGACATTGCCGCCGATCGCGGCGGTGTTGATGGTGGTGGTGCGTTCGCCGACAAAGCGCAGCAAATAATGCGGCCCGCCCGCTTTGGGGCCGGTGCCCGACAAGCCCTCGCCGCCGAACGGCTGCACGCCGACCACCGCGCCGGTCATGCTGCGGTTGACATAGCGGTTGCCGGCGGGCGCGCCGTCGAGGATTTCCTCCATTTTGCCGCGCAGGCGCGTGTGCAGGCCGAACGTCAGCCCGTAACCGGAGCTGCGGATTTCGCCGAGAATCTTCGGCAGATCCTTCGACTTATAGGTGAAGAAATGCAGCACCGGGCCGAAATTTTCCTGCGTCAACTGCGCCGGGGAATCAAGGCCGAATACATGCGGTGCCACGAACGTATCGTTCTGCCCGGCCACCGGCTGCACCGCGTGGTGCCAGCGCGCCACCCGCGTCATCGCGCCGATATGAGCGAGCAGGTTTTGCTGCGCCTCGCGGTCGATGACTGGGCCAATATCGGTGCGTAAATCATGGGTGTCCGCCACGCGCAATTCATTCATCGCCCCAACCAGCAGATCGCGCAAGGGCTGCGCCACTTCTTCCTGCACAAACAACATCCGCAGGCTCGAGCAGCGCTGTCCCGCCGAGCCGAAAGCGCTAGCGATAATGTCGTCGCACGCCTGTTCGAGCAGCGCCGAGGAATCGACGATCATCGCATTCATACCACCCGTTTCGGCGATGAAGGGCACAATCGGGCCATCTTTTTCTGCCAGGGCGCGGCCAATATGTTTTGCAACAACCGTGGAGCCGGTAAAGCATACGCCCGCGATGGCGGGATGCGCCACCAGTGCCGCGCCGACGGTTTCGCCCGCACCGCAGGCCAGTTGCAACGCCTGCTCGGGGATACCCGCCGCATGCAGTAACGCAACCGCTGCCGCCGCGATGGCAGGAGTTTGTTCGGCCGGTTTAGCGATGACGCTGTTGCCGCAGACCAGCGCCGCCGCCACCTGCCCCATAAAAATCGCCAGCGGGAAATTCCACGGGCTGATGCAGACAAAGACGCCGCGCCCATGCAAGGTCAGGATATTACTTTCACCCGTCGGCCCCGGCAGGGTTTGTGGCGCGAATATCCGCTCGGCTTCGTTGGCATAATAACGGCAAAAATCCATCGCCTCGCGGATTTCGCTGATACTGTCGGCATAGGTTTTTTTCGCCTCGCCGACGCACAGGGCGATGAATTCCGCGCGGCGTTCATCAAGCAGATCGGCGGCACGACGCAAAGCCTGCGCGCGCGTCGCCACATCGGTACGGCTCCACGCCGCACCGGCGGCGGCAGCCTTGGCGACCCGTTCCGGGATCTCACCGACGGCAAGCTCAGCGACGCTTTGGCCGGATGATCGCTGCGCAGCGACCGCTGCCATGAACGGCACCCGCAGGCTGCGGTAGCCGAAATCGAGCCCGAGCGGATTACGGCGGTGCGCGCCATAGAGCGCCTCGGGCAACGCAATGGCGGGGTTGGGCGTGGCGTCGTACTGGCGCGCATGCACCAGTGGGCTGACGGTGAGGGTTTCGATCGGCGTCTGCTTATCCATCAGCAGATGCACAAACGAGCTGTTGGCACCGTTTTCGAGCAGGCGGCGAATGAGGTAGGCGAGCAGGTCCTTGTGCGCGCCGACGGGGGCGTAAATCCGCACGCGCTGCTCGCCCACAATCTGGTCGTGCAGGTTTTCGCCCATGCCATGCAGGCGCTGGAATTCGAAATTCCCAGCCATTACTCCATACTGCTCGGCAAAAGTAATAATGGTCGCCACCGTCAACGCATTATGCGTCGCAAACTGCGGGTAGATCTGCGCGGCATGGGCCAGCAGCACCTGCGCACAGGCAAGGTAAGAAAGGTCGGTGTATTCCTTGCGTGTGAACACGGGGTAGCCGGGTAGACCCAGCACCTGTGCCTGTTTGATCTCGCTGTCCCAATATGCGCCCTTCACCAGCCGCACGGGAATGCGCCGCTGCAAGCGCGTCGCCAGCGCGACCAGCCCCTCGGCAACATGCACTGCGCGTTTCTGGTAGGCCTGCAACACAAACCCGATACCTTCGAAATCGGCGAATTCCGGGTCTTCGAGCAAGTGCTGATAGATTTCCAGTTCCAGTTCGAGGCGGTTCGCCTCCTCGGCATCGAGCGAAACCGCGATATTGCACTCTTTGCCGACCCGCAGGATGGATTTCAGGCGCGGCAACAACTCGGCCATCACCCGGTCGGATTGGGTTTGGGTGTAGCGCGGGTGCAGTGCCGACAATTTGACCGAAATCCCCGGCCGCGCGAACAGGGCGGTGGCGGTGGCGCGCGCCGCAATCTCGCGGATGCCCGTAAGATACGACGCCACATACGCCTCGGCCTGCGCATCGGTGCGCGCGCCTTCGCCCAGAATATCATACGAAATCGTGTAGCCTTTCTTCTCGTCGCCGCGCGCCTGTTTAATCGCCTCGGGCACGCTTTCGCCCATCACGAATTGGGTGCCAAGAAACTTCATGCCCGCCCGCAACGCCTGACGAATCACCGGCTCGCCCGAGCGCTTGATTAAACCGCCAAACCATGCGGCCATCGAATCGCCCGCGTCGAGTTCCAGCACGCTGCCGGTCAGGATCAGCGCCCAGGTCGAGGCGTTAACCAGCGTCGAATCGCTCTGGCCGAGATGCTGCTTCCAGTTGCCGGTGGCGAATGTGTCCTCGATCAAATCATCCGCCGTTGCCGCGTCAGGGATGCGCAGCAACGCCTCGGCGAGGCACATCATGGCGATGCCCTCATGGGTCGATAGCCCATAGGATTGCAAAAATGCCTCGATGGTGTTGGCGGCACCGGTGCTGCGTTGTTTAGCGATCAGCGCGTGGGCGCGGGCGCGGGCGGCACCGTCATGCACGACCATAGGCTCCACCCGCGCCATCAAAGCGCGTACGGCGGTTTCCTCATTCGCCAGCGCCTGCGCGCCGATATCATCCAACCATTTTGTCATGGTGCGACCCTGTCAGAACAGCAAAAAAATGTCAAAGGGGCGATGCACCGCCCGCCACCGCCTGGTTCACCGCCTGGTTTGTCGACTCGCCACCCCCCGCAGATTCGTGCTTTCCCGCACAAGGGAGTTCGATTATGGTGCCGCCCGACGGTTCCGTAGCTCAGCTGGATAGAGCAAGCGTTTCCTAAACGCTAGGTCGTGTGTTCGAATCACATCGGGACCGCCAGATTCCTTTATCTACTTACTAAATTGGGTGGGGACGCCCTCGGGGTAACGGGCGGCGATGGTGGCGGCGATGCGCGTCAGCCGGTCGGTGGTGTTGGGGTGGGTAGTAAAAAATGCCACGTCCGCCCCGGCCTGATAGGCGGCCACCAGCACCCCCAACATATCGTTCAGCGCGTTCGGGTCGTAGCCCGCCTGCCCCATCAGCGTCACCGCGAGGGCATCGGCGGCGGCTTCCTGCGTGGTGGTGTGCTGCCAGGCAGGCAACGCCAACGCCTCGGCTTCCACCGGGAAAAGCGCATCCCCGGCGATGACATGCGCTGCGGCATGGGCAAGCACGGCAGCCAGCTGGCCTTCCGTCTGCATACGGTTGAGCAGCGCGGTGGTAAGGTAAATATCGCCGCTCGCCAACGCGTAGCTATTGATGCTGTTGGGCTCGGCCAGCAGGTGGAAACGCAGCGGCACGTGGGCATAGCGCGCGTCGGTCTTGGCGGCGACGGCAACGCCAACGCGTGCCACCAGTTTCAGTTGCGCGTGATTGGTGCTAACCCCGCCAAACCGTGTTTGCATCGCGCGGGTGATGTCGGCGTTGGTGGCATCGCGCTGTTTGAGGCTGAGCAGTTTGGCGCTGACGGCGGCGGCACGCTCTTGCTCGCCGCCCTGCTTGAGGGTGAGCAGAAACAGGCCCGCCGCCAGCACCAGCCCCAGCATCAACAGTTTGCGATGGGGGCGCACCCGCTGCGCCTCACGCGCGAGTTTCTCGATAATCAGGGTGCGCCGTGGGGTGCTCATACAGGCGGGTTTTTACCAGAGCGCCACCGCGCAAGTCCAGCCGAATGTCGGCGGCGGCCATTTTTGCGGTGGCAATGCTTGCAAGCCGCTGCCAATTTGCTATGCAGACGGCTTCACAGTGGCGAGGATTCCCATGGCAAAAATTACAGTGACCACCCCGGTGGTCGAACTCGATGGCGACGAAATGACCCGCATCATTTGGGCGATGATTAAGGAAAAACTCATCCTGCCCTTCCTCGACCTTGAGCTGAAATATTTCGACCTTAGCATCGAAAATCGCGATGCGACCGACGATCAGGTCACGCTCGACGCGGCGACGGCCATCAAACACTACGGGGTGGGCATCAAATGCGCGACGATTACGCCCGACGAGGCGCGGGTGAAAGAATTCAACCTGAAACAGATGTGGAAGTCGCCCAACGGCACTATCCGCAACATCCTCGACGGCACCATTTTCCGCGCACCCATCATTTGCAAAAATATCCCGCGCTATGTGCCGGGCTGGAAAGCGCCGATTATCGTCGGCCGTCATGCGTTTGGCGACCAATACCGCGCGACCGATATGGTCATCGACCGCCCGGGCACCCTGACCATGAAATTCGTGCCCGAGGACGGCTCGGCGCCGATTGAAAACGTCGTCTATAAATTCCCTTCGGCGGGCGTCGCTTTGTCGATGTACAACCTCAACGCCTCGATTGAGGGCTTCGCACGCGCCTGCTTTAACTACGCGCTGACGGTCAATTACCCGGTCTATCTCAGCACCAAAAACACCATCCTCAAAAAATACGATGGCGATTTCAAAAACATCTTCCAGCGCGTGTATGAAAGCGAATTCAAAGAGCGTTTCGTCAACGCCAAGCTCTGGTACGAACACCGGCTGATCGACGACCTCGTCGCCTACGCGATTAAATCCAATGGCGGCTTTGTCTGGGCCTGCAAAAACTACGATGGCGATGTGCAGAGTGATGTGGTGGCGCAGGGCTTCGGCTCGCTCGGGCTGATGACTTCGGTGCTGCTGACGCCCGATGGCAAAACGGTCGAAACCGAAGCAGCGCATGGCACCGTAACACGGCATTACCGCGAGCATCAGGCGGGCAAACCCACCAGCACCAACCCGATTGCCAGCATTTTCGCCTGGACTGAGGGCTTACGCTACCGTGCACGGTTCGATGACAACACCGCATTGGCCGCGTTCTGCGATACGCTCGAAAAAGCCGTGATTGATACCGTTGAAAGCGGCCAGATGACCAAGGATTTAGCCCTGCTGATTGGCCCTGCGCAGAAATACCTCACCACCGGCGAGTTTATCGATGCCGTCGCTGCGCGGCTGGTTTAGGGGGATTATTCAGAAGGAGTGCAGGACGGTGCGCCGCAGGATTCTTGCGAAAGCGCTAGCGCTGCCGGCGGTGATACACCACGAAAATCACGAGGATACCCAGCGCGATGCCGTACCAGGTCAGGATGTAGCTTAAGTGGTCGTTCCTGAGGCGGATCGTGCCGTCCGATGGGACGGGCAGGTGGGCGCTGTCTGGCACCCCGACCACATCGACCATGGCGGGGACGACGTTCTCAAGCCCTGCAAAGGCCGCCATCGCGGCGACATCGCGCCCGAACCAGAGATTTTTTTCGGGCTGGTTCGCCGGCGAGAAATAGCTGCGTTCCGCGCCGATGCGCACCATACCCTGCAGCGTCGTGCGGCCACGGACGGCGGTTTCCGGGCGGGTGACGGCGTCTTTCTTCCGGGCGGGCACCCAGCCCCGGTTGACCAGCAGCGTGCGTCCGTCGTTCAGGGTGAAAGGGGTGATGATGCTGTAGCCGAACTGGTCGTGCCAGTAACGCGGCGCGAGGTGGAACTCGATGTCGCCGCGCCAGCTTCCCTTGAGGGAAACCGGGTGAAATTGCAGTGCGTCGAGCGCAGCGGTATCTGCAGGCAGGGCGGTGGCGGGAGCGCGGGTGGCCGCTTCCGCCAGCGCGGCGATGACCCCCTCTTTCCAGCGCAGGCGCTCGACCTGCCAGCTGCCCAGCGCCATGGTCGTGCCAAAGGCGGCGAGGAAAAAGAACCATGCAACCGGGCGCGGACGGGTGAAGTTACGCATGCGGCGGCCCTTCCATCTGCTTCAGGCGGTACTGGATCGTCACCAGAAGGGTTTTAAAGCTACGCAGGCAGAGGATGCTGGCGACGAAAGTAAACGGCACCCACAGCAGCGCATGTACCCACAAGGCAGGTTCGTAGGTGATTTCGACCCAGGCGGCCAGCCCCGTTACCAGAAATCCGACAATCACCAGCGCAAAGAAGGTTGGCCCGTCGGCGGCGTCATGGTGCCCGAGCGCGAGATGGCAGGTTGCGCATGTATCGACCACGCCGAGCATGTCCTTAAACAATCGGCCTTTACCGCAGGCCGGGCAACGTGGGGCAAGCAATTGCTGGACGAGCGTGCGCACTAGTTGGAGGTCAGCCAGTAAATCCCGACGAAAAGGAACAGCCAGACCACATCGACGAAATGCCAGTACCAGGCGGCGAATTCGAAGCCCAGATGGCCTTGCGTGCTCAGCGTACCGCGCCGCGCGCGCACCAGCATCACCGCGAGAAACGCCGTGCCGATCATGACATGGAGGCCGTGGAAACCCGTGGCGAGGAAGAAGGTGGCGGCGTATTTGCCGTCCTTCAGGCCGAAGGCGGCGTGGGAATACTCGTAGGCCTGGAATAGGGTGAAGCACAGGCCGAGCGCGACGGTGGCGGCAAGGCCGCGTATCAGGTCGCGCCGGTTGCCCGACAGCAGCGCGTGGTGCGCCCAGGTAACGGTGGTGCCCGAAAGCAGCAGGATGAGGGTGTTGATGAGCGGCAGGTCGAACGCATCGAAGGCGATGATGTTGGCCGGTGGCCAGATGCCCGGCGCAATCGCCCAGACGTCCTCAAGCGGCAGTTTGGGGAAGAAGGCCGCGCCGAAATAGGCCCAGAAGAAGGCGACGAAGAACATCACCTCCGAGCAGATGAACAGCGCCATGCCCGCGCGCAGGCCGCGACGGACTTTTGCGGTGTGAGCGTGGTCGTTCAGCCCTTCGCGAATCACATCGCGCCACCAGAAAAAGCAGCAGGCGAGGATGGCCGAAGCACCTAGGAATACCACCGGCAGGCCTGCCGGTTCATGGTGCAGCGCCAGCGCCCCACCGACAACAAAAGCGAGGATGGAAAAGGCGGTAAGCACCGGCCACTTGCTGGGATTGACCAGATGGTAGGGATGGGTGACGTTGGTGCTCATAAGTCCTCGTTTTGTATGGCGGCGGTTTGCAGAAACGACCGCCTAAAGTTTCGATTTATTGGCCGATTCATAACTAAAAAACGTGTAAGATAAAGTGATATTTGTCACTTCGCGGGTTTCGGGGTCATCAATCATCGCCGGGTCGACAAAAAATGACACAGGCATAATCGCCGACTGGTGCGGCCCGAGCTGTTGTTCCTTGAAGCAGAAACACTGGATTTTGTTGAAATAGCTGCCTACTGCAAAGGGGGTGACGTTGTAGGTCGCCGTCGCGCGGGTGGTTTTGTCGGACAGGTTGGTGGCACGGAAGGCGACCAGCCTATTCTCGCCGAGCCTGACCGTCACCGATTTTTCGATCGGCTCGAATTTCCACGGCAGTCGCGGGTCGGTATTCGCATCAAAAGTGACGGTGACGCGCCGGTCGAGCACGCGGGTGCTTTGCATAGCGGCGCGCTGGCTGGTGCCGCCAAAACCGGTTACCTGACAGAACATGCGGTAGAGCGGCACCGAGGCATAGGCGAGCATCAGCATGCCCAGCGTGATGGCGGTCAGTTGCAGGGCGAGGGTGCGGTTGGCGTGCATGGTGTGGGCTGTGTAGGACAATCCCCGGCATGGGGGAAGGCTTTTTTCGTGGGCAGCGCGCGCCCGTTTACAAATCCTGCCCAAATGTTTGTGGCCGCGCCAGACTCTTTGCTATCCCTACGAAGGTAGGGATCTCCTTGTCTGCTTAAGGGGATTCCCGCCTTCGCGGGAATGACAAACTATCGTTGCTTGAATATATGTGGGTGGTGATGCAGTAATCTACTGACCACCGAGTTTAAGGGTGGTGAGGTAAAACAGCCCGGCCACAAACAGCAGCAGCAGCAGCAGCGCAAAGTAGTTTTTGGCCCGTTTCCGGCGATGGGTTTCACTCAGCGGCATTATTTTTTCGCCAGTTGGTCGCGCCGCATGAAATCGAGCAGCACAAGGATGAAAATCGTAAACAGGCTGCCGACGATGAAACTTAAGCCCATCAGGTACACCACGTTTTCGTTGCTGATGACGGAATTGCCGTGGCTGGTGATGGCTTCGAGTGCTTTGTGGGTGGCGGTGGCGTGCATGTTCATAAAGTCTCCTTCCGGTTCCAGTGCGTGGGCGTCAGGTCTGCGACGTATGCAGGCAAGCCTATCCTAAAACGCACCAAGATAAAAGCCCTGTGTGAGATGGTCGGCGGCGAGCAGGCCAAACAGCGCGAACAGATAGAGGATGGAAAAACCGAACATGCGCATGGCATCGCGCGGTTCCGCCGAGCGTAATACCCGCAATGCGTGGCGCAGGAAGTTGCCGCCGAGCAGTGCCGCACCTGCACCATAAATCAGGCTGGCGCCCGCCCAAATGGGGGTGAGGGAGATGGCCACGAGTAGTAGCGTGTAAACGAGCATCTGCCGCTTGGTGGCGGCCATTCCGGCGGTAACCGGCAGCATCGGGATGTGGGCCAGCGCGTAGTCACTGTGGCGGTAAAGTGCCAGTGCCCAGAAATGTGGCGGCGTCCAGAAAAAGACGATGGCGACCATCAGCCAGGGCATCAGTGCCGGTTCGGGGCTGGCCGCCACCCAGCCGATAAGCGCGGGCAACGCCCCTGCCAGCCCGCCGATGACGATATTGTGGGCGGTGCGGCGCTTGAGCAGCATGGTATAGACCACGGCGTAAAAGAAAATGGCGAAGGCCAGCCACGCTGCCGCCATCACGCTGACGGCCAGACCGAGCATGCCGACCGAGGCGACTGTCAGCATGAGGCCGAGCGCCAACGCATCGTCCGCCGCGACGCGCCCGGCGGGAATCGGGCGCTTCTGCGTGCGGTTCATGATGGCGTCGATGTCGCGGTCGTACCACATGTTGAGTGCCGCGCCTGCGCCCGAGCCCAGCGCAATGCACAGGACGGTGATGAACTGATAGAACGGGTGCAGTTGCACCGGCGCCATCCACAGCCCCACCGCGCCGGTGAACACCACCAGCAGCATCACGCCGGGTTTGAGCAGCGTGGCGTAATCCCGCAGGGAGGATTCCTCGGTCGATAGAAGTGTGGCCGTGTTCATGCTGCCCTTCGTGATGCGTCGCGCTTCAGGCGGTATTCGCCGTCACCCGAACGCTCCTAATGCTGGCTCGGATAGGCGCCGGTGACCTTGCTGAAATCCGGTTGGGTTTCGTAGGTATGGAACGGCGGCGGGGAGGGCAGCGTCCATTCCAGCGTGGTGGCGCCTTCGCCCCACGGGTTGGCTTTAGCGGGACGTTTTTTAATGAACATTTCCGCCACCACAATCAGGAACCAGATGGCTGCGGCCATGCCGATGTAGGAACCGATCGACGACCAGTAATTCCAGCCCTCGTAGGCATCCGGATAATCGGGGATGCGGCGCGGCATGCCAGCAAGGCCGAGGAAATGCTGCGGGAAGAAGGTAAGGTTGGTGCCAATAAAGAACATCCAGAAATGCACCTTGCCCATCCACTCGCTGTACATGTAGCCCGACATTTTCGGGATCCAGTAATAGAACGCGGTAAATACGCCAAACAACGCGCCAAGGCTCATCGCGTAATGGAAGTGGGCGACGACGTAGTAGGTGTTGTTGAAGGTGATATCGAGCGCCGAGTTGGCGAGCATCACGCCCGTTACCCCGCCCATGGTGAAGAGGAAAATGAAGCCCAGCGCAAACACCATCGGGGTTTCAAAGGTCATCGACCCGCCCCACATCGTGGCGATCCACGAGAAGATTTTGATACCGGTGGGCACCGCAATCACCATCGTGGCGATCATGAAATAGGCTTCGGTATCGGGCGACAGGCCAAGGATGAACATATGGTGCGCCCAGACGACAAAGCCGAGCACGCCGATGGCGCTCATCGCCGCCACCATGCCCAGATAGCCGAAAATCGGTTTGCGCGAGAAGGTCGAAACCACTTCGGAAATTAGCCCGAACGCGGGGACAATCAGCACATACACCTCCGGGTGACCGAAGAACCAGAACAGATGGTCGAACAGCAGCGGGTCGCCGCCACCCGCCGGGTTGAAGAAGTTGGTGCCAAGGTTGCGGTCGGCAAGCAGCATGGTGATGGCGCCGCCAAGCACTGGCAGCGACAGCAGCAGCAGGAAGGCGGTGATGAGGATCGCCCACGGGTAAAGCGGCATTTTGAACAGGGTCATCCCCGGCGCGCGCATGTTGAAAATGGTGACGATGAAGTTAATCGCGCCGAGAATCGAGGAGATCCCCGCCAGGTGCAGGGAGAAAATCGCCAGATCGACCGCCATGCCCTTATGCAGCCCATCGATTACCGAAAGTGGGGCCTGCACCGTCCAGCCGAGGCCGACGCCGCGCGCCTCGCCCGAGCCGACCACCGACGACGCCACCAGCAGGCCGATCGAGGGAATCAGCAGCCAGAAGGAAATGTTGTTCATGCGCGGGAAGGCCATGTCGGGCGCGCCGATCATCAATGGCACAAAATAGTTGCCAAAGCCGCCAATCAGCGCAGGCATAATCAGGAAGAACACCATCAGGAAGGCGTGCGCGGTGAGCACCACATTATAAAGCTGGTAGTTGCCGCCGAACACCTGATCGCCCGGCGCCTGCAGTTCCATGCGCAGCAGCACCGAGGCTATCGCCCCGAGCAACCCGGCGACGCAGGCATAAATCAGGTACATGATGCCAATATCTTTGTGGTTGGTCGAATAAAGCCAGCGGCGCCAGCCTTTGGGCGTGCCGTGGTCAGCGTGGTCGTGGGCGGTGGTGGCTGCGGCGTGGGTCATAGTGTGTCCTATCCAAAAAACGTCTATTCTGTGTCATCGCGGGCGCTTAGTGAGCCAGCGTCTTTTGCAAAAAAGATGCTGGATAGCCGCAGTGACGTTGTTATTTACTTTCCAGTGCGGCGAACTGCATCCAGCCGTTCGTCGCATATTTCAACTTCGCGCCACGCACCCATTGCTCAAATTTTTCGGGTGACACGACGATAATTTTCACGGGCATATAGCCATGCAATTTACCGCAGAGTACGGAGCATTGGCCGTAATAAATGCCTTCTTTCTCGGCTTTGAACCAGGTCTCGTTCAGGCGGCCCGGTACGGCGCCTTTCTTGATACCAAACGCCGGCAGCGCCCACGCATGAATGACATCCGCCGAGGTGATTTGCAGCCGCACCACCTTGCCCGCCGGCACGACGATGGGGTTATCGACCTCAAGCAGGCGCGGCGCCCCAACAGGCAGGTCTTTATCGGCGGTGATGTTGGAATCAAACGCGATGTTTTGCGCCGGGTATTCGTAGCTCCAGTACCATTGGTGCGCCACCACTTTGATGGTGAGATCCGGGTTGCTGATGATGGTTTCGTTGTTGTAGTATTGGTAGTGCAGCCGCAGCGACGGGATAGCGATGCCCACCAGAATCAGGATGGGAATCACCGTCCAGACGATTTCGACGATTTTATTGTGGGTGAAGGTTTGCGGTTTGGGGTTCGTGCGCTTGTTGAAGCGCACCATGACAAACACCAGCAGCCCCAGCACCAGCACGACAATCAGGGCGATGATGACCATCACCCCATCATGCAGCGGCACGAGATTCTGCATGACCGGCGATTCGGCGTCCTGATAGGAAATCTGCCAGGGCTTCGGCGCGCCGATGACGTTCGCCGCGTCGAACTTCGTGATTTCTCCGGCCACGTCAATCGCGGCTTTGGCTTCACTCGCCGTCAGGGGCTGTTCGGCGACAGCGGCAGTGGCGGCTTCTTCCGCCGCCCGCGACGGCGTCGCCTGCATCAGCAGCAGACCGGCGAGCGCGGCAAGGGTGAGGGTACGCAGGTTCATAAGGGTTTTCTGGGTCATGATGCAAACATCGCTCGGGTGATGACGGATGGTTTCGCGTAGCGGATGCCGCGCGAGGATGCAAGTTTGAAGTTGCGCGCGCATCGTCGATCGTGGGATGCAGGTGGGCAAGTGCGGAGATTGGGTAACAGGCGCCGCCCACCGATTCCCTTTGACTGGCCCGGGTGCACTGGGTACTGGTCAGAGTCTATGGACCATGATCCCTTTTTTGCTTCCGGCCATTTCGAGCAGGCGGCCGCCCTGCGCACCCTCGGCGAGGCGCTGCACGGCACCGATGACGGCGAGCTTTACCTCGAACAGCGCGCCAGCGAATCCTATATGTTTGATGACGGGCGGCTGAAACAGGCCAGCGGCGATACGTCGCAGGGGTTCGGCCTGCGCGCGGTCAGGGGCGAGACCACCGCCTATGCGCACAGCGCCGAGCTGAGCGATGCGGCCCTGAAACGCGCCGCCGCCACCGTGTGCGCGGTCGATGCCGGGCAACCTAACGTGCGGGTGGCCATCGCCCCTGCATTTGGCACCAACCGCCAGCTTTATACCCAGGATAACCCGATTGCAGCGGTGGCCTTTGCACAGAAACTGGCGGTGCTGCAGGCCATTGACGGCTATTTGCGCGCCGCCGACCCGCGTGTGCGGCAGGTGAGCGCGACACTGGCGGCGAACTGGCAGCGCATCCGGATCCTGCGCGCCGACGGGCAGATGACCGGCGATGTGCGGCCGCTGGTGCGGCTTTCGGTGCAGGTGGTGATTGGAGATGGCACGAAGATGGAATCCGGCTCCAGCGGTGCGGGCGGGCGTATTCTCTATGACGCACTGCTGGCCGAGGAAGGCTGGAAACCGGTCGCCGATGAAGCGCTGCGCCAGGCACGGGTGAACCTCGCGGCGCGCCCCGCCCCGGCGGGTGAATTGCCGGTGGTGCTCGGTGCGGGCTGGTGCGGCGTGCTGCTGCACGAGGCGGTCGGCCATGGGCTGGAGGGTGATTTCAACCGCAAGGGGTCGAGCGCCTTTGCGGGCCGGATGGGCGAACAGGTGGCGGCCAGAGGCGTGACGGTGGTCGATGACGGCACGTTGGCGCAGCGCCGTGGGTCGCTGAGCGTGGACGACGAAGGCACGCCGACGCAGCGCAATGTGCTCATCGAGGATGGGGTGCTGAAAGGTTACCTCCATGACCGCCTGAACGCGCGGCTGACCGGCGTGGCGGCGACGGGCAATGGCCGCCGCGAAAGCTATGCCCACGCGCCGCTACCGCGCATGACCAACACGTTTATGCTGGGCGGCAACGCGGTGAAGGAAGAAATGATATCGAGCGTTACCCGCGGGATTTACGCGGCCTATCTCGGCGGCGGGCAGGTGGATATCACCTCGGGCAAGTTCGTTTTCAATGCCACCGAGGCCTATATGATCGAGGATGGGAAGATTACCTTTCCCATCAAGGGGGCGACGCTGATTGGCTCCGGCCCCGAGGTGATGGGCCGGATTGCCGCCATCGGCAACGATATGGCGCTCGACCCGGGTGTTGGCACCTGCGGCAAGGCGGGGCAATCGGTGCCGGTCGGTGTCGGCCAACCGAGCCTGCTGATTTCGGGCATGACCGTCGGCGGAACGCAGCTTTAGCGGCAGCAAGAGAAGAGTCGAGTGGTAAAAGGGGTAGCCAGTAGCCAGTAGCCGGTAGTCAGTAGCCAGTGAAGGAAGTGAAGGAAGTGAAGAAAGAAAGAAAGAAAAAGAAAGTAAAGGAAGCGAAGAAAGTGAAGTGAATAGAGGACGGTAGCCAGCAAGGGGAGTATCCCCCTCCCACTCCCCCCTCGCGGGGGAGTCGAAACGCTCCTTCAAGCGTTTCGGTGGGGGGATTCCTGTGGCCAGTGTCGGGTATCAGGGCAGCCGCACGACCTTGCCGCCCACGACAGCATAGCCGTTGCCATAGCTATTGCCCCCGCCGCCATTGTTGGCGTTGGTATTCGTGTTGGTGTTAGGGGCAGGGGCATTGACCGTGCCGGTGGGTGCCGGGGCATCGGGTTTGGCCGCGACAGGTGCAGTAGGCGGGTGGCTGCTGTCGCTGCGCAGGGCTGAATCATCGCGGAGGGTTTTGGCGAAAGCAGGCGGGGCGACGGGGGCCTTTTCGGCGGCGGCGGGTTTGGGGGCGGTTTTGCCCTCAGCGGCGACGCTATCGAAAATATCGCCCGCATCCTCGCCTCCGGATTTATCGGCGGGCGTGGCTTTGCCGGTTCCGGCGCGGGTGCGCAGGGCGGGGTAGTCAGCGCGCTTATCGTAGCCGATGCGGATTTTGCCGTCGGCAGTCAGGCTGCGCCCATCCCCGGCGGCGGCGGGCTGGGCGAGGGCGGGGCCGCCAAGGCAGGCGGCAAGCAGCAGCAGGGCAGGGGCGCAGGCGCGCATGGGGCCTCCAATCGTGAAGGATACGCTGTATCACGCCCCCGCTACCGGCGCAAGCAAGCCGCCGCTGCGCCCCCGGCCAATTGTGACAGTTCCGTGAAGATTGCACCGATTTGCGCGGTTTTCGTTGCGCGGGGCCGGGGCGGTGCGTAGAATGGGATCTAAGGAGTTGTGTGGATTTACGTTAACTTAGTTGTCACGAAACTGTCACATAATAATGTTAAATCATTAACCTTTTATTAGTGATGTTCCGGTATTCTGAGGGTAAGCGGGAAAACGCACCAAGGCACGAAGGAGCACGGGGATGAACGATACGTTGATGGTTGGTGGGCATTGCTGCATTAACTCGTGCGGCTACACAGGTGATGACAATCGTGTTGCTAATGCAATTAATTGGTTGTTTGCGCCGGAGATTGCAGTTGCAGGCCTTTCGAATTTGCCAACTCTAAATGTAGCAAAAACAGAGGGCGCTCCTGCGCCATTGAATGTTCCCTTTTCTGGAGGGTTCAGCAAAGCAGGCCCCGGTACCGCAATAGGCTAATCCGCCACGCCGCGCCACAAACTACCGAAAAATCTTCCCAAAAATCGTTTGCGGCTATATAGTTTGCGCCCGAACCGTTACAATGGGCGGCCATGAGCACCACTTGGAAAACCAGCGCTTTTTCGAAAAATTCAACCCCGGTGGAGTTGGATGAGCAGCTGCTGAATGAAAAAGTGGTGATCCTGCTTCAGGGCAAAAACGTCTATAACGACCCGATCTTCACCTACCTGCAGCTGTCGCTGCGGTCGCTGCAATTGCTGCGCGACAAAATGCGTAAAACCGAGGATTTCATGCCCGCCGAATATGGCACGGTGCTCGCGGCCGGTAAGGGTGAGCCGGGCGCCGAGCTGCGCTCGGAAATGGCGGTGACGCATAATATGGTCGATGTGCCGCGCGCCAAAACCGCCAGCGCGCCGCCGAGCTACGCCGTGCCGCAACCCAAATTATGGGACGATTAGGCGCTTAAAGCCCCATGGCTCTTAACGAAATCTTTACCTGCCTCCTGTAGGTTAGCCTTAACGACAGGACAGGAGGCAGGCATGGCCCATATCGGCGACACCCAGATGCAATCGCTCATCGATGCGCAGGTATTCGGCGCACGCGGCGAGTGGGAAAAGCATGAAATCGGCGGCAAAGCGACCTATATCAAGGCAATTGCCACCCATGACGTGCAGATGAAAGCGCGCATCGCCAGCCGTTTCGACGAGCTTGGCTTTGTGCCGAAATTCTTCCGCGAAGGGGCGAGCGAGTTCGTCGCGCTTGAAGACGTCAAACAATCGCGCTATGCGGATGTAGAAAGCGCCTTCGTGGCGCAGATTCTAAGAAAGCTGTAGGGGATATATGGCAGAAGATGCGCCCACACAAAAGGAACGTCCAGTTGTCACGGGTCAGGCGACGCTTTTGGCGGCAACCCATATAAAAGGTGCCCCCCCCACCACGATTACTGCCTCTGTTTATACAGGCAAGGACGGCCAAGACGGCATCGTCACCATTGATCTTGCGGGCGCCAGATCAAATAGAGTTGAGGTGTTTCCATCCGGCACATTTATCATCGGCGATGGCTTCTCGCCTACAAACGAAAACGGGGAGCCAAAAACCTCTGATGCCGCGCAAGCGCTCTATAATGCAGGCGTGAAGGCGTCTGCGAATGGCTCTCTTAGCCCAGGCGAAGTGCGGGGTCTTGGCCTTATGGCGCAGGGCGTTTTGGCACAACAGGCGCCATGGACTAATGATATCCCGCCACCAGACAAAACTCCGCGCAGATCAATCTCACCCAGCCTTATATCTGGTAGCAGCCTGTATCCGAGCAAGTAGGTGTAGCGCCAGCACACCCGACGACCCCGACGGCGACGAACCTCGCTGCCGCCTACCCCATCGTCACATCGCGCATGGTGTAAAAACCGTTAGCTTTGCTGGCCACCCACGCGGCGGCGGTCAGCGCCCCGCGCGCGTAAATGTCGCGGTCGCTGGCCTTATGCGCCAGTTCGAGTCGTTCGCCGTGGCTTGCCAGCAGCACTGTATGGTCACCAATCACATCCCCGCCGCGCAAGGTGGCAAAGCCGATGGCGCCGTTTGGCCGGGCGCCGGTATGGCCGTCACGCGATTTAACCCAGACATCATGCAGCTCGACCCCACGGCCACGCGCCGCCGCCTCGCCCAGCGCCAGCGCGGTACCGGAAGGAGCGTCGCGCTTATGGCGGTGATGCATTTCGAGAATCTCGATATCGGCCTCGGGCAGCCGGGCGGCGGCCTGCTCGACCAGCGCCATGAGCACATTCACCCCGACCGACATATTGGCCGACCAGACAACACGGGTAGATTCGCCCGCGCGGATCAGCGCCTCTTTCTGCGTAGAATTCAAACCCGTAGTGCCCGAAATGAGGGTTTTTTTATGCAGCGCCGCCAGCCCGGCAAGACCGACCGTGTTTTCGGGCGCGGTGAAATCAATCACCGCATCGGCCTGCGCGAAGAGCTGGGCGGGCTCGGCAGTCATCAGCTCGGCGGCAAAACCCAGACCGACGCTTTCAAACTGCTGCCGGGCGAGCGATTGCGTGCCCTCGCGGATACCGGCGGCGGTCAGCTCCAGCGTCGGGTGGGCGCACAGCGCCTTGAGCAGCGCCAGTCCCATGCGCCCGGTCGCACCTGCGATGGAAATTTTCAGCATGTTAACATTTTGGTTAGATATTCCTGCTAGAGTGCCTGATAGACAGGCCGTATGCTACACGAGGCCACGGCAAAAACAACGATGAATGATGGCAAATCGAGGGAGAAGGGTGATGACGGAAGATACGGTGGGCAAAAGTGAGGGCAGCGTGGTTACTTCCCTGCTACCGAGGATAGTTTTGAACACAGAAAAACAACTTTCCCTAATTACAACTGCGGTAAGCCATCTTTCTCAGAATCTTAATATCAATAATGGTTGTTATTCATTTAGATTCTTTAATTCTGTTTTAGTGGGAAGAAAAATAGAGCCTGCAATGGTGGAACCGTTTTTCACAAACCTATACAGAAGCAAACTTGGGTCGGAAGTGCCACCACTGCAATTTGTGACAAATGAACGTGGTGACATTGAGATAAAAATACCTGCGCCTGCTGAAAATCCTGATGACATCGTTGGAAGATTTAAGAACGTCCTTGAAGCAAGAATGAAAAGTCTGAGACTTGTTAGGGACAATGAAGGCTCTTCTTCCTCTTCTCCGGCATCTGTTATAGGTGACGTTCTTAGGAGTAACCGCTTTTCTCTTCCTCAGAACCCTGAGGCCGCCACACCTGCAAGTCAACCCAATGCAGGGGAAAGTAGGACAGATGAAAGAAAGAGAGACATTCTACATGACGCATTATTTCGTAACAACGAGGCCGGGCGTTGGGAAACGGGTATGGTTCCAACGATGAGTGGCGCCGATGAGAGTCAGAAAAAAGTCCCCGGAAGATTTTTGGTTTTGAATAAAAATGATTTAGATCTTGAGGATGATAGAGCGTTCACGAAAACTTTGTTGAATGTGATGCAAGCGATTGAAGATACCATCAATCAGCCTTCCCGGCGCATTTCGCATATAAACGGGTCTTTTCGCGTACCTACGCCACTTTGGGAGTTCCATGGAAATGATGGGAGCGTGAGGCTTAGCCTGACCAATGAGGATTTCGAAAAAGTTAAGCTGGCACTTCAAATCTCTTCTCGCGCCAATAGTCGTGGCCCCTCCCGCTAATTACTCCTTCAAATCTTCCCAGAATTCTTTGACCTTGGTGAAGAAATTTTCTGACTCGGGGCTGGTGGGTTTGGCGCCGCTGGCGGAGTCAAACTCCTTGAGCAGGTCTTTCTGTTTTTTGCTCAGGTTGACCGGGGTCTCGACCGTGACCTCAAGGTACATGTCGCCGCGCGCCTGACTGCGCAGCACGCTCATGCCCTTGCCCTTGAGGCGGAACTGGTGGCCGGTCTGCGTGCCTTCCGGGATGGTGACTTTGACGCGCCCGCCATCGATCGTCGGCACCTCGATATGGCCGCCGAGGGTGGCGGTGCTGAAGGGAATCGGCACGCCGCAATAGATGTTGGCGCCCTCGCGGGTGAAAATGCGGTGCGGCCTGATGGAGAGGAAAATGTAAAGGTCGCCCGCCGGGCCGCCGCGAAATCCGGCTTCGCCCTCACCGGCGAGGCGGATGCGGGTGCCTTCCTCGACCCCCGCAGGAATCGACACGTTGAGGGATTTTTCCTTGCGGGTGCGCCCCGACCCGGCGCAGGTTTTGCACGGGTTTTTGATGATTTTGCCCGTACCCTGACAGGTGCCGCAGCTACGCTCGACGGTGAAGAAGCCCTGCTGCGCGCGCACCACGCCGCGCCCGTTGCAGGTGCCGCAGGTCTCGGGCGCCGAGCCTTTCTGCGCGCCGCTGCCTTCGCAGCTTTCGCAGCTGGCCGAAGTGGTGACTTTGATGGTCTGCTGGCGGCCACGGAAGGCTTCTTCAAGCGCGATGTCGAGGTTGTAGCGCAGGTCGGAGCCGCGTGCCGCCGAGTTCTGCGCGCCTGCCTGCCCGCCGCCACCGGCGCCGCGCCGGCCGGTAAACTCGCTGAATAAATCCTCGAAAATATCGGAAAAGCTGCCGCCACCGGAGAAGCCCGAGAACCCGCCGCCCGCACCGTTGCCGCCACCCATGCCGTTGCTGAAGGCCTCGTGGCCGAAGCGGTCATACGCCGCGCGCTTCTGCGGGTCTTTCAGCACGTCGTAGGCTTCGTTGATGGATTTGAATTTCTTCTCGGCCTCGGCGTTGCCGTGGTTTTTGTCGGGGTGGTATTGCATGGCAAGCTTGCGGTACGCCTTTTTCAGGTCGTCCTCGCTGGCGCTTTTCGATACGCCCAGTAATGTATAAAAATCGTCAGCCATAAATGTCCAGTGCCCAGTGCCTAGTGCCTAGTATTTGTAAATGCAACAACTAGGCACCAAGCACTAGGCACTATTTACTACTCTTTCTTGTCGTCGGAGACGTCTTCGAAATGGGCGTCGACGACTTCGCCTTCGGCACTGGCCCCGGCGGTGCCCGCATCGGCCTGCGCCTGCGCACCTGCCGCCGATTCACCCGCCGTCTGCTGCGCCTTATAAATCGCCTCGCCGAGCTTCATCATCGACTCGCTGAGCTTTTGCGCTTTGGCCTCGATATCCGCCTTGTTGCTCGATTCGAGCACCTCGCGCACGGCTTTGACATCGGCCTCGATGGTCGATTTCTCGGCCTCGCCGACGAGGGAACCGTGCTCGCGCAGGTTTTTCTCGGCCTCGTGCGCCAGTGCTTCCGCCTTGTTGCGGGCCTCAATCAGGCTGCGTTTTTCCTTGTCGGCGGTGGCGTTGGCTTCGGCGTCCTTGACCATTTTCTCGATGTCAGCATCCGACAGCCCACCCGAGGCCTGAATGCGGATTTGTTGCTCTTTGCCGGTTGCCTTATCCTTCGCCGATACGTTGACGATGCCGTTGGCGTCGATGTCAAAGGTCACTTCGATCTGCGGCATACCACGCGGTGCGGGGGCGATGCCGACCAGATCGAACTGGCCGAGCGGTTTGTTGTCCGCCGCGATTTCGCGTTCGCCCTGAAAGACGCGGATGGTGACCGCCGTCTGGTTGTCGTCCGCCGTCGAGAAGGTCTGCGATTTTTTGGTAGGGATGGTGGTGTTGCGGTCAATCAACCGGGTGAAAACGCCGCCGAGGGTTTCGATGCCCAGCGAAAGCGGCGTCACATCGAGCAGCAGAACATCCTTCACTTCGCCGCGCAGAACGCCGCCCTGAATCGCCGCGCCGATGGCCACCACTTCGTCGGGGTTGACGCCGCGGTGCGGGTCTTTGCCAAAGAAGCTTTTCACCGCTTCGATAACTTTGGGCATGCGGCTCATGCCGCCAACCAGCACCACTTCGTCGATATTGGCAGCATCGACGCCTGCATCTTTTAGCGCTTTTTTGCATGGCTCGATGGTGCGCTGAATCAGGTCATCGACCAGCGATTCGAGTTTGGCGCGCGTCAGCTTGACGTTGAGGTGTTTCGGGCCGTTCTGGTCGGCGGTGATGAACGGCAGGTTGACATCCGTCTGCTGGGTCGAAGACAGCTCGATCTTCGCTTTTTCCGCCGCTTCTTTCAGGCGTTGCAGCGCGAGTTTGTCCTTGCGCAGGTCGATGCCGTCGGATTTTTTGAACTCATCCGCGAGATAATCGAGGATGCGCATGTCGAAATCTTCCCCACCAAGGAAGGTGTCGCCGTTGGTCGATTTCACCTCGAACACGCCGTCACCGATTTCAAGCACCGAGACGTCGAACGTGCCGCCGCCAAGGTCATAGACGGCGATGGTCTGACCATCTTTTTTCTCAAACCCATAGGCCAGCGCAGCGGCGGTCGGCTCGTTGATGATGCGCAGGACGTTCAGCCCGGCGATTTTGCCCGCGTCTTTCGTCGCCTGACGTTGGGCGTCGTTGAAATAGGCAGGCACGGTGATGACCGCGTCGGTCACCGTCTCGCCGAGGTAATTTTCGGCGGTTTCCTTCATTTTGCCTAAGGTGAAGGCCGAAATTTGCGATGGGCTGAACTTCTCGCCATGTGCCTCAACCCAGGCATCGCCGTTGTCGGCGCGGGCGATTTTATACGGGACAATTTTCGCGTCTTTCTGCGTGATGGGGTCATCGTAGCTACGGCCAATCAGACGCTTAACAGCAAACACCGTATTTTCAGGGTTGGTCACCGCCTGACGCTTGGCCGTCTGGCCGACGAGGCGCTCGCCATCGCTGGTAAAGGCGACAATCGAGGGCGTGGTGCGTGCGCCTTCCGCGTTTTCGAGCACTTTGGCGCTGCCCCCTTCCATAATGGCGACGCAGGAGTTGGTGGTGCCTAAATCGATGCCGATTACTTTTGCCATGGTATGTATCCTTTTTTGTTGGTGCGCGTGTGCGCGGTGATCGTCCTGAGGGGCCGCCGCCGGGTGTCGTGGCCGTCAGTGGCGCATCCCTTTGGTTTGACACACAAAAAGACCGCGCCCGCGAACGGGTGACCCCCTTTAGGAAGCTGGCAGGTTGCCTTAGCCCTGAGGCTATACCCGCTAGATAAGGCATCTCGCGGCGGATGCAAGGGCGGGGTTGCAAAAAAGTTAAGCGTGAGAAACTGGGCGCGCCAGATGCGGAGGGATGCGCTGGGGGCACAATGATTTTATTGTGCCCCCTGTGAAGGCGCCAGCGCTATCCCCTACGCTGCTGTGTCAGCAGGAATAGGCACCGCAACAGGGGCTTCCATCCCAATGGGCAGGATCCGTTATGTGGCAGTTGTTTTGTGACGTCCCGCCATTGGAGCCGAGGCAGTTGTAAATACGGTCAAATCCTTCGCACCCGCCGTGGAAGCACCCGGCACCACTGTAAGGATTGCTGCCACAGCTATAATTGTTGTTGAAGAGAAGCTGATAGGTACCGCTTACGCAGCCGCCGCTGGGGTCGCACACGCCGTTGACCGGACACGCCGCATTGGCAATTGAACAGGAAGCATTACTGCCGCCGCCCGAACCGTTACAGGTCCAGCTACGGGTGGTGCCGCAGGCGGTCAGGCCGTTATCGCCGGTCGCCGTACCCGCCGTACAGGCCCCCGCCGTTGTGCTGCAAGAGCCGTTGACCGGGCACGCCGCATTGGCTTTCGAGCAGCTCGCATTCGTACCGCCGCCCGAGCCGCTGCACGTCCATGTCGCGTTGCCGCCGCAGACGCCCGCGACGTTGCTGGTGCTGGTTCCGGCCGAGCAGGCGAAGGTGGTGGCGTTGTTGCATACGCCGTTGACGGCGCAGGCAGCGTTGGCTTTGCTGCAGTTGGTGGCGTTGGTGCCGCCGCCCGAGCCGTTACAGCTCCATGTCGCGTTGCCGCCGCAGACGCCCGCGACGTTGCTGGCGCTGGTCCCGGCCGAGCAGGCGAAGGTGGTGGTGTTGTTGCATACGCCGTTAACTACCGGCGCACAGGCGGCGTTGGCAAGATCGCAGGTGGCATTGGTGCCGCCGCCGGAACCATTACAGGTCCAGCTACGGGTGGTGCCGCAGGCGGTCTCGTTATTATCCAACCCGACTGTCCCCGCGCTACAGCTGCCGCCACTGCCGCCGCAGACGCCGTTCACGACACAGGCGGCATTAGCCTTCGAGCAGCTCGCATTCGTACCGCCGCCCGAGCCGCTGCACGTCCATGTCGCGTTGCCGCCGCAGACGCCCGCGACGTTGCTGGTGCTGGTTCCGGCCGAGCAGGCGAAGGTGACACTGTTATTGCACGCGCCGTTGACGGCGCAGGTGCCAACCGAACAACTGGCGTTGGTATAGCTGCCCGAGAGGCTGCCGTTGGTGCAGGTGCGGCTCTGGCTGACGCAGCTATTGCCGCAGGTGACGCTGCTGGTCTGGTACGCGAGCACGCTCGACCCGCTGGCCAAACTGCCACCCCAGGGCAGGGCGCAGCTGGCACAGGCCGCATTAGCCTTCGAGCAGTTCGCATTCGTACCGCCGCCCGAGCCGCTGCACGTCCAGGTCGCGTTGCCGCCGCAACTGCCCGCGACGTTGCTGGTGCTGGTACCGGCCGAGCAGGCGAAGGTGACACTGTTGTTGCACGCGCCGTTGACCAGCGGCACGCAGGCGGCGTTGGCGAACGAGCAGGTGCCCGAATTGGTGCCGCCGCCCATGCCCTGACAGACCCACTGGCGGGTGGTGCCGCAGGCAGTCTGGCCATTATCCGAAATCGCTGAACCCGCGCTACAGCCGAGCGCCACCGCATTGTTGCACGCGCCGTTCACCACCCATTGCGGTTTGCCGCCGAAGATAATCACATCGTCGAAATAATTGGCACCGGCGTTTTTGCCGTTGTTGAAGCCGGCACCGGCGACCGTCGCGCTGGCCTTGTTGCAGTTGAGGTGCTTGAGGGTCGCGCCCGTGCACCAGCCGTGGCTGGCGGCGGTATAGTTGAGTTTGACGGCACCGAGCGCATCTTGCCCGTGGCTGATGACGGCATAGGCGATACTGTTGTTAACGGTGGTCGTCGTGCTGCTTTTGAGGGCAATGTTGCCAAGGATATTGGTGTTGCTGTAGCCCGCGCCGGTGGTTAGCGCAGTGGTGACGACATAGGTGAATTTATTGCCCCAGCAATCGCCCGCGTAGCTGCTGTTCAGGCCCAATGCCTGAAAGGGCAGTGCGCCAAAACTGGCGCCGCCGGTGGCGTCGATAAGGGCGGGGCTGGCGGCCTCGCGGCCATAGGTGACGGCTTCGACCCCGGCATTGCGCGCGGCGGGCAGCGGCAGGCGCCCGTTGACGCGGGCGAAGCGCTCCACCGCACCGCGTATGTCCTGAAGTTGAATGCGGCTGGACTCGTAGCAATTACCCATGCCCGTGGTTTGTTGCGATTGCAGCGCAAAGCCGACCATCAGCCCGCTGATGGCGACCACCATCGCCAGTTCGACCAGTGAAAACCCGCGTGTGCGACGCCGCATCGGCTACCCCATGGATACAATTAACAAGTCTAGGCAAGAAAGGTTAACAAGCCGTTAAGAAGTGAGTCGCCCGTTACATTTCTGGCCTACCGCGCCGCCGCTCGCAAGCAATTGTTCACCGGGGTAGCGCATTCCGGCGCGGATTATTGCTCGGCGGTGCCGCCCGCACACAGAGAAATCGCAAGGGACACAATGATTTTTTGTGTCCCCTGTGCAAATAGAGAGGCGCTCACTGGCGGTAAAAGGCGAGTATGTCATCGAAATAGGTGGCGGCGGTGGCGGTGGCGCCCGTGAAGGTGGGGCTGATGACAAAGCTGGTGTCGTTGTCGCAATTTTCGAAGCGCAGGGTGGCGGTGCCATCGGTGCAGGGGATGGCGACGCTGGTGCTTTCGCGGCGGGTGGCGCCCAGCCCGTCGCGCCCGGGGCTGATGAGCAGGAAGTCCGGCGCGGGGATGGCCTCAGCGGTTTTGGCATCGGTGACGCTCGGGTTATTGGTCTGCTCGACGGCCACTACCGGCGTTGCCCCTTTAGTGAGCTTGCGGTTAACAACGTAGAAAATGCGGTTGTTCCAGGGGTCGAAGGCATCGTTCAGGCCAAGGCCGTAGGGCGAAAGAGTCTGGATGGGCACCATGCCGCGAATAATTGTGCTGCCACCCAGCACGCTGACACCGGCGTAATTGGTCGTGTTGCAGTTCTGGACGCCCGCCGCGTTGACGCTGGCACCGAAATTGGTGTCGGTGGTGGCAAGGTCGGTACGGGCAGGGCAGGGGTAGAGAAGGGTGTTCCCGTTTTTGTTGAATACGGCATATTCAATGATGGCGTTGCTCAGGCGGGTGAGTTGGGCGGTGGCGCGGTCACGACGGCCAATGAGCTGCAGGGTGCTGTTGCGCTCGACGGCAACGGCGGCCACCACCGCAAAGGCGATAAACAAAGCAGCCACCACCACCAGCGTGAAGCCGCTGTTACCGGGCGTGGAAGGGGTGCGGCGGAACCTTAAGGACATCTGACATACCCTGACGCGGTGGTGCCACCCCAGAAGCAGGTGGCGGTGCAACTGGCGGTGTTGGAGGAGATGATTTTGCGGCAGAGCATGGCGTTGCTGGTGATGCTGGCGGGTGGTACGGTAGCGCTCGCACCCGGATAGTTGAGGGTGCAGGCGGCGCACCAGGTTTCGCAGGTGCCAGCCGGGCAGGTGGTGGCGGTGGCGCTGGTGTAGAGGGCGTTGTTGAACGGGGCGCGTCGGGCGTCGTTGCTGCCGGTGACGATGTAATCGTCGAAAAAGAGGGCGCCTTGCGTACCATCGTTATAGGCGGTATCGAAAAATACCGCGTCGTCGTTGCAGTTTTCGCCGTCGATAGCGGTGGCGCTACAGGTTTTGGCGGCGGGAATGGTGGCGCCGTTGGCAGGGAACGCCCCCAGCCCGTCGCGCCCGTGGCTGACGACGGCGTAGCCCATGCCCGCCCCGAGTGTTTGCCAGGTGAGCCGCACGGCCCCATCATTGGCCACCCAGGTGATGGTCGAAAAATCGACCGTCGTCGCGGTGACGGCGCTTGGCGTGTAGGAGCCTTTGTAGTTGGCGCTGGCGATATAAGCCAGGTCGCTGGTGGTGAGCCCGCCGGTGTTGGCAAAGGTGACGCGCAGCTTACCTGCGTTGCTTGAAGCGGCACCGCCCGTCAGGTCGTTGCGCACCGCCGAAACGATGTTCGAGGTGGTGCGGTCGCCGTAACGCAGCAGGATATTGCCGTTCTGGGTGGCGATGCTGGCGGGGCCGTTGCTGGTGAGCCCGTCGGAGGCGGCATAGGTGAGTTTATTGCCCCAGGCATCGCTGGCGTAGTTGTCCGGCAGGCCGAGCGTGCGCACCGGCACCGCGCCGATCCAGACATTGCCGCTCGCTACCGTACCCGGCGGTGTGGCGGTGCAGGTGGCACCGCTGCGTTCTTCCATGCCGAAATTGCCGGTGGTCGCTGCAAGGGTGCGATTGGCCGGGCAGGGCAGATAACCATAGGTGGCGGCGTAGCTGTCGAGGGCGGATTTAATCGTGTTCAGGCGCTCCTCGGTGGTGACGCGGTCGGCGGCACGCAGGGCGCCTGCCGCCATGCTCAACCCCGCCCCCGCGATGAGTGCGAGGATGCCCAGCACTATCGACAGTTCGAGAAGCGTGAAGCCGCCCTGCCGCCGGTTTATGGGCACAGAATGGTGCGGCGTGGTCATAGCTGCGCCCGTGCGCGCCAGACGACAATATCATCGAAATAGCTGGCGAGGTTAAGCCCGGCATTGAGGCGGTTATCGTAAAAGACGTTGTAGGGAATCGAGGAAAAAATCATGCCCGCACGCACGGCATTATCGCCAAACACACAATTCTGCGTATCGACGCGGCGCTCGGAAGCATAGACGTTGCAAGGCTTCAGCGCCACGCCGCGCGCGGAAACCGCGCCACGCTGGTCGGCGCCGGCACTGAAGAGGATATAGGCGGCGCCGAGGTTGCTCGCCGGGTTGGCGAGGATCTGGCATTTGGTGGTGCTGCACGGCTGCTCGAGCGCGCCGCTGCGCATTTCGATGCCCCCCACGCCGTTTTGGGCGCTGGTGCCAAGCCGGTAGCCGAACTTCCCGGCGGCATCGCTGCCCGCGACGGTCAGGTTTTTGGTGACAACGTAATGGAGCTTGCCGCCAAAGGCATCGAGCGACGATCGCATCGGCAGGTTGAGGCTGCGAAACGGCACGGCGCCCGCCATCAGCCCACCGCCGACGGTGGTGCCGGTGAGTACGGCCAGCGCGCAATTCTCAAGCCCGTTATTGCTGGGGGCGACGGGGCTTAAGGTTTTATCGGCGGGGCAGGGCAGGCGGCCATAGACTTTGAAGAACGCAGCCGTGGCCTCATCCACCTGCTGCAGGCGTTCGCGGCTGAGGGTGTTCATGCTGCGGTTGACGAAGTTAGCGGCAACCTCAAGCCCAAGGGTGGCGACCACGCTGAGGATGGCGACCACCACGGAAAGTTCAATCAGGCTGAAGCCAGCGGTGGGGAGGGAATGCAGGGAGCGCCACGGAGTAAAAGCCATGCGTGGAGTATAACCTAAATTGATGAAGAGCCGGTTAAACCGTCGTGATGTAGCAGTGAACCCGCTTGATTAGTTGCGCAGTGAGGTTTTTTTGCTACGAAGGAGAATGTGGGGCGATAGCTCAGCGGTGAGAGCAGGGCGCTCATAACGCCTTGGTCGGGGGTTCAAATCCCTCTCGCCCCACCACCGCTTTTGCCCGCGCCTTTGGCGCGGAATGGCAAAAGCGAGTGTCCTCCGAAGCTCGCTTGCGAGCGAAGGACGGACTGGTGCCATAGGTTCTGAATGTATCCACCGCGCCCCACCACCATTCTACGGCTTCGGGTGACAGGCCGCCCGTTTTCAAATGTCCTTCGGTTTTATCCCCGGAAGGAGCATGGATATTCCGTCCTGCACGGCCCGGGCGCGTGGGTGAGAGCGGTTACCGCAGCCGCGTAATATCGGCACCGCAGGCGCCGAGTTTCTCCTCCAGCCGCTCATAGCCGCGGTCGAGGTGGTAAATGCGGCCAATGGTGCTCGTACCCTCGGCAGCGAGCGCCGCGATAACGAGCGAAACGCTGGCGCGCAAATCGGTTGCCATCACCGGCGCGGCCTTCATCGGCGTGCGGCCATGCACCGTGGCACAATGGTTTTCGATGCTGATATTCGCCCCCATGCGCGCCAGTTCGGGCACATGCATGAAGCGGTTTTCGAAAATGGTCTCGCTGATGGCCGAATCACCCTCGGCCTGCGTCAGCACGGTCATCAACTGCGCCTGCATGTCGGTCGGGAAGTCGGGGTACGGCGCGGTGGTAATGTCGAGTGGCCTGAGCGGCGAACCGTCGTGGCGGACGCGAATGGTGGTGGCTGTGCTGTCAATCGTGATGCCAATCCGGCGCAAATCGTCGATTACGACGCCGAGCGTATCGGGCCGGGCGTCGAGCAGCTCCACATCCCCCCCCGCCATGGCAACGGCGCAGAGGAAGGTTCCGGTTTCGATACGGTCGGGGATGACGCGGTAACTTGTGCCCGAAAGCGCACGCACGCCGCGCACGGTGAGGGTGCTGGTGCCAAGCCCCGAAATATCTGCGCCCATGGTGATGAGCATCTGCGCCAGATCGGTGATTTCCGGCTCGCGTGCGGCGTTGTGGATGGTCGTCGTGCCCTTCGCCAGCGTCGCCGCCATCAGGATATTTTCCGTCGCGCCGACCGAAACTTTCTCGAAATGCACCTCGCCACCGACCAGGCCGCCTTCGGGGGCTTCAGCCAGCACATAGCCCTCTTCGAGGGTAATCTTCGCGCCAAGCGCCTCCATCGCCTTCAAATGCATATCGACCGGGCGGGCACCGATGGCACAGCCGCCGGGCAGCGATACGCGCACCCGGTGTTCGCGCGCAAGAATCGGCCCGAGCACCAGAATGCTGGCGCGCATGGTGCGTACGAGGTCATACGGCGCGACGATGTTGGGGATGGTTTCGCAGGTCAGCGACAGCTCGCGGCTGTAATGGCCGGGCATGCCCGGTTGCTGCATCAGGGTGCCCGCCGTATCGCGCAACGAAAGCTGCGCGCCATGCTGCACCAGCAATTTCGCCATGGTGGTGATATCGGCGAGGAAGGGCACGTTATCGAGCGTGACTTTTTCACGCGTCAGCAGCGCCGCGCACATGAGGGGCAGTGCCGCGTTCTTCGCACCGCCAATGATGATTTTGCCATTGAGTGGGCGGCCACCCGTAATACGTAGTTTGTCCATCGAGTCGCTATATCAGGCAGGGCGCGGGTGTAAAGCGGATAGGTGCCGGCCTGTTGGCATGAACCCTGCATCAAATCCGCCGGTTATTTCTTTCTTGATTACCCCAACCGGAGATTTTGTTATGAGCATTCACAGCGTATCCAGCCACGGCCTGTTTCAGGCATACAGCGCGAATAAAACTGAGAAAACCGATGTTCCCGGCAATTTTTCCCGTCTGCTTGCCGCTGCGCAGACTCCTTCCGGCGGCGCGGCGCAAGCGGAAGCACCGGGGAAAAAAGTGCCGGCCCCTGTGCAGGCTGCGGCGGTGGATGCCGTAGTGGGCAGCGACGCGGGCAGCATCGCCCTTGATTTTGACGACTATTTCACCCCCAAACCCTTTGTTGATCTCGACAAGTTGCCGCTGTTGCTGCCATCGGCTAAAACCATCGACGCGCTGGCCGCCCATGCCGGGCCGAAATTCCGGGACTTTCTTGCCGCGCACGCCATTCCCGCCGCGCCTTCTGAAATCACCTACGATACGGAAGGGAAAATACAGTTCCCCGAGGGGTATGCCCATGCCGATGCGCTGCGGGCGGCGCTGGAGGACGACCCGGCGCTCGACCGGGAACTGCGCACCCTCAACGCCATAATCAGCGCGTTTGCCGGGATGCAGGAGAGCGCCGCCTTCAGTCAGGAATATTCGGCCGCCTCCACTGCCGCCGAGGCCGCCGCCGTCGTGCAGAAATACAGCTACCTGTTCAGCAACAGCCAGCGCTATGCGGCAATTGCCCTGGAATTCCTGCCCGACGGTACATTAAGTCCGACCGCCGATGGTAAACCCTACAATCCGCAAACCTACCGGCAGAATATCCTCGCGTAAGAGGGCTGGCCGCGGATGGTATTTAGCCATTCGCCGGTAGTCAGTAGTCAGTCACCGTCCCTCACGCTCTCCCCTGTCATGCCGTTGTATAACGGCATCTATCTTAAGGTAGACCCCGTTATTCAACGGGGTGACAGGCGGGGCTGGGTGCTGTGGGCTGTGGGTTGTTGACTGTACGCTGTGGCTGGGGCCACGCGACTCTCGACTCTCACCGCTCGACTCTTCGTCTTGCCGCTTCCCTCACCCCAACCCTCTCCCGCCTGTGGGAGAGGGAGCGACTCCCTGTGTTGGCGCAAGCGTACGCCCCCCCCGCCCGCGCCACGCGTCATTGTGCAGCAAGGTGGAGAGTATCCCCCTCCCGCCTGCGGGAGGGGTTAGGGGAGGGAAGTGGGAAGATGGTCACCAGTAAGCGTAGGGGGGCGCAATAAAATCATTGTATCCCCGCGGCTCCTTTTTTAAACCCCGCCGTTCACCTTCTCTACCTTCGGCAGAGTCACGCCCGTCTGGCCCTGATATTTGCCTTTGCGGTCGCGGTAGCTGGTTTCGCAGACGTTTTCGCCTTTGAGGAACAGGAACTGGCAGGCGCCTTCGCCCGCATAGATTTTGGCGGGCAGCGGCGTCGTATTGCTGAACTCCAGCGTTACATGGCCCTCCCATTCCGGCTCCAGCGGCGTGACATTGACGATGATGCCGCAGCGCGCATAGGTGCTTTTGCCCAGACAAATCACCAGCGTATCGCGCGGGATGCGGAAATATTCCACCGTGCGCGCCAGCACGAATGAGTTGGGCGGGATGATGCAGACCTCGGCCTTGCGATCGACAAAACTTTTGGGCGAGAAATCCTTGGGATCGACAATCGCTGAATCGACATTGGTGAAAATCTTGAACTCGTCGGCAACACGCGCGTCATAGCCATAGCTGCTCAGGCCGTAGGAAATCACCCCTTCGCGCGTCAGGTTCTCGACGAACGGTTCAATCATCCGGTCTTTGCGTGCGCGTTCGCGGATCCAGTGGTCGGGTTGTATAGCCATGTCAGTTGCCGGCGGTTAGGGGTGAGTGGGTGGTGAGTGGTTAGTAAAGGAAGACGCCGTACCGCTCAAGTATTTCTGTCGGGGAGGGAAGCGGCCCGGCATAGGGCGCCGTCCTGCCCATTGTCATCAATCCTTCACATGACCTACGCGCGCCATTTAAGTAGAATACAACGATTGGATGCAGCAAAAGAAACAAAGAAAGAGCATGCCCATGCGTTCCATTCAGCCAAATTGGGCAGAGAATGCCCTGACCCAGTCGCGCAATGCGGCGGCAACCCAGCTGCGCAACGCAGTAATAGCTGCACAGGGCGATGTTGCCCTGGCGCTGCGCATATTAGAACAGCCAGACTGCCGCGCCCCTAGCTTCAACCTGAATCCTAAACGCCTCATATTGAAGGCAGAAGACTACACGACGGTGGCCGACGCATTGCGCGCAGAGCATTCTGATTGGGCAGAGGCAATCATGGCCTATGCATCCCAAAATCTGGGAAATAAATGGGCGAATCAGGTGGCGGGCGACCAGCCGCCTACTCAGGGAAGCGCGCCCACGCATCGCCGTTAAAGCCCGCGCCCGCCGCCGCCTTCGGTGCCCGCAAAACGGTTCCAGCGCTCTTTCGCCATGCGGCTGCGGCCGGTGTTTTTATCGCGGATCATCTGCATTTTTGCGCTCCACACCGTTTCTCCGGCCGATTGCCGCTCGGCGATGCGTGCCGAGGCCAGCGCCGCTTCCTGCATCTCCTCCTCGCGCTCTTTTTCGAGGATACGCCCGAGTTCATGCGCATCCGCCTGCTGGTTGATATGCAGCGTGCGCTGGTTCTTCAGCAATTGCTGCTGTTTTTTGTGTTTTTTGCTATGATGGTGGTCGGTCATGCAGCATCCCCACCATGATTGCCGCGCCTGCCGGCCATGCGCGGGGACAGCCTCTGCGCCTCCGCAGCGGATGACGGCCCTCCCCCCGCTTCGGGGGCCGGACATGGCCTGGACGCCGCCTTCCGGCGCGCCATATTACGCTTCAAGGCGATGGCCAGTTTTGTGCGTTTTTCGGCGCTGGTACGGATGGGTTCGCTCATCGGTCAAGTATGGCGGTATTCCAACCATAAATCAATCCTTGCGCGTGGGCGGCAGTTATGGCAAAGCATCGGCTCACTTTTTTGTGCGCTGCTGTAGCTCAGTGGTAGAGCACGTCATTGGTAATGACGGGGTCGGAAGTTCGATTCTTCTCAGCAGCACCAGTTCGAGAGAAAACGCATGCGTTTTCTCGAAGAACTCATGGGAGTCCCGGATTTTTCAAGCGCCGCCGGCGGCGCGCAGAAAAAACCATGGACGGACATGCGGCCACACGCCCCCCCCTCTTGAAGATACCACGAACTCGGTTAGCCTCGACCATTGGGCATTTGACACAAAAAAGGGGGACACAATAAAATCATTGCGCCCCACCCTGGGGGATGAACCTGGCGGCGGTGATGCCGCGCCTCGACACGGCGCGCGGCAGGAGATTACTCCGTTTTGGGCGCTATCGGCGGTGTATCCACGGGTTTTTCCGGTTTCGGCGGTGCCAGCGCCAGCGCCAGTTTGCTCGCCAGCACTTCGGGCGAACGCTGCCAGAACAGAGGAAATTGCGCCGCGAGCGCCGCGTTGACCCTGCCCGCCTGCGCCATTTCTGCGTCGCCAAAACGGCTGAGCACATGGTCGTGGACGCGGGATTTGTCGCCCGGGTGGCCGATACCAAGGCGAATGCGCCAATAATCCGGCCCGATGCACGCATCAATATCCTTGAGGCCGTTATGGCCGTTGGCGCCGCCGCCCTGCTTGATGCGCAGTTTGCCCAGCGGCAGGTCGAGTTCGTCATGGATCACGATGAGCTGGGCGGGCGGGATTTTGTAGAACGCCATCGCCGCCTGCACCGCGCGGCCCGAATGGTTCATGTAGGTCATCGGCTTGAGGAGGATAATTTTCTCGCCCTCAATGGAGAGTGACGCGCTCTCGCCGTGAAATTTTGAGGAAAAATGCGCGGGCCCCGCCAAGGCGTCGATGGCCATGAACCCGATATTGTGGCGTGTGCGTGCGTACTCGGGCCCGGGATTGCCAAGGCCTGCGATTAACCACATAACGCCTCTCTGGGAGCGTGATTATTTTTTGCCTGCCGGTTTGGCCGCAGCGGCAGGCGCAGCGCCGGCAGCCGGGGCTTTCGCCGTCGAGGCAGGAACCGCGCCGGCGACCGGTGCGGCAGCCACGTCGGCTTCTTCTTCCTTCTGGCGCCCGGCGATAGAGGCGATGGTCAGGTTGGTGCGCTTGCTGGCAGGCACGACGCCTTTGGGCAGGACAAGGTTGCCGATATGCACCGAGCTGCCGATTTCGAGCGCTGAAACATCCACCTCAATCGCAGCGGGGATGCTGGCGACCGGCGCGAGCAGTTCGACGCGGTGGGCGACCACGTTGAGCACGCCGCCGCGCTTCAGCCCGACCGATTTCTCGGTGCCGACGAAGTGAACCGGCACCCAGACCTTGACCACCGATTTGTCATCCACGGCGAGGAAGTCCGCGTGTTCGATTTTATCGCTGACGGGGTTGAGTTGCACCTCACGCGGGATGGCGAAAATATCTTTGCCGCCGCTTTTCAGGGCCACGATTTTGTTCATGAAGCCGCCACGGAAATATTCGTTAGCGATGGCGCGGGCCTCGACATTGAGGCTGACATTGCCTTTACCGTTGCCATAGACGACAACGGGAACCTGACCGGCACGGCGCGCCGCACGGGCGGCACCTTTACCTGCAACTGGGCGGGGTTCCGCATTTAATTCCACTGCCGCTTTCATGGCGCTCTCCTTCGATGGTATGGTCGTCGTGTCGGTAAAAGAGGGGGGCTTATAGCGTCGGCGCCCCATGCTGTCAATAAAAGTTAAGGGCCGGGGCGGCTGGGGGTGGAGCCACACGCCGCGCGCGCTGGAATCAGCCGTGGAAATAGTCGTAAATGCGACGGGCGGTGGTGCGGCTGATGCCGGTCACTCTCTCCAGCTCGGGCAAGGTGGCGGTTTCGACATCGGCGCGGCTGCCAAAATGTTGAAGTAGCGCACGTTTTCTGGTGCCGCCGATGCCGGGAATGTCGTCGAGACTGCTGGCGGTGAAGCTTCTGGAGCGCCGGTTGCGGTGGCGGCCGATGGCGTAGCGGTGCGCTTCATCCCTCAGCCGTTGCAGGTAATGCAGGGTCGGGTCGTTCACCGGCAACTGGAAGGGCGCATGGCCGGGCCGGTGGAACCATTCGCGCCCGGCGTTCCTGTCCACCCCCTTGGCGACGGCGACGAGGGTGAGGCCCGTCACCCCGATTTCCGCGAGGGTGGCCTCGACAGCGTGCAACTGGCCCGCTCCGCCGTCGATGAGCACCAGGTCGGGTAGCTCCGCCGCTGACGCGGGGGGCGCGGCTCCTCCCCGGAAGCGGCGCGTGAACACCTCGCGCATCATGGCGTAATCGTCGCCCGGGGCGGTATCCGCCGCTTTGATAGTAAAGGTGCGGTAGGACTTTTTGTCGAAGCCCTCGGGGGTCGCGACAATGAACGCCCCGATGGCGTTGGTGCCGCTGATGTGGCTGTTGTCATAAACCTCGATGCGCCGGGGCGGGTGGGGCAGCGCCAGCAGCATCGCGAGCGCCTGCAGATGGGCGGCGACGTTCGCCCGTTCCATCTCCAGCCGGGCCAGCGCGGCTTCGGCATTGGCCTGTGCGGCATCCACAAGGGCGCGTTTGTCGCCGCGCTGCGGTACGCGCACCGCGACATTTGCCCCGACACGCAGGCTGAGCGCCTCTTCGAGCAACAGGAGCGGGCAGTCGTCGGCAGCGGGCGCATCCCCGGGCGAAACGGCGAGCAATATCTCAGGCGGCGGCAGATGCGCCTGATAGAACTGCCCGAGGAACCCGGTCAGCACCTCGGCATCGTCGGCATCGGCGGCATGGCGCGGGTAGTAGGACTGGTTGCCGAAATGGCTACCATTGCGGTAGAAATGCACCTGCGCCACGCTTTTGTCGCCGCGCCGGGCGAAGGCGATAATGTCGGCGTCTTTCAGCCCCGCGACGCGCAGGCCCTGCTCCTGCTGCACCTGCGTGAGGGCGCGGATGCGGTCGCGCAGCAAGGCCGCTTTCTCGTAATCCATCGCTTCGCTTGCCGCCTGCATCTCGATGCTAAGCATATCCTGCACCTCGCGCCCCTCACCGTTGAGGAAGCGGCGCGCGCCGGCGAGCTGCTGCGCGTATTGCGCCGCGCTGACATAGCCCACGCAGGGGGCGGTGCAGCGTTTGATCTGGTATTGCAGGCAGGGCCGCGAACGGTTTTTGAAAATGGAATCCGCGCAGGGCCGCAGCAGGAAAATCTTCTGCAGCAGCGCCATGGTGGTGTTGAGCGCGGCGACATTGGCGAACGGCCCGAAATATTCCCCGGCTTTTGTCTGCGCGCCCCGATGCTTCTCGATGCGCGGGAAAGGGTGGCCGGTATCCAGCCGCAGGTAGGGGAAGGATTTGTCGTCCTTGAGCAGCACGTTGTAGCGCGGCATGTGGCGCTTGATGAGGCTGGCCTCAAGCAGCAGTGCCTCGGCCTCGTTGCGGGTGGTGATGATTTCAACCGCCGCCACCTGCATCACCATGCGCAGGATGCGGGTATTCAGGGTGCCGATGCCGGTGTAGCTGGTGACGCGGTTGCGGAGGTTTTTCGCTTTGCCGATATAGAGAATTTTTCCGTTGGCGCCGATCATTTTATAGATGCCCGGTGCGGTGGGGATGCTGCCCAGCGCCGCCTGCAACGCCGCCACGCCGGTGATGCCGGGTGGGGTTGGGGGGGCGGTGGTTTCCATCGGGTGCCTCGCCTGCTTAGGTTATGGCCGCGCCGTGGCCAGCGCCATGCCGTTGCCGAGGCCGATCGTCTGGCCGGTGATGCCTTCGCTTCCCAGCAGGAAATCAATTGCCGCCAGCACTTCGGCCACCGTGCCGGTGCGCCGGAGCGGTGCGCGTTCGGTGAGGCGCTCGAACATGCCCTCAGGGTCATTATCGCTCGGCAGGGTCGGGGCGAGGGCGATGAGGTTGGCGCGCACGCGCGGCGCGCAGGCGGCGGCCAGCAGGTCAATCACCGCCCGCCAGCCATGTTTGCTGACGGCGTAGCTGAAGAGCGCGGGCGAGGCGCTCCAGCCCAGCGCGTCGTCGCCCAGCACCAGCACGTTGCCGGTGGCGCCGGCAGGCAATTGGTTGAGGAACCCCTGCGTGAGCAGCAGCGGCGCTTCGAGGTTGATGGCTAAATGCGCGCGCAGATCGGCGGCGGTGAAGGTTTCCATCGTGTCGCGCGTATAGCGTGCGGCGTTGTGGATAATCGTCGTGCAGGGCGGCAGGCCTTCCCAGAAACCGGCAAGTGCGGCGGGTTCGGCGAGATTGGCCTCAACCAGCGTCACCGGCGTGCCATGCCCGCGCAGTTCGGCGGCGAGCGCCTCCGTTTCCGTGCGCGAGCGGTGGTAATGCAGCACCAGATGATGCCCGCGCGCCGCCAGATGGCGGGCAATGGCCGCGCCGATGCGGCGGGCGCTGCCGGTAATCAGGGTGGTGGGGCGGTGGGTCATGGCGGCAAGTATGCGTCGCCGCCCGTGGAAGTGCAAGGGGCGGATGGAGGCCCCGGCCTCCGGCACGAAAAAACGCTCGACTCCCGCCGCATGAATCAGTATCACTGCGGCCATGAAACTGATCGCCGGAAACAGCAACCAGCCGCTTGCCAAAGCCATGGCCGAGTATCTCGGCGTCAAGCTGACCGAGGCGACCATCCGCCGTTTTTCCGATCAGGAGATTTTCGTCGAGGTGCAGGAGAACGTGCGCGGCGAGGACGTGTTCCTGATTCAATCGACCAGCGCCCCCGCGAACGACCATATCATGGAACTGCTGATTACGCTCGACGCGCTCAAGCGCGCCAGCGCCCGGCGCGTCACGGTGGTCATCCCCTATTTCGGGTATGCACGGCAGGACAGAAAGCCCGGCCCGCGCACGCCGATTACCGCCAAACTGGTGGCCAACCTGATTACCAGCGCCGGCGCCGACCGCGTGCTGACGGTGGATTTGCACGCCGGGCAGATTCAGGGATTTTTCGACATTCCGCTCGACCATCTCTATGCCCGCCCGGTGATTGTGTCGGACATTAAGGCGCAGTTTGCCGATCTCTCGAATGTCCTGATTGTCTCGCCCGATGTGGGCGGGGTGGTGCGGGCGCGCTCGCTGGCGGCACGCCTTGGCGCAGATTTGGCGATTGTCGATAAGCGGCGCGAACGTGCGGGCCAGTCGGAAGTGATGAACATCATCGGCGAAGTGGCCGGGCGCGATTGCATCCTGTTCGATGACATTGTCGATACGGCGGGGACGTTGTGCAATGCCGCCGAGGCGCTGCTGGATAAAGGCGCGCGCTCGGTTTCGGCCTACGTCACACATGGCGTGCTTTCCGGCCCGGCGATTGAACGGGTGGCGGCCTCGCGCCTCGCCTCGCTGGTGGTGACCGATTCCATCGCCGCGACGCCGGCCATGCAGGCCTGCGCCAATTTGCGCTACCTTTCCATCGCCCCGTTGCTTGCTGAGGGCGTGCGCCGCATTTCGGAAGAAAGCTCCGTCAGCAGCCTGTTCGATTAGGCGGCGTATGGGCCAGCCAACACTTCTCCTTATCGGCGGCGGCCACATGGGTGGCGCGATGGCGCGGCGCTGGCAGGCAGCCGGCATCACCGGGCTGCAGGTGGTCGAACGCGACGCCGCGCGGCGCGCAGCGCTTGAGGCGGCCGGGATAACCTGCCACGCGGCACTGGTCGATGCTCCGCCCGCCAGCCTGTATGTGCTGGCAATAAAGCCGCAACAATTTGCAGCCTTCCGCGACGTGCTGGCCGCGCATATACACGCCTCATCGCCGCTGCTGGTTTCGATCATGGCCGGGGTGCCGTTAGCGGCGCTTGAGGCGACCGGCCTGCGCGCCGTCCGGGTGATGCCTAACCTGCCTGCCGCTATTGGCGAGGGTATGAGCGTCGCCTGTGCCCCGGCACTCGATGCCGCGTCGCGTGCCGAGGTAAGCGCGTTGCTGGCCGCTTTGGGGGCAGTCGCCTGGGTCGAGGAGGAAGTGCAGCTGCATGCGGTGACGGCGATTTCCGGCTCCGGCCCGGCCTATCTGTTTGCCTTCATCGAGGCCCTGCAACAGGCGGCGGTGGCACAAGGCCTGACCCCCGAACTCGCCCGGCAGCTGGTCACTCAGACGGTGAAAGGGGCCGCCCTGCTTGCCAGCCAATCGGGCGACGACGCGGCGACTCTGCGGGCGCAGGTCACCAGCCCGGGCGGCACCACGCAGGCCGCGCTTGCGGTGCTGATGGCAGGGCCGTGGCAGGCGTGCATCGCGCAGGCGGTCGAGGCCGCCGAGCGTCGTTCGCAGACGTTGGCCCACCCTGCCGGGTCAGGGGAATAACCCTGCATTTTGCTGCATCGCAACATGGGGGTTGACAGGTGTGTTGCAGCGCATTATATTGCATCGCAGCATGAGCCTTACAGGAAGGCTCTGTTGTGTTGCCAATAACAGGAGTGACTTATGGCCTACCAGAACCCGTTTGCTGAGATGATGAAAACCTTCAGCGATTTTAAAGCCCCGACCCTCGGCAGCCTGCCGACGGTGGATGTCAATCAGTTGATGGCCTCGGGCCGTCGTAACGCAGAAACCTGCTCGGCCGTCGGCCAGACTCTGGCGGAAAGCGTGCAGACGATTACCCGCCGTCAGGCCGATCTGGCGCGTGCGCAAGTAGAAAAACTGCTCAAGACCACCAAGGATATGCTGGTCAACGGCTCGCCGGAAATCAACACCACCAAACAGGTGGAGCTGGCGAAAACGATGTTTGAATCGTCGCTGAACAACCTGCGCGAAGTGAGCGAGCTGGTGGCGAAGTCGGGCTTTGAAATGTTCGACAAGGTGAACCGTCGCGCTTCGGAATCGATCGAAGAGCTGACCGGGGCTGCCACCGCAACCACCCCGTCGGCCAAACGCAAAGCGGCATAACGCTGCGTCGGTTCGACCTCTACGACCCAATGAAACGCCGGGGGCTTTGCCTCCGGCGTTTTTATATGCCGTGATGCACGGCGCGCGGTAGGCGCAGCGTGACTTCAAGGCCACGGATGGCGCCCTGTGCGTCGCGCTGATTTTCGAGCGTGATGTCGCCGCCGTGGGTGTGGGCAATCGAGCGGGCGATGGAAAGGCCGAGGCCCACCCCGCCGGTTTGCGAATTGCGCGAAGGCTCAAGCCGCGTGAAGGGCTTGAACACGGTTTCATGTTCCGATTCGGGGATGCCCGGTCCGCTGTCGGTAATTTTAATGCGCACAAAGGTGATGCTCTGTTCGAGTGCAACGGTAGCGTGGCCGCCGCCGTAACGCAGCGCGTTGTCGATCAGGTTGGTGAGGGCGCGGCGCATGGCATGCGGGCGCAGCATGAGCATGACGGGCGGCGTTTTTTCATAGACCACGGCGCGCTTGCTGCGGCGGTAATCGGCGACAATATCGGCAAGCAGGGCGTTGACATCCATCGGCTCGGCGGCCTCGCCCGCATCGCCGCGCGCGAAGTTAAGGTATTCGTCGATCATGCTGCCCATCGCGTCGATATCGCCGCTTAAGGCCTGACGGGTCGCCTCGGGCATCGTCGCCAGTTCCAGCTCCAGCTTCATACGGGTCAGCGGGGTGCGCAGATCGTGGCTGATGCCCGCCAGCATGTCGGTGCGGTTCTGTATCTGGCGGCGCAGGCGTTCGGCCATGATGATGAAGGCGCGCCCGGCGCGGCGCACCTCACTGGCCCCGCGCGGTTTGAAATCGCCGACATCCTGCCCCAGCCCAAGTTGTTCGGCGGCGTGCGCGAGGGCGACGATGGGTTTAATCTGGTTACGCAGGAATAAAATGGCAATCGTGGTCAGCAGCAACGACGAACCTGCCATCCAGAGGATGAAGATGAGCGTCGTCGGGCTGGTAACCAGTTTGCGGCTGAGGCTGAGCACCAGCGCCCCATCCTCGACCCTGACCCGGACCAGCACCTGTTTGCTCGTGCGGTGCAGGCGGATGGAAAAAGGGTAGTCGAGCCGTTGCTTCAGGCCGCGATAAAGCTCGGGGAATTGTGTTTTGCCCTTGCCGTCGAGCCGTCCTGTTGCATCGAAGCTGACGGCCACCTGCAACTCGCGGCCAAGCGCCTGCGCTTCGGCGAGCGCCGCCGCGTGGCTGCCCTGCGCCCGGGCCTCGTGGTAGGTCTGGGAAATCCAGACGAGATCGCCGACGACGGAATTAGCCATGTTGCGTTCGACGCTGTCCCAATGGCGGTCGTAGAAAATATGGGCAATGAAAAGCTGCGACAGCAGCATCGGCAGCACGAGAATGAGTAGTGCCCGCCCGAACAAATTGCCCGGCAGCAGGCGCTTCAGGCGCCGCCGCCCGGAGGCCCCCCGGCGGTGGCGGCGGCGGATGCTACGCGGGTTCAGCATACAGCACATACCCCGCGTGGCGGATGGTTTGCAGGTAAATCGGCTTGCCGGCCTGCGGCTCGATTTTTTTGCGCAGGCGGTTGATCTGCACATCGACCGAGCGTTCGTTGCTGACATCGCCGAGCGCGGTGGCGATGGTTTCGCGGCTGAGCGGCGTGCCGGCCGATTGTGCCAGGATGCGCAGGCAGTCGCTCTCGCTTGAGGTGAGGTAGACCGGCGCCTCGTGGTAGCTCAGGCGCCCCTGTGCGATATCGAAGCGGTAATCGCCAAAGACCACCGCGCGGCGGCCTGCCTGCTGCTGGCGCGCGCGGGCGAGGATGTTTTTAAGGCGCAGCAGCAGTTCTTTCGGGGCGAACGGTTTGCCGAGGTAATCGGCGGCGCCCGCTTCAAGCCCGGCGATGCGATCCTCGGCCTCGCCGCGTGCAGTGAGCAGCAGCACCGGGGGCGTCTGGCCGCGCGCGCGCAGGCGGGCGGCGTAGGCGATGCCGGTTTCGCCCGGCATCATCACATCGAGCACGATGCCGTCAACCGCAAAGACCTGTAGCAGTTCCTCGGCTTGCGTGGTATCGGCGGCGGTGGAAACAAAGAAGCCCTGTTCGCCGAGATACTGGCTGAGCAGCGCGCGCAGCCGTGCATCGTCGTCAACGACGAGAATATGGGCGGCGGCAGCGGATGGTGCTGTTGAGGTCATCGGCCTTTTAATAGCACATGTGTCACCCCGTCGCCGCCTTTTTCTGGACGGGCCTGTCGGAAGGCGGAAATCAGCCGCCGCAGCACCGGCTCGTTCAGCCAGTGCGGCAGGTTCGCGCGCAGGATGCCCGCCTCCGGCCCGCGCCCTTTGCCGGTGATGATGAGAACATGCCGCCGCCCCGCCGCCGCCGCGCGCGCTATAAACTGCTGCACCTGCGCGTAGGCGGTGATTTTATCCAACCCGTGCAAATCGAGCGTCGCTTCGATGGTGGGGTGCGGTTTGAACCGTTTGGCCGCCTCGCGCGCGGATAAGGCAGGCAGCGGCGAAGCGGCACGCGCCGTCGGGCGCGGCGTAGCTGTGTTGGGGCGAGGTGACGGGGCGGTCGCGGGTACAGGCGGCGGGGCGCTGTCCGGCGCAGGCGATGCCGCGTGTGGGGTGGTCAGGCGGTTGGCCTCATGCCAGAGCGCCAGTTCCTCGGGCGTGAGCCGGCGCGGCGGTTTCATGGCGCGGGGGTGGAGATGGGGGCTGCCGTTTGCGCGCCCTCGACGGGGTTTTCCTCGGCCTTGATTTCCAGCCCATCATGCAGTTCTATCCCCTCGGCCACCGGCAGCAGCCAGTAGACGTTGCCGCGCGCATTCTGGTGCCCGGCCTGCCATTCCTCGCGCGCACCACGGCCAAAGAAAATATCGGCGCGATGTGGGCTGTGCAGCGCCCCGCCCGTATCCTGCGCGACAAACAGGCGGCGCAGCGGCACCTGCGCATCCGAGCCATAGCGCGTCATCCAGGTGTCGAGGTAGGTCGGCACCCCGTAAGCGGCGCGGTCGTCATCCACCGCGATTGAGCGCAGCGGCGTCAGCGGCAGCCCCAGCGCGCCTTTGGCCATTTCGTCGCCGGGCGCGAGCTTGAAAAAAATGTAGGAGGGGTTGCTGTTCATCACCGCGCTGCGGGCGCAGGGGTTGGCATGCAGCCAGTCGCGGATGCTCTGCATCGACACTTCCTCAAGCAGGCCCTGCTCTTTCAGCAGGCGGCCGATGGGGACAAATTCGTGGCCGTTCTGTGCCGCATATTGCAGGCCGATAAGGCTGCCGTCGGGCAGGCGCACCTTGCCCGACCCCTGAATATGCAGGAAGAACAGCATCACCGGGTCCTCGACATACAGCAGCACAGGCGCGCGGCCTTTCAGTGCCCCGGCCTCAATTTCGGCGCGGCTGCGATCGGGTTTTTCGAGGTCGCGCGGCACGCCGTAAACCGGGGTGAGGTAGGGTGGGCGCTGCGTGCGCGAACCGGCGATAATCGGCTCGTAATAGCCGGTGTGCAGGCCTTTGTCTTTCGCCTCGGTCTCGACTTTATACGGCGAGAAATGGCGCTCGAAAAACCGGCGGGCTTCGGCATCGTTCGGCTCAGGATTCTCCGCGGCAAGGCGGCAGGCGCGCTGCCAGTTTTCGCCGACACCGATCGGCCCTTCCGCCTTGCTCCGGTAGGCGTTGGGCCGCGTGGCGTTGGCCACGCAACTCTCGGCAAACAGGCGGAAAGCGGCAGCATGCGTATCTTCTGGCCAGCCGGAAAGCGCGCTGTAAGTGGTCGGGGTGAGTTTGGTCGCATCGCCGCAGGCGGCGAGCAGCAACAAGACAACAAGGCAGAGGCGGGTTGTTGGTTTTTGCAGGGTCATAGGCAAGCTCGCGAGGTGAGGCCAAGCCGCGTACCGATGCGGCCCAGCGATTGACGTTCGGTATCGGTCAGCGCCGTGCGCAGGGCCAGCCAGACAAGGGCGAAGAAAAGCGGCAGCACCAGCGCCACTTCTGCTGCGACCGGCAGTGGCGGCACTGCCTGCAACAGCAGCACCACAAAGGCGCCCATGCCGAGGATGGTTGCCGCACCGCGCCGGAAGGGCGCCTCGCAGGGGTGCAGGCCATTGAGCAGCCAGAGCTGCAGCAACGGCAGCCACTCCATGGCGATCAGGCCACCGGCCACGCCCCAGGCCATGGCCCGCGCCGCCTCGATTCCCATCGCGGTGGCGGCCCAGGTGACCAGCCCGGCACCGGCAATTCCGGCCATGGCATTGGCGGTCGGCCATAGCCTCGGGTGCAGCATTTGCAGGATGCCGTTCGCCGGGCCGACAATGGCGTTGATGCCCCGCACCAGGGTTAGGATAATTACCAGCGGCGCGGCGGCGCGGGCCTCGGCGGGAAACAGCAGCAGAATTTCATCGGCCAGCAGCGCAATCAGCAAGGCCGTGGGCAACAGCAGGCTCATCGAAAGGCGCGAGGCAAAGCCGTAGACATGGTTGATATGGCTGGCATCGCGCACGGATTGCTCGGCCACCAGCGGCTGGATAACGTAGTGCAGGCTGTGCCGGACAATCATCGGCAGCGAGGCAATTTTGCGCGCAATTGCATAGAGCCCCGAGGCATTGGCCCCGGCGGCACCCGGCACAATCAGGTTGAGGATCAGCGGCGGCAGGTCGGAGAAAAAGCGCGTCGTGATGTTGCCGGGTAGCAGCCCAAGCCCCGTATGCAGCAGGTCGCGCATCACCGCCCGATCCACCGGCGCCCGCCGCAGTAGGCTGAGGTTGTAATAACGCCCAATCAGCCGCACGCCGAGCAGCGCCGTCACCAGCAGCGACAGCAGGTGCGCCGCCACCAGCCCGAGGGTGAGCCATCCGGCCAGCCATGCTGCCGCCGCCATCAGCAGGCGCACGATTTGCTCCCAGAAGATACGCAGCCGCACTTCCGGGCCGAAGGCCTTGCGTGCCCGCACGGCGGAAGTCGCCAGCTCGACAAACGTCCATAGCGGCAATGCCCAGGCAAACAATCTGACGGAAAGTTCGAGCGTGGCCTGATCGCGCGGCGCGGCGTTCAGCAGGGCGGCCACCGGCGTGGTGAAAAACGATACCGCCCCCGCGACGACAAGGCTGGGCAACAGGCCGATGACCAGCGCCGTTTTCAGGGCGCTGTGCGCTTTTTCCTCGGTGCTGGCCTGGGGAATAACCCGCTGCATCGCGCTGGTCATCGCAAAATCTGCAATGTTCGAGATGATATTCACCGCCGCCCACAGCGCCGCATAAATGCCATAGGTTGCCAGGCCAAACATCCAGATATAGGCGGGTTGGGCCACCACCTCGACCACCGCGCCCAGCCGCGAAAGCGCCACCACCAGTGCGCCCCGCACGACGGCCTTTTTATTGAGCGGGTGATCCGCACCGCCGGGGGTGGGGGTCATGCCGGATCCGCGCGGCGCGGCGCAACGGGTTTCGGGCGAGGCCGCGTGCTTCGCGGATTGCACGCAAAGGCCGGGACGTCGATTGCACTGCGGAATCCTGCGTGTATAAGCGCGCCATCAGAAGAGGGGTTTGCGCCCGCTATAGCCGAGGTGGACGGCTTTGTCAAAAGCGCCGGGGATGCGGGATCTGGCGGATTGCCGCACGGCCTCAGCAGGTTCCTGCTTGAGGGCCCGGCGGGTTTAAGGCGCCCTGCCATGTTCATGGGCCGCTAAGGTTTTGCTGGACTTTCCCTCGGGCAGTGGCTAAGTGAGCAGCCCGCGGTTGAAAAAAAGATGCAGCGGCGGTATCAAGGAATGCGGGGTGGAGCAACCCCCGCGAGGTGGCCCCTGGGGGGCGAACCCTCGAATCAAATGCCCGGGCGGATGTAGAGCCCGTTATGTTGGTGACGCGGGGTGGAGCAGCCCGGTAGCTCGTTAGGCTCATAACCTAAAGGTCGTCAGTTCAAATCTGGCCCCCGCAACCACCACCAGAGCCATTTTGCGAGGATTGGCTCAAATCTCAAAAAGTGAATTTTCAACCTATTTTCAACTTTAGGAATGCAGAGTCGTGCATTCAGGCGAAAGTTTGTGTAGTGGTTTTTTATGGCTACCAACAACGCAGCACTCAGTATCTCGGACTTATATCAGCAATATCTCGAAGAGTTGTGCAGAGAGATTGATGATGCGGGCTGCCGTGACCCACTAGAGTCACAGCCTGTAACTGCGAGCCTCATTAAGCCGCGTGACGGTGCGGATAACAAAGCAATCGTCTACACCATCCCCACAGAGCGTCCGTCGGTACGCCCGCCCCCACCCCCGTACCCCCCAATTTGGAAAAACATTCCCCAATATGCCGTCACAAATATCAGCGGGGCAGTTGGAACCTATTGCCGTTTTGTGCGCCCCGAAAAAACAGGGGGGAGAAAGAAAAGGTTTGCACGGATTTTCCAAGTTGCAAAGCAGGCTGCGGTAAATCATGGGCACTTCCGACGCAATGATAAAAGCCTGCCTGCGCTAAGCATTCTTAAGCCTCATTTGACAGCGGACGTTCTGTATTGCTCTGGCATATCACCAGAGCAGGAATCTCACTTAGACTACTTCATGCTTGTTAGCATTCAGCTTTGGCTGATGAGTCGTGAATTAAGAACCATTTCTGCCGAACAGCTCTTTTGGACATCACTAGAACTCAATAAAAGCATCGAGCGCGGCTTTGCTGAGAAAAGATTAAACACCGTTCTTGCCGTCTTGCCAAAGCGCCTGCGCGCTGTAGCGATTAAAGCTGCTGAGGATGAAAAGAAAGAAGCCCAATATCGGAATGCAGCACTAGGAGCCGATGGCGGTGGGAAGAAAGACGAAATTTATTATGCAGAATGTAGGCGCTATGCTCGCCGCTTTTATTCAAGGATTTATAGATGCAAAAAGTATAAGCAGCTAAAGGCAATCGCTAGAGATATGCAGCCAAGACTAGTGAAAAAAGTGGACGCTGGAAAATTTAAGGCGTGCCCAACTTATAATGTGCTGCTTCAATACTGGCTTCCAGAGTTCAAAAAAGAACTTAAGCCTACCCCCTAGCTTTAAGGCACCTCGCTTCTACTACCCAACTACTTTTGTCATCCTGAAGCCACACGCAGCATCGCCTGCAAACTGGAAAGGATGACACATGACACACTACACCGATGATTCACTGCTATTTCGCAAGGAAACAGCCGCCTTGCTTGGCACAAAACCCCATACGCTCGAAGTATGGGCATCCTCTGGGCGCTATAAGCTCCCCTATGTGAAAGTGGGGCGGCTGGTGCGCTACCGCTACAAGGATGTGCTCGAATTTATCCAGCGCAACACTCGCCACCACTCTGCAAGCGAATCGCAGGGAGGCAACAATGCGTAACGTCGAACTTGAGGCTGTTGCTGACGCGTGTGGCGGTGCAATTCGTACTGGTGCGGGCTGGCTATGCAAGTGCCCCGCACATGATGACAAAAAGCCAAGCCTATCCCTATCAGTCAAAGGTGATAAGCTGCTGGCATATTGTCATGCAGGGTGCTTATTCAAAGATGTTTTAGAGGGTCTAAAGCTGCTCGGATACAAAGGTAGCGCTACCCCTGATGCCCGCTATGAGCGAGATGCCAAATTAGATGAAAAGACAGCCTATGCCAAGAAGCTGTGGAAAGCATCTCGGCCAGCCAAAGGCACAATGGTTGAAACATACTTGCGAACCCGTGGCTATATTGGCGAGATTCCGCCATCCATTCGATTCCATCCAAATCTGAAGCACCAGCCAAGTGGTAATTACTATCCAGCCATGATTGCTGCCGTCACTCTATTCCCGAGCGATGAGGTTTCTGCCATTCATCGCACATTCCTTAGCTTTGATGGGTTGTCGAAGGCAGAGGTTGAGCCAAATAAAATGATGCTTGGCTCAGTCAAAGGCGGCGCAGTAATGTTTGGTGCTCGCAGTGGGTATATTTTATGGATAGCAGAAGGCATAGAAACTGCGCTCAGCATATTTCTCGCCACTGGCCAACCAACGTGGGCAACGCTCTCAACTTCAGGAATGGCCACCCCCGCATGCGGAGTGACATCTACGGCCAGGCCAAACGGCGAGGCTTCGGCAATGGCTCTCCATTTGCGCTCATAGGTCAGCACAATGCCAGGCTCATTTTTAAGCTGATTATCCCAGCCGTTCGGATGCGGACTATCCACCACATGGTGCACAAATTTCTGTGTCGGCTCGGCCAGTGATAATGGCCCAACCACCCCCAGAGTGAGCATCACATTATCGAGTGTTTTTCCTGTATCCGACACCATGCCCACCGAGCCATAGAGCCAGCCCGCATAAGGCTGATCGCCTACGACAAGGTCGCGGCGCGATAAATCTTCCGGTGCGAACATGCTCTGCCCCGCCGCGATGCTGATGCGTTTATTACCCTCACCCGCGAGTGGTAATGCGTTGGCAATGCGCCGTGCTAAAGTCGGCATATCTTCTTCTGAGGAAAGCCATGAGAATCGGATGCCGTTGGTATAATCGCTGTCCGACCCTGCAAATTTATCGTTTTCGATGACGACATTAAAAATACCTTTGTCGTCTTTTTTGCGCACATCTTCCGCGGCCCGTACCGAAGATGCCATCGCCAATGCCAAGGCTGCCGATAGCGCCACAGGTTTCATGCCGCCTTGCGCGGCATACGAAAAAACCGAGCGAAAGCCCGGCTTCTCCATCGCCTTTGCCCAATGGCGGCTACTCCGTGCCACGCACTTGGCGGCGTTTGGGTTTGCTCGAAATGACACTGGCAATTTTGAATCTCTCGAATCGTTTATCTTCTGCAAGCTGTTCGGCAGATAAGGATGCGATACTGGGTGTGGGTGGTGGCATAAGGATGCAGTAAAGAGGGATAACGAAGCATTTTTCGCCTCGGCAAACGGTAGGGAAATGACCCAGAAGGAGTTCAACTCGCCGGTTGAAGTCCCGGCCCTATCACGTAGTCGCGGCGGGACATGCGGAGGACAGCGAGCTTGTGTCGCAGGTCACCTCAGGTGGTGGCCGGGGCGCCGCTTTTGGTGTCATCCCCCGGCGGTGGTGGCGGCGGTGCGGCGGCGACTTTTTTCTTTTTGCGCGGGTCGTAGGGTTCCTGCACGGGCAGGTCAATCGGCGGCAGCAGGCGCTTTTTGAAGAAGGGGTCTTTGAAGTAGAAAATCTTTTTGCATTTAATCGGCGAGAAGGATTCGACGAGGATAATCTGCTCGTCACGCGGCAGCTGGATAACTTCCTGCGGCAGCAGCAGCGCGCGCTGGGTTTCGGATACCTGCAGGGTGCGCGAGCCGGGGTTGAAATCGACGAATTTCGGCTTGTTGTGGGATTCCTGCGTCGCGGTTTTATTGCCCACCAGTTGCGAAATCATGTTCGCGGTTTCGATGTTGTTCGCCGAGAAAGTGACGCGGTAATAGGAGTTCGAGAGGAAGCTGTTCATGCCCGCTTCCTCGTAAATCCCTTTAAGCTGCTGGGTATCCTGAACGATGAGGAACAGCTTGACGCGGAAGCCGCGGAAATAGGCGATACCGATCTGGAACTGCGGCATTTCGCCAAGTGACGGGAACTCATCGAGCATGAACATCACGCCGTGTGGCTCGTCCTTTTTGGGCATCTGGCGGGTTAAAAAGTCGGTCGCCTGCTGGTAGAACACTTTGAGCAGCGGTTCGAGGCGTTGTAAGTTATCCGGCGTCACCCCGACATAGATGCTGGTTTTGCGTTTTTTCAGCGTCTGCAGGTCGAAATCGGAGCTGGCGGTGGTGGTGTCAATCAGCGGGTTGGCCCAGAGTTCGAGCGCGGAGTTGAGCGTCGAAACCACGCCGGAGCGTTCCTTGTCGGCTTTCTGCAGGAAGGCAGCGATGTTCATGTAGGCCACCGGGTGGATTTTGCCGCCGATAGTATCGAGCACGACCGCGAGGTTGTAGACTACGTCGTCCGAACGCATGGTGCGCACGACTTCGCCGAAGCTGGTGACTTTCTCGGGTACGGCGCACAGATAGAGGATGATGCCGAGCATCAGCGAACGGGCCTCGTTCTGCCAGAACTCCTGCTCGGGCAGCACGAGGTTGCAGATTTTCTGCACGTCATCGACCATCTGTCCGGGTTTGTCGGAAATCCAGTCGAGCGGGTTGTAGCAATGCGAAATACCGTTCGGGTCGGCCGGGTTCCAGACATAGCAGGGTTGGCCGAGCTTCTTGTTGCGGTAGCCCGAGGTCAGCTCGTAGTTTTCGAGTTTAATATCGTGACAGATGACCGATTCTTCCCAGAAAAGCAGGTTGGGAATCACAAAGCCCACACCCTTACCCGACCCGGTCGGGGCAAAGAGCAGCACATGCTGGAAATCATCCGCAATCAGGTAATTCGCGGTGCCGGTGCGCCCGAGCAGCAGGCCCTTTTTCGCCCGCAGCTTGGCGCGTTTAAGGTCGGCCTCGGTGGACCATTTGGCGTCGCCGTGGATTTTTTCCTTCTTGCGGTAGGGGCGGAAATCCATCAGCGGCGCGCGCATGAGAAAGAGCGTGAACAGGCCGAGCAGCAGGCCCGCACCGACGGGGCCGTAGAACTTGGCGTCGAACGCGGCGTTAAAATAGGCCTCGCGGTATTGCGGGTAGGCCTTGTACTGGTTCACGATTTTATGCAGGTCGCGGTAGCCCTTGAGGATGCCCAGCGGGTTGCTGCCCGATTGCACATAGGTGAAAATCGAAGCCGGGCGCTGGTTCTGCAGTTTGGTCAGGTAGCGGTGGCCGAGGGTGAAGCCCGCCAGCGTGCCGGCATAGGCGGGAATCAGCAACGTGCCGCCGATGATAATCACCAGGAACAGCTTGTTGAGGATCGCTTTGACGAATTGGGGCATAAGGTTGGGTGCCGGGACTCAGGGTTCAGGGTTCAGATTCCACGTTATATACTAACCGGCCTGCACGCGAAAGTGGCAATCGTGGGTCGGGCATCGGGAAATTTTGCCTGCTGCCGCACGGGGGTTACGCGCCGGGCTTGAAATAAACCTCGCTGACGTAGCGCCGGCCTTTTTCGCCGCGCTTGAGCTGGATGATGACCTGAATCACCGATTCGACATAGGCCTTAATCTGGTCGCGGGTGATACCCAGATCCGCCTGCATAATCATCAGGATCAGTTGCTCGATGGCCAGTGTCGGCGAATCGGCGTGGATGGTGGCGACGGAGCCCGGATGGCCGGTGTTGACCGCGCGCAGGTAGGAGAATGCCTCGGCGCCGCGCAACTCGCCGACGATGATACGGTCGGGCCTGAGGCGCAGGCAGGCCTCGATCAGTTCCTGAGTCGTCACTTTCGCGCGGCCTTGCCCGCCCTTGCTGACCATGAGGTGGACGCGGTTGGGGATGTGGTCGATCTGCACCTCGCGCGCATCCTCCACCGTGATGATGCGCTCGCTGGCGGGGATTTGCGTCAGCGCCGCGTTCATGAAGGTGGTTTTACCCGTGCTGGTGCCGCCGCTGATGATGATATTCTTTTTGAATTTGACCGCCTGCGCGATGAAGCCCTTGACGTCGCCTTTGGCGTAAAGTTCGCTCAAGATATCGTCGGCCGGGTCATGCGTGCCAAGGCCGGTTTTGGTGGTGGCAAAAGCGCCCAGTTGCTCGTAGGTGTCGAGCGTCATCATCAGCGCCGCCTGTTTGCGGATCGACATGGCGATGCCGTTATCCGCGCAGGCGGGTGGGAAGACGACCTGCACGCGGTAGCCACCGGGCAGGGTGGCGGAAAGCAGCGGTTTTTCCTCGCTGATGGTCTGGCTGGTGGATTGCGCAATCAGGTGCGCAAGGGCCTGCAGATGCTCGTGCGTGAACTGGGGCAGCGGCTCGTAACGCATGTCGCCGAACTTCTCGACCCAGGCCTCGCCCGGGCGATTAATCGAAATCTCCTGAATCCCCTCCTCGGCGAAGAGGGCGTTGAGGGGTTCAAGGAAGGTGTCGAGTGCGGTATGTGACATAAGTCCTTTAATTGATAATGCGTGCGCCGACCGCTTCTTCAGGGAAGACGAGGTCCTTGTTGACAAAGACATTCACCACCGTGCCCTGATCGACCAGAATGGTAGGCTGCACGCCGAGAAACCGCTGGATGAAGCCATCCGTCAGCGAACCAAGGCGGTTCAGGGCGTTGGTGGTAGCGGTGGTGGCGGCGTCGCCGGTGGTGGTCGAGCCGGTGCCGTTGCTGGTGCTGGTGGTCGAGCCGCCCGAGATGGAATCCGAGCCGATGGCCAGCGCAATGTTCATCACGCTTGAGAGCAGGGAGCGCGAGAATATCTCCTGGAACTTGGTGTCGATCTGGCCGGTTACCCCGGCCTGGCCGATGCCGTCTACCAGCGGCGAATCCAGCGCCACGTCAACCCCGTCGGGGCGGATGACGCGCGTCCAGATGACAAACACCCGGGTCTGGCCACTGGTGAGCGTGGTGTTGTAGCTGCCAATCAGCCGCGAGCCTTTGGGGATGAGTGGCACTGTGCCCGCCTCGGCATAGGTGTCGCGCGAGACAATGGCGCGGATGGGGGCGGGAAGGTCGGTGTTCAGGGCCGATTCCATGGTTGCCTGAATGATGCGCCCCTGGGCAATCGTGCGCCGTAAATCGCCGATGCGGGTGGCCTCGACGCGTTCGGTTTTGGTGGTGGCAAGGTTGGCGGCAAACTGGCTGTTCGGGTCGGTTGGTGCCGCGGTAGGAGGCGGGGGGGAGCCGCCACCGGTAAGGCCGCCCAATCCGCCGCCAGAACCGCCGTCCTTGACGAGCATCGTGGAGCGCAGCCGCGCCATTTCCTGCGCTTTTGCCGCGCCGTCATCTTTCGGGGCGAGCAGGGTTTGCGGCACTTGCAGCGGTTCGGGCAGGCTCGGCGGGACAATGCTCGGCGGCGGCGCCAGAGGCGGCGGCTCGGCAATCGGCAGGGGCGGCGGTTCAATCGATTTGGGGGCGACGGTGAGCTGTTTGACCTTGCCGACATCCTTGTCGCTTTTACCGCCCGAGAAGATGGAATAGAGCAGAAACAGCACCAGCGCAATCACCAGCCCAAGGACGATAAAGGTCTTGCCGTTGCGGGCGGCGACTTCGGGGGCGCCTTCGCGCAGGGCTTCGTCGCCATTGCCATTGCCGTTGCCGTTGCCATTCAGTGCGGCGGCGGGGATGTCGAACGGATTTTCGCCCGGGGTGTTATCGTCAGCCATCAGAGCACTCCGCCCGCTTCGTTATAGACCAGCACATTCTGCCCAGCCTGCTGCACCTTGAACCGTGGCGCAATGACATTGACCGCAATCAGCCCGTCGCTGGTGCGGCGGGTGGCGACGTCGAGCGTTTCCCCGTTGGCGGTAATGACGGAAATTCTGGGAGATGCCGCGCCGCTGAACTTGAAGAAGGTGCTTTTGCCATCGTCGAAGATTTTAACCGGCGCTGCCGCGGCGGCCCCGCTGTAAGTATAGCGGTAGTTGAAGATGGGTGCGCTCGGCGCTACCGCAGCAACGGGCGCGGGTGTGGCCGAAGGTGGTGGCGGTGCCTGCAGGGTCACCCTCGCCGGGGGCGGCAGAAGGCCCGCCGCCGCATCTTCCGGATAGAAGAAGCGCACGACATAGGTTAATTCCTCGCTGCCAAAGACCGCATCCGCCGCCGAGGAGCGCAAATCAAACTGGTAGGCGCGCAGGTTGGTGACGACGGTCATGTTGGTGTGGGCGTTTTCCTCCTGCGCGCGGATGAACAGGCGGCGCCCTGCCGGGGTAATCTGCCAGGCGATGCGGTCGCCGACCGAAATCGTGTCGATAATCTCTTTCGGCCCGAACTCAATATTGCTCTGGTAGCCGTAATGGGTGGTGACGGTGAACACCTCGTTGGGATTAAAGACCAGCGTTTTGATGCGACTGTCGGTGGTGATGGGCTGGGCCGCGTGGACAAGTGCCGCAGCCAATACGCCGCCGGCAAGGGCTATGAAACGGAGGGTGGCGGTGCGTAACATCATTCGCTCTCGGGCTGGATTTGATACGAAGTGACGGTGTAACCAAGGGGATTGAGCAGTTGTTCTTCCTGATTCAGGCTGAGGTCGGCATATTCGAAGGTGACGGTGACAATCCACAGCGAGGATTTGTCGGGCTGGTTCGGCATGCTTTCGGTGGTGGTAATGCGGGCCTGCAGGATTTTCGAGGTGGTAACGGTGTCCGCATTACGCCGCTCGCCGGGGTTGGTGACATAGACCATCGAGCGGATTTTGACATCGCGCTGGCCGTAGGTACCAAGCCGCTTGGCAAGGCTTTCCGGGTTGTTCGGATCGAGCTGCGCGCGGGCGCGGCGGAAGACCTCGGCCGTGCTCATCAGCCGCAAGACGTTGTAGTTGTAGCGCAGCACGCTGATATTGTAGCTCTCGCGCAGGCGCAGGTAGGTGGCGGTGAAGTAGCGGTCAACCCCCTGGTCGGCGGCGTAGTCGCGGCGGGTGATGGGTTGTACCCGCTGGGTGATGCCGGTTTTTTCGTCGATCTGAATCAGGTAGGGCTGCACCGATTTGAGGGGCGCCAGACGAAATACCGCAAATGCGGCGATGACCGCCACCAGAAGAGAGGCCGCCGCAATCAACGCCAGCATGTTGCGCTGGGTCAGGACATGCTGGTACTTATCCTGATACCAGTGTTTCGACCCTTCGGAAACCGCTTGCTGTTTGCGCCTGAACATCCCTTGCACCACGTTAGCTATAGTCGATCGAAACAATAACGTAGCCATCGTTATTCTTCGGGTACGCTGACGTTGCCGCGCAAAATCGCCGGGTTGCCGGGCGGTTTCGATGCCCGGCTGCCGCAACGATGCATCAACCGAGTATAGTGGGCTCCGCTATAAGTGGCCACTATATGTTGGGTTTATGAGATTGCAAGCGGTGGGGATAAGTTATTCAGGCAAAACTTAGCGGCCAAAACTTGAGGGATCGCGTATCCAGCGGGCAAAGCTGTTCTGGATGCTGTTCTGGGGTGTCGCCGCATCCCGTGCCGGGTCGTCGGTCTTGACGGCACGGCCATCGGCGCGGCTGCCGGTGAGCATGGCGGCAAACCCATCCTTCACCCCTTGTACGGTTTTCGTCAGCCCATCGCTATGGCTGCCATCGCGGAAGCCCGATTCAAACCCGCCTTTGAAATTATCGAGGTAGGATTCGCCCGGCATGCGCGTGACACCGCTGGTGGCGGTACCGACGCCACCACCCAGCTGGGTAGCGTAGGAAGCGCCCAGCCCCGAGGCCAGGCGTTGCGCCAGTGCCGGCACCAGCTTCAGTAGTTTTTCAATCAGCAGCACGATAATCACGAGTGGGATCAGCCCTTCACCGATGAACGTGAGCAGCGCCTCAATCTGGTTGCGGGCGTCGGGCGACGTGGCAAAATTGGGGGTGATGGGCTTCTCGGGGGTTTTGCACTGCAGTTTGCCTTTGGCGGTATAGTCCGGGTCACCCGAGTGGAGAATGGCCCCGGTTTCCTTGTTGACGACATCGAACTCGCACAAGGTGCAATAGGTCAGCGAGAAGCGCAGCGCGGTGGTTTCGGTAGTCTGCTGATTGTAGCGGACAATGCCGGTCAGGTTGGTGACCACGTTATTGTTGGTGATGTCTTTGACGATGATGACAATAAAGGTGAGGAAGGCAAACATCAGCACCACTTGCAGGGCGAAAGAAACAAGGTAGCCCACCCAGCGGTCGAACAGGTTGCGGGTATGTTTGAACAGGTAAAATCCGAGGAAGAACGGCGCAAGGGTAAGCAGGAACGCGATGCCGATGACCGCATACACATAAGCGAACACGGCGCGGAACAGGGTCAGCATCATGCGGCCAATCACCAGCAGCGCGACATAGGCGGCGATGGGCAGCGCGGTCATGAAGAGCGCAATCACCGCAAAGAGGGCGTTCTTGCAGTAATCGGCGTTGGTTGATGCGCCTTCGGAGTCGGTGGCAAAATGGACAAAATGGGCAAGGATTTTGTCCATTTCGGCATAGACGTCGCTGCCGCTGTGGATGCCCGAACTGTTCAGGGTGGTCAACGCAATGGTGGTGCCTTCGCGGATGCCCGCAATCAGGAACGTGTAGCCGTAGCCAATCAGGTAATCGGCATTGGTGGCAAAGGCGGTGACAAAGGCCAGTTTGAGGGCAAACAGGATGGCTTCCTGCCCGGTTGCGGGCACCAGGCCGATGGTGAATGAGATGCCGAAGATAACGACGGCCAGCGTCACCGCCGCCCAGACGGCCGGGGCGAGGTCGAGAATCATGCCGCAGAACAGGTGGCCCATGAGGTTGCTGGCGAGTTGCTCGAAATTACACACCAGGAACGAGAAGAGGTTATCGAACCCGAGTGTGGTCGGGCAGCTTGGCCCCGAAATAAACAGTTGGCCGGTGGCGTGGCCCCCGCTGCACCGCAAATGGCCGCCGCTGGCATCATCCGCAATCGCCCAGGCATCGGGTGCGTGGAGCATGACCGCAACCAGTGCGGCAATAAACGCAAGGATGCTCCAGCTGCGGGCGCGGCGCGTCATCCGACCGCCTGTGGCCGATAGCCCATGAGGGCGGCCAGTTCATCGGCGGGGGAAGGGGCGGCCGGTGCAGGCGCCCGCCCGCCAAGTATCTGAAGGTTGGTGGGGGTCAGCGCGCTGAGGTCGGCGCGGATGACGACGGCTTCCGTGCCGCGCTTCTGTAAAATCTGGCGTTCGCGGATGTCGATATAGCTGAGTGTCGAGATTTCTTCGGGCGTGAGGCCAAAGCCCATGCTGTAGCCGGTGTCGGGATTTTTATCCGGCATGGCGAACAGGGTGGCGGCCTTGCCTGCAAGCACCGAAGTGTAGGCGCGGGCGGCACTTTCCTCGATGCTGTCGGTCATCAGCAGGGTGGCGGCATTGTTCTGGCTCAAATAGTCGCACCAGCCGTTGATGCGGGCGCTGAACAGCGGCGTGTCGAGCACCTGAAAGCCTTCGTCGAGCACAATCAGCGTCGGGGCGCCGTTGAGCAGGCTGGTCAGGCGGTGCAGCAGGTAGCCGGTGAGCGGCGCGCGGGTGGCCGGGTCGGCCATCCAGCGGCGGATGTCCCAGGCGGTGAGGTTGCCGACCGCGAACGTATCCTCGGGCATGTCGAACAGTTCGCCGAATACGCCTCCTGCCGCAAAGCGCTGGACGCTGGCGGCAAGCAGGACATCGGCCTCGCGCAGGAAGGCGACCAGCGTGGCCATGCGCCGTTGCGCGCGCGGCTGCTGCAGCATGTAATCGACCGCCGCCTGAAAGAAGCTGAGGGTGCTGCGGTTGAGCTGGACGCCGGTCGGATCGACCAAGGTCGAAAGCCAGAGCGCAAGAAAATCGCGGTTGGCCGGAGTTTCAGGCAGCAGGAAGGGGTTCAGTTTGCAATCGTTCGTGCCGGGGGTGCGCACCTGCCCGCCCATCGCCCCGATGAACGGCGCGGCCCGGCCATGCACGTCGAGATACCAGATATTGAGCGGCAGTTTGCGGGACTGCGCCATCAGGAAATGGGCAAAGCTGGTGCGGCCCGTCGTCGGTTTCCCAAGGATGATGGTGTGGGCGGATTGCTGGCGGTGGAAATTGAAGTAATAGGGAGCATCCTGCACGGTGGTAAAGACGCTGACAGGCGGCCCCCAGGGCGAGCCGGCGGCGTTACCCATCGGCGCAGCCTGCAGGTTGACGAACCCGGCGAGATGGTCGGTATCGACCGCATGCTGGCGGGAAATGAACGAGAAATTGGCGGGTAGCTGCGACCAGTAGCACTCCTCAAAGCGTAAATCCTCGCGCACCACCACCATGCCGAGGCGATTGAGCGCGCGTTGCACCATGCGCACGTTGGCCTCAAGCTGGTTGACGCCCGGGGCAATCAGGAAAATGCTGGTCTGCTGCTGGCCGAAGGCGGTGGCGCTTTCGTTGCCCTGCGCGTGCATCAGCCGGTCGATTTCCATCCATTTCGCGAGTTCCTTGTCGCCGCTATAGGTCAGGTAGCGGGCCTGTTTTTCGTAGGCCTCGCGCGCTTTGGCGGCGCCGGTGAAATCGAAACTCTGGCTGATGATGATTTCGCAGGGAATTTCGAGAAATTTATCGATGCCTGCGAGGGTTGATTCTTTGTATTCTTTGAGGGTGAGGATGGCGGCAAAGCGGCGCACACCATCGGCACTGCGCACCTCCATGGCGTTAAAGCCGAAGGTGATTTCGCCGCTGGTCAGCACATGCGACAAATCGCGATCAGGCACCGGCATGGGGCGTTCTTCGAGGTTAATCAGCTTTTCAAGGAACTCCACCTGCTCGTTATAATAGATGCCTTTGCGCGCGACGGTGGTCAGCAGACGGGCGCCGTAGGGCGTGAGCCGGGCGAGGATTTCGGCGCTGACGGCGTTAAGCTCCGCCAGCGCGGCGGTCATCGCTTCGCGGCGGGTGGCGATGTCGTGCCGCCGCCGGAGGCTTTGGGCCAGCAGGCGCCAGTCGCCGAAGGTGACCGGGCTGCCCGCACGCACGAGGGTGACGTAGAGTTCGTTGCTGTAGGTGGTTGTGGCGGGTTGCTGGCCGCGCCATAATTCGTCGATTTTGCCGCTGAAAGGGTCGGGATAGCGGGCGCGGGCGTGGGTCGGCTGCTTGCGGCGCAGCGTGTGCAGCCAGATGGCATAGGAGGTATCGGGGATGACGCTTGCAATCACCGCGCGCACGGCGCTACGCAAATCGCCATGGGTGGCGGCGTCGTAGCTAAGGCCGGTAATCTTGATGGTTTGTAACAGCTCGCCGTCTTTGGTGGCGATGGTCGAAGGGTCGAACAGGCAGGCATAAGGGACGAAATCAGACTCGATGACATCGTCGGCGATGTCGTGCATCGCCTCAAGATCCTTGGCTGAAAGGTCTTTCTTTCTGCGCGTCCGGTTAGTCGTCGTCGCCATGCTAACCTATAGTAACCGTCAAACCGATGAACGATGAAACCTGTAACCCGCCGCCCGCACCGCAGAACCGGCGGGGCGCGGCATCACGCGGCCGCAAAAGAGGGCGGCCACAAAAAGGTAAAAAGGCGCTGCCCCCTGCGAGGCAGCGCCCGTAATGTTACTAATAACAGGTGGTCGAGTTGCTCGAGAGCACTTCGACAATGGTGCCTGCGCCGAAGATGACGCCGACGCCAAGGCCGACGATAATTGCCATCCCCCACGAAACCTTACCCATCAGCGCACCGATACCGATGACGATGATGGCCAGCGTCGCGATCCCTGCGCCGACCGGGCCGGTGAACCAGCCAACGACGTTACAGAGGACTTCGGCCAGCGCTTCCGGCGTGCCGCCGCTGCCACCGCCGCCGCCGCCACTGCCGATAGAAACCGACACCGCCATAGCATCCATTGGCAGGAGCAACGCGGCATAGGCCGCAAACAGCGCCAGCGCCAGCTGCGTCATCTTCTGACTTGTCAGGTTGAATTTCATACTCCACTCCTTCGTTTGTTTTCAGATAACCGTGGGAACTGACCCAAGAAATGATGAACGATTATTCCGTCCTTAGACAGTAGCACAGATTTGTTACAGATTTATGACAATTTTATAACAATCGTCATCAAATTGTCATTATTTGGCTGCTGAGCCATGCTTAAATATCACAGTTGCGCCATGCTGCCGGCTTGCGGCGTGGCGCGTTAAATGTATCTCAATATCTTGAAAAGAATAATAAAAATAGATGATTTCAGCAGTTATTTATCGCAAAGAGGACATTTTTTGCCGGAACCAACATTAACAAATGGCTTTTTTTATTATTAACAAATCTGGGCGAGCCGGGGATGGTGGGGGTGGCTATGAGGGGGCGTGAATAATCGTCAGAATAGACTCGCCATCGGGAGGGCTATCGGTTAGAACGCGCCCATCACGATTCACCATTATTAGGAGTTAAGCATGACAACGATTGCCGCAAAATTGAAAGACATGGGCATTACATTACCGGAAGTGAGCCTGCCAGCGGCAAATTATGTGCCGTGCACTATCAGCGGCACCACGCTCTATGTGTCCGGCCAGCTGCCGATGGAAGCGGGCAAGCCACAATTTATCGGCAAGGTCGGCCGCGAGTTCAGCATCGAGGAAGGGCAGGCCTGCGCCCGCCTGTGTACCATCAACGTGCTGGCACATGTCAGTAAAATCCTCGGCGGCGATTTGTCGCGCATCAGCAAACTGATTCGCCTGGGCGTGTTTGTGAACGCACCCGATGATTTCACCGACCACCCCAAAGTCGCCAACGGCGCTTCCGACCTCATGGTCAACCTGATGGGCGATGCGGGCAAGCATGCGCGCTTTGCCGTGGGCGTCTCGGGCCTGCCGTTCGGTGTCGCGGTCGAGGTTGATGCGACGTTCGAACTGAAGGCATAGCCATGACAGATAAGGTCGCACAGGCGCTTGAGAAGGTGCATGCGGCGCTTGATGATAACAATGTCGGACTCGATGCCTGCATTGGCGATTTGAAAGCGGCGCTGGCGCAGGCAGGCAGCAAGGTGGTGGCGATGCGTAAAGAGCGCCTGCCGCAAAACAACCGGCAAGGCCGCAAAATGTTGCAGACCTATTTCAAAAAGCGCGGCGTCGACGTCGTTTTTGCGGAATAATGCGCTACTGGCTGTTTAAATCCGAACCTTCCTGCTGGAGCTGGCAGCAACAGGTGCAGGCAGGCGCCGGGGGCACGGCGTGGAGCGGTGTGCGCAACCATCTCGCCAAGCAGAACATGATGGCCATGAAGTCAGGCGATCGCGGCTTTTTTTACCACAGTAACGTGGGTAAGGAGATTGTGGGAATAGTCGAAGTCATCCGCGATTATTACCCCGACCCGACCGACGCCACCGCCCGCTTCGTGATGGTGGATGTAAAAGCGGTGGCACCGTTGCCGCGTCCCGTGACGCTGGCGCAGGTAAAGGCAACGCCCGCCCTGGCGAAAATGTCGCTGGTGACGAGCATGCGCCTCTCGGTGCAGCCGGTGACGGCGGCGGAGTGGACGCTGATTTGCAGAATGGGTGGTTATTGTTACAAGGAAGCCGCCCCCTTGCCGCACTAACGGTTTTGTTATTCCCGCGAAGGCGGGAATCCCCTTCAAGAGACAAGGAGATCCCTGCCTTCGCAGGGATGACAAGCGCCCTATAGCTTTTAAGTGGCGCGTTCTCAGTGATGGGCGCGGTCGAGCGAGTAGCTGTTGAGATCGTCGCTGTAATAGGTCGGGTCGACGGCGTCCGCCCGCGCATAATAGATGTAGAGGATGTTGCGCAGCGCCGCTGTGGTGGTGTCGGGCGCCCATGGATTGTAATCGCCGATGATCTGGCGCGTATAGGCACCAAAAACCCGGGCGAAAGTGCGGTCATAACGCAGGCTGAAGCGGTCGGACAGGTCGGGCCGTGCTATCTGATTGACAATGAGAATGCCGTCGGCGGCCAGTAGTTTTTTGGCATCGGCGAGGAATTCCTGCGTGATGGTTTCCATCGGTGCGGAAAAGACGTTGGTAAAAGTGTCGATGAAAATGAGGTCGTAGCGGGCGCGCTCGCGGCGCACGAATGCCCGCGCCGATTGGGCGATGAAGGTTTTGTTGTGGCCCAGTGGCGCGGAGAGAAAATGCTGCTCGGCGACACGCTTAAGCGCCGGGTCGATATCGACAAAAGTGAAGCGGTTGGTGGTGTCCTTCAGCCCGAGAGTGAAGCCCCCGGCGCCGATGACGAGAACAGCGCCGGGCCTGCCCTTGGCCGCAGCAAGCGGGTCGATAAAAGTCGATTCAATGTAGGTGATGTAGGGGAAAGCCGACACGCCTTCTTTCGTCAGCGCCGAGGAGGGGGAGCGGTTGATGCGCAGCAGGCGTCCGCCTTTAGGCGTGGCGTGGACGCTCACGGTATTGTAGCTATTGTCCGAAACGATGCGAAAGGCACGCAGGGTCGCGGGGCTGTTGAGCAGAAGCGTCAGCAGCAGGATACACAGGGCGCCCATTCCCGCCGCGCCCGGCATGCGGCGCGCGAGCACCGCCACCAGCAGGACCAGCAGGGCGAGGGTGGCGCTGACGGTGGCGTGGACGCCGATCGTGTTCATGAGCACAAGGGTGGAAAACACCGAACCGAGAAACGAGCCGACGGTGGAGAAGAACAGCATCCGCCCGGTGAGTTCGCTGATGCGCTGACGGTGGAAGTAGTTGCTGATAAGCGGCACGGTCTGGCCGAGCAGGTAAATCGGGACGATAAGCAGCAGCAGCGCGTAACAGGCCGTCTGCGCGATGGGGTGGTGCAGCCCGGCCCGATCGAGAAGGGTGAAGAAAAGTTCGAGCACCGGGTAGGAGAGAGCAAGGGTGAGGTAGCCCAGCGCGATCAGCAGGTTGCGGATTAACCGGCGGCGGATATGTACGGGTGCGCGGCCGCCCTGATGGTAGCCGATGGCCAGCGGCAACAGCACCGCGCTGACCAGAATTGCCACCGTTTCGGTGCCGGAGCCGACGAACGGAATCAGTTGGCGAATGGCCAGCAACTCGCTGGCGAGCACCACATAACCTTCGATGAGGATGATGAGGAAAAGAAGCCGTGGAACCGGGCGCAATCAGGCCGCTTTCTTCGCCAAAGCGACGGTAAATGCCGCTTCGGTTTTGGCGGTGATTTCCTCGACGCTGACACCATCGGCCAGTTCGATCAGCCGCATTTTTCCCTCGGCAATTTCAAAGACGCCCAGATCGGTGATGACCAGATCGACCACGCCGATGCCGGTCATCGGCAGGTTGCATTCATGCACCAGCTTGGCCGTGCCATCCTTGGCGTTATGTTCCATCAGCACGACCACGCGCTTGACGCCCGCGACCAGATCCATCGCCCCGCCCATGCCTTTGATCATTTTCCCCGGCACCATCCAGTTGGCCAGATCGCCGCGCGGGTTGACCTGCAACGCGCCGAGAATCGTGAGGTCCACATGGCCGCCGCGAATCATCGCAAAGCTCATCGCCGAATCGAAATAGACGCTCTCGGGCAGCTCCGAAATGGTCTGCTTGCCGGCGTTAATCAGGTCGGCATCCTCCTGCCCGGCGAGGGGAAACGGCCCCATGCCGAGCATGCCATTTTCCGATTGCAGGGTCACATGCATGCCGTGGGGGATGTGGTTGGCGACCAGCGTCGGGATGCCGATGCCGAGATTGACGTAAAACCCGTCGCGCAATTCTTTCGCCGCGCGTTTGCACATGTGGTCACGATTCCAGGCCATTTTCTTCTCCTGCCATGAAGGCGGTTGGTTGCATGGTGTTCTTACGCCGCATTTCGCACCGTGCGGTTTTCAATCCGTTTTTCGTAGTTTTTGCCGACAAAAATGCGTTGCACGAAAATGCCCGGCGTGTGGATGTCGTCGGGCGGCAGGTCGCCGATTGCAACCAGTTCCTCGACCTCGGCGACGGTGATTTTGCCTGCCATTGCCATCATCGGGTTGAAGTTGCGCGCGGTTTTGCGGAACACGAGGTTGCCCGCCGCATCTCCCTTCCAGGCTTTGACAATCGCAAGGTCGGCAGTCAGCCCTGTTTCCATGACGTAGGTTTCGCCGTGGAACTCGCGCTGCTCCTTGCCGTAGGCGACAATGGTGCCAACGCCCGTTTTGGTGTAAAAGGCGGGGATGCCGGCGCCACCGGCGCGGATGCGCTCGGCCAGCGTACCCTGCGGGTTGAACTCGATGTCGAGCTCCTTGTTGAGGTATTGGGTTTCAAAGGTTTTATTCTCGCCGACATAGGAGGAAACCATTTTTTTAATCTGGTAGTCCTTGAGCAGAATGCCCAGACCAAAATCATCGACCCCGCAATTATTGCTGATGATGGTGAGGCCCTTAATGCCCGACTCCTTGAGGGCCAGAATGCAGTTTTCGGGAATGCCGCACAGGCCGAACCCGCCCGACATGATGGTCATGCCGTCATGCAGGAGGCCGTCAAGGGCGGCGGTGGCGTCGGCATAGAGTTTGCCGTGGGCGGCGTGGGCGTGGCTGGCGCGCATGAAGTGTTGCTCCTTCGTCGATGCGTAAAGAAATGTGATTCTACAAGAGTCTGGAATGGCGTCAAGGATTGGAAATCAGCCGGGTGGCGATTATGCTTGCCGAGCGACTTATTCACAGAATGGACATTATTTTAATAAAGTGTTAATGTTTGCACAGCTATAACGGGCGGCGAAATGGAGGGCATCAGAGTGCATAGAGCGCAACAGGCGGCCGGCTCGGCCATGAATATCACGCGCGAGGATATCGAGGCGCTGGTACGCGAGCCGTCGCCCGCGATGCGCCAGCGCATCTGCGAGAAAATCTCCGGCGGCTACAATGCCGGGGTGTATACCGAAAACGAGATGCGGCTGGCGAACGAGATTTTTCGCCTGCTGCTCAAGGATACGGAAATGAAAGTGCGCCTGCTGATGGCGGACACATTGAAATCGAACATGCAGGTGCCGCACGATATTATCTGGGCGCTGGCCAACGACCGTCAGGAAATCGCGGTGCCGGTGTTGCAGCACTCGCATGTGCTCAGCGAGGATGATTTAATCGCGATTGTGCAGGCGACGCGCGAGCACCCCAAATTAAAGGCGGTGGCGCAGCGTGAAAGCATTTCACGCCCGCTGTCGCATGCGCTGGTGGAAAAACGTGACCGTGAAATTACCCGCACGCTGCTTGGCAACAAAGGGGCGGCGCTGGCGGATACCAGCATCGACCTGATGCTTGAGGAGTTCGCGCGCGACCATTCCATACTCGAAGAGCTGGTGCTGCGCGGCGGGCTGCCGTATGAATTTGCCGAACGCCTGTTTGCCTCGGTGTCCGATGCGCTGAAAAAGCAGATGACCCGCAAATACCGCATGAACCGGCATGTGGTGGAAGAGGTCACGGTCGCCGCCCGCGAAACGGCGATGCTGCAGTTTATTTCGCCCTGGATGAGCCAGAACGACATCAACCATCTGGTCGAGGAAATGCACCGGAATAAGCGGCTGAGCGACTCGGTGATTATCCGTTCGCTGTGCATCGGCGATTTGCGCTTTTTCGAGACGGCGATTGCCCGCCGTGTCGGTATTCCCGCGAGCAACGCGCGCCTCCTGTTGATCGACCCCGGCCCGCTTGGCTTCAAGGCGCTGTATGACTCCTCGGGCCTGCCCGCTTCTTTTTACGAGGCCGTTCACGTCATGCTGCGGCTGGCGCTCGAGGAAACGCGCTACGGCGATTACCGCACCAATGATTTCGGGGCGATGATGGTGGCAAAAATCCGTTCGGCGGGCTATGATCGCAGCATCGAGAACATGGAAACCCTGTTGCAACTGGTCGGGCGGGCGATTCATGAACCCAAGCTCCACTAGCGCACAGCCCATGGCAGCGGATGTCATCCTCACGCCGATGGACGTGGAGCGGTTGCTGCGCGACGATTCGCCCGATTCGCGCGCGAGCGTGCTCGAAAAAATCGTGCAGGGCTATAATGCAGCGAATTTCCGTGGCCGCGAGCGCGACATTGCCGAGCAGGTATTCCGCCTGCTGATGAAGGATGTGGCGCTGCGGGTGCGCGAGACGCTGGCGGAACGCATCAAGGACAACGCGGATGTCCCCCGCGATATTGTGCTGCATCTGGCGAACGATGTCGAATCGGTGGCGGGGCCCGTGCTGGTCAGTAGCGTGGTGCTTTCCGATGCCGACCTGGTCGAGATTGTCGAAAAAAGCCACGATATGGGCAAGCTGCTGGCCATTACGCAGCGCGAGGCGGTCTCGCCACGGGTGAGCGACGCGCTGGTCGAAACGCGTTATGCGCAGGTGATGCAGTCGTTGCTGTCGAACGAGGGGGCAACCATCAGCGACCGTGCGTTTGAGAAAATCGCCGAGGATTTCCGTGGCGATGACGGCGTGATGACGGCCCTGTCGAAGAAACCGAAACTGCCGATTACGGTGGTCGAGCGGATTATCACGCAGGTGAGCAGCGCCGTGGCGGAGGAGCTGAAAGGCCGCTACCAGCTCAGCGATAGTGATCTGGCCGGGAATGCCAGCCATGCGCGCGAGGATTTCATGGTGCGGCTGCTCGAAAATCAGCTCCCTGATGATGAGATCGAGGCGCTGGTGGTGCAGATGGCGCGCGAGGAACGGCTGACCCCGTCGATTGTGATGACCGCGCTGTGCCGGGGGCAACTGATGTTCTTTACGACGGCACTGGCGCAATTTGCCGGCATCCCCGTGGCCAACGCCAGGCGGCTGGTGGCCGACCGTGGCGCGCATGGTTTCAACGGGCTGTACGAAAAATCGGGCCTGCCGGATTCGATGATGGATGCGGTGCGCCTGCTGCTGCGCGCCGTGCAGGATATGGCAAGCGACGGGGCTATTCCCGGTTCGATGCTCTATGCCAACCGCCTTGCCGAGCGGGTGATTGGTGCGGCGGGTGCGCAACCCGTCGAATACCTGCCGTATTTTATCGCCCTCGTGCGCCAGAATCCACAGCGCCATTAGGCGGCGTTTTGCCTATTGTCTGCACCCGGCTCTCCTGCTAGCGTGCGGCGATGGAAATGACGACCCGCATTGCCTGTCTTGCTGATGATTCGCCCAAGGCGCAGGCGGCCTATGCCGAACTGTCAAAATCCCACACCTTCCTCGATATTGCGGGCAAGCGCACCAAGCCCGACGTGATTGTGGCACTTGGCGGCGACGGGTTCATGCTGCAGGTGCTGCACAAATACATGCACCGCAATATCCCGGTCTATGGCATGAATTGCGGCTCAGTCGGCTTCCTGCTCAACAGCTACCATGCGGATCACCTCCCCGCGCGCATTGCGGCGGCACGGCGGGCGACGCTGCACCCGCTGGTGATGTATGCGCGCACGCGCGATGGTCGCGAGCGGCAGGAGCTGGCGATTAACGAAGTGTCACTGTTTCGCGAAAGTCGGCAGGCGGCCAAGCTGCGTATTTCGATTGACCATGTGGTGCGCGTCAGCGACCTGGTGGCGGACGGGATTCTGGTTTCGACCCCGGCCGGCTCGACCGCCTATAATTTTTCCGCCGGCGGGCCGATTATTCCACTCAATGGCGGGTTACTGGCGCTGACGCCGATTGCACCCTTCCGCCCCCGGCGCTGGCGCGGCGCGCTGCTGAACCATCAGTCGAGCATCACGTTTGAAGTGCTTGAGGCCGATAAGCGCCCGGTTAGCGCGGTCGCCGATTTTACCGAGGTGCGCGACGTGGTCAGTGTGTCGGTTTTCGAGGATCGCAACATCGCCCTGTCGCTGCTGTTCGACCCCGAGCATAATCTTGAAGAGCGTATTACCAGTGAACAATTCAGTTTTTAGGAGTGTTATGAACCAGCGCCACGAAACCACGATTGCCATTTTGATGTTCATGGGTGTGCTGCTGGGGAATGTGGTTATCTTTACGATTGTGCCGTTCCTGAGCGCGCCCGATTTGGTGGGCTTGCGCGTTTCCGCCGGACAGGCGCTCGGGCTGCTCGCGGCGGATGCGCCCGCACCTGCGCCTATCCACGCCTTCCAGATTATGCTGTGCTACAGTATCATCGCCACCGGCTGCATGCTGCCATGGGCGATTAAACAGGGCCGCGCGGGCCTCGCCACGCAACGCAAAAAAGCCTACATCGCGCGCGGGTTTCTCGAATACGGCTCGTTCACCCTGTCGTTTTTCTCGCTTGGCTTTCTCGGCGAGAATTTTACCCTGCCGATGCATACGGCGCTCAACTTCGTCACCCCCATTTTCGCGACGCTCGCCACCATCCTCATCCTCAAGGAACGCAGCCACCTGCATACCTGGATTGCGCTGCTGGCCGGGGTGGCGGGGGTGCTGATTATCACGCGGCCAGGCATGTTGCCGCTCAGCCCCGGGGTCTTTTATGTGTTGGGGGCGGCGCTCGGGTTCTCGCTCTGTGGGGTGGTCATCAAGCTGTTATGTCGCACCGAATCGTCGCGCCATATCGCGTTTTACATGCTTGCCACCACCACCGTGCTGGCACTGCCAGCAGGCATCAGCCATTGGAGAAACCCGGGGGTCGACGGCTGGTTCTGGCTGGGGCTGATCGGGGTAATCGCCTACCTGCAGCAGGTCTATGTTGCCAAGGCGATTTCGAAAGTGCCGTTCATGGTGCTGATTCCGATCAATTTCGTGTCGCTGCTGTTTGCCACGGTGATGTCGTATTTTGTTTATGCAAAACTCATCGACCAGTGGACGCTGCTCGGCGCGGTGATTATTCTCGCCGGGACGATTTACAACGCCAACCGCAACCGCAACATCGCCACGCGCGAGGCGCAGGTGGCGGCGACGGTATAACCGTTGAACCTGCTTTTCATCCACCCCAATATGCCCGGCCAGTATAAGCATCTGGCGCGGGCGTTCGGGGCGGAGGGCGGCCACCGCATCTATTTCATCACCAAGCACAAGAGCGCGGAAATTGCAGGCGTCACCCGCATCACCTACGGCATGCCGAAGCTCGATGCGCCACCGCCGAGCCATCGCTATCTGGCCACCGCCACGCGCGGGGTGATGCAGGGGCAGCAGGTCTGGCGGGTCTGCCGCCAGTTGCAGCGGCGCGAAAATTTTACACCCGAGATTATCATCTGCCATCCCGGCTGGGGCGACGCCCTGTTTCTCCGTGAGATTTTTCCGCAGGCGAAAATCCTCAGCTTTTTCGAGTTTTATTACCATGCGCATGGCGCCGATGTCGGGTTCGAAGAGCCGGCGACGGCGGATGATGCCGCCCGCATCCGCATGAAAAACGTCATCAACCTGATGAGCCTTGAACAGGCCGATTGGGGCATCACCCCGACCGTCTGGCAATGGAGCGTCCACCCGAAGGATTTCGCGCATAAGCTCAGTGTGCTGCATGATGGGGTGGATGTGGAGATTTGCCGTCCCGACCCCGAGGCGATTTTCACCTTGCCGAACGGCAGAACCTTCCGCGCGGGCGACGAGGTTGTCACCTATGTTGCGCGCAATTTCGAGCCGTATCGCGGTTTTTCGACCTTCATGCACGCGGCGGAAATCCTGCTGCGCGACCGCCCGAACCTGCATATTGTTGCGGTCGGCGCCGACAGCGTCAGCTATGGCCGCAAAGCGCCCGACGGCAAAACCTACCGCCAGATTTTAAGCGAAGAAGTGCACCTGCCCGAGGCGCGCATGCATTTTGTCGGGACGCTGGCTTATGCGGATCTCATCCGCCTGTTTCAGGTCAGCGCGGCGCATCTCTACCTCACCTATCCGTTTGTGCTGTCATGGTCGATGCTGGAGGCGATGGCCGCCGGTGTGGCGCTGGTGGCGAGCGATACCAAACCGGTGCGCGAGGTGGTCGAGCACGGGGTGAACGGGATGCGGGTCGATTTTTTCTCACCCGCCGAGGTGGCGGCCACCGTCAGCCGGTTGCTCGACGACCCGCAGCGCAATGCCGCGATGCGTGCCGCTGCGCGGGCGACGGTGGTCGGGCGGTTTGCGCTGGCGAATCTGTTGCCGCTGCATATGCAGTTAGTGCGTGAGGTTGCCGCAGGTCAGATACCGCCGCCGGTGGCCGAAAAAATCAAGGCCATAAGCCTGATTGCGCCCTATGCGCAGGCGATGTGGCAGGCGAATTCCTGAGCTGTGTCGGAGGCGCTACTGGTCGTGGAAGGCGCGGCCAAACGAGGCGCGAATCGGCTGCATAATGTAGGAAAGCATGGTGCGGTTGCCGGTGACAATCAGCACGTCGGCGGGCATGCCGGAAGTGAGCGTGATGCCACGGCCCAGCGCCGCGATTTCCTGCTGCGGGATTTCAATCCGCGCGATGTAATAGCTCTCGCCGGTGTTTTTGTCGTCGAAACGGTCGGCGGCGATGGTCAGCACCTTGCCTTTAATCGGGCGCAGGTAGCGGCTTTTGAACGCGGTCAGGCGCACTTGCGCAATAAGGCCCGCCTGCACCACGTCCACATCCTCAATCGCCACGCGCGCCTCGACAATCAGCCGGTCATCGCTGGGCACCAGATACATCAGCGTTTCGCCGGGGCGCACGACGCCGCCAATGGTGTGGATGCTCAGCCCGGTGATGGTGCCCGCCAGCGGCGCGGTGATTTCCACCCGCCGCGCCACATCCGAGGTTGAGCGCGCCTGCTCCTCAAGGCTCGAGAGCTGCACCTGCGTGTCTTTCAGCTCGGCGATGATCCGGTTCAGCGCGTCGTTTTTGAGGTTGAGGATGGTGGTTTTTGATTCGCTGATTGTCTGGTTGGCGCGGCTGATGAGCGCCTGTGCCTGCCCTCGCTGGCCGACAAGATCCGCCTGTTGCCGTTGCAGCGCCAGCAGGCGCGGTTTGGTGGCGTTGCCGCTGGCCAGCAGCCCCTGCACCACGGCGATTTCCTGTGCGAGCAGGTTAATCTGCGTCGAGGCGGCGCTCACCTGATCGCGCAGCCCGCGTATCTCGTCGCCGCTTTGCGCCGCCCGCTGGTTGAGGACGCTGATTTGCCCCTCCATCGCCGCGCGGCGGGTGGCAAAGAGGCGACGCTGGGTTTCGAGCGCCTCTTTCACTTTCGGATTGGAGGATTCCTGTGTCAGATATTCGGTGGGAAAGCTGATGGCATCTTTTCCGTCGCGCTCGGCGATGAGGCGGGCCTCGCTGGCCTTGGCGGCGAGATAATCCCCAAGCACCTGGTCGCGCCGCGCTTTTGCATTGGTGCTGTCGAGCCGGATCAGCGGTTGGCCGAGGGTGACGCTGTCGCCGTCGCGCACGAGGATTTCCTTGACGATGCCGCCTTCGAGATGCTGGATTTCCTTGCGGCTGGATTCGCTGGCGACGCGCCCGGGTGCAATCGCTCCCGAGGCAAGCGGCACCAGCGTCGCCCACAGGCCGAAAACCCCGAAGAGGAGGAACATCAACACCAGCCCGATAAAAATGGTGGGCCGTGCGCGCTGGTCGGGCGCGGCAGGGTTGCCGGCATCATACGGCAGCAGGCGCGCGGCGGCGATATCGAGCCAGTGGGTGGCCCGGCGCAGCAGGGCAATTTCGCGCCGCCCACGGGTGCGTGGGGTACGCGGCCCGGCGCCCGGCGGCACCGCAGGCAAAGGGTGCGGGCGGCTCATGCCTCCCCCCCTTGCGCGAGTTGGCGCGGCGGCGAAAAGCGACCGAGGATTTCCTCACGCGGGCCGATGGCCTCGATGCCACCCGCTTTAAGCACCAGGATTTTATCGACCGTGGCAAGAATGCTGGGCCGGTGGGCGATGATCACGGTGGTGATGTTGGCTTTTTTCAGTTGCCGGATGGTGTGCATCAGGGCGCGTTCGCCGTCGCCGTCGAGGTTGCTGTTCGGTTCGTCGAGGATGACCAGACGCGGGTTGCCAAACAGCGCCCGCGCCAGCCCGATACGTTGTTTCTGGCCGGGGGAAAGCACGGTGTTGCCGGGGACATACACCGTGTCGTAGCCGTTTTCGAATTGCAGCACGAGGTGGTGGACGCCCGCTTTTTGCGCTGCTTCGATAATTTTCTCATCGGGAATATCGGGCAGCAGGCGGGCGATGTTGAACTTCAGGCTGCCCGCGAACAGATCCACCTGCTGCGGCAGGTAGCCGATATATTGCCCGACTTCGGCGCGCCCCCAGCGGAACAGCTCCGCCCCATCGAGCCGCACGGTGCCCATGGTGGGCAGGAAAACCCCGGCAAGGGCCTTGCCCAGTGTCGATTTCCCTGCCGCGCTCGGCCCGATGATGCCAAGGCTCTCGCCCGGCTGCAGCTCGAAGTTGATGTTGCGTAAGGTGGGGTTGGACGGTTTGCCGAAACTGAGATAGAGGCCCTCGACAGTGAGGCGGCCCTTGGGCACAGGCAGCACGGTCGAACCCGCCGGCGGCACGATGTTGCGCATCAGCAGGGTGAGGCGGTGGTAGGCATCGCGCGCGCCGATGAGCTGTTTCCACAGGCCAATCGCATTATCGAACGGTGACAGCGTGCGCTGGATGAGGATGGAAGCGGCAATCAGCCCGCCGGCGGAAAGCTGGTCTTTCAGCGCCAGCCAGGCGCCAATGGCAATGACCGAAACCTGCAGCAATAAACGCAGCGCGCGGGTGACGCCGTTGATAATGGCGGCACGTTGCTGGGCGATGTCCTGCAGCGCGAGGCCGCGCCGGGTATCTGCCTCCCAGTTGGTGACGACGGCGTCGTTCATCCCCATGGCGCAGATGGCCTCGGCGCTGCGGCCAATCGCATCGGCCCCGAGGGCGGCCTCGACCGATTTCTCGGTCGCCCGCAGCAGGACTTTGCGCGTCGCGTATTCGTTGATGATTGCACTCGTGGATAAGATGAGGACGCCGAGTACGGCGATAAAGCCGAGGATGGGGTTGATGAGGTAGATGACAAACACGAACAGCAGCGACCAGGGAATATCCATCGCGGTGGGGGTGGCGAGGGCGACAAAGTTTTTGATGGTCATCAGGTCGCGCTGGTGCTGCCCGGCGAAGGGCGCGCCGGTCTGCGCCGCCTGCTCGATTGAGATGCGCAGCAATTTCGGGGCGACGGTGCGCTCCAGCCATTCGACCACGCGGGCGATGACGCCGGCGCGCACCGCATACAGCGCGCCGTAAAACGCATAGCCGATGAGGACAACAAAGGTCAGGCCAAGCAGGGTTTCCACCGAACGGGTGGTGAACACGCGGTCGAACACCTGCATGGAATAAATCGGTTGCAGCAGCGAGAGCGCATTGACCGCAAACGAGAAAAGAAAAATGTAGCCCATCGCGCGTTTGCTGGCCAGCAGCGCGGCAGAAAGTTCGGTCGGGGGCTGGTGGGCAGGTTTCGCCATGCGGCGAGAGTGAAGGAAGAACGGGCGGTGGTCAAGCAATGTCCCGTTTTCCGGTGCGGCGGGCGGGCGGAGAAAGGCGCGGGATGTGGCTTCTGTGCCGCCTGACCGGTTAGCCGACGACCGGCGCCCGCGCATCGCGCCGCGCGACCGCGACGGCGCTGCCAACGATAATCGCGGCCCCGAGCCAGGTCATCCAGTCGCTGGTTTCACCGAAGATGAAGTAAGCGAACAGCGCGGTGGAAAGCAGGCGGGTGAAATCGAACGGCATCAGGGCCACCAGCGGCGCCAGCGAGTAGGCGCGCACCATGCTCAGGTGCATGACGAGTGAACACAAGGCGATAAAGACCAGCAGGCCGAAGCTGGCAGGGTCGGGCGTCACCCAGTGGTAGAGGCCGAACGGGAGGGCGAGGAATAGCATGACGGCGTTCATGTAGAACACCACCCGCAGCGGCGGCTCGGTGGCGCTGAGTGATTTGATGAGGATGCCCGTAATTGCCCAGAGCAGCGAGGTGAGTAGCACAATAATCGCGCCGCTGTCGAAGCCGCTGGCATCCGGGCGTAAAATAATGAGCGTGCCGAGGAACCCCATGCCCAGCGCCAGCCAGCGGGCAATTCCTGCCTTCTCGCGCAGGAACAGCACGGCCAGCAGCGTGACAAAGAGCGGCGCGGTGAAGCTGAGCGCCGTGGCGTGTGTCACCGGCATGATGCTGACGCTGTAGGTCCAGCCGATCATACCGCAGCCGCCGACCAGCCCACGGGTGAGGTGCTGCCGCAGGCGCGGGGTGCGCAGGCTGGGGGTGCGGCGGTAGAGCAGCCAGGGGGTGAGCAGCATGAGGGTAATCAACGTGCGCAGCATGACAATCAGGGTCGGGTGCAGATGGGCGGAAACCAGGTGGATGCCGACATTCATCGCCGAAAAGGCCGTGGTCGAAATCAGCAGGTAGCCAATCGCCGCCAGCTGGGGCCGCCGCGACGGCAATGCACGAAAACATGTAAAAAGATTGGAGAACATACGGCGTGCCAGATATAGTGGGCGGGTGAGTAAAGCAAGCACATCGAAAACCATAACGCACGCCCCACGCGCGAGCGCGGCGGCATTTGCGCACTATTGTGCGGCGCGTGAGGCGGCACACGCACAGTTTATGCAGAACCATCGTATCCAGCCGCTCTGGCGCGCGCTGACGCGGGCGACGGATAACCTGCTGGCGCAGGTGGCGCAGGGGGCGGGGGTAACCCTCATTGCGGTCGGCGGGTATGGGCGCAGCGAAATGTTCCCCTTCTCGGATGTGGATGTGTTGCTGCTGGTGCCTGAAGGGGCGGCAGGCACGCACGATGCCGTCGTCGCCGAAGTGCTGCAGCATCTGTGGGATATGCATATCCCGGTCAGCCACGCCACCCGCACGCCGGAGGAAGCCATCGCCTGCGCACGGGGGGATGCGAGCATTACCGCCGCGCTGATGGATGCACGCTATGTTGCGGGCAATCGCGCCGCTTACCTTGCACTCAAAAAACACCTCCGCCGCGAAATTATTGGCCAGCACCCGCGCGCCTTCGTCGCGGCTAAACTCAGCGAGCGCGACCGCCGCCATGCCCGGTGGGGGGATTCGCGGTTTATGCTCGAACCCAACATCAAGGAAGGTAAAGGCGGCCTGCGCGACCTGCAGACCCTGACCTGGCTGGCACGCTATTGTTACCGCATCAGCAAGGCCGCCGAACTGGTGCGCGAGGATCTGCTCAGCGAGCAGGAATGGCGGCATTACCGCGAAGCCTATCTGTTTTTCTCGACCGTGCGCGCCCATATGCACGCGCTGCGTGGCCGTGCGGATGAGCGGCTGACCTTCGACCTGCAGACCCATATTGCGCAGGCGCTCTCGTTCCCTGGGGCCAGCGCGCAGGAAAAAGCCGAGAAATTCATGCTGCGCTATTTCCAGTATGCGCGCGAAGTGGGGGCGCTGACCCGCATTTTCTGCGCGGTGCTGGAGGAGGAAAATCTGCGCACGCTGCCGGCGGCGGCGTTGCCGCAAAGCGCCGGAAAAAATCTCGCCGCCGGATTTGTACTCGATGCGGGCAGGCTGCGCTTCGATGCCGGGGTGGACCTCGCCGCGACACCGACCCTTGCGGTGGCGCTGTTTCGCGAGGCGCAGCAGCAGGGCTTCGATATTCACCCGCGCGCGCAGTTGGCGATTGCCCGTGCCTTGCCATTGATAGCGCGGCAATTGCCGTTTGAAGGGCCGGCCAATCGCCTGTTCCTCGACCTGCTGCTGTTTGCCAAAGCGCCGGAGGTGGCGCTGCGGCGGATGAGCGACATGGGCGTGCTGGGCGCGCTGATTCCGGAGTTTGGCCGCATCACCGGCATGATGCAATATGACGGCTACCACACTTATACGGTCGATGAACATACGCTGGTGGCTATCGGCAACCTCGCCACCATCGAGAGCGGCGCCTGGGAAAAAGATATGCCACTGGCGACCAGCGTCGCCCGTGAAATTACCGACCGCGCGCCGCTCTATCTGGCGATGCTGTGCCACGATCTGGCCAAGGGCACGGGCGGGCAGCATGCCGAAAAAGGCGAAGCCATCGTCGCGCGGATTGCCGGACGGCTGGGCCTGAGTGCCGCGCAGGCGCATCTGGCAGGGTGGCTGGTGAAGCACCATCTGGTGCTTAGCGAAACCGCCTTCAAGCGCGACCTCGACGACGCCAAAACCATCGAGGATTTTATCGGCCTCGTGCAATCGCCCGAGCAATTGCGACTGCTGCTGCTGCTCACCGTCGCCGATATCCGGGCAGTCGGCCCGAAAATATGGAACCGCTGGAAAGGTGCGCTCATGCGCGATCTCTACCGCCGCGCCATGCTGGGGATGGGGGTGGGAACCGACGACGCCGCGCCGCAAACCATGGTGCAGGATGCGTTGCTGCAGGCGGTGCCGCCCACGCAGCGCGAAGCGGCGCAGCAATTCATGGAGGCCGGGGTGCCGCTCGGCTGGTGGCAACGCCCGCGCGACGAACAGCAAGCCTGCATTGCCGCCTTCGCGGCATGGCAGGCGGCCCCCACCGCGCCGGCGCTGGTGGTGACCCACGATACGTTTCGTGGCCTGAGCGAAATCACCTGCTGCATGGAATATGCGCCGACCTTGTTTCGCGATCTGGCCGGGGTGATGGCATGGATAGGCGCGAGCATCGTTTCCGCCCGCAGCATGGTGCTGCCGCGTGGAGTGATGATTGCGACGCTCGGCATCCAGACGATTGAAGGCACCAGTTTCGCCGAGGATATGGAGCGCCTTGCGCCAATCGAGGGGTTGATTGCCAGGGCCCGCGCCGGGCAACTCGATTTCGCCGGTGAACTGCCGCGCCGCCGCCTGCTCTCGGGCGGGCGCGAGGTGGCGGTGGCGCCGCTGGTGTTCATCGACAACCAGGTGAGCGCGACGGCCAGTGTTATCGAGGTCAACGCGCGCGACCGTATCGGCCTGCTTTATGCCATGCTGGGCGCACTCGCCGATTGCCAGCTGCAGGTGATGACCGCCCATATCGCGACCTATGGCAAAAAAGCGGTCGATGTGTTTTATGTCAAAGATGCGTATGGGATAAAGATTATCCACCGCAGTAAACTCGAACAGATACAGAAGGCCCTGCTTTCAGCCTGCGAAACGCAAGGAGACGCATGAGCGATTTACCCGCATGGCTGCATGAAACAGGGGTGCAGCAATTACTGGCCGCCACGCAGCAGGCGGGCGGTGAGGCGCGCGTGGTCGGCGGGGCGGTGCGCGATTTTCTGCGGGGGCAGGAAGGCGGCGATGTCGATATTGCCAGCACGCTTTTACCCGAACAGACGCTTGAGATTGCTGCGCAACAAAAATGGAAAGCCATCCCGACCGGCATTGCGCATGGCACGGTGACGCTGGTGCTGCCTACCCGCGTGGTCGAGGTGACGACCCTGCGCCGCGATGTGACTACCGACGGCAGGCGAGCGACGGTCGCCTTCACCGATGACTGGCGTGCGGATGCGGCGCGGCGCGATTTCACCATCAACGCCCTGAGCATGGATGCGTCCGGTCGGGTGTATGATTATTTCGACGGGCAAGGCGACATCACGGCGCATCGGCTGCGGTTTATCGGCGATGCTGCGACCCGCATTGCCGAGGATGGTTTGCGTATCCTGCGGTTCTTCCGCTTCCTTGCGACGTTTGGCACGCCGCCTGCGGAAGACGATGCATTGGCCGCCATCGCCGAAAAGGCGGAACTTCTGGCGCAGCTTTCGGGCGAGCGTATCGCCAACGAAATGCGCAAATTGCTCGCCGCGCACAATCCCGCCTACGCGCTGCGGCTGATGCAGCAGACAGGCGTCGCGCCGCAGGTGTTCGGGCGCGCGATTGCCCCTTCGGCGATGATTCGTTTACAACTGCTCGAAGGGCAGGCGGAGTATCAGGCGTCCGTCTGGGCGCGGGCGCTGGTGCTATTGTCCACGCCGTCGCCGACGGATGCGCAATGGCTCGCCCAACGCTGGAAACTAAGCCGCCACGAGGCGCAGCAATTGGCGCTGCTCGTGGCCTTGCCGGACTTTGCGAATGCCGCCCCCCGCCATGCCCATACGCGCCTTATTCGGTTGCATGGTGCGCCTGCGTATCTGGATTGGTTGCTGATGCAGGCGGCGCTGACCACGGGGGTTGACATCGCCCCCTCTGTGCAACTGGCGCAGGATTTTCGGCCGCCGACTTTTCCCATCACCGCAAAGGACCTGCTCGCGCAGGGTATGAAAGAGGGTAAAGATCTCGGCGCACGGCTGGCGCAGCTTGAGCAACGCTGGGAGGAAAGCGATTACATGCTCACGAAAGAGGCGCTCCTCAACGAAAGCTGAAACGCCTACTCTTCCGCTGCGTCGGGGTTGATGTAGTTGGCGCCTTCGGGGTTCTCCTCGAGCGCGTAGCCTGCGGAACGCACCGTGCGCACGAGGTCGGGTTGTTTCCCATCGTAGTTGAGGGCTTTGCGCAGGCGGCGCACATGCACATCCACCGTACGCAACTCCACATAAATGTCGCGGCCCCAGACCGAATCCAACAGCTGCTCCCGCGAGAACACACGGCCGGGATGCTCCATCAGATGGCGCAGCAGGCCAAATTCGGTGGGCGACAAATGCACATCGGTGCCATCGCGCACCACTTTGTGTGACGTCACATCCATCGTGATGCCGGAAAACTCCAGCACCTTCTCGGACAAAGACGGGCGGATACGGCGGAACACCGCCTTGATACGGGCCACCAGCTCGCTGGGGCTGAAAGGCTTCACCATATAATCATCGGCACCGCTGTCGAGGCCGCGGATACGGTCGCCTTCCTCACCACGGGCGGAGAGCATGATAATCGGAATATTTTTGGTTTGCTGATCCCAGCGCAGTTGTTTGCACACTTCCACGCCTGTCATACCGGGCAGCATCCAGTCGAGCACGATCACGTCGGGGCTATGGTCGCGCA
>JANRKD010000028.1:0-48571 GCA_033763655.1 Alphaproteobacteria bacterium
CGCGCTTAGAAAACGAGGCAATGTAACCGCATTGTTTCACAGGTTTTATGGCACAGGATTTCCTCGAAAACTCCTATCTTTATGGCGCGAACGCCGCCTTCATCGAAGAGCTTTACGCGCGCTATGTCGCTAATCCCGCCAGTGTCGATGCCAGTTGGCAGCGGTTTTTCGCCAGTCTCGGCGATGCGCCGGCGCGGCAAATTCCGTGGAATCAGGTGCCGGTGGGTGTCATCGGCCAGCCCGACCCCGACGCGCCTGCGGCCAAAGCCGACAAGAAAAACGGCGCAGCCACCCCCGCAGCTCCGGCGCTGGATGCGGCGGCCATTCAGGACGAAGCCCTCAACGCCCTGCGCGCGCAGCAGCTCATCCGTGCCTACCGCGTGCGTGGGCATTTGCTGGCGACGCTCGACCCGCTGGGTATCGAAACCCCGACCCTGCATGCCGACCTCGACCCGGTGACCTATGGTTTCAGCGCCGACGATTACGGGCGCAGCATTTACCTCGGCGGCAACCTTGGCCGCGAACGCGCGACTTTGCGCGAAATCCTCGATATTCTGCAGGCGACCTATTCGGGGACGTTTGGCGTCGAGTTCATGCATATTCAGGATCCCGCGCAACGCCAGTGGGTGCAGCAGCGCATCGAGGCGGCGGCAGGCAATCCGCAATTTTCGGCGGACGAGAAAAAAGGCATTTTGCGTACCCTGCTCGAGGTCGAGGCGTTCGAGGAATTTGTGCAGGTAAAATACACCGGCATGAAGCGCTTCTCGATTCAGGGCGGCGACGCGATGGTGCCGGGATTGGTCGCGATTTTGGAAACAGCGAGCAACGTTGGCGTCGATGAAATCGTCATCGGCATGCCACACCGGGGGCGCATGAACGTGCTGACCTCCATCATGGGCAAGCCTTATTCGGAGCTGCTGTCCATCTTCAACGGCAACCTCGATTTTCCTGACAATATCGACAGTTCGGGCGACGTGAAATACCATCTGGGCGCCAGCCACGACCGCACCATGGCCAACGGCAAAAAGATGCATTTGTCGCTGACCGCCAACCCCTCGCATCTTGAAATCGTCAATCCGGTGGTGGTGGGCAAGGTGCGCGCCAAACAGGATCAGCGCAACGACGCTGACCGCAACAAGGTGATGGCCCTGACCCTGCATGGCGACGCGGCGTTTGCCGGGCAAGGCTCGGTGCCTGAAACCCTGTCGCTGGCGGAATTGCGCGGCTACCGCACCGGCGGCACGGTGCATGTGGTGGTCAACAACCAGATTGGCTTTACCACCGCGCCGAAATATTCGCGCTTCACGCCCTACCCGACCGATGTCGCCAAAATGATTCAGGCGCCGATTTTCCACGCCAACGGCGACAATCCCGAGGCGGTAGTATTCTGCTGCCAGCTGGCGACGGAGTTTCGTCAGGCCTTCGGGCGCGACGCGGTGGTCGATGTTATTTGCTACCGTAAATACGGCCACAACGAAGGCGACGAGCCGATGTACACCCAGCCGCTGATGTATAAAATCATCAGCAAAAAGCCGTTGCCCGCACATATTTACGGCCAGCGACTGATTGCGCAGGGCGTCATCAGCGAGGCGGAAATCGCCGGGGAAGTGGAAGCGCTCAACCAGCATTTCAACAAGGAATACGAAGCGGGCAAGGCCTTCAAGCCCAACAAGGCCAACTGGCTGGAAGGCAAATGGAGCGGCTTTACCAAGGCGGAAAATGGCCTGGGCAAAGAGCCGGATACCGGTGTTGATATCGAGAAGCTGGCACAACTTGGCATGAAGTTGACGGTGGTGCCCGAGGGGTTCCACATCATCCGCCAGCTGGAACGTATCTTGAAGCGCAAGCAGGAAATGCTGCAAGCGGGTGAAGGGCTCGACTGGGGCATGGGCGAGGCGCTGGCCTTTGCTTCGCTGGTCGCCGAAGGGGTGGCGGTGCGCCTGACCGGGCAGGATTCGGGGCGTGGTACATTCTCGCACCGCAATTCGGTCTGGGTCGATCAGGAAACCGAAGAACGCCATGTGCCGCTTAACCATGTGGCCGAGGGGCAGGCGCGTTACGAAGTGCATGATTCCTCGCTGTCGGAGCTGGCGGTGCTTGGCTTCGAATACGGCTATTCGCTGGCCGAGCCTTCGGCGCTGACCTTGTGGGAAGGCCAGTTTGGCGATTTCGCCAACGGCGCACAAATGGTCATCGACCAGTTCATCGCCAGCGGCGAGAATAAATGGCTGCGCATGAGCGGTCTGGTCATGCTGCTGCCGCATGGCTACGAAGGGCAAGGGCCGGAGCATAGCTCGGCGCGGCTCGAACGTTTCCTGCAGCTTTGCGGCGAGGACAACATGCAGGTGGCGAACATCACCACTCCGGCCAACCTGTTCCACGCGCTGCGCCGTCAGATGCGGCGTAACTTCCGTAAACCGCTGGTGGTGATGACGCCCAAATCGCTGCTGCGGCATAAACTCTGCGTTTCGACGCTCGCCGATTTCGCGCCCGGCACGCGCTTCCAGCGGGTGATCGGGGAAACCGATACGCTGGCCAAGGACGGTAACGTCAAGCGGGTGATTTTCACCAGCGGCAAGCTCTATTATGATTTACTCGAAGCGCGCCGCGAAAAAGCGATCGACGATATCGCGCTGGTGCGGGTGGAGCAATACTATCCGTTCCCGGCGAGTGAGATTGAAGCCACCCTTAAGAAGTACCCGAACGCGCAAGTAGCCTGGGCACAGGAAGAGCCTGAAAATATGGGCGCCTGGCGCTTCATCGGCCCGCGCATCGGCGAGGTGATGGACGCGCTGGGGCGGACACCGCCGCGCATCCAGTATATCGGCCGCAAGGAAGCGGCAAGCCCTGCCGCCGGCTACATGAACCTGCACCAACGCGAACAAGCGCAAGTCATTGCCGATGCGATGACGCTGGAAGCGGCGACCGTCAAACAGAAAAAGAAAGCATAGGAGAATTTATGAGTGGTGAAATACGCGTTCCAGCCCTTGGGGAGTCCGTCACGGAAGCGACCGTTGCCAAATGGTTTAAACAACCCGGTGAGGCGGTCAACGCCGATGAGCCGCTGGTCGAGCTCGAAACGGATAAAGTCACCGTCGAAGTCAACGCGCCTGCCGCTGGGGTACTGAAGGAACAGGCCGCCAAAACCGGCGCCACGGTTGGTGTCGGCGCACTGCTTGGGACGGTCGATGTGGGTGCCGCTGGTGGCAAAGCGGCCGCCGCCGCGCCTGCTGCCAAGCCTGCCGTTGCGACTGCCCCTGTATCCGTGCCCGCGCCGGTGACGCCAACGCCGGCAGCAGCGAAAAGTGGCCCGGCCGTGACCAAAATGCTCGCCGAAAACCCGCAAATCAACGCTGCGGCGATTGAAGGCACCGGCAAGGATGGCCGCCTGAAAAAAGGTGACGTCATCACCGCGCTTGAGGGCGACGGGTTTGCTGCAAGCCCCGCCGTCGGCCCACGCGAGGAGCGGGTGAAAATGAGCAAGCTGCGCCAGACCATCGCGCGGCGGCTGAAGGATTCGCAGAATACGGCGGCGATTCTGACGACCTTCAACGAAATCGACATGAGCAATATTCTGGCGATTCGCAACGAATACAAAGAGGAGTTCGAGAAAAAGCACGGCATTAAGCTCGGCTTCATGGGCTTCTTTGTGAAAGCGGCAGTGAACGCGCTCAAGCAGATTCCGGCGGTGAATGCGGAAATTGCAGGCGATGAAATTATCTACAAGAATTACTACGACATCGGCGTGGCGGTCGGCGGCCCGAACGGCCTCGTCGTGCCCGTCATCCGCGATTGCGACAAAAAATCGCTGGCGCAGATCGAGCGCGACATCGCCGAAGCGGCGGTGAAAGCCAGAAACGGCACGCTCAGCATGGCCGATATGACCGGCGGTACGTTTACGGTTTCCAACGGCGGCACCTACGGCTCGCTGATGAGCACGCCGATTGTCAACCCGCCGCAATCGGCGATTCTTGGCATGCATAAAACCGAGGAGCGCCCGGTGGTGGTAAAAGGCGAGATCGTCATCCGCCCGATGATGTATGTGGCGATGAGCTACGACCACCGCATTATCGACGGCTCTGAATCGGTGACCTTCCTGGTTAAAATCAAGCAGGCGGTGGAAGATCCAAGAAGATTGTTGTTGGGGCTTTAGCCATGCCGACGCTCGCCTCCATCCGCGCGCATAAGTCGGAAATTCTGGCGCTGGCTGAAAAATGCGCGATTGAAAATATCCGCATTTTTGGTTCGGTCGCGCGTGGTGATGCAACGGAGGCAAGCGATGTGGATTTTCTGGTGACAAGCCATCCCAAAATTGCGCCCTGGGGGCAGATTGATTTTCAGATCGAAGCTCAGGCATTGCTCGGCCATCCAGTGGATGTGATGAGTGATCGCGCCATCCATCATCTTATTCGCGAGCGCATTTTGCGTGAGGCAAAACCGCTATGACGGATCATGACGATGGTGTTTATTTTGAACATATCTTGAAGTGCATCGAAGATGTGCGTGGGTTTGTTGATGGAAAAATAGAAAAAATACATGAAGACAAGCTTTTGTGGTCGGCAACCTTGCGCGTCTTGCAAATTATGTCGGAATCGGCAACAAAGCTAAGTGAGCCAACAAAACTGGCCATGCCAGCGATACAATGGCCGCGCATTCGTGGATTTCGCAATCTTTTAGTGCATGATTATTTGGGCAACATTGAGCCAGAGATTGTGTGCCATGTTCTTCAATATGAGTTGCCAATTTTAGAGAAAGAAATCAACCGGATGCTTGCACAACGGAGAGAGAAATGACCGAAGCGTTTGACCTCATCATCATCGGCGGCGGGCCGGGCGGCTATGTCGCGGCGATACGCGCGGCGCAACTGGGGCTTAAAACCGCCTGTGTCGAAAAACGCGGCGCACTCGGCGGCACCTGCCTGAATGTTGGCTGTATTCCGAGCAAAGCATTGCTGGAGAGTTCCGAAAAATTCGAGGATGCGAGCGTCCATTTCGCTGCCCACGGCATCAGCGTGAAACCAACCCTCGACCTGACCACTATGCAGGCGCGTAAAACAGAACTGGTCACCAAGCTTGGCCATGGCATCGAAGGGCTGTTCAAGAAAAATAAAGTGGCTTACATCAAAGGGTTGGGAACTATCACCGGCAAAAATGAAGTGACGGTGGAAGGCACGAAATACACGGCCAAAAACATCGTGATTGCCACCGGTTCCGAAGTGACGCCGCTGCCGGGCATCACCATCGACGAGAAGCAGATTGTATCGAGCACCGGCGCGCTCGAACTCGACACTGTGCCCAAGCATCTGGTGGTTATCGGCGCGGGCGTGATTGGGCTGGAGCTTGGCTCGGTCTGGAGGCGCCTCGGCGCGAAAGTGACGGTGCTTGAGTATCTCGACCGCATCACTCCGGGGATCGACGGCGACATGGCCAAACAATTCCAAAAATTGCTGGAAAAACAAGGTTTTGAATTTAAGCTTGGTCAGAAAGTCACCAGCGCCAAATCCAGTAAATCGGGAGTGGAGGTGGCCTTCGAACCCGCTGCCGGCGGCGCCGGTGAAAAACTCGTGGCCGATGTGGTGCTGGTTGCCGTGGGCCGACGCGCCTATACGGACAAGCTTGGGCTGGACAGCGTTGGGCTTGCAACCAACATGCGCGGGCAGATCGACGTCAACGCCCATTGGCAGACCGCCGTGCCCCATATCTACGCTATTGGCGATGTGATTGCCGGGCCGATGCTCGCGCATAAGGCCGAAGAAGAAGGCGTTGCGGTCGCCGAATTTATCGCCGGGCAGAAGCCGCATATCAACTACAACACCATCCCGAGCGTGGTCTATACCCACCCTGAGCTAGCCAGCGTCGGCAAAACGGAAGAGGAGCTAAAAGCGGCCAACGTCGCGTATAAGGTCGGTAAATTCCCGTTCATGGCCAACTCGCGCAGCCGCGCGACGGGGCAGATCGAGGGCATGGTGAAAATCCTCGCCGATAGCAAAACCGACGAAGTGCTCGGTGTGCATATTTTAGGCCCGCAGGCAGGCGGCCTCATCCACGAGGCGTGTATTGCCATGGAATTTGGCGCCAGCGCCGAGGACATCGCCCGCACCTGCCACGCCCACCCAACCTATAACGAGGCGGTGAAGGAAGCGGCATTTGCGGTCGCTGGCCGCGCGATTCATATGTAGGGGTTGGGTTAGCCCTCCCGCAGGCGAGTTAGGGGAAGGAAGCGCAAGTCGTCCGCCATCGTCTTCTGCCGTGTTTATGATGGCATCCGTCTTAAAGATAGACCCCGCAATCAATGCGGGGTGACAGTTGGGGATGGGGCTACCTTGGCCGCCACCGGCCACCATTCCATCTCTTGTCATGCCAGCTTTACGCTGGCATCCAGCCCCTTTAAGAAAATCTCGCGGCGCGGTGGGCGACCTAACGCGGCGCGTTCACATCGCAGTTGGGCTGGCTGGCACAAAGGCTGCCAGCATGCCATAGCCGATGGGTAGCCGTGCGTAGCCCTCCGGGCGAGCCGCGTGCGGTGGGAGCTCGAGGGTAAGACCCTCGTCAGCGCGCGAAGCGCTTAAAGACTATGCGGCGGCCTTGCCGCTGGTCAGTTCGAGGAACAAATCCTCCAGCTCGACTTCCTGCGTGGCCAGATCGGCGATGATGAGGCCGGCGGTGGCGATGCGGCCAAGGATGTCGCTCATCGCCGCCTTGCTTGGTTGGTATTTCACTACCAGCTTGCCGTCGCGTAAGCAGGCCTGCAATTCGGCGAGCGCTGGGGGCAAGTCGGTCAGCGGTGCGGCGAGGGTGAAGGTTACTTCCTTGCTATCCACCCCGCGCATGAGAGCGTCCTTGCGGTCACGTTTGACAATCCGCCCCTGATGGATAATGGCAATTTCGTCGCAGAGTTCTTCGGCTTCTTCGAGATAATGCGTCGTCAGCAGAATGGTGGTGCCTGCTGCGTTTAACTGGCGCACATATTCCCACAAATGGCGGCGCAGCTCGACATCGACCCCGGCGGTCGGCTCGTCGAGCACCAATACGGAGGGAGTGTGTACCAGCGCTTTGCCAATCAGCAACCGGCGGCGCATCCCGCCCGAAAGGCGACGGCTGGGCTGGTCGGCTTTGTCGGCAAGGCCCATGGCACGGATGATTTCATCGGTGCGGCGGTCGCGTTGGGGGATGCCATAATAGCCGGCGGTAATTTCGAGCGCCTGCCGCACGGTGAAGAACGTGTCGAGCACCAGTTCCTGCGGCACAATGCCGATGGCGCGTTTGGCGGCACGCACCTCGGTATCAAGGTCGTGGCCACAAATACGCGCCGTGCCCGAGGATTTCAGCACCGTCCCGGCGAGAATGTTGATGAGGGTCGATTTTCCGGCGCCGTTGGGCCCGAGCAGGCCGAAAAACGCGCCGCGCGGAATGGTGAGGTTCACCCCGTGCAAGGCGGTTTTCTCCTCGCCGGTCTTGCGGTCGCGGTAGGTTTTGCGTAAATCCTGAATGTCGATGGCGGCGTCGGTCATACGCCCGGTATAGCACGAAGGTGGGCGATGGAAAGCGGGTTCCTTGGGGGCAGGAAACCGACATATTTTTCTAGCGATTCACGCGTTTTTTGTTTTTCGCGAACGGATTGTTGCTTTCCTTTAATATCAGCCGGATCGGGGTGCCATTGAGGCCGAACGTGCTGCGCAGGCCATGCACCAGGTATTTGAGATAGGCGCCCGGAAACTCATCGGCCATATTGCAGAAGAGGTGGAAGGTCGGTGGCCGGGATTTCACCTGCGTGATGTATTTGATTTTGAGGCGGCGGCCCTTCACCAGCGGCGGGCTATGGTGCGCCATCGTGGTTTCCAGCCAGCGGTTCATTTCGGCGGTCGGCACCCGGCGGTTCCAGACCTCATGCGCGGTGAGGCAGGCATTGAGCAACGCATCCAGCCCGGTTTTTTTGATGGCCGACACAGGTGCAACGGTAATGCCCTGCAATTGCGCGAGTTGCTTATTGAGCATATAGTCGATTTCTTCGAGCAGCGCCTTGCGCGCGGGCTGCGGAATTAAATCCCATTTATTGAGGCCGATGACGCAGGCGCGCCCCTCGCGCTCGACCAGCGCGGCAAGGGTGGCGTCCTGCTTTTCGAGCGGCACCGTCGCGTCGATAAGGATGACCACCACCTCGGCGAAGGTGAGCGCACGGATGGAGTCGCTCACCGCCAGCTTCTCGATTTTCCCCTGCACATTGGCGCGTTTGCGCATGCCTGCCGTGTCATGCAGGTTAAAGGCTGTGCCGTGATAATCGAACGGCACGGCGATGGCGTCGCGGGTGATGCCCGCTTCGGGGCCGACCAGCAGGCGATCCTCGCCAATCAGGGCGTTGATGAGGGTGGATTTTCCGGCGTTCGGGCGGCCAAGAATGACGAGGTTGATGGGTTTGCCGGCAATTTCTTCGTCCGCGTTCACTTCGGCGAAGATTTCGGCGGCCTCGCCACGGGTCGCGGCTTTTTTATCGGCGCGTTTGTTGGCGCGCTGTTTTTTGCTCTTTTCTTCGGGCGCGTGCTCTACATGCGGCGCCATAGCTTCATACAGCTCGCCCAGCCCCTCGCCATGTTCGGCGGAAATGAGCGCGACTTCGTTAAAGCCCAGCCGGTAAATATCGCTGGTCGCGTTGGTGCGGTTGGACTCGGCTTTGTTGCCGATGAGAATGACCGGCTTGGCGCTTTTGCGCACCAGCTTGGCGAAATGCTGGTCGATCGGGGTCACACCCGCGCGCACGTCGATGACGAACAGCAGCAGGTCGGCCTCGTCCATCGCCGCTTTGGTCTGGTCGAACATGCGGGTGGCGAGGGCCTCGGGGCCGGCATCCTCCATTCCCGCCGTGTCGATGACGCGAAACCGCAGGTCGGCAAGCGCGCCGTCGGCATAGCGGCGGTCACGGGTGACGCCCGGCTGGTCGTCGACCAGTGCCAGCTTTTTGCCGACGAGGCGGTTAAATAACGTCGATTTGCCGACATTCGGGCGGCCAATAATGGCGATCAGGGGCAGGATTTCGTTCATAACCGCTGCGTGTAGCACAGTTTAGGCAGAAGCTAATAATAATATTTTACGAGCTTGCCCGAGCGGGTGATGACATACAGCGCGCCGTTGACGATGATCGGCGCGGTGACGATGCCGGAGGCAAGGTCGTAGCTGTCGATGCGCTCGCCGGTGGTGGGGACAAAACTGGTGAGGGTGCCGTTGCCATCGACCACCAGCACTGCGTTGCCCGAGAGAATCGGCCCGTAAAGCGGCGGGGTTTTATCCTTGTTCGGGTCGCGTTTGTCTTTGACCGCAAGCGAGGTCGCCCAGCGGATGGAGCCGTCGCGTTTGAAAACCGCCGCAAGATCATGGGTATCAGACAGCACGAACAGTACGTTGCCCGCCGACCACGGGGTGACATGGGCGCCGATATGCGCCTGCCAGAGCGGGCGGCCATTCAGTAGCGCGCTGGCCTGCATTTCGCCGCCGGCGCTGGTGACGACGACCACGCCTTCCTGCACAATTGGGTTGGCGTCGATCCCGCTAAAGACGGCGGCGGCCTTGGTGCGCGCCCCGGCGGCGAGGGTGTCGTTCCACAAGACGCTGCCCGTATCGAGGCGCAGGGCGAACACCTCGCCCGAGGAATAAGCCGAAACGACAATGTCGTCGCTGATGACGGGGGAGGTGGCCGAAAAATAACCCGCGACTTCGCGAATGCCGCGCTGTTCCCATTTGGGCTGGCCGGTGGCGGCGTCATAGGCGAGGGTCTGGTTGTCGGCGGTGAGCACCACGATAATGCCCCCGGCATAAGCGGGCGCACCGCGTACCGGGGCGCCGACGCGCAGGCTCCATTTCAGTTGGCCGGTTTCGGCATCAATCGCCCGCAGGCGGCCGGTGCCGGTAGTGGCGTAGACGACGCCCTCGGCATAGGTGAGGCCGCCGCCGAGCGCATCGCTGGTGGTGCTGCCGACGGTGCTGTCGTTACGCCATGCAATCTCGGTGATGTCGGCCTCCTTATGTGCCGAAACCACCCCTGCCGCATCCATCGCGAATACCATGCCGGCGGCGACGACCGGGGCCGAGGCCACACTGCGCGAAAAGCTGTTGCCCTCGCCGATGGTGGCCGATTGCTTGCGGCCCACGCCCGTCAGCCCGATATGGGGGGTGAGCATGGCCTCGTTCATGTTGCGCCACTGTTCAAGGTTGGCCTGTTCGGGGATTTCAACCGCAATGTCGGCAACGGCGGCCTCGGCCTGCAGGGCGGTTTCATTCACCACCACATCGCGTCGTTCTCCGGCCGCGCGTTTAATCGGTGGCGGGCCGCCGGCCAGCCAGTCGGGGAGGCTGCAGGCATTGAGGAAAACGAGCGCCAGCAGGGCGAAGGCTGTCGCCGCACGGGGGCAGGCCGCTCTGCCGGGTAGGCGGTTCATGGGCGGGCTTTCGCCGGTGGTGTATCGAGGACAGCCTGCCAGCGGGTCAGGCGGTCGCGGGCCTGCGGGCTGGTGCGCGGGTCGGCCAGGCGCCGCGTGATGGCGGCGCGGGCGGCCTCGGTCTCGCCCTGTGCCCATTGGGTGGCGGCGGCCCATTGCGCACGGGTTTCCGCGAGCGGCGAGGGGTCGGCGGCGGCCAGACAGGGAGCCGCAGCGGCAGCGTCGAGCCCGGCCAGCCGCAGGCAGGCAATGTCGGCCCATAGCCCGTGACCGGTATCAACGGCGGTTTTTAACGTGGCGATGGCCGTTTCCGGTTGCCGGGCGGCCAGCAGCGCCCGCGACTGCCAGACCAGCGCCAGCGTCCGGCGTTGCCCACGGGTATCGGCGGCGACAGTCTGAAAGGCGGCGGCGGCCCCGGCCGCATCCCCGGTGGCGAGTAACTGCCGGGCGTCGTCGAGCGCGCGCAGGATCTCGCTGCCCCGGACGAGGCGCTGCTGCTGCCAGACGCTGTGGGCGGCGGTGCCGACAATCAGGGCCACGGCGACGCCGATGAGGGCGGCGCGGTGTTTTTTCCAGAGGGCGGCGGCGCGGTCGGCGCGCAGGGCCTGATCGACTTCCTGCAATAAACTATCGGCCATAACGGACTCCTATTCCCACTCAATCGTGGCGGGCGGCTTGCTGGTGATGTCGTAGACCACGCGGTTGATGCCGCGCACTTCGTTGATAATGCGTACGGCGATTTTATGCAGGATTTCGGGCGGAAAGGCAAAAACATCCGCCGTCATGCCGTCGCTGCTGGTGACGGCACGCAGAGCGCAGACCGCCTCGTAGGTGCGCGCGTCGCCCATCACCCCCACCGTCTGCACCGGCAGTAGCACGCTGAACGCCTGCCAGATGGCGTCATACAGCCCGTGGGCGCGCAGCTCGGCGATGTAAATCGCATCGGCGCGGCGCAGCAGGTTGAGTTTTTCGAGGGTAATTTCACCGGGAATGCGAATGGCAAGGCCCGGCCCCGGGAAGGGGTGGCGATAAACAAGGTCATGCGGAATGCCAAGCTCCATCCCAAGCGCGCGCACTTCGTCCTTGAACAGTTCGCGCAGCGGCTCGACCAGTTTCATATTCATGCGCTCGGGCAGCCCACCGACATTATGGTGCGACTTGATGGTGACGCTCGGCCCGCCATGGAATGAAATGGATTCGATGACGTCGGGGTAGAGGGTGCCCTGCGCGAGGAAATCGGCGTTTTCGATCTGCGCAGCTTCGCGCTCGAACACCTCGATGAAAGTTTCGCCGATGATTTTGCGTTTGCGCTCCGGGTCGCTGATGCCGGTCAGCCGTTGCAGAAAAAGCTGGCTGGCATCGACATAAATCAGCGGAATTCCGTAATGCTCTTCGAAACGGGATTTGACCTCGGCGCCTTCGTCAAGCCGCAGCATGCCGGTATCGACAAAAATGCTGACCAGCCGGTCGCCGATTGCCTCGTGCAGCAGTTTGGCCACCACCGAAGAATCCACCCCGCCCGAGACGCCGCAGATGACGCGCTTGTCGCCGACGGTCGCGCGGATTTTTGCCAGCTGTTCGGTGCGGAAGGCTTTCATGCTCCAATCGCCATTGCAGCCGCAGATGCGGCGCACGAAATTGGCAATCAGCGCCGCGCCCTCGGGCGTGTGGGCCACTTCGGGATGGAACTGCACGCCGTAGAAGCGTTTGGCCTCGTGGGCGATGGCGGCGTAAGGCGCGCCGATGGTCTGGGCGGTGACGGCAAACCCCTCGGGCAGGGCGGTGATTTTGTCGCCGTGACTCATCCACACCTGGTAGCGGTTGCCCGCCGCCCAGACGCCCGCAAACAGCGGGTTGTCGCGCATAATTTCGATTTCGGCGCGGCCAAATTCGCGCGTGTCGCCCGCCACCACTGTGCCGCCGAGCTGGTCGCAGAGCAATTGTTCGCCGTAGCAGATGCCCAGAATGGGCAGGCCGAGGCCGAAAATAGCCGGGTCGATTTTCGGCGATGCGCCCGCATGCACCGAGGCAGGCCCGCCTGAAAGGATAATGCCGCGCGGGGCAAAGGCGCGCACGGCGTCAGGGGTCATCAGGAAGGGGTGGATTTCGCAATAGACGCCGGCCTCGCGCACGCGCCGGGCGATGAGCTGCGTCACCTGCGAGCCGAAATCGAGTATCAGAATGCGTTCGTGGGCGGCGCTCATGATGAGCCTCTTTCATGAAAGGTCGTTCGGGCCGCACCATAGCGTTCGGTGCTATTGTCGCAACGGTTTTTCTTGCAACGCCCGCAAACGCGGAATGACCCATCGTATTTTCTTGACGTGGCGCAGTGGCTGCAGGTAACTAAACGCCGTGATACAATCGGCGTGGCGCAATCATGCGGGCCGATGACGCTTAAGGGATGAGTGCGCATGCGCTTTGGTGGATTGATTGCCGCGATTGTCTTTGCTGCCATAGCGGCAATTGTTGTCCTGCGCATGTCGGCAGGCAATCAGGCGGCCCCGGCCACCGCCCCGCAGGCGGTGCAAACCGCGACGGTCAGCGTTTATGTCGCCGCCCGGCCGATTACGGTTGGCACCACCCTCACCGCCGATATGGTGGCCACCCAGCCCTGGCCCGAGCATCTGGCGCTCGAGGGATTCGTAGTGGCAGACGGCAAAAGCAACGTGGTCGGCATGGTGGCGCGCGGCGCTTTCCAGCAAAGCGAGCCGCTGCTTAAGGCCAAACTTGCCAACCCGAACGATCCGAATTTTCTGTCGGGTGAATTGCCCAAGGGCCAGCGCGTGATTACCATCGCCGTCAATGAAACGGACGGGGTGGCGGGCTTTGTGTTCCCGGGCGACCATGTGGATCTGATCTATACGCACGAGGTGGATGCCTGGGATTATGCCCCAGCTGCCGCTGTCGGTGCGCCGTCAACCGCGCAAAAAGTTAAGCAAACCGTGACCGAAACGCTGCTCACCAACGTTAAGGTGCTGGCGATTGATCAGCGTTCGTCGAGTGCGGGCGCGGTGGATAAAAACGGTAGCCTGGTAATTCCGCGCACCGCCTCGTTGATGGTATCGCAGGCGGATGCGCAGCGGGTGCGCCTTGCCAGCAAAACCGGAGTGGTGAGCCTTGCCTTGCGAGCGCTGGCCGACAAGGAATCGTCGGACACATTGCTGCTGACGGGGCCGCGCGACGTGTCGCAGGCGGCGACGGACGACGGTGCTCCGGCCGCGCTCGAGGGCGGCGTGAAAATCGTGCGTGGCGCCCCCACCGGCCAGAAAGAAGAGGCAGCTTCGGCGACGGTGGCGCGCGGCGCCCCCACCGGCAGCGCGGCGGCGAATGCCGATGTTGTTAACCCTGCGCTTGTAGGAACGCCATGAGCACGTTACTTCGCAATTTTTCTTTCCGGCGCCCGGTGCGGTTGGCCCTGACGGCCCTGCTGGTGTCTGGCATGGTCGCGCCGGCACAGGCGGCCGCACGCGCCACAAGTGGCAGCAATGCAGGCTCGGTGTTCTATGTGCCGATTAACCGTTCGGAGTTGATTACTACCAAAAATGACATGGCGGAGGTGGTGATTACCGACCCCGAAGTGGCCAATGTGCTGGTGCACGGCAAGCGCAAAGTGTCCATCATTGGCCTGCAGGTCGGGCAGACCACGCTGCGCATTTTCGATGCCAACCACAAATTAATCCGCAGCACGGATGTTTATGTGACCTATGATTTGCCTGCGGTGCGCCGGGCGATGAAGCAATTTCTGCCCAACGAGCAGATTGGCGTGAGCATGGTCAATACCCGCATGGCGTTGACGGGGGATGTGTCGAGCGCTTCGGCGGCCGCCACCGCAATGCAGATTGCCGAGGAGTTTATTTACGGTAAAACCAGCGACGATCGCGTCAATAAGGGCAATGTTTTCGATGGCGATAAAACTCCGTCACCGATTATCAACCTGATGAAAATCAGCGCCGGCCAGCAGGTGATGCTGCGCATCCGCATCGGCGAGGCGCAACGCACTGCGGTGAAGAACCTCGGGGTCAGCCTGCAGGCGCTCGGCGATAACGGCTTCCCGCTGACGATCGGCACCGGCATTGGCCGCACATTTGCGGCCAGCAGCAGCGCGACTTCGGCCTTTACCTACGGGTCGTATCAATTGTCGAACGACACGAACAGCTTCGGTTTTGCCAGCCTGCGCACTCCGGGCAGCACCGGCATCGGCGGCACGATTGAAGCGTTGGAACGCGACGGGTTAATCAAAATCCTCGCCGAGCCGAACCTCACCGCTCTTTCGGGGGAAGAGGCGCAATTCCTCGCCGGAGGTGAGTTCCCGATTCCCGTGCCGCAGCAGCTTGGCACCACCACCATCGAATATAAACCGTTCGGGGTGGCGCTGAAATTCACGCCGTATGTGCTGAGCCCCAACCGTATCCGTATTCAGGTGAACCCCGAGTTTTCGCAGGTGAGTAACGAGAACTCCATCCGCACCAGCGACGGGTTTACCGCGCCGTCGTTCATCACCCGCCGCGCCTCGACCACGGTCGAGCTGGCGCCGGGCGAGAGCTTCATGATCGCGGGCCTGATTCGCGACGACATCAACAGCTCCATCAGCCAGATTCCCGGCGCGGGCGATATCCCGGTGCTTGGCGCGCTGTTCCGCTCCACCGCCTTCCAGCACAACGAGACGGAGCTGGTGATTGCGGTCACGCCGTATCTGGTCGATCCAGCCAAGGGGTCGGACATTAAACTGCCGACGGATGATTTCCGTCCGGCGAGTTTCATGGAAAGCATTTTCTTCGGGGCGCTGGGCTCGACCCGTGGCGACAAAGACCCCAGCCTTGAAGGCCCGACGGGCTTCATGACCGACAATTAGGAGCGATTATGGACTCGAACGTTACCGCCCGCTCTGTTCTCTTTTCGACCGCCCTGCTGCTGGTGGCCGCCTGTATGCCGCCTGCCGATTCGGCCTACCGCAACCGGGGCACGCCTGAAGCGCTGATTGATATTTCCTCGGAAGTGGTGAGCCTGCCGGTCGGCGATGCGCTCGCCGTGGCCGATTTGAAAAACTGGTTGAACCGCGACCGGCCAACCCGCGCCGAATTAAACTGCGTCAGCAGCGATAAATATTGTGGTGAAGCCAAAAAACTGTTTGAAAAACAGAACATTCCGCTGGCGCACGGCACCCCCGGTAACCAGACGGTGACACTGATCTACGAGCGTATTCTGGCGCGTGATTGCAACCCGAGCTATGTCGATAATCCGCATAATTTTTACAACACCAACCATGCGGCATTTGGCTGCGCGGTATCGGCCAACATGGTGCAGCATGTGACCAATAAACAGGAATTCGTCAACCCCGCTTTGTCGGATGACCCAAGCGCCGTGCGCGGGGTCAACGACATCCGCCGCGCCTATACGCCGCAGCCGCCAACTGTGCCCTATACGGTGGGGGATTCGCTGGTCAGCAAAGGCAAAACGGAATCGGAATAATCGCCCGAATAGCGCGGCACGAAAGCACCAGCGCCCCTGAAAACAGGCTGCAGAATGCGGCGTTCCCATTTCCCTGTTTCGCCGGTGACCTGCATCCTGTATGCTTTGGGGCCGGGACGCCGCTTCGGCGCTTCTTTCTCCCTTTCAAGGTGACGCATGCGTAGTTTATTCGTGATTCTCTCCCAACCCGACCGCGAAGCATGGGCGCAGGCGATGGTCGCCGCTGCCGCCCCCGCGCAGGCGCATCTCGTGGTCGCCACCCCGCAGGAAGCGGCGCGCTACCTGGTGGCGCAGGCGCTCAACCCCTCGCATATCGTGCTCGATATCGGCCATCGCGGCCACGACGTGCTGGAGGAAATCGACGCGCTGGCGCAGCAATGCGAACCGGGCACACGGGTGGTGGCGGTCGGTGACACCAACGACATCCTGCTTTACCGCGCCATCCTCGCGCGCGGAGTGCTGGATTATATGCATTACCCCACCCCGGCGGCGGCAGTTATCAAGGCCCTGGAAGCCCCGATGGCGGCGGCGGCCCCAACGCCTGCGGTGGTGACGCCAGCCCCGGGCGCGGCCACCGCCCCGGCCCACAAGCGGGTCATCATGTTTATGAGCGCCGCCTCGGGCGACGGTGCCTCGACGCTGGCCATCAACACCGCTTATGCCATCAGTAAAATGGCGAATGGCCGCACCGTGCTGGTCGATATGGACTACCAGTTCGGGATGGTCGCCAAGCATCTCGGGTTGCAGAACCAGTACGGCATCGCGGATGTGTTCGATCACCCCGAACGCGGGGTCGATGCGGTGCTGATTAAGCGCATGGTCGCCAGTTACGGGACGCTGCATGTCATCACCGCCCCGGCCGAACTGCGCTACCTGCCCAGCGTCAATGCCGATGCCATCCGCAATCTAATTGCGACCTTAAGCGCCACCTACGACAATGTCATTTTCGACGTGCCGCATGTATGGCTGCCATGGGTGGCGGCCGCCGCACAGCAATCGACCCAATTGGTGCTGGTAGCGCAATTATGGCTTAAATCGGTGTCGCATGCGGCGCGGATGATGCGCGCCCTGCGTGAAATCGGCATTCCCGATGCGCGGGTGACGGCGGTTATCAACCGTAGCGGCTCGAAGTTCCGCGAGGCGATTGACCCCAAGGATTTCGAGCGGGTCTGCAGCACCCGGATTGATTATAAAATCACCAACGACATTAAAACCATCGTGACCGCCGAAGCGGCGCCTTCGACGCTGATCGAGCTGCCATCGAGCCAGATCGCGCGCGACATTGAGCGCCTCGCACGCGGGCTTCTTGGTCAGGCGGAAACGGTCACGGCGGGCGAGAAAAGCGGCGGATTCTTCTCCAGGCTGAAAGGGTAGGGCATGTTCGGAAAAAAAACGAGCGATGCGCCGTCGATGCCCGTACAGGCTGCTGCGGCCACCCCGGCCCCTGTCGTGGCACCCATCGCCCCGCTTCCTGCCGAACGGGTCGCGGCCGGCAGCCTGAGCAGTGCGGTGGCTGCCGCCGGGCAGGTGAGTGCCGAGCACGGCGCGCGCCTGGTGCGTTACCGTGATTTGAACCTCGAAACCCCTTCCTACGGTACCGCCAAACAAATCCTGATTAACCAATTGCTTGATCAGGTCGATTTCCAGACCCTCGAACAATTCAGCGCCGATAAAAAACACGCGCGCGTCGCCGAGGCCTGCGCTCGAATCATTCCCGAAATCACCGTGCCGCTGACTGCCAGCCAGATTCAGCTGCTGACCGCGCAGGCGCTGGATGAAATCCTCGGTTTTGGGCCGATCGAGCCGCTGTTACGTGATCCTGAAGTCAGCGACATCATGATTAATACCGCCAAAAAAGTGTATATCGAGAGTCAGGGAAAAATACTCATCACCGATATCGAATTCGTGAATGAGCAGCATTTAATCGGCGTCATCCAGCGGATTGTCAGTCGCGTCGGGCGGCGGGTCGATGAGGCCAACCCGATGGTCGATGCGCGCATGCCTGACGGCTCGCGGTTTAACGCCATTATCCCGCCACTTGCGCTCGATGGGGCGCTGGTCTCGATTCGCAAATTCAAGAAACATAAAATGCCGCTTTCAGAGTATATCCGTTACGATTCGCTCAGCCCCGCGATGGCCGAGTTCCTCAGCATTGCCGGCGCCATTCGCCTCAATATCATCATTTCGGGCGGCACCGGCTCGGGTAAAACGACGCTGCTGAATGCGCTGTCGGGCCATATCGACGCTGCCGAGCGCGTGATTACGATCGAGGACGCTGCCGAACTGCTGATGCACCAGCCGCATGTGCTGCGGCTGGAAACCCGCCCGGCCTCGACCGAAGGGCGCGGCGAAATCAACCAGCGGCAATTGCTGCGCAACGCGCTGCGGATGCGGCCCGACCGCATTATCCTCGGCGAGATTCGCGGCGACGAAATTATCGACGTCCTTTCGGCGATGAATACCGGCCATGACGGCTCGATGGCGACTATCCACGCCAACTCGCCGAGGGATTGTCTGCTGCGCATCGAGAATCTGGTGGCGATGTCGTCGGTGCAGGTGCAAAACAGCTCGCTGCGCTACCAGATTGCCAGCGCGGTCAACCTCATCGTGCAGATTCAGCGGATGCGCGACGGTAGCCGCCGCGTTACGCATATCGAGGAAATCATCGGCTACCGTGACGGCGAAATCGCCACTCAGACCCTGTTCTCCTATCAGGTGCGCGGGATGGATGCGCAGGGTAAGCTGGTGGGAGAGTTTATAGCACATAATGTGACGCCTGCGCTGTTGGCGCGGGCGCAATATTATGGCCGCGACAAGGAGGTGCTTGCATGTTTGGGCCTGCCCACGGTAGCGTAGCGCCATGAGCCCTCTTCTCGTTGCGCTTGGCATTGGTATTCTGGCCTACGTCATTTTCGTAATGGCCGTGCCCAAAGCCGTGCCCAGAGAATCGGACGGCTACCTGCGCGACGCACTCGATCGTCTCGCCGAGGAAAACCGTGTCGCCGAACAGGCGCGCACCGATGTGCTGCGCGACCAGTTCAACGACGCGCCGCCCCTTATCCGCGCGGTGTTTGGCCTCGGGTTCATGCGCCCCATCTACGAGGCAGGCGTCGCGGCGGGTTATCAGAATGATTTTCAAAAATTATTGGTGCTGTTGCTGCTCGGGTTTGCCGTCAGCCTGCTGGGATTATTCAGCCTTGGGTTGGGAATGGCGAGCTTGCCGGGCGCATTGGCGCTGGCCTATCTGGTGACGCTGCGCCACTGCAAAAAGCGCATCCGTCGCCGCAACCACCAATTTATCGACCAGTTTCCGGATGCGCTCGATACGATTGTGCGCTCGGTGCGGGCGGGCTTCCCGATTTCGACCGCGCTTGGCATGCTGGTCGAAAATGCCGAAGACCCGATCCGCGCCGAATTCCGTCAGGTGACGGATGAAATCGCGCTGGGCCGCACGCTGGCGCAGGCGCTTGCCCGGCTGGCAACGCGCGTCACCGAGCCGGATGTGCGGTTTTTCGTGGTGGTGCTGACCGTGCAGCAGGAAACCGGCGGCAACCTTGCTGAAATTATCGGCAATCTGTCGAACATTATCCGCAAACGCAAACAGATCCGGCATAAAATCCACGCCATGACTTCGGAAGGCCGCGCCACGGGGTATGTGCTCGGGGCCTTACCCGTGTTGGTGTTCGCCGCGCTTTATTTTGTGCAGCCGGGCTATCTTGACCCGTTTTTCCACGACCCGCTCGGCCAGCAGTTTTTTGGCGGCGCGATTGCCCTGCTGGTCGTCTGCTATTTTGTCATTAAACAAATGATTCAGGTGGATATCTGATGCCGGTTATCCTTGCAGTTCTAGCCGCGATTATCGTCTTTTGCGGGTATCTGATTGTCGACATGCTGCTGGCCGACAAGAAGCGCAAGGCATTGTTACAGGCACGGCTGGCTGCCGAAGGAGGCGTGAGCGCCGAGTCGGGGGAATCGCCGCGCACGGGGCTGAATGGCGAGCCGTCGGCCTTTGCGGCCTCGCTGCTGCGCCTGTTGCGTGGCCTTGGCATCGCGGCCGACGCGGCGATAGAGCTGCTCGAACGCCGCTTTGCGCAAGCGGGCATCAACTCGCCCGACGCACCGATGTATTATTTGTTCTTCCAGCGCATCGGGGCGCTCGGCCTGTTGCTGCTGGCGTTGATTCTGGTCGCCGGCGCCAACGAGACCAACAAAGCCCTGATGTATATGCTGGCCGGCCTGATGACGTTTGTAGCCGTCTGGGGGCCGAAACTTTATGTGCAGAACCGCATCGATAAGCGCAAAAAACTGCTGCAGCGCGCTTTTCCCGACACGCTCGACCTGCTGCTCATCTGTGTGGAGTCGGGCCTTGCGCTCGATGCGTCGCTGGCGCGGGTATGCAGCGAGCTCGGGCTGGCCTACCCGGAAATGACCGGCGAGCTGAACCGCACCCGGCTCGAACTGGCCCTGCTAAACGACCGTGCCCGGGCGCTGAATAACCTTAATGAGCGCACCGATTTGCCCGCGTTCCGCTCGCTGGTATCCGCGCTGATTCAGTCGGAACGCTTCGGCACCTCGCTTTCCGATACGCTGCGTGTGCTGTCGGAAGAGTTCCGCCTGCAGCGCCTTTCGATTGCCGAAACCAAAGCGGCGCGGCTGCCGGTGCTGATGACGGTGCCGCTGATTTTCCTGCTGATGCCGGCGTTTTTCCTCATCGTGCTTGGCCCCGCGATTGTAAAAATCATGCATAACGGTTCGGAAATCACCGGAAATTAGAAGGCAGAAGGCTTTCTGTGCTGTGGGCGGGGCGACGTCTAAACAGTCGCTACGATGGATACGGTTGTCTTTTGTCATTCCCGCCTTGAGCGGGAATCGCCTTGAATAAGAAAGGCGATCCCTGCCTTCGCAGGGATGACAAGTGTCTTGTTATTGGTGGAATTGAGTATAAATGATGATGCCATGACCCGACCCCCGACCCCGCCGTTTACGCTTGTTTCGGAATTTACACCCGGCGGCGACCAGCCACGCGCGATTGCGCAACTGGTCGAGGGGCTTGCCGCCGGCAAAAAAGACCAGGTGCTGCTTGGAGTCACCGGCTCGGGCAAGACCTACACCATGGCGAAAGTCATCGCGCAGACCCAGCGTCCGGCGCTGATTCTGGCGCACAACAAGACACTCGCCGCACAGCTTTACTCGGAGATGAAGCATTTTTTCCCGAACAACGCGGTGGAGTATTTCGTTTCCTATTACGATTATTTCCAGCCCGAAGCCTACATCGCCAAAACCGACACGTTCATCGAGAAGGATTCCTCGATCAACGAACAGATCGACCGCATGCGCCACGCGGCGACGCGCGCCCTGCTCGAGCGCCGCGATGTGATTGTGGTCGCTTCGGTGAGCTGCATTTACGGCATCGGCTCGGTCGAGACCTACACCGGCATGACGCGCAGCGTCAAAGCGGGGACGCAGGTGGTGCAGCAGGGGTTTCTTAAAGGCCTTACCGAACTGCAATACAAACGCAACGACACCGCCTTCGTGCGCGGCAATTTCCGCGTGCGCGGCGATAATATCGACCTCTACCCCGCCCATATGGAAGATTGCGCCTGGCGGTTCTCGTTCTTTGGCGACGATCTTGAATCCATCCACGAATTCGACCCGCTGACCGGCGAGCGGGGGCAGGCACTGCCCGAGGTGACAATTTACGCCAATAGCCATTACGTGACTCCTAAGCCGACCATCGAAAAAGCCATCAAACAGATTAAGACCGACCTTGCCTCGCGGGTGGACTGGTTTACGCGCGAAGGCAAGCTGCTCGAAGCACAGCGCCTCGGCCAGCGCACCGGGTTCGACCTTGAAATGCTGGTCGAAACCGGGATGTGCCGTGGCATCGAGAATTATTCGCGCTACCTGACGGGCGCCGCACCGGGCGAGCCGCCGCCGACCCTGTTCCAATATCTCCCGCGCGATGCGTTGCTGTTTGTCGATGAGAGCCATGTCACCTTAAGCCAGATTCGCGGCATGTATAACGGCGACCGCGCGCGCAAGGTCGTGCTGGCGGAGCACGGCTTTCGTCTGCCCGCCTGCATGGACAACCGGCCACTGAAATTCGAGGAATGGGATGCGCTGCGTCCGCAGACAGTCTGCGTTTCTGCAACCCCTGGCGAACTGGAGCTGGGCTGGACCGGAGGCGTGTTTGCCGAGCAGGTGATTCGCCCGACCGGGTTGGTTGACCCGGTCTGCCTCGTGCGGCCCGTCGCCACGCAGGTCGATGATCTGCTGCGTGAGGCGCGCGCGGTGGTGGCCAAAGGCCAGCGCGTGCTGGTGACGACCCTCACCAAGCGCATGGCCGAGGAACTGGCGGAATATATGGACGAGGCGGGCATCAAGGTGCGCTACCTGCATTCGGACATCGACACGCTGGAGCGCATCGAGATTATCCGCGATTTGCGCATCGGCACGTTCGATGTGCTTATTGGCGTCAACCTGCTGCGCGAAGGGCTCGATATTCCTGAATGTGGCTTAATGGCAATTCTCGATGCCGATAAGGAAGGCTTCCTGCGCAGCAAAACTTCGCTCATCCAGACCATTGGCCGCGCCGCGCGCAATGTCGATAGCCGCGTCCTGCTTTACGCCGATAAAATGACCGATAGCCTGAAAGGCGCGCTGGAGGAAACCGAGCGCCGCCGCACGATTCAGCTCGCCCATAACGCAGCGCACGGCATCACCCCGACTTCGACCACCGCCCGCCTCTCGGATATGAAAAACGAAGCGGCGGAAGCGGAAGTCGCCGCCCAGCTGCGCGAAAGCCGCACCGGCCTCGGCCTGAACGAAGGCTCGCTCGACGGGCATATCGTCGCCCTCAGGAAACAGATGCTCAAGGCCGCCACCGACCTTGAGTTCGAGGAGGCCGCCCGCCTGCGCGACCAGTTGAAAAAGGCGGAAGCGTTGCGTATGGAGCTGCCGATCGGGGGCGAAGGGCCCGAGGGCGCAAAAGCCATGCATCGCCCGATGAAACCCAAAAAGAAGCGCGCCACGTCGTGATGAATCGCCGCCCATGGGTGCCGGTATGCGTCACTCTGGCGGGTGCGGTGCTTGCGGTGCTTTTATGGCCCGTTCTCGCGCCCACGCCCGATAGCGGACTGGATTTTCTCAATTATTGGGGCGCACCGCAGCTGGCGCGGCAGGATATTCATGTGCTGTTTGCAGGGCGCGGCTACGAGCAGGCCCTCCATCAGCTCCATCCCCATGATTTCGCCGAGCTGCGCTGGTCGTACCCGCTGCACAGCCTGTTCTTCTTCGCGCCGTTTGCCGCCTTGCCCTACACCGCTGCGCTACTGCTGTGGAGCTTGCTTGGGTTGCTGGCCTATCTTGCGGTGATGCGCGCGGCCCTGCCGCCGGGGGTGCCGCGCCGGGCATGGAGTATGTGGCTCGCGTTCTCGCCCGTGGCGATGGTTGTGCTGTTGAGCGGGCAGAACGGATTTTTCATCGGTGCGGCGGCGCTGGCGGTGCCGCTGATGCTCGCACGGGGCCACCCGGTGCTGGCGGGGGCGGTGCTTGGCTGCCTGACCATCAAGCCGCAATTATTCATTCTCTGGCCGCTGATGCTGTTGCTCGATCGCCAATGGCGCTGCCTTGCGGCGGCAAGCGTGACAGCGCTGGGGCTGGTCGCCGCCTCGCTGTGGGTGCATGGGCTTACGGCATGGCAGGAGTTTTTTGCCGTGGTGCCGGCATTGCAATGGCGCATCCTCAGTGCCGAACAGTTCGAGGAGAGCCGTAAACTGGCGCATCTGATGATGCCGGGCGTGCTACCGGCGTTGCGACTGCTCGGGGTGGGGGATACGCTGGCATGCGGGGTGCAGATACTGGTGTCGGTGGGTGTCGCGCTCGGCACGGCCCGGGCGTGGCGCCGCCCGATGCGACTACCGCGCCGCGTGGTGCTGCTGGCCAGCGCCAGCCTGCTGGTCAGCCCCTACGGCTTCAATTACGACCTGACGTTGCTCAGCGCCGCGCTGCTGCTGCTCTGGGCCGACGGTGCCCCCCGCACGCGCTACGAGGCATGGCTTCACGGCGCGGTCTACCTGTTGCCGCTGCTGGTGTATGTGCTTAATCTCGTGGCGGTGCCGCTGGCCCCGGTTCTCCTGCTGCTGCTGTGGGGGAACAGCCTGCGCGCGGCGCTGACGGCGCCAACCGCTCCGACATAGGCGGCAATCAGCGGGCCTTAGGCCTTTGCAAACGGACAGCCGGTGTGGTAGGGTGCGCTGCACACAAAATAACGCGCTGATTATCAAAGAGAGTGCCGCCCGAAAAAGGGCTTAACCAAATCTTCAGCCTTCGCTGGTATTCTAAGGACATCGGAATGGTGAAATCGACGAAAAAGAAACGCGCACCCCGCACCCCGCGCCCCAGAGAAGAAAGAAGAGACCCCGCTATGGCGATGATGTTTGAAAATGCAGGACTTTACAGCTTGAAAGAAATGCACCATGCGGGCATGACCCCGACGCGCATGATGGCCAACGCGGCCAAAGTCATGTTCAGCAACCCCTTGAACCCGATGAGCTACACAGGCATTGGCCGCCAGATGGCCGCCGCCGGGGAGCTGGTCGAGCGGGTCACGCAATCCTACCCCAAACCCGAATTTGGACTCGCCCATACCAACATCAACGGCAAGCATGTCGAAGTCTGGGAAGAGGTGGCGCTTGAAAAACCCTTCTGCCGCCTGCTGCATTTCAAGCGTGAGGGCAACGTCAAGGGCGAAAAATTACTGCTGGTCGCGCCGATGTCGGGGCATTATGCGACATTGTTACGCGGCACGGTCGAGGCCTTGTTGCCGCATCACGATGTCTACATCACCGATTGGCAGAACGCGCGCGATATTCCGCTGTTCAAAGGCACGTTCGACCTCAACACCTACATTGATTACCTCGTCGAGTTTCTTGACCATATCGGCCCGAATACGCACACAATGGCGGTTTGCCAGCCTTCGGTGCCGCTGTTTGCCGCCGTGGCGATCATGAACGAGAACAAGCATCCCTGTACGCCCCGCAGCATGACCCTGATGGGTGGCCCGGTCGATACGCGCAAGGCGCCGACCAAGGTCAACCTGTTCAGTCAGGAACATTCGATCGAATGGTTCGAAAGCAATGTCATCACCCGCGTGCCGCTGAATTACCCCGGTTTCGCGCGGCGGGTTTACCCTGGCTTTCTGCAACTGGCAGGCTTCATGAGCATGAATTTCGAGCGCCATGCGGGCGAGCATGCCAAACTGTTCAAGCACATCACCGTCGGCGATGGCGAGGCGGCGCAATCCCACCGCGATTTTTACAACGAATACCTCGCGGTGGCGGATTTGCCTGCCGAGTTTTACCTGCAGACGATCGAGGAAGTGTTCCACAAACATTCGCTGCCCGAGGGCCAGTTCTACCATTACGAGCAGCGCGTGCGCCCGGACGCCATCACCAAAACCGCAATTCTCGCTATCGAAGGCGAGCTGGATGATATTTCCGGCCTCGGCCATACCAAGGCGGCGCTTGAAATCACCAGCAAACTGGCCGAGGGCAAAAAGAAATACCATATGGCCCCCGCTGTCGGCCATTACGGGATTTTCAATGGCCGTAAATGGCGCGAACAGGTGCGCCCCATCATCACCGACTGGATCGAGAAAAACAGCTAGCGCGAAGGCCGCCTTTACCTCTTCCCTGGGAGAGATCGGCGCGTCACATCCTTTATGGGGTGCGCCGGGTGCGGGCTACTGGCGACTCCCTTCCCGCATTTCCCTCCCCTAACCCCTCCCGCAGGCGGGAGGGGGATACTCCCCTTGCTGGCCACCGTCCTCTATTCACTCCTTCCTTCGCTGACTACTGGCTACCGCCCTCTCCCTGAGGCACTCCCGCCCACTCCCCCCTTGCGGGGGAGTCGAAACGCTTCTTGAGAGCGTTTCGGTGGGGGGATTTTTTGAGGGTGATACCGACGGTAGCCCCCTTGGAAAAGTTGCCCCACGGCGTGGCTTCGGGCAACGCTCACGGGGGGAGCAAAGGAAACCCGCGCGCCGGTGGCCGGCATCCTTTACCCTGCATGCCGGCTATAAAAAACCCCGCCGTTGCGGGCGGGGTTTTAAAGAAATAGTAATGAACTGCTTAGCGTGCTGCGCCGACTTGTTTTAATGATTCTTGCTTAGCTGTTGCAAGAGAGTTGTATTGAGTCATAGCGTCATCAGTTAAGACAACTTTGAATTGGTCTTTGTTATCCGTTTTTGTAACCACAATTCCAGATTTTGCTTGGAGTAAATATGCTAAATCGTTCGTCACAGCTTCCTCGGGTGTGAGCTCCTGAGGTAAGAGGGACATCCCCGGCAATTCTATCAGTAAAGAAATTGATTTCCCATTAATTTTTGGGGTTTCAATAGTTCTGCTATCAAGGCGATTAAATCGTTGTACTTGAGTCAAACGGGCCATCATTTTCTCCTTAACTTGTTGTTTGCCGGACCGCACGCACCCGTGCAATCTGCTTAAGCTATAGCAGCGTAAGATGACGGTTTGATGACAGTTTCCGCAAAAAATGCATGGAGGAGGATACATATATCCAGCCAGCCCTGAAAACGCATAAAAATCAAAGAGGCGCCGCCTATCTACGGGGTGGCGGCGAGCAGGCTGCGCGTATAATCGTGCTGCGGGTGGGTGAAGACGTGGCCGGCCGGGCCGGATTCGACCACCGCACCGCGCCGAAGCACCAACACCTGATGGGCCATCGCGCGCACGGTGCGCAGATCATGGCTGATGAACACATACGCCACCTGATGCGAAGCCTGCAGGGCCTTGAGCAATTCGAGCACCTGCCGCTGCACCGAGAGGTCGAGCGCTGAGGTCGGCTCGTCGAGCACCACCAGTTTGGGTTTGAGGATCATGGCGCGGGCGATCGCAATGCGCTGGCGCTGGCCGCCGGAGAACTCGTGCGGGTAGCGGTGTTTCATCGCCGGGGTGAGGCCGACCTGCGCTAGAATTTCATCGACCTGCCGGGCGATGAAATCGTTGATGGAAAGGGGGCGTGCCCCCTTCGTGCTTTCAGCGCTGACCCCTGCCGCACGCGGCTCGCTTCCGCTACGCACGGCCCCATCAAAATTCATGGTTTTCCAGTGCAGTTTCAGCCCCTCGGCGATAATTTCACCAACACTCATGCGTGGGTTGAGGCTGCTAAGGGATCCTGAAACACAATCTGCATATCGGCGCGGCGGGCGCGCAGGCGGCGGCCTGTCTGCGTATCAAGGCGCGTGCCGAGAAAGACAATTGGCCCCTCGCTTTTAATCAGCCGCAACAGCGCCAGCCCCAGCGAAGTTTTGCCCGAGCCGGATTCGCCGATCACCCCGAGCGTTTCGCCCGCATGCAGGCGGATATTCACCTGCTGTATGGCCGCAACCGTGCGCAGGGTGCGGCGCAGGAGGGGGCTTTTCACTGCGAAATCCACCCGCAGGTTTTCACAGGCGATAATCTCGGGCGCATTCGTGGGCAGGGGGGCCGGAGCACCGGCAGGGGCGGCGGCGAGCAGCATTTTCGTGTAGGCATGCTGCGGGGCGGCAAAAACCTCGCGCACCGTTCCCGTTTCGACGATTTTTCCCGCCTGCATCACCGCGACGCGGTCGGCGATTTTCTGCACCGTGAGCAGATCGTGGGTGATGAACAGCATGCCCATGCCGCGCGATTGCTGCAACGATTTGAGCAGTTGCAGGATTTGCTGTTGCAGGGTGACATCGAGCGCGGTGGTCGGCTCGTCGGCAATCAGCAGGGCGGGGTCATTCGCGATGGCCATGGCAATCATCACCCGCTGGCGTTCGCCGCCGGAAAGCTGGTGCGGATACAGCGTGCCGCGCTGCGCGAGGTGGGTCAGGCCGACGGCAGCAAAAAGCTCCTGTAATTTGGCTTTCGCTTCCGCGCTTTTCGGTGCGACGCGCCGGTGCCAGCAATAGGCTTCGATCATCTGCCGGGCGATGGGGTGCAGCGGGTTGAGCGCGGTCATCGGCTCCTGAAAAATCATCCCGACCGCACGGCCGCGCAGGCGGGTAATCTCGACATCGGACAGGGCGGATAAACAGGTGTCGTCGAGGGTGATGTCGCCCTGTAGGGCGGCGTTTCCCGGCAGCAATCGCAGAATGGCTTGCGCGGTGAGCGATTTGCCCGAGCCGGACTCGCCGACCAGCGCCAGCACTTCGCCTTTGGCGACGGTGAGCGAAACATCATCGACGACGGCGCTGTCGCCAAAGCGGATGGTGAGGTTTTGAATGGCAAGCAGGGTCATGCCGCCCCCCGCACAAAGATTTTACGCGGGTTGAAAGCGTCGCGCACTGCCTCGCCGATGAACAGCCACAGCGACAGCATCAGCGCCAGGGTGAAAAAGCCAATGAGGCCAAGCCACGGCGCTTGCGGGTTGTTTTTGCCCTGTGCCAGCAATTCGCCCAGCGACGGCGCGCCGGACGGCAGCCCGAAGCCAAGAAAATCGAGCGAGGCGAGGGTGGCAATGGCACCCGTGATGAGAAAGGGCAGGAAGGTGAACACCGAGACCAGCGCGTTGGGCAGCACATGGCGGATGAGGATGGTCAGCTCGGGCAGGCCGAGGGCTCGCGCGGCACGCACATAATCGAAGTTGCGGGCGCGCAGGAACTCGGCGCGCACCACATCGACCAGCGCCATCCAGCGAAACAGCAACATCAGCCCCAGCACCCACCAGAAATTTGGCACCACCATCGACGAGAGAATAATGAGCAGGAAGAGCAGCGGAATCCCCTCCCAGATTTCGATAAAGCGCTGCAGCAGTAAATCGAGTGCGCCGCCGAAATACCCCGACAGCGCGCCGATAGTGATGCCCACCAGCGAGGAACCGGCCACCAGCAGGATGGCAAAAATCATCGAAAGGCGGAAGCCGTAAATGACGCGGGCCAGCACGTCGCGCGCCTGATCGTCGGTGCCGAAAAAATTGGCGGCGCTGGGCGGCGCCGGGGCGCGCGGGGTGGCAAAATTAATGCTGCGGTGATGAAACGCAATCGGCGCTGCAAGCATCCAGCCATGCGCCCGGATTTCATTCTTTATAAAGGGGTCGGCGTAATCGGCCTCGGATTCGAGCGCGCCGCCGAATGTGTCTTTTTCGATGTAGCGCTGGACGATGGGCACGAGCAATTGCCCTTTGTAATAGACGAGCAGCGGTTTGTCGTTGGCGAGCAGCTCGGCACACAGGCTCAGCGTGAACAGGCCCAGCAGCAGCAGGGCGCTGTAATAGCCCCGGCGGTTGGCCCGGAAGGTGGCAAGGCGGCGGCGGGTGATGGGCGAGAGGCTCATGTGCGCCCCGCAAAATCAATGCGCGGATCGACCAGCATGTAGGTGAGGTCGCCCAGCAGTTTCAACACCAGCCCGATGAGGGTGAAGATGAATAAGGTCGCGAACATCACCGGGTAATCGCGGCTCAGCGCCGCCTCGAACCCAAGCAGCCCGAGGCCGTCGAGCGAGAAAATCACCTCAATCAGTAATGCGCTGGTGAACAGGATATTCAGAATGGCGGCGGGCAGCCCGGCGATGACAATCAGCATGGCGTTGCGAAAGACATGGCCGTACAGCACCCGCCGCTCGGAGAGGCCTTTGGCGCGGGCGGTGAGGACATACTGCTTCGCGATTTCCTCGATAAAGGAGTTTTTGGTAAGCAGGGTCAGCGAGGCGAAGCCGCCGACCACCATGGCGGTGACGGGCAACACCATGTGCCACAAATAATCGGCGATTTTGCCCATGAGGCTGAGGCTCGCCCAGTCATCCGAAACGATACCACGGAGCGGAAACCACTGCACATAACTGCCGCCCGCAAACAGGATAAGCAGCAGCACCGCAAACAGGAATCCGGGAATGGCCTGACCGATGGCAACCGCCGTCGAAGTCCAGACGTCGAAGCGCGAGCCGTCGCGCACTGCCTTGCGGATACCCAGCGGAATCGATACCAGATAGACGATAAGGGTCGTCCATAACCCGAGCGAAATGGAAACGGGGAGCTTCTCGGCAATCAGCCCGATGACCGGCGTATCGCGAAAGAAGCTGTTGCCGAAATCGAAGCGCGCATAGGCGGTAAGCATGCGCCAGAAACGGGTCGTGGCGGGCTGGTCGAAGCCGTATTGCTTTTTGATTTCAGCCAGCAATTCAGGGTCGATGCCCTGCGCACCCCGGTAACCCGCCGCGCCCGCGCTCGCACTGACGCTTGCGGCAAGGTCGCCGCCGCCGGCCATACGGTCACCCGCGCCGCCCGCACCCGGGGTGGTGAGTTTGACGATGAGCTGTTCGACCGGCCCGCCCGGTGCCGCCTGAATGATGACGAAATTAATCAGCAGGATGCCGAGCAGGGTCGGAATCATCAGCAGCAGGCGGCGCAGGAGGTAGCTAATCATCGGGCGTCTCCGGATTTTGCGGGCGCGGCATCGTTTGCCCACCAGGTATCAAGACCGAGATTATACGCAGGGGTGATTTTGGGGCGGCCAAACTGGTTCCAGTAGGCGACACGCCAGGCGCTTAGATTCCAATGCGGGATGACGTAGTGCTCCTGAGTCAGGACGCGGTCGAGCGCGCGGGCGGCGGTGCGTAAATCATCGAGCGTCTGCGCGTTTCGGATACGCTCGACGAGGCGATCCGCCGCCGGATTTTTTACCCCGGCAAGGTTCTGGCTGCCCTCAATCGCTGCCTGCGAGGAATGCCAGAATAAATACTGTTCGGTGGAGGGGTAAAACAGGCCAAGATTCCACCAGATGGAGACGATGTCGAACTGCTTGCGTTCGAGGCGCTTCTGGTACTGCGAGGCATCGACGTAGCGGAAACTCGCTGTAATGCCGAGTTTTTCGAGGTTGTGGCGCATGATGGCCACCACCAGCTCGAAGGTGCGCTGCGTCATCAGGAATTCGAGGGTGAGGGGTTCGCCGGTGCGGGCGTTGACGCGCACGCCGTCCTTCATCACCCAGCCTGCCTCGTTGAGAAGCTGCTGGGCGCGGATGAGGTTGGCACGAGCAATGCCCGAGCCGTCGGTCACGGGGACGGTATATTCGGTGGTGAAAAGGGCAGGGGGGAGCGTTGTGCTGAAAGGAGAAAGGAGGGCGCGTTCGCGGGCGTCGGGCAGGCCTTTTGCCTCGAACTCGGTGTTGCCAAAAAAGCTTTTGGCCCGGTCGTAGGCGCCGTAGAACAGGACGCGGTTCATCCATTCGAAATCAAGGGTGAGGCCGATCGCCTCGCGCACGCGCCGGTCGGCGAACCGCGCCTTGCGGGTGTTGAAAATAAAGCCCTGCATGCCGCGCGGGATTTTATTGGGAACAAGGGTTTTGATCAGCGCGCCCGACTGCACGGCAGGGGTGGTGTAGGCGGTGGCCCAGTTGCGGGCGATGAACTCCTCGTAAAAATCGAACTGGTGGGATTTGATGCCTTCAAGCGCCACCGTGTCGTCGCGGTAGACGTCGTAGCGGATCGTATCGAAGTTATAAAAGCCGCGCTGGCTGGGTAAATTGGCACCCCAGTAATGTGGGTCACGGGCGAAGGTGATGGAGCGGCCCGCCTCCACGCGGCTGATTTTATACGGCCCCGAACCCACAGGGATGGCCAGCGTGGTTTTGTCGAAGGGGACGCAAGCCGCTTCCCCGGCGGGGTTCTTAGAGGCGTCGTCGCAGAAATAATGCTGCGGCAGCACCGGCAGGCCGGCGGCAATCAGCGGCAGCTCGCGGTGGGTTTTATCGGCGAAGGTGAAGCGCACTGTCTGCGTGCCGCGCGCGGCGGCGGTGATGGCGGCATATTGCACCTTGAGGGCGGGGTGGCCTTTGGCCTTGAGGGTGTTAAAACTCCACAGCACATCCGCCACGGTGACGGGTTTGCCGTCGCTCCAGCGCGCGTTGGGGTTCAGGGTGAAATCGGCATAAGCGCGGTCGGGCGCGAGGGTGATGGTGCTGGCAATCAGCGGGTAATAGGATTGCGGCTCGTCATAGGCCGGGGTCATCAGCGTCTGATAAATATAGCCGTTCACGCCCGGTGCGGCGACACCTTTCAGGATGAACGGGTTCAGGCTGTCGAACACGATGTTGGTTGAAAGTCTGAATGTGCCGCCTTTGGGCGCGTTCGGATTGACGTAATCGAAATGGGTGAAGTCCGGCGTGTATTTGAGGTCGCCCCAGAGGGCGATGCCATGCGCTGCCCGCGCAGGGTCAGCAAGCAGCAACAGGGCCAGCAAGGCAACGAACAGGTGTTTCATGCCGGTCAGGGTAGGACGGGCGGCGGCGGGCGGCAAGCGCAAAGAATCGCTTAGGCGTTGGGTTTGCTCCACGGGCTGCCGCCGGTTTCTTTTGCCACAGTGCGTTGTGCGCGTACGGTTTCAAACACGCTCATGGCCTGCGCCACCATGCTGCCCGCGTCGTTCGCGCTGGCGGGCAACAGCAGGGTGGTCGAGGTTTTGGCCAGCTTCTCGAAGGCGCCGACATATTGCTCGGCGATGCGCAGGGCGATCGCGTCCTCGCCGCCTTCGCGGCTGATGGCGGCGGCAATCAGCTCGATACCCTTCGCGGTGGCCTCGGCGACGGCGATGATTGCCTCGGCCTCACCTTTCGCGCGGTTGACCTGATCGGTCAGCGCCGCTTCGGAATTGAGCACCACTTCCTGTTTCTGCCCTTCCGCCATGTTGATTTTTGACTGGCGCTGGCCTTCGGATTGCAGGATTTCGGCGCGTTTCTGCCGCTCGGCAGCGACCTGCAATTCCATCGCCTTGAGCACCGTGGCGGGCGGGGTGATGTTTTTAATCTCGTAGCGCATGCATTGGATGCCCCAGCTCTGCGCCGCCTGATTGATCGCGGTGACGATGTTGGAATTGAGCTGCTCGCGCTCCTCGAAACACTGGTCGAGGCTGAGCTTGCCGATTTCGGAACGCATGGTGGTCTGCGCCAGCTGGCTGACCGCGTAGATCGGGTTGTTGACGCCGTAGGAAGCCTGCTTCGGGTCGATAATGCGTAAGTACAGTACGCCGTCCATCATCATCGTCACGTTGTCGCGGGTGATGGCGGGCTGCTCCTGCACTTCGTGGGCAAATTCTTTGAGCGAATGGCGGTAGGCGATTTTTTTGGTGATGGGGTTGAGGAAATTCAGCCCCGGTTCGAGAATCATTTCGTAGCTGCCGAACCGTTCGACCACCCAGGCCTGTTGTTGCGGCACAATCTTGATGCCCTTGAACACCACCAGCAGGCCGAGGAAGGTAAGGGCGGTGAAAATCAGCGATTCCATATAAATCTCCTACGGTTTTCTGGCGACGAACAGCAGGTTGCCCTCAACCTGCCGGATGACGACGACCGTCCCCTCGGGTAGCCTGTCGGCTTCAGCACCTTCGGCCAGCCGCGCGCGCATCAGCGTGCCCGACCATTTCACCTGCCCCTCGGCCCCGCCCGAAAGGCCGGGCGCGGCCACCACGGCTTCACTGCCCAGAATGTTGGAATAGGAAGGCCGGTGGGCGTTTTTCAGCCGGGTCCATAACAGCGCGGCGCTGATGCTGGTAATCAGGAAGAATAGCGCGAACTGGGCAATAAGCTGGTCGTCACCCAGCACCGCAAACTCGATGGCGCTGCCGACCATGAGGGCGGCAATGCCCGCAAACAGGAAGCCGATGCCCGGCATGCCGAAAATGTCGATACCGATAAACACCGCCCCGGCAAGGAGCCAAAGCACGGTCGGTGACATAAGCCCTCCCTTGGATTAATGGCGCGTTATTTCGCCGCCGGCACTTTAGCCGGGCTGCCCGACTGGCTGTTGAGGTAGGCAATCAGGTTGGCGCGGTCTTGATCCTTGGGCAGGCCGGCAAAGCTCATCATTGTGCCAGGCACCCATTTGGCCGGACGCCAGAGGAAATGGTTGATTTCGTCAAAGCTCCAGGTTTTATCGGCGCGCGATTTCATGCCCGAAGAATAGTTGAAATCGCCGATGGAAGCGACTTTGCGGTTGACCACCCCCCAGAGTTTCGGCCCGATTTTGTTGGCGCCATCCTTGTCGCCGCTATGGCAGACCGCGCATTTTTTGGCAAAGATATCGCCGCCCGCCTTGAGGTCGGCGGTGGCATACAGTGCCGAAATATCCGCCGCGCCTGCCGGTGCGGCCGCTTCCCCGGCGACGGCGTCGGCCACCACCTCGATGCTGTAGCCGCGCTTGGCTTCCGCGTGATGGCCGGGATGCTCCGGCCCGCCGAAATAAAGAAACTCGGTGGCTTTGCCGGTGAGCATGCCGATTAACCCCGCAACAAGGATGGCGGCAGCGGTTTTATTCAGGTTGAGATTCGACATCGGGACCGTCCGTCAGTATGTTTGGTTGTAATTTGCGAATGCTTGTGGCTAACCAGAAAGCGGATAATTGGGCGGTAGCATACGCGCCCTCTCGTCGCAACCACTTTGAAGAAAGTTTTCGCCATGTCGGTTCTGATTGTCATCCCCGCGCGCCTGAAAGCCACGCGCCTGCCCAATAAGCCGCTGGCGATGATTGCGGGCGTGCCGATGGTGGTGCAGGTGATGCGCCGCGCGATGGAATCGGGCGTCGGCGAGGTGGTGGTCGCCTGCGATGGCGAGGAAATCGCGCAGGCGGTGCGGGCAGCAGGCGGGGTGGCCATCCTCACCGACCCTAACCACCCGAGCGGCTCCGACCGGGTGTGGGAAGCGCTCACCCGCCATCCGGCGTCAGCGACGTATGACACCATTATCAATTTACAGGGCGATGTGCCGACCCTTGAGCCGCACCTGCTGCGCGAGTTGCTGCGCCCGCTTGACAACCCGGCGGTGGATATTGCGACCCTCGCCGCCGCCATCACCCGCGAGGAGGAGCAGACCAACCCGGCGGTGGTGAAGGCGGTTATTGCATTAAAAAACAACGAAAAATCAGGTCGGGCGCTGTATTTCACCCGCGCCGTCGCCCCCTATGGCTCGGGGGTGCGGTTTCACCATATCGGCGTCTATGCCTACCGCCGCGCCGCGCTTGAAACCTTTGTCGGGTTGCCCCCAAGCCCGCTCGAACAGCGCGAGAAGCTCGAGCAACTTCGTGCGCTGGAGGCTGGATTACGCATTGACGTGAGTGTGGTCGATACGGTACCCCTCGGCGTCGATACGCCCGAAGATCTGGAGCGGGCGCGCAACATTCTGCAGTGAACCATGCGGTGCCGTCCGGGCGGCGCGCGTACCCACTGCCTACGGAGAGAGAACATGGCTTCCAAATCCTATGACGTGGTGGCAATCGGCAATGCCATTGTGGATGTGCTTTCGTTCTGTGACGACCGGTTCCTCGCCGAACAGGAAATGCGCAAAGGTTCCATGCAGCTGATCGATGCGGCGCGCGCCGAGCTGCTCTATGGCGCGATGGGGCAGGCGACCGAAGTCAGCGGCGGCTCGGCCGCCAACACGCTGGCGGGCATGGCCGACCTTGGCGCGAAAACGGCGTTTATCGGCAAGGTGCATGCCGACGAGCTGGGACGGGTTTTCCGCCACGACATGAACGCCATCGGGGTCGAGTTCACCACGCCCGAGGCGACCAACGGCGTGCCGACCGCGCGCTGCCTGATTGCGGTGACGGAGGATGGTCAGCGCACGATGAATACCTTCCTTGGCGCGGCGGGGGAGATCCATGTGAGCGATGTCGATACGGCGCTGATTGCGCAATCGAAGATTTTCTATGGCGAAGGTTATATGTGGGATCTTGATGTGACGAAAGCGGCGCTGCGTCATGCGTTTGCGGCGGCGCGCACCGCCGGCACCCAGATTGCCTTCACCCTGTCGGACGTGTTCTGTGTCGAACGCTCGCGCGCGGACTACCTCGCGATGATCCGCGACGATTTTGATATTCTGTTCTGCAATTACGACGAAGCGCAGGCGCTCTATCCCGGCCAGAGTTTCGAGCAGGTGCTCGGGCAGCTGCAAGGCCAGTGCGCGGTGATTGCCGTTACCTGCGGCTCGAAAGGGTCGATTATCCTGACGCCGCAGGCACGCATCGAAGTGGCGGCGGTGCCGGTGCACGAGGTGGTCGATACCACCGGCGCGGGCGATTTATACGCCGCCGGGTTCCTTTACGGCCACACGCGCGGCCTGCCGCTGGAGGAATGCGGGCGCTTAGGTTCGGCCTGCGCCAGCGATATCATCACCCATCTGGGCGCCCGCGCGCAAAAACCGCTCAAGCGGTTGCTGGTGGCATAAGGGCCGGAGCGCTCCGCCCTAGAAATTGGCGGCGGCGATTTTGGGGGCGATAAAATTGCGGAAGACATTGACCCGCTTCGAGTTTTTCAGCTCCATCGGGTAGACATAATAGGCCTCGGTTTTAGGGCCGTTGAGCAGCGGCAGCACCCGGCTGACATGCCGGGCGCGGTACATCAGGTAATCGGGCAGGGCGGCGATACCCATGCCGTTTTTCACCGCCGTGCGCAGCGCCATCAGCGAATTGACCTTGAAATACGGCTTTAATCCCAGTTGCTTTGCCTCGGGCAGGGCGTAGAGCCAGTTGACTTCGGCAAACGGCGCGCCGCTGGTGCTTTCCTCGAACCCGAGCAGCTTGTGCCCCTTCAGGTCGGAGAGCATCTGCGGAATACCGTGCTCGCGCAGGTAGTCGTTCGAGGCGAACAGCGAATTGGAAAAGCACATCAGCGGGGATTGCACGAGGTCGGGCTGGCGCGCCGGGTAGAGGCGGATGGCGGCGTCGGCCTCGCGGATGGTCAGGTCGAGCGCGCGGTCGGTGGCGACCAGCGTCACTTCGATGTCGGGGTAAAGCTGCGTGAATTCCTGCATCTGCTGCGTCAGCCAGACAGTGGTGAAGGCCGAAGGCGCGGTGAGCTTGAACGGCCCTTTAGGTTTGGTCAGCGCTTCGGCCAGCGTCATTTCGGTGTGTTCGAGCTTGGCCACCATGTCGGCGACGGTCTTAAAGAGAATTTCTCCCTGTTCGGAAAGTACCAGCCCGCGCGCGTGGCGGTGGAAGAGGGCAATGCCCATTTTTTCCTCGAGCGCCGAAATCTGGCGGCTGACCGCTGACTGGCTGAGATGTAACGTTTCCCCCGCCCGCGTCAGGCTTTTGCTCTGCGCCACCGCGTGGAAAACCCGTAGCTTGTCCCAGTCCATCGCCATCGCCGCCGCCCCGAATGGATTGCCGTGCTATGCATATAGCGCAAAACACCGCCGCCATAAAGGCCTATTTCAAGCCCGCGTCTTGCGCAAAAAGCATGGCTTGGGATAGGGGGGCGACATGCAAGAGCGTTAATTTTCATTAAACTGTAATATTTTGCCGCACTGCGACATGCTAGGATTGACTCTCACGTCCCTCTGAAATGGGGGTGTTATTGAAAGTAGGGAGGTCTTACGTGACGCAAGACAATCGGGACGTTGTCGCTGAGGAGATGACCCTTTTGGACTATTTTCAGATTCGCGGCCCCCGCATGTGGGCAATAAGGCGATGCGGCAACAAGACAGGGGTGAGTGATCTTGCCATCCTGTTGGGTATCGAGGGGGGGTACGACAAAACAGACGATGGGCAGCAGACCGGATGTTTCTGGACGCGCGGCACCTATGACGAGGGCGATGTCCTCGTCATAGATGCCGACGGCCGGATGAGCACTCGTGCGTTGAGAAGTCGTGACGTTGGCGTGCGCCCCGCTTTGTCTCCACTGGCGACATCTGCCATCGACCCAGACGAGACGAAGTCCGCACAGAAATTTTTCGGGATGGATGTAGTCGAATATGGTGAATATCCACAGACTCTTGCGGGCGCCGATTTATCACCGAGGGGTGCAGCAAAATTTAGGGATGAGCTGGAGGAGGCGTTCTCAAGGAATCAATTGCAAAAAACGCGCAAAACATACACGTTCGATGGTGAGGAGCGCACCGCTTATAGCAAGCCGTTCTGCGCGAAAGAGTGCGCCGAATACGAATATAAGGGCAAACGTTATATCCGCATTGACGCTCGACGTGATAGTTATTTCGTGCTCTCTAATGGTGAAAAACCACAAGCGGGCAAGCCATACTGGGTAGAGGTGCAGCCCCTCGAGTGGCTGGTAGAGCCTGATAAGATTACGATTGATGGTCAGGTAAAGGACAACCCGTATGCAGGCTGGTGGGTGGCAAAGCGGATACTGGCCGCGGGCGTGCCATTCAACAGGGGAACATCCTACAATCACGATTTTGAGAACATGGATATAAAAAAACAGTACCTGCGCCTTTTAGCAAAAGAAATGCAGGTTTTGGCCAGAAACCTCTCTGCAGGCACTATCGCGGACCACGAATTTATAATCGGGTCGTTCCTGCTCAAAGAAGACCTGTTTAAGAAGGACGCTCAAGGGGGCGTGCCGTTTGATGATCCGCGAACATGGGATCGTATCGACGAAATCATAGAGACGCTCGCCCGCAATGGGGATCCGCTTGTTGAAAGCGATCTGGAGCGCACCGATTCACTAGGGCGTACATATCGCAATCGTGTGCCTGAAGCCGTACTTGATCGCATCCGGGCCCAGACCCCACTTTCGGAAGAAGAATGCGCGCGTCGCCGCGAGGAGATGATGCCTTTTCGTAGAAAAATTGACGAAATGCGAGAAGCCTTAGGCGCATATGATTCGTTTTATGATTCACTTCTCTCCGACTCCAATAGGCCGCCCGAGACATGCAAGCCGTGGTACGATAGAAATCTGGTGCCTAAAATTCCAGAACTGATTACGTTGGCTCCTGATATTCAGGCCATACTTAAACCCACCGAGATCCCTCTCAGTATTCTCCCAACGGGCGAAAAATCCAAGTGCACACCGTCGGAAGTTGGTGATGTGCGCGTCAATGGTTCGATGGCCATCCACTCTGACGCAAAAAATGGCACGACAGTGCGGCCTGAGGCTGAGGGCCCGAGGACTACGGTGGGTACGGATACGAGCGAACACAATGGAAGAACGTACGATCCAGCACGCTACAACATGAACGGTGTTTAAGGCCCGTGCTTGCTGTCGCGCTTTAATGCGCGGCTTCGAGGAATTTCTGCGCTTCGAGGGCGGCCATGCAGCCGGTGCCGGCGGCGGTGACGGCCTGGCGGTAGATTTTATCCTGCACGTCCCCGGCGGCAAACACGCCCGCGACATTGGTTTTCGTGCTGCCCGCAGTGGTGACGAGGTAGTTGTCCGCATCCATCGTCAATTGGCCGGTAAATAGCTGGGTGTTCGGGCTGTGGCCGATGGCGACAAAGGCGCCGTGGCAGGGCACTACCGACTCCGCGCCGGTTTTGACGTTTTTCACCCGCACGCCCGTCAGGCTCGGCGGGTTGTCGTCGCCGACGAACTCTTCAACCACGCTATCCCAGAGCACCTTCACATTGGCGGTCGCAAACAGGCGATCCTGGCCGATTTTTTCGGCACGCAGGCTATCGCGACGATGAATGAGGGTGACCGAATTGCAGATTTTGGCAAGAAACAGCGCTTCCTCGACCGCCGAGTTGCCGCCGCCGAGCACGACGACATCCTTTTTCTTGAAAAAGAACCCGTCGCAGGTGGCGCAGGCCGACACCCCGAAATTCTGGAATTTTTTCTCCGATTCCAACCCCAGCCAGCGCGCCGACGCGCCGGTGGCGATAATCACGGTTTCGGCAATGTAGCTATCGCCCGATTCCCCGACCGCGACAAACGGGCGCTTGGAAAGGTCGATGCTGGCGATATGGTCGTCGATGATCTGCGTGCCGACATGCGCCGCCTGCGCTTCCATCTGCTCCATCAGCCATGGGCCTTGAATCGCCTCGGCAAAGCCGGGGAAATTTTCGACCTCGGTGGTGATGGTCAACTGGCCGCCCGGCTGCATGCCGCGCACCAACAGAGGGGTGAGGTTGGCGCGCGCGGCGTAAATCGCCGCGGTGCAGCCCGCTGCACCCGAGCCGATGATGAGGACGGGGGTTTTATAGTCGGTCATGAGAAATCCTTACCTTACAAGGCGTGAATGCGCGAACCGGAAACTACAACGCTTTCGCTTTTTCCTTGAGATAGCTGGCGACGCCTTCGGCGGTGGCGGTCATGCCTTTTTCGCCTTTCTTCCAGTTCGCCGGGCAGACTTCGCCATGCTCTTCGTGGAAAATGAGGGCATCGAGCGTGCGGAGGGTTTCGTCGACATTGCGGCCCAGCGGCAGGTCGTTCACCAGCTGGTGGCGTACCATGCCTTTTTTGTCGATGAGGAAGGTGCCACGGAAAGCGACGGCATCCCCGGTCAGCACGTCATACGCGCGGGCGATGGATTTGGTGAGATCGGCCACCAGCGGGAAGCGGATGTTGCCGATGCCGCCTTTATCGACTGGCGTATTTTTCCACGCATAGTGGGTGTATTGCGAATCGACCGAAATGCCGATGATTTCCGCGCCGCGCTTTTTGAACTCATCGACCCGGTTATCGAAGGCGATGATTTCCGACGGGCAGACGAAGGTGAAGTCGAGCGGCCAGAAGAACAGGACGGCGTATTTGCCTTTGGCGAAGGATTTGAGGTTGAAATCCGCCTGGATGGAATTGTCGGGCATCACTGCCTGAGCGGTGAAATCCGGAGCCTCGCGGCCAACAAGTACGCTCATAAAATCTCCTAATCGAAGGGTGCATCAAAATAACGAAAACGCACTATAGTCACCGCTTGGGTGCAGTGCAACCGTTACGATGTTAAATGTTAGGTTATAGGGGCTGTGCGGGCAAACCCTGCGCGGCAGCGCTTGACAGATGGCCCGTGGCTGCCTAAACGTGCCTGCGTTTGCTTGGAGGCATCTTTACGCTATGATTGCACCGCTGAAACCCGCCCCGAACGCTGCGTTATTACTCGCAGATGGGACGGTGTTTTTCGGATACGGCCTGGGTGATGCGGGCACGGTCAGTGGCGAAATCTGTTTTAACACCGCGATGACCGGTTATCAGGAAATCCTCACCGATCCTTCTTATGCCGGGCAAATCATTACGTTTACCTTTCCGCATATCGGCAATGTTGGCTGCAATCCCGAAGACGTGGAATCAGACGACGCCCAGCCGACGCCCCTTGGCGCCAACGGGCTTATCCTGCGTGAAGCCATCACCGCGCCGTCGAGTTTCCGCGCGACGGCGCATCTGGAGGACTGGCTGAAAGCGCACGGCCTGCGCGGCATCAGCGGCATCGACACAAGGGCGCTTACCCGCCATATCCGCATGCATGGGGCACAAAATTGTGCGATTGCGGTCGCAGGGCATGCATCGCCCGTTACGGAGGAGGCGCTGCTGAAAAAGGCAAACGCCGCGCTCGCGCTGGCCCCCGATATGAACGGCCTCGAACTGGCGGCGCATGTGACAACGCAAGAAAATTATGCGTGGAGCGCGCCGCGCTGGGAGATGGAGCAGAGCCATCTGCAACACCTGCCGGTGGGCGACGCCTTGGCGCATGTTGTCGCGATTGATTATGGCGTGAAGCGCAATATCCTGCGCTCCCTAATTTCGGCTGGTGTGCGGCTGACTGTGGTGCCTGCGACTGCCTCGGCGGAAGAGATTCTGGCACTGAAGCCCGACGGTGTGTTCTTAAGCAACGGGCCGGGTGACCCTTCGGCCACCGGCCATTACGCGGTGCCGGTGATTAAAAAACTCATCGACGCGAAGCTCCCCATTTTCGGCATCTGCCTTGGTCACCAGATGCTCGGCATCGCGCTGGGCTGCCACACGGAAAAAATGAAACAGGGCCATCGCGGCGCCAACCATCCGGTCAAGGATTTGCAGACAGGCAAAGTCGAAATCACCAGCCAGAACCATGGCTTTGCGATCAGTGATGCGGGGCTGCCTGCCGAGGTGGAAGTGACGCACCGCTCGCTGTTTGATGGCACGGTTCAGGGCATCCGCCACCGCACATTGCCGGTTTTTTCGGTGCAGGGCCACCCCGAGGCCTCGCCCGGCCCGCATGATTCGCAGTATTTGTTTGCGCGCTTTGTGGCGATGGTAAAAGAGAGTGCGGGAGCATGAGTCACCCTGCCGACATCACCGCTTACGCATTTTTCAGGGCCCTTACCGCGCTGCCGTTTATCGAGGCTGTTTATCTCTATGGTTCGCGCGCACGGGGGGATGCAAATGCGGCGAGCGATATTGATCTGGCGATGGTGTGCCCGAAGGCTAGCGATGCACAATGGGCGATGGTGGGGGATGTGATCGACAACGCAGATACGCTACTGAAAATTGACTATGTGCGGCTCGACGCGCTTCATGACGGAAGGTTGAAAGCAAATATTCTGCAAGATGGGGTAAAAATCTATGGCTAAGCGCACGGTGCAAACATGGCTGGACGATTTCACTAACGCCGTCAACCAGCTTGAAAAAACACGAAACAAGCCGATGGACGAAGATTTTGACCGGCGCGATTCGGCCATCCAGCGGTTTGAGTTTTCGTTCGAGTTGGCGTGGAAAACCCTGAAAGCCCTGTTGCTTAAAGAAGGAGGCGTGGTGGTTCAGTTTCCGAAGGATGCGCTTCGCGAAGCGTATGCATCCGGGTGGATTGCGGATGAAGCGCTCTGGCTTCGCATGCTCGATGATCGTAACCTGACCTCGCACACCTACGACAAGGTGCTGGCGCAGGAGATTTACAACCGCCTGCCCGATTACCTGCCGGTGCTTAAAAAACTCATTGTGGAACTGGAAAACCATGCCTCGTAGAACCGACATCCGCTCCATCCTTATCCTTGGTGCGGGGCCGATTGTCATCGGCCAGGCCTGCGAGTTCGATTATTCCGGCACGCAGGCGGTTAAAACGCTTAAAGCCGAGGGCTACCGGGTGATTCTGGTCAACAGCAACCCCGCCACCATCATGACCGATCCCGAGCTGGCGGATGCAACCTATATCGAGCCGATTACGCCTGAATTCGTCGAAAAAATCATCGCCCGCGAGAAACCCGATGCGTTACTGCCGACCATGGGCGGGCAGACGGCGCTCAACTGCGCCAAAGCGCTGGCCGAATCGGGCGTGCTGGAAAAATATAACGTCGAGCTGATCGGTGCGAATCTGGCGGCTATCAACAAAGCCGAAGACCGCCAGCTGTTCGGCGACGCGATGGCGAAAATCGGCCTTGCGGTGCCCAAGAACGTGGTGGTCAAATCCATCGAGGAAGCGCGCGACGCGATGCAGGTGGTCGGCCTGCCCGCCATTATCCGCCCGAGCTTCACCATGGGCGGTTCGGGTGGTGGTATTGCCTATAACCACGAAGAATTCGAGCAGATTGTGGCCTCGGGCCTCGATGCCTCGCCGGTCGGGGAAGTGATGATCGACGAATCCGTGCTCGGCTGGAAAGAATACGAGATGGAGGTGGTGCGCGATAAACACGACAATTGCATCATCGTCTGCTCGATCGAGAATGTTGACCCGATGGGAGTGCATACGGGGGATTCCATCACCGTCGCCCCGGCGCTGACCCTGACCGACAAGGAATACCAGATCATGCGCAACGCCAGCATCGCGGTTTTGCGCGAAATCGGCGTGGATACGGGCGGCAGCAACGTGCAGTTTGCGGTGAATCCCAAGGATGGCCGCATGGTGGTCATCGAGATGAACCCGCGCGTGTCGCGTTCCTCGGCACTGGCGAGCAAGGCCACCGGCTTTCCGATTGCGAAGGTCGCGGCCAAGCTCGCGGTCGGCTACACGCTCGATGAGGTGGTCAACGAAGTTACCGGCAGCGCTAGGGCGATGCCCGCCTCGTTCGAGCCGACGCTCGATTATGTCGTGGTCAAAATCCCGCGCTTCACCTTCGAGAAATTCGCCGGTGCGGATACGACCCTGACCACCGCGATGAAATCGGTGGGCGAGAGCATGGCAATGGGCCGCAATTTCTGCGAGGCACTGCAAAAGGCGCTGCGTTCGCTCGAAACGGGCCTGACAGGCCTTGATGAAATGACCATCGATGGGGTGACGCCCGAGCATATGGAAGGGTTGCGCGGGGCATTGGCGATAGCGTCGCCCGACCGCTTGCTGCGGGCGGCGCAGGCGCTGCGTCTGGGGATGGAGGCAAAAGAAATCCACGAAATCACGCGTTTTGACCCGTGGTTTCTTGCCCAGTTGCAAACCATCCTCGCCGCCGAGGATTGGGTAAAAGCGCACGGCTTGCCGTCGGACGCAGCGAGTTTGGTGCAGCTAAAATCGCTCGGTTTCTCGGACAAACAACTGGCGCGGCTTAGCGGAAGTGATGAAAAATCGGTGCGCGCCACGCGCCACGGGCTCGGTGTGCGCCCGGTGTTCAAGCGGGTCGATACCTGCGCCGGGGAATTCGAATCGCAGACGCCCTATTTATATTCGACCTATGAAACAGGAAGCGGCCCGTGGCCGGCAATCGGCGCGCAATGCGAGGCCAATCCGACGGCGCGCGAGAAAATCGTCATTCTCGGCGGCGGGCCCAACCGCATCGGGCAGGGGATCGAATTTGATTATTGCTGCGTGCATGCGAGCTATGCGCTGCGCGAATCGTACGAAACCATCATGATTAACTGCAATCCCGAAACGGTGAGCACCGATTACGACACGTCCGACCGGCTGTATTTCGAGCCGCTGACGGCGGAGGATGTCATCGAGATTATCAGCAAAGAGCAGCAAAACGGCACGATTAAGGGCGTGATTGTGCAGTTCGGCGGGCAGACACCGCTGAAACTCGCCCACGCGCTCGAAGCGGCGGGTATCCCGATTATCGGCACCAGCGTTGATTCAATCGACCTCGCAGAAGACCGCGAGCGCTTCCAGCAATTGCTGCACCGGCTCGACCTCAAACAGCCCAGCAATGCCATCTGCAAACACGCGGATGAAGTGCTGCCTGCCGCCGAACGCATTGGGTATCCGGTGGTGGTGCGCCCTTCCTACGTGCTGGGTGGCCGCGCCATGAAAATCCTCTACGATGCGCCGAGCCTCAAGGCCTATGTGCAGGAGCTGCTCGGCATGTTTGGCGACGGGCCGGTGCTGCTTGATTCTTACCTGCAGGATGCGATCGAACTTGATGTCGATTGCCTGTGCGACGGCGAGGATACGTTCGTCGCGGGGATTATGGAACATATCGAGGAAGCGGGCATCCATTCCGGCGATTCGGCCTGCAGCCTGCCGCCTTATTCGTTGCCCGATGCGCTGGTCGAAGCGGTGCGCCAGCAGACGATTGCGCTGGCTAAGGCACTCAATGTACGCGGGCTGATGAATGTGCAATTCGCGGTGAAATCGGGCACGATTTATATCCTTGAAGTCAACCCACGTGCGAGCCGCACCACACCGTTCGTGGCGAAAGCGACCGGCATCCCGATTGCCAAACTGGCGGCGCGCATCATGGCGGGCGAAACCCTCCGCAGTTTTGGCCTGCCCGACGATACGCGCCACATGAAAGCGCTCGGCCACATTGCGGTGAAAGAGGCGGTGTTCCCGTTTGCGCGGTTTGCCGGGGTCGATGTACTGCTCGGGCCGGAAATGAAATCGACCGGCGAGGCCATGGGCATCGACCGAACCTTCGCGGCGGCGTTTGGTAAAGGCTTCATCGGTGCGGGTTCGACCTTGCCGCAGGCGGGCAATGTCTTTCTGTCGGTACGCGATCGCGACAAGCCGATGGCGGCGGTGATTGCGCAGGAATTGCTGGCCGTCGGGTTCAGGATTGTCTGCACCCGTGGCACGGGCGAGCATCTGCAATTGCAGGGGCTGCCGGTCGAGATTGTCCATAAAGTGCATGAGGGGCGGCCCCATATTGTCGATCGCATGAAGGATGGGCAGATCCAACTGGTGTTCAACACCACCGACGGCGCACAGGCGATTCTCGATTCCGCTTCAATCCGCAAAACCGCGCTGATGGGCAAAATTCCCTACTCCACCACCATCGCCGGCGCGCGCGCCATGGCGCAGGCGATTGCCACCATGGTAAAAACCCCGCAGGGTTTCACCGTCGCGCCGCTGCAAAGCTATTTCCTGAAGCCGGGTGGAAAACGCGACGCGGCGTGAGGTGGCTGGCCAAACGGGATTACCGCGCTGTCGCTGGCCATGTTATAACATTTGTTGTAACGTTTCCTTGCTTTTTGCGGCCGAATGTTATAACATTTGTTCTAACAACAAAGGGGCGCCCACATGCAACACACCTTAAAAATTACCAGAATCGGCAACTCACTGGGTGTAATCCTGCCCAAGGAAATGCTCGCCAAATTACGCGTCGGCAAGGGTGACCAGCTTTTCTTTACCGAGATTCCGCACGGTTTCCAGATTCAGGAACACAACCCCGAGTTTGAGCAGCAGATGGAACTGGCGGAAACGGTGATGCGCAAACATCGCGACGTACTCGCCCTGTTGGCGAAATAAGCCATGAATATCCCCACCACCTTCGAGCCGGTCTGGGTACGCGAGGACACGGCGCTGGCCATCCATCAGCGCCAGCTTGCCGAACATGGCGGGCCGGGCGGTGTACGCGATATGGGGCTGTTGCAATCCGCCCTCGCCCGTCCGCAGCACATGTTCCATTATCGGCCGGATATTTCGCTGGCCGAGCTTGCCGCCGCCTATGGTTTCGGCATTGCCAAGAACCACGCTTTTGTCGATGGAAACAAGCGCTCGGCGCTGGCGTTGACCGATTTATTTCTCATGCTCAATGGGTTTGAGATTATCGCCTCGGCGGAGGAAAACTATCGCGCCATTATCGCCCTCGCCGAAGGCACAGGGGGCGAAGAGGCCTATGCGGCCTGGCTCAAGAAAACCATCGCCCCGCGCGCATGATGGTAGCCCTTGCGCGATAGCTATGCAATCGCGTATAAAATCACTTCACCCTGTAACGACGAAGTGCCTTATGGAAAAAATCCCGATGACCGCCGTTGGCTTCGAGCGGCTGGAAAAAGAATTGAAACACCTGAAATCGGTCGAGCGTCCGGCGGTGATTGCCGCCATCTCGGAAGCACGCGCGCACGGTGATTTGAAAGAGAACGCCGAATACCACGCAGCGAAAGAAAAACAGAGCTTCATCGAGGGTCGCCTGCAGGAGCTTGAGGCCGTCATCAGCCGCGCCGAAATCATCGACGTGCAGGCACTGGTGGGCGAGCATATCAAGTTCGGAGCGACGGTCACGGTCGTTGACGAAGATACCGAGGAGAAAATCACCTACCAGATTGTCGGCGATTACGAGGCTGACATCAAACGCAACCTGATCTCGACGTCGGCCCCGATTGGCCGTGCGCTGATTGGCAAGAAACTCGGCGCCAGCGTCGAGGTGATTACCCCCAAAGGCGCGCGTTTCTACGAAGTGGTGCGTGTGGAGTATGTGTAAAAAGTGGCCAGCGACCGGTGGCAGAAGATGAGGAAGATGACGCAGGCCACCGGCCATCGGCCGTTTTTTGCGAGGGCGGAGCGACCATGACCACCATCTGGGGACTGATCGACGACCGTACCGGCCATACCGGGCAGGTGCTTGGGGTTATCACACGCCTCGGCATTCCCTATCATTTGAAGCGCCTCGAATACAACGCTTTTGCCTGCCTGCCTTCGACATGGATGGGCAGTTCGTTGATGGCGGTTGACACGGCACGCAGCGCGCCGCTCACCCCGCCCTATCCTTCGTTGGTAATCGCCGCAGGCAGGCGCACCCTGCCGGTGCTGCGCTACCTCAAGAAACAATCCCCCACCACGCGCAGCATCTACCTGATGCGGCCCGAGAGTATGCGCGGCATCGACCTGGCCGTGGTACCCGAGCATGACGGCGTGAAGCCCGTCGGCAATAGCATCACCAGCCTGGCGCCGCTGCATGCCGTTACGCCCGCGACGCTCGACGCTGCCCGCGCTGCATGGGAGCCGCAATTTGCCCATCTGCCGCGGCCGTTTATCACCCTGTGCATGGGCGGGGGCACCCGGCGCGGCCAGTATAAGGCCACCCACTGGCACGATATTATCAGCCGCGCGGTGCTGCTCGCCGGGCATGGCTCGCTGCTGATTACCACCAGCCGCCGCACCCCGAAAGACGCCATCGCGCTGATTGAGCCGCTGCTGCAATTGCCGCATGTGCTGCATCGCTGGGATATGGATAAAGACAATCCCTATCTCGGGATGCTCGCCTGTGCCGACGGGATTATCGTCACCGGCGATTCGTTGTCGATGTGTGCCGAGGCCTGCGTGACCGGGGCGCCCGTATTTATTTATGCCAGCGCCGAGGTCGCCCCGCCCAAGCATCAGTTGCTGCACCAGACTTTGTATGACCGGGGGCTGGCCCACCCGCTCAATAATTTGGCGCGGCTCGACTGGTGCCCCGCACAGGCGCTCGATGATGTCGGGCAGGTGGTTGCCGAAATCAAACGCCGCTTCGCCGAGCTGTTTTAGGCGGTATTCGCGCGGAAGAAAGCGGGAAGGGAGTCGCCAGTAGCCGGTAGCCAGTAGCCAGTGAAGAAAGTGAAGTGAATAGAGGACGGTGGTCAGCAAGGGGAATATCCCCCTCCCGCTTGCGGGAGGGGTTAGGGGAGGGAAATGCGGGAAGGGAGTCGCGTGGCGCGCGTGGGGCCGCCCTTACGCTCTCCCCTCGTCGTGCCGCCCGATGACGGCATCCATCTTTAAGGTGGACCCCGGCACAAGGCCGGGGTGACAGGTGGGTGGTTGGGGCGAGCCGGGATGACACGTGGGGTTGGGCGCTGGAGGCTGTGGGTTGGGTGTGTAACCCGTGGCGCTGGAGGCTATAGGTTGGGTGTGTAAACTGTGGGCTGTGGGTTGAGTGTGGG